>DATLVU010000036.1:0-48860 GCA_035577025.1 Gemmatimonadales bacterium
CGCGACATCGAGATCTACTCGCTGTGCGAGCACCACATGCTCCCCTTCTTCGGGCGGGCGCACGTGGCCTACCTCCCGAACGGGAGGCTCGTCGGCCTGTCCAAGATCCCGCGGGTGATCGAAGTCTTCGCGCGGCGCCTCCAGGTGCAGGAACGGCTGACGGATCAGGTCGCCGACGCCCTCATGGACGTGCTGGAGCCGCGCGGTGTCGGCGTCGTCATCGAGGCATACCACCTCTGCATGATGATGCGGGGTGTGGAAAAGCAGAACTCCAAGACCGTGACGAGCGCGCTGCGCGGGGCCCTGCTCCAGGACGCCAAAACCCGCGACGAGTTCCTGCGCCTCGTGTACAGCGGTCGGGGCTCGGAGTGAACGACGCCGCGCTGAGCGGAAAGATCGCTGTCGTCTCTGGAGCCTCACGGGGCATCGGCCTCGCCGTGGCGGGGGCGCTGCACGGCGCGGGCGCGCACGTGGTGCGACTCGCGCGAAGCCTGGGCGATGCGTCCGCCGAGCGACGGACCGACCTTCGCTGCGACGTGTCCGACCCCGAGGCCGTCGCTCGGACCGGAGCTCGCATCCTGGATGCGCTCGGCGTCCCCGATGTCCTCGTCAACAACGCGGGTCAGTTCTTCATCAAGCCATTCCAGGAGATCGAGCCCGAGGAGTTTCAGCGCACCCTCGCGATCAACCTCACGGGAGCGTTCCTCCTGGCGCGTACGCTGGTCCCGCCCATGGTGCGACGAGGGAGCGGGCACGTCGTCACGGTCGGCTCCGTGTCCGATCACGTCGCGTACTCCGGCTCCGGTGCGTACGCAGCGAGCAAGTATGGCCTGCGCGGGCTGCACGAGATTCTCCGGGTCGAGCTGTCCAAGACCGGGGTGCGCACCACCCTGCTGTCGCCCGGGCCGGTGGACACGGACATCTGGGATCCGATCGACCCGGACTCGAAACCCGGTTTCACCAAGCGTCGCGACATGCTGTGCGCGGAAGACGTCGCGGCCGCCGCGCTCTATGCGGTCACGCAGCCGCAGCGGGTGGACGTCACCGAAATCAGATTGATGCCGACGGTTTACGCGGCGCGGAGCTGAGCAAGTGCGGAATGCGGAGTGGGGAGTGCGGAGTGTACTTGCAACCCTGACCATCCTTTGGGCACCCGTGCCGACGGCGGCCCAGTCTCTTCTGCCTCCGCTGCCCGATAGCACCGGTTTCGGCGTCCACGTGCTCGCGATCGCCCGCGCGCCCGACAAGGCCGTCTGGGTGGGCACGTACGGGCAGGGGATCTTCGTGCTCCACTCGGGCGCGGGCGCCTGGGAGCGGCTCAGCCATTCGGCCGATTCCACCGCGCGGTCCATCTCGTTCGACTTCGTCAACGCTTTCGGCTTCGGTGCGGCGGGCGAAGTCTGGTACGGCACCGTGGGCAACGGCTGGGGACTCTCGACCGACGGCGGAAAGAGCTGGACCAGCTGGACGGGCGACCAGCTGGGGCCCGAGTGGCAGTACGTCCCACCGAACGGCATCGTCACGCGTGGGGACACCGTCTACATCGCCACTGCCGACGGCATCAAGCTGAGCTGGGATCGCGGGGCCAATTGGTCCGAGATCACGGATTCGATCGGCGCGACGACCCCGGCCCATGCATGGGCGGAGGGGGGAGCCCGGATCCGGAGCCAGTACGTCCTCGCGCTGGCGCGCGGGGCGGACGGGAGTCTGTGGGCGGGTCACCTGCGCGGCCTCGCCCGCTCCACGGATGGCGGTCGCACCTGGACGGAGTATCCGACGCCTGTGCGATGCCCCACGGCGGAGTGCGCGGATCGGGTTCGCGCGATCGCGCCCGACACCGGTGCGGTGGCGTGGGTTGGAACGGAACGCGGGCTGTATCGGCTCGATGCGGCCCGGAACGCGTGGCTCGACAAGAAGGGACGCCCGGCGTGTCCCGTCGCTCCCGTCGTAAAGGGTTGCCGGGTGGACATGCCCGCCGTGCAGGCCATCGTGGGAGCCGGCCCAGGGCGCGCATTCGCGGGCACACGCGAAGGCGCGTACGAGGAAGACGGTGACGCATTGAGCGTGTGCGACGTCACGCCGACGGTCACAGCGCTCCTGGTGCTCGCGCCCGGCACGTATGCGGCTGGCCGTCCCACGGGGATCTCGACGTGTCGCATCAATCAAGGCTTGAGCCTGGTCGGCGTGACGTATCGCGAACGCCCCGACACCGACACTCAGGGCACACGGCACACCTGGTTCGCGCGCCCGATCGCCCCGACCGATCAACCGTATATCGACCAGACCTACCGATACGGCTCCACCATGGGCGGCTACTTCCAGCAACATCAGGGCGTCGAGTTCAACAACCCCGACGGCACGCCGGTCCACGCGATCGGCGACGGGACCGTGGTGTTCGCGGGGCTCGCGGAGCGGGGCTCGAACACGGTGGCGATCCGCCACGACCGAAAGGTGAAGGGGCTCTTCGTCTACTCGACGTACTACCACAATTCCAAGCTGCTCGTGTCCGAGGGCCAGCGGGTGAAGGCGGGCGACGTCATCGCGCTCGTGGGCAATACCGGTCGGGCCACGAACGACCATCTGCACCTCGAGATTCACACCACGCCTGTCGACTCGACGCCGCTTGTAGTCGATCCGAACGAGCGGTTCCCGCGCTACACCGTGAATCCCGAGCTGTGGATCCGGCCCCTGCCCGGGACGGGCATCGTGGCCGGGCGCGTGTGGGACGCGCAGGGCCGCCCCGCGCAACAGGCGCGTGTCTACGGGCTGATCAAGGCAGAGCCTCAGGAAACGCCGTACTCGTACGCGGAGACATACGGGGAGCACAATCATCCCGACCCCGACTACGGGGAGCACTTCGCGGTCTCGGACGTCGATCCAGGGGACTACACGCTCGCGGTCGTGGTCGACGGGCGAAAAATGACGCGACGCGTGCGCGTCGAAGCGGATCGCGTGACGTGGGTGGAGTTCGGCTCACGTGCACATTGACCTGACGGAGATGCTGCGCTGCCCGGAGCCCCACGACGAGGGGTTCCTCGTGATGTCCACGGGAGAAATGCGCGGCCGCATGGTGCGGTCCGGGGTGCTCGGGTGCCCGGTGTGCGGGCGGGAATTCGCGATCCTCAAGGGAGTTGTGCAATTCTCGGGGAGCAGGGAGCGGGGAGCAGGACCTGGCACTGCGGAGGGTCCCGCTCCCCGCTCCCCGCTCCCTGCGGCCGAGACCCTCCAGGCGTTGCTCGATCTTTCCGGTCCGGGTGGCTACGTCGTCCTGCTCGGCTCCGCCGCGCGCCACGCGGTGGGGCTCGCGGGACTGATGGGCGGCATCCATTTCATCGGGATCGACGCCCCGCCCGACGTCGAGGAGCTGCCGGTGCTGAGTCTCGTGGCCTGTGACACGATGATCCCGTTGCGACGAACGATGGCGCGGGCGGTGGTGGTCGGGCGAGATCGCGCGGAGCCGGCCTGGCTCGCGGAAGCGCACCGCATCCTGCTGCCGGGGCGGCGGCTGGTGGTGGAGCGCGACGACGTCACACCGCCCCCCGGGCTGACCCGGGTTGCCTCGGGGCAGGGACTGCTCGTCGCCGAGCGGCGCTGATCAGCCTTCGACCGTCGCGGCCGTGGGATCGGCCTCGGTGTAGACGCGGTCGATCATCTCCTTGTAGTTCTTCTCGACCTGACGCCGCTTGACCTTCAGCGACGGGGTCAGCTCGCCCGACTCGATCGTGAAGTCGCGCTCGAGCAGCACGACCTTCTTCGGCATCTCGAACTTCGCGAGGTCGCGCAGGCCGCCCATCACCTCGCGCTCCATCTTGGCCTTCACGTCCGCCAGCCGGATCAGATCGGCATGGGACGCGTACGCCAGGCCGCGCTCCTTGGCCCAGCGCTCCAGGTTCTCGAAGTTCGGCACGATGAGAATGATCGGGAACTTGCGCATGTCGCCGAGGACCACCGCGCTCGCCACGAACTTGTTCAGGCGGACGGTATTCTCGATCGGCTGCGGGGCGATGTACTTCCCGCCGGCCGTCTTGAGGAGATCCTTTTTCCGGTCGGTGATTTTGAGGTAGCCATCGGCGTCGAGCTCCCCGATGTCGCCCGTGTGGAACCAGCCGTCCGCATCGATCGCTTCCCGGGTCTCGTCGGGCTTGTTGTAGTAGCCCCGCATGATGTTGGGCCCCTTCGCGAGGATCTCGCCGTCCGACGCGATCTTGATCTGCACGCCGGGGATCGGCTTGCCCACGGCGCCGAGCCTGGGGCGATCGAGCGGAGTGAGGGTGAGGACGGGCGAGGTTTCGGTCAGGCCGTACCCCTCGAGGACGGGCAGACCGGCGCTGAAGAAGAACCGCGCGACCTCGGCCGCGAGGGGCGCCGATCCGGAGACGAAGAACTTCACGCGGCCACCGGTCCGGGCGCGCAGCTTCGCGAAGACCAGGCGATCGGCGAGCGCGCGCCGCAGGCGTAGGGTCAGCGGAACCGGGACGCCGGCGAGGCGATGCGCCGTCCACGCCTCCCCGACGCGCTTGGCCCAGAGGAAGATCCGTCGCTTGAGCGCGCTGCCGCTCAGCGCGTTCTCGAGCACGCGGGCGTAGACCTTTTCGTACAGGCGCGGCACGCCCGCGACGATCGTCGGATGCACGTCGAGCAGATTCTGCGCGACCGTGTCCACCGATTCGGCGAAGTTGATCGTCACGCCGACCTCGAAGAAGTAGTACTCCACCATGCGCTCGAGGATGTGCGACAGCGGGAGCCAGGCCAGGCAACTGTCGTCTTCGCTCGCGCGCAGCACCGCCACGCACGCATTCACATTGGAGCAGATGTTGCCGTGGCTCAGCATGACGCCTTTGGGTTGCCCGGTCGTGCCCGACGTGTAGATCAGCGTCGCGAGGTCGTCGGGCCGCACGGCCAGGGCGTCTTCCTTGAGGCGGGGATACTTCGCCGCGGCCGCCTTTCCCTTCTTCTCGACGTCGGCAAGGGCGAGGACGCCACCGCCCGCGGCCGTCGCATCGAAGACGATGACGTTGCGCAGGGCCGGGAGCCCGGCGCGCACCGACTGGATCTTCTCCACTTGCGCGGCGGTGGAGCAGAACACCGCCGCCGCCCCCGAGTCGCGCAGGATGTACTCGACCTGATTCGCGGGCAACGTGGGGTAGATCGGTACGTCGGTGGCGCGGATGCAGAGGCACGCATAGTCGGCGAGCGTCCAGTCGAGGCGGGTTTCGGACAGGATCGCGACCTTGTCCCCGGCGCCGAGCGCCAGCTCCCGCAGTCCCATGGCGAGCGCCTCGACTCGCTCCCGAGCCTCGCGATGCGTGACTGCTTGCCACGTTCCGTCCGCCTTGTAGCGGAAGGCCGCCGGGTGACCACCGTATTTCTCCACGGCGTCGAAGAACAGCTCCGTCAACGTACGGGCGCTCATGGCAGGAACCTCACGACGAAAGTGACAGGCGACCCGGGCACCGGCGTGCCGACGGCGCGGTGAGCGCTCGCGGTCACGAGCACGCTGTCGGGCGCGGTGCCCTTGATCAGCCGCAGTCTGACGCTCGCGAGCCCCGTCGCGCCAGTCGCCACCGTATCGGCGGTGATGAGGAGACGCGAGGTGGTGTCGACTACCAGCGTGACGGTGGTGTCCGGCGCGGGATACGTGATCGCGTAGGCGACGGGCCGGCCGGCGAGCGGGACCAGCGAGTCGAGGCCGCTCGCCGACTCGATGGTGTCTGCGATGAGCACGGCGAGCGAATCGGAGAGGGAGTCGACCGACAGGTGCACGGTGTCCGCCACGCGCGTGGGGGGGGTCGCATAGACGGTGTCCGCCGCGGCGAGCGTGCGAATTAGCAGCGGGTTCGAGAACATCGAGCCCGTGCGCGCCAGCAGGCGGCCGGTGTTGCCAGCATGATTGACCACCGTGCGTCCCGTCGTGCTGTCGAGCACCGTCAGGACGGCGGTGTCGAGGGTGGACCAGGTGAACGTCGCTGGGACTGAGTCGAGGTGGCCGTCGAGCGCTCGGGCATGCGGAACGAGCGTGACGAGCTCCTCCAGACTGTCGGGGGCGGTGATCTCGATGGCGATCACGCGGTTCAAGTCCGGGGGGCCGAAGGCTCCACAGCCGGCGGCCGCCGCGACCACGAGCAGGATGACGCCGGCGCGGGCCCCGGGGTGGGGCCGGCCGGTCAGGGCGCCTCCGCCGCCGCGGCGTGCGTCGGCCCGCCTCCCGAGGCGCCCAGGTCGCGCAGGGCCACGGTGGCGTGCTCGATCCACTTCTGCGCATCGGGACCTTTGGGGGGGTGGGCGAGAAACGCCCGGAGATGCTGGGTGGCCCCGTCGGGATCCCCTCGCTTGAGCAGCAAGAACGCAAGGCCGTAGTGCGCGCCGGCGAGCTCCCGGTCCAGCTCGAGCGCCCGGCGGTAATGGCGGATGGCTTCGTCGACGCGGCGCGTCTTGGTGAACGCGATGGCCATGTTCTGGAGAATGCGCGCGTCGTTGGGATGATCGCGAAGGGCGAGGCGGTACGACGTGAGGGCCGACTCGTAATCGCCCTGGCGTTCCAGTGCGAGCGCCTCGTTCAGGTAGTCGAGGCGCTGGGGTTTGAGATCGTCCGCAACCGAGCCGCCGAACAGACGGCGCCAGAAACCCATGCGCCGAAAATAGCTTGCGGCCTCGTGACTTTGCAATGTAGCTTCTGACCCCATGCCCGCCGCGCCCCGCACACCTCCGCCGCGCAACGCGCGCCCCCCCCGCAAGCCCCACGGCGTCCTCGAGGTCGACTGGCCGCTGTTCGGCGAGATGTGCCGGGCCCTGGCGCTGCGAATCTTCCGCGCGTACGACCCCGAGGTGGTGATCGGCATCGCCCGGGCGGGGGTGATTCCCGGCGCGGTGGTGGCGAGCATCCTGCAGCGGGACTTCGCGTCCCTCGCCATCACCCGGACCGAGGCGGGTGGGCGACCGGTCGTGATCGCCGCTCCGCCGCGTCTCGTCACGGGCCGGCGCGTGTTGATCGTGGACGAGACGTGCGACACGGGCGCCACCATGAAGCTCGCCCTGAACGCCGTGCGCGAGCTCAACCCCGCCGACGTGAAGACCGCCGTCTCGTTTCGGACGGGACCCTTCCAACCCGACTTCGCCGCGCTCGAAACCGAGAACTTCATCATCCTCCCGTGGGACCGCGAGGTCATCATCGAGGGTGAGATCGTGATGCGACCCGACTACGCCGCGAAGCTCAAGGAACTCGGGGGTTGATCGATCGGCTGGCCGCGGCGCTGAAACGCTCTCGCGCCGACTACACCGAAATCCGCGTCGAACGCACCTGGAGTACCGCCGTGACCTACCGCGGGCGGCGCCTCGAATCGGCGACCGCTAGCGAGGACCAGGGTGGGTTCGTACGCGTCCTGCACGCCGGCCGGGGGTGGGGCGTCGCGTCGTTCACATCCCTCGACCAGCTCGAGTCGATGGTCGCGCGGGCGGGAGAGCTTTCGCGCGCGGTGTCCGTCGACCCTCCCATCCGGCTCGCCGACGTCGCTCCGCAACGCGCCGAGGCGGCGCTCGATCTCGATGGGGATGTGCGTGGGGTGGCCCTGGCGGATAAGAAGCGCCTGATCGAGGCCTACAACGGCGCGATGCTCGGGGTGAGCGACCGGATCGTCGATACGCTCGCCATCTATCGCGACGAGGTGAGCGAATACTGGTACGTGAACGCGCAAGGAGCCGCGCTGCACGAGCTGCGGCCCGAGGTGACCCTGTCCGGAACCGCGGTGGCGCGCCGCGACGGCACCATCGAAAAAGGACTCGAGTCCGTCGGCCTGCGCCGGGGCTGGAAGTCCGCGCAGGATCACGAGTCCGGCTTCCGGGCTGCGGCGGAGCGCGCGGTGGCGCTGCTCGACGCGCCCATGGTCCGCGGCGGCACCTACCCCGTCATTCTCGACCCGGAGCTCGCAGGGGTGTTCATCCACGAAGCGTTCGGACACCTCTCCGAGGCGGACTTCGTCTATGAAAACCCGCAGGCCCGCGAGATGATGACGCTCGGCCGCCGCTTCGGGAAGCCGGTCCTCAACGTGGGCGACAACGGCGCCGCCCTGGGTCTCCGGGGGACGCTGCCGTTCGACGACGAGGGCACGCCGACGCAGGACACGGCGCTCATCCGCGAGGGCATCCTCGTCGGCCGCCTGCACTCACGCGAAACGGCGGCCACCATGGGCGAACGACCCTCTGGCAACGCGCGCGCCCTGTCGTTCCGCCATCCGCCGATCGTTCGGATGACCAACACGTATATCGGAAACGGCAAGGGCACCTTCGACGACCTGATTCGCGACGTGACGCTCGGCGTCTATGCCTGCGGCGCGTTCGGCGGTCAGACGATGCTCGAGAATTTCTCGTTTACCGCCGCCTACGGCCGCATGATCCGCGATGGGCACGTTGCGGAGCTCGTCAAGGACGTGGTGCTCGCCGGCAACCTGTTCCAGACGCTCGACCGCATCGACCACATCGCCGGCGATTTCCGGTGGAACCAGATGGGTGGCGGCTGCGGCAAGGCGGGGCAATCGCCGCTGCCGGTGACGGAGGGCGCGCCGCACGTGCGAATCGAGGAAGCGCTGGTCGGCGGCGACGTGCCGGCGTGATCGAGCGCCTGCTCGAGGTCGCCCGGCGTCGGGCCGATGGTGGCGCGGACGCGCTGTGGCGTCGGGTGGAGCGGACGTCCGTGGCCTTCGAGTGGGGCCGGCTCAAGGCCGCCGGCGCGACCGAAGAAGCGGGCGCCAACCTCCGTGTACGCCACCGTGGGCGAGTCGGCGTCGCGGGCACCACCGCGGCCGACGTCCCCCCCGACGACCTCGTGACGCGCGCGCTCGCCTCCGCCGAGCTCGGGGAAGAGATCGACCTCGGGTTTCCCGCCTCCCGCCCCCCCGGGAGCCCGCTCCCGAGCATCTCGACCTTCTTCGATCGCGCGGCGGGCGCCAGCCTGGACGCGCTGATCGCTATGGGCCGCTCGCTGCTCGAGCGGCTCGAGCGCGAGGGCTGTCAGGTCAACGTCGCCATCGACCGCGAGACCGCCCAGGTGCGCGTCGCGAATACCAGCGGCGGCGCGGCCGAGTACGCCTCGAGCGGCGTCGCCGTTAGCGTGGATGTGTGGCGCATCGCCGGGGACGACGTCCTGGCGGTGGGGGACTCGGCCGAGACCGCGGACTTTCCGGGCGACGATGTGTTGGCGGCCCTGGTCGCATCGGTCAACACCCGGCTCGACCGTGCTCTGCGGATCGTCGCGCCGCCCGAAGGCGCGCTGCCCGTCGTCTTCACGCCGTCGGGCCTGTCGCCGCTGATGTTGCCGGTCACGCAGGCATTGTCGGGGAAGGCCGTGCTGCAGGGCATTTCGCCGCTCGGGGGGAAGGTCGGCGAGCGCGCGTTCGACGCCCGGTTCTCGCTCGCCGACGACCCACTCCGGGCGGGTCGGCCAAGCTCGCGTCCCATCGATGACGAGTGCGTCACCTCACGGCGCACGGCGCTCGTGGAGCGGGGGATCGTGCGCGGATTCATTTATGATCTCGAAACGGCCGCGCGCGCCAGGACACAGAGCACAGGGAATGGAGAGCGAGGGATCTTCGGGAAGCCAGTGCCGGGATATACGAACCTGGTGTTAGGTGTCGGGGGTCCGGTGCCCGGGGGCGCCGCTTCGGCACTGGGGGGCGGATTGCTGAAGGACATCCGAGACGGTTTACTGGTCGACGAGCTGATCGGGGTGGGGCAGGGCAATGTGATCGGCGGAGCGTTCAGCCACCCCGTGGCATTGGCCTATCGCGTCGAGCGCGGTGAGATCACCGGGCGGGTGAAGGACGCGGCTGTCGCAGGAAACGCCTATGAGCTGTGGAACCGAGTCGGCGCCTTCGGGAACGATGCGCGCTGGGCGGGGTCGCGCTGGGCATCGTCGGTGCTGCTCGAGGGAGTGAGCGTGGCGCGGCGGTAAGACGGGTGTCCGGTTTCTGGTGTCCGGTGTCCGGCGCTACCCGGCCGTGCCCGAACACCGGACACCTGACACCGGACACCTAGTATTGAAGCACCCCCGTCTGCGCCACCATCTTCCACTGCGTCCCCACCTGCGAGTAGATCTTGCAGGTCCGTCCCTTCCATCGTTGCTCGACACCCGTGCGCTTGTGTCGCCAGAGCGTGTCGATGTCCACGACCGCGAAGGCGCCGTCGCCCTCGGCGGACACGACGATCCGTTTGATCTCGCGCTTGTTGTGCACCAGTGAATGCGTGTCGAACAGCTCTTGCCACCCGCGGCTCCACCGTTCGGCGTTGAACCGGCCCCAGATCATCACCCATGTCATAGGGTCGTGGGACTGAGCCGTTGGCGGCCAGGGCCACACCATGGAGGGATGGAAGCAGGAGACGAGGAGGCCCGCGTCCTGGGTGTCCCAGGCCTTCGTCTCGCGGTTGACGATCTCGGCGATTTGGGCTTCCGCGGCGGTCACAGAGGTGTCAGGTGTCTGGTGTCGGACACCGGGCACCGGACACCAGACACCTAGCCCGCCAGGGCTTCAGCGTAGGTCCGGCCCTGTGACATCTGCTCGTACACCGCATTCAGCGTATCCGGGGATCCCGAGAGAAAGCGACACCGCCCGTCGTTGCGCGAGCGGCACTCCACTTCCATCACGGCTACCGGCTCCCCGGAGAGACGACCCAGGAAGTCCGACAGCATCCCTGAGGTAAAGAAGCACATCGGCGTCTCGGCGCTGCCCGGCTCGGCCTCTGCCCAGTCACTCGAGTCCACGACGAGCGCCGCGTTGCCGAGCGGCGCGACGGTCATCGAACCCCAGCCGATGGCCTGGAAGAACGCGCCCAGCACGTCGTTGAAGCGCCCCGCATCGAGATCGCCGGGGTGGGCGACGCCGGTCTCGCCCGGGAGCCAGGCGCAGAAGGCGTCAAAGACGCCCTCGCCGGCTGCGAAGCCCACCTCCTGCAGGATCGGGACGGCGTGGTCGGAGGCGTCCCGGAGCAGGCTGACACGAAGTTGGCGCAGGGCAGTACGGCCGATGGTGAGCGCATCGGTCGTTGAGGGCGCGGAAGGACTCATATCTCGGACGGCAAGTTAGGGTTTTGCGCGAGCGCGGCGCAAGAGTTCGGCCTCGTCGATGACCTGTACGCCGAGCGTCTTCGCGCGCTCCAGTTTCGACCCCGCGTCCGCCCCAACCACGATGGCCGTGGTCTTCCGGGACACGCTGTCGACCACGTGACCGCCGGCCGCCTCGATGAGCTGAATCGCCTTGGCGCGGGACAGGGACGGCAGGGTGCCGGTGACGACGTACACCTGCCCTGCCAGTGGGCCCTTGCCCTCCGAGGCGGTGGGCTCTTTGAAGTTGAGACCGAGCTTATCGAGCCGCTCGAGAAGCTTGCGGTTCTTCGCTTCATCGAAGAAGCCCGCCACGGCTTGCGCGATCGCCTCGCCCACCCCTCGGATGGCCCCGATCTGTTCGCCCGACGCATTGCGCAACGCCTTCATGGTGCCGAACTGGCGGGCGAGCAGCTTGGCCGCCCCGGCCCCGACGTGCCGGATGCCGAGCGCGTTGAGGAGCGTGGAGAGCGGCTGGTTCTTGGACGCCTGAATCGCGTCCACGAGCTGCTGCGCCGACTTCTCCGCGAACCCCTCGAGGCTCAGGAGCTGCAGGGGCGTCAGCTCGTAGAGATCGGCGACGTCCTTGATGAGCTTGGCGTCGAGGAAGGCGCGGACGCGCTCGTAGCCGAGGCCCCGAATGTCCATCACGGCGGCGAAGTACACGATGCTCTCGAGGATGCGCCCGGGGCAGGAGATGTTCGAGCAAAACGCCATCACCTCGTCGGTCGGGTATTCGACCTTGGAGTGGCACACGGGACAACGTTCCGGGCGCTTGAATTTCCGCTCCTTCCCCGTGCGGCGCTCCCGCACCGGGCCGAGTACCTGCGGGATGACCTCGCCAGCGCGTGTGACCTCGACCCAGTCGCCCTCCCGGATGTCCTTCGCCTCGATGAGATCGAAGTTGTGGAGCGTGGCGGTGGACACGGTCACGCCCCCGATCTCGACCGGCTCGAGCACGGCGTACGGATTGAGCGCGCCGGTCCGCCCGACGTTGATGCGAATCTCGAGGAGCTTCGTGATCTGGACCTCGGGCGCGAACTTGCGGGCGATTGCCCAGCGCGGCTCCCGGTCGCTCACGGTGCCGAGCTCGGCGTGCAGGCTCAGCGGGTTCACTTTCACGACCACGCCGTCCGCTCCGTAGTCGAGCGTCGGGAAGAGTTGTCCCAGTTTGAGGATTTCCTGGTGCGCCTGAGCGAGATCGGGGACGAGCGCGTGGTGGGGCTCTACGGGGAACCCCCATGCCCCGAGCTGCTCCAGCAGGTGGTGCTGCGTATCGATGGGTAGCTTCTGGCCCGGGGCTTCAATGTGAAAGCAGAAGATGCGCAGGCCGCGCCCGCGGGTCATCTTGGGGTCGAGCTGGCGCAGGGATCCCGCGGCGGAGTTGCGCGGATTCGCGAACGGCGGCTCCCCGGCCTGCTCCCGCTCGCGGTTGAGCGCGGCGAATCGCGATCGGGAGAAGTAGACTTCGCCGCGTACCTCCATGCGCTTCGGCCAGCCCTTGCCCTTGAGCCGCAGCGGCACGTCCAGGACCGTCCGGAGGTTGGCGGTCACGTCTTCACCCTCCACGCCGCTCCCGCGCGTCGCGCCGGTCACCAGGACGCCGCCCTCGTACGTGAGACTCACCGCGGCGCCGTCGATCTTCACTTCGAGCGTATAGCCGGCCGCCCGGACCTCCGGGACCAGACGGGCGTTGCGATCCTCCCATTCGGTCAGCTCGGTCTCGTTGAAGGCGTTGGCGAGGGAGAGCATCGGGACGACGTGGCGATGTTTCTTGAAGGCGGTCGCGGGCTCGGCACCCACGCGGTGGGTCGGGCTGTCCGGCGTGCGGAGCTCGGGGTGCTTGGCCTCGAGCTCCTGGAGATCCCGGAACAGACGATCGTACTCGGCGTCCGAGATGTCCGGCTTGTCGAGTACGTAGTAGGCGTGGCTCGCGCGCTCGAGCAGCCGCCGCAGCTCGGCGGCCCGCGCGGCTGTGCCCCCGCCCTTCACCGCCCCTTGGCTTCTTCTTGGATGACGGCCATCGCGACGCCGACCAGCCGATCGAGCTCCTCCGCGCTGGCGCGCGGGAGCAGGCCCTCGGCCCAGGCACCTTCGCGCTCGCCGAACGCCGCGAACAGCCGCCGCAGGAACGAGAGCAAGGCCACCCGCTCAAGCTCCATCCGGCGTAGGCTCTCGCCCGTTTCGTGCTGTCGCTGCTCGAGACGCTCGTAGCGATGGGCGTTCCGCAGAGCCTGAGCGGTCAGGGCCGCGACCACCTGAACGAACCGCACGTCCTCGTCCGAAAAGGTCGGACCGTCGCGGAACGTGCGCAGGAAAATCGCCCCGATGGCCACACCCCGCCACGTGATCGGCACCACCGTGATGGATTTGACACGCCGGTTGATCATCTCACCCTTGACGTGCTTCAGGCTGGGATCCGTGGCGGCGTCCGGAATGAAGACCGTCTCGCCGCTCACCATCGCGCGCTTGAGCTCGGGATAGCGCTCCAAGTCGACCACGTAGTTGCGAATCGTGGGGTCTTCATAAGACGCGACCAGGCGGACCGAGCGCCCACCACGCTCGGCCAGGAAGATCGAGCAGCGGTCGAGCCCGAACGCTTCGCCCAGCTTGCGGGCGATTGCCTGGAGAATGTCGATAAAGTGGAGTGACGTGGAGACTTCTTTGAGAATCTCGATGACGGCGAGCAGATGCTTCCGCTCGCGCTCGAGCTCGGCAACGCGCGCCGCGAGGCGCTCCGCGTCGGTGGAGGAGGAGGCGGCGGGCGCAGGCATGGCATAGTTTGCGGCCACGGCGGAGGCGGCGTCAAGTTGCCGCGCGCACGGGCGCGCGGTAGCTTCGGAGCCCATGCGATTCGCTCTGTGTGTCGTCGTGGTCACCACGCTCGCGAGCGTCGCCGCCGCGCAGGCGCGACCGACGCCCACCGCGCCGCCCATCGGCGCGTGGACGCCGGTGCCCGAGCTGCCGGGCATGGGCAGGCCCGTCGACACGGCGAGCGTCGCGGCGCGACGGCGCGCGTTGGCTGCGCGTATCGGCCACGGCGTGATCCTCGTTCCCGCGGGGCACGAGCGGGACATCGAGCGCGAAGTCATTCAGGACAACGACTTCCGTCAGACCAACACGTTCTTCTACCTCACCGAGCTCGAGACCCAGGACGCGTGGCTGCTCCTCGCGCCAGGCGGCGAGACCGTGCTCTTCCTTCCGCCGCGCAATCCGTCCCAGGAGCGATGGACCGGCCTGCGGCTCGGACCGGACAGCACGGCCGCGCGCCTGTCGGGCATTCGGCGCGTCCTCCCCACTGACTCGCTCGATGCCGTGCTCGGGGAACTGACGTTCCGGGGTGCGGGCGGTCCGCTATACGTGCCCCTGGATGCGACCACGCGCGGCGAGTCCCGGGTCAAGGACCTGGCGTTCGCCGGACGCGACGTGCGCAACCTGCGCCCGATCGTGGACTCGATGCGGCTGGTCAAAGACGCGGACGAGATCGCCCGCATGCGCAAGGCGATCGATATCTCGGCGGCCGGGCACGTGGCCGCGATGCAGGCGGCGCGCCCGGGGATGTGGGAGTACGAAATCGAGGCTGCCCTCGAGGCGGCGTTCCGCCGCAACGGCGCCGACCGCGTGGGCTATCCGTCCATCGTGGGGAGTGGGCCGAATACCACCACGCTCCACTACGACGTCAACCGGCGCCAGACCCGGGACGGCGATCTCGTCGTAGTCGACGCGGGAGCGGAGTGGGGCCAGTACACGGCGGACGTGACCCGCACGTTTCCGGTGAACGGGAAGTTCACCCCGCGCCAGAAGGCGATCTACGATCTGGTGCTCGCGACCCAGCAAGCCGCGTTCGACTCGACACGCCCGGGAGCGACCATCGGGCGCCTGAACCGCGTGGCCCGAGACTACATGCGCACGCATTCGGGCTCGCTGTGCGGTGACCAGACGTGCGACGCGTACTTCATTCACGGCCTGTCGCACTGGCTCGGGATGGACGTCCACGACGTGGGGGATTACAGCACGCCCCTGCGGTCCGGCATGGTGCTCACGATCGAGCCGGGGATCTACTTGCCGCAGGAAGCGCTAGGTGTACGGATCGAGGACGACGTGTTGGTGACGTCGACGGGGGCCGAATGGCTCTCCGCCAAGGCTCCGAAAACCACGGCCGAGATCGAGCGGCTCATGACTCGTCCTTCTCGCCCTTGATGTCTTCCAGGAGCTGCTTGGCTTCTTTCTGGTACTGGTGGTCCAGCACGTCGCCGATCGGGAGCGTCTCGAGGGCGCTGAGTTGCTCCCGGGCCTTGGAGTACTTCGCCACATCGATGTACACGCCCGCCAGCTCGTAGCGATGGAAGATATTCTTCGGCGCGAGGGCGACCGCCCGCTCGAGGTAGCGCTGGGCGTCGGCCCAATTGCCCTTGTCCAGGAAACCGGCACCGAAGAGCGCCTTCGCGAAGAACTTCTGGATGCCGGAGAGCATCATGACCTCTTCGTGCCACGCGCCGAGGACGTGATACGCCCCATCGTGGGTCGAGTCGAGCGCGATCGCCTTGTTCGCTTCGTCGTAAATGATCTGGGCGAACCGCACGCGCTCCTTCCCGCCCCGCGTGCGGGACAGGCGGCCGAGCGCCTGCGCGATCATGAAATGGCCGTCGGCGCCGTTCGGGTTGGCGCGCACGGCCGCCTCCGCGTACGCGCGACCGACCTCGTAGAGACTGTCGCGCTGTTTCTTGTCGCCTTTTTCGTCCATTTGCTTCGCGATGTCCACGATCTCGCGGCTCGCCTTCCACAGCGCCTGGTAGTTGGTCGAATCGTGCGCCAGGACCGCGCGGTAATGCTGCAGCGCCTGGGCCGGCGCCAGCGCTGCGTACGCGCTGTCGCCCAGGGCGATGTGCTCCTTGTCCGTCAGCGGCGCCTGGGCGCTTGCCGCACTGGCGAGGGCGAGACTCAAGACTACGGAGACGACACCACGCATCGACGACTCCCGAAATCGAGGGGTCGCTGAATGTTGGTCGTGCCCTTGATCGAGCGCAAGCGCGACGGCGGCGCGCTCACGCCGGAAGAGTGGTCGGCCCTGGTCGCCGCGTACACGGCGGACCGCATCCCCGATTACCAGATGTCGGCGCTCCTCATGGCCGTGCTGCTGCGCGGGCTCGAGCGCCAAGAGCTCGCCGCCCTCACCGACGCGATGCTCGCGTCGGGCCAGCGGCTGTCGTTCGATTCCTGGACCACACCCCGTGTCGACAAGCATTCGACGGGGGGCGTGGGCGACAAGGTGTCGCTCGTGCTCGCGCCTCTCGTCGCGACGTGTGGCGTCGCGGTGCCCATGATGTCGGGGCGTGGCCTGGGGCACACCGGGGGCACGCTCGACAAGCTGGAAGCCATCCCCGGCTTCCGCACCGCGCTTTCGCTGGCGGAGGCCAAGGCCCAGGTGACGAAGCTCGGCTGCGCGATGATCGGCCAGACGCCCGAGATCGCCCCCGCGGATCGCCGGATCTACGCGCTGCGGGACGTGACCGGCACCGTCGAGGCCATCCCGCTGATCGCGGCGAGCATCATGTCGAAAAAGCTGGCCGAAGGGCTCAACGCGCTCGTGCTGGACGTGAAGCGCGGCAGCGGAGCCTTCCTGCCCAAGCTCGAGCAAAGTCTCGAGCTCGCGAAGACCATGATCGCCCTGGGCGAGGACCGGGGCTGCCCGACGGTGGCGCTGCTCACCGCGATGGATCGCCCGCTCGGTCGGGCGTGCGGCAACGCGCTCGAAACCGAAGAAGCGATCCTCGCGCTCCGGGGCGAAGGTCCCGAGGACTTGATGGAAGTGACGTACGCACTCGGCGTAGAAATGCTGTTGGCGGCGGGCGTCGAAAAGACGTCCAAGAAGGCCCGGCAACGACTGGAGAACGCCATCGGCTCGGGGCTCGCCGCCGAAAAATTCGAGCAGGTGATCGAAGCGCAAGGCGGGAACCCGAAAGTCGTGGAAGACGCGTCCGTGCTCCCTCAGGCGCAGGAGGTCGAGGTGTACAACGCCCCGCGCACCGGGGTGGTCCGGCGGGTGGAGCCGAGAGTCATCGGACGGGCAGTCGTCGCGATGGGCGGTGGTCGCCTCAAGGTCGAGGACCCCGTGGATCCCACGGTCGGGTTCGTGATCACGGCGAAGCCGGGAGACAAGGTGCTGGCGGGGGAGCCGATCGCATCGGTCTTCGCGAAGGACCCGACGGGAATGAACCTCGCCTTCGAGGCCCTCGGACAGGCGATCGTGATCGGGGACAAGCTCGACGACAAGCCGCTGCCGCTCGTGTCACATCGCGTGACCAAAGCGGGCGTGGAGGACCTCGCTACACGTCCAGGTTCCGCACGAACTTCGCGTTCTCCTCGATGAATTTGCGGCGAGGCTCCACCTCGTCGCCCATCAACGTCTCGAACAGCTGCGACGCCTCGAAGGCGTCCTCCATCGTCACCTTCAGGAGTGTCCGCCGTGCCGGATCCATCGTGGTGTTGCGCAGCTGGTCGGGGTTCATCTCGCCCAGACCCTTGTAGCGCTGCACCATGATCGTGCCGTGGGGCGTCTCGCCGTTCGTGAGCCGCTTCACGTACGTGTCCCGCTCCTTCTCGTCGTACGCGTAGAACTCCTCTTTGCCTTTCGCGACCCGGTACAGCGGCGGCTGCGCGATGTAGATGTACCCCACGTCGATCAGGAACTTCATTTCCTTATAGAAGAACGTGAGCAGCAACGTGCGGATATGGGCGCCATCCACGTCGGCGTCGGTCATGATGATGATCTTGTGGTAGCGCGCGTCGTCGACCTTGAAGTCCTCGCCCACGCCGGTGCCGATCGCCGTGATGATGGTCCGGATCTCCTCGTTGGAGAGGATCTTGTCGATGCGCGCTTTCTGCACGTTCAGGATCTTGCCGCGCAGCGGCAGGATCGCCTGGAAGCTGCGGTCACGTCCCTGTTTGGCGGAGCCGCCGGCCGAGTCGCCCTCGACGAGATACAGCTCGGTGAGCCTGGGGTCGCTCACGCTGCAGTCGGCGAGCTTGCCCGGGAGCAGGCCGCCCTCGAGCCCGCTCTTCTTGCGGACCAGCTCGCGCGCCTTGCGTGCCGCCTCGCGCGCCCGCGCTGCGCTCACCGCCTTGGCGATGATGGTGCGCGCCACGCTCGGACTCTTGTCGAAGAAGTCGCCCAGGGCGTCGTTGACGACGCTCTTCACGATCCCCTCGACCTCGGAGTTGCCCAGTTTGGTCTTGGTCTGCCCTTCGAACTGTGGATCCTTGACCTTGACGTGCAACACGGCGGTCAGGCCCTCGCGGATGTCGTCCCCCGTGAGGGTGAATTCCTCCTTCTTGAGAATGCCGTCCTTTTTCGCCCACTCGTTGATGGTGCGCGTGAGCGCGGCCCGGAACCCGGTGAGGTGCGTCCCACCTTCGTGCGTGTTGATGTTGTTCACGAAGGAAAGTGTGTTGTCGTTGTAACCGTCATCGTACTGGATGGCGCCTTCGACGACGACACCTTCTCGCGTGGTCTCGAACACGATGGGCTTGGGGTGCAGCGTCTTGCGGTTGCCGAGCAGGTGCTTCACGAACTCGGCGAGGCCGCCCTTGTAGAAGAACGTCTCCTCTTTCTGCTGCCCTTTGCGCTCGTCCTTGAGCGTGATCGTGAGGGCCTTGTTCAGGAACGCGAGCTCGCGCAGCCGGGTGGCGATCGTGGCGTAGTCGAAGCGAGTCTCGGTGAAGATCTTCGTGTCGGGCTTGAACCAGACGGTGGTGCCGGTGCCCTTCGCCTTCCCGATGACCTCGAGCTTCTTCTTGGTATCGCCGCGCTCGAACGCCATGTGGTGGCGCTTGCCGTCGCGGTCCACCCATACCTCGAGCTTCTCCGACAGCGCGTTCACCACCGATACACCGACGCCGTGGAGCCCGCCTGAGACCTTGTAGGTGCTCTTGTCGAACTTGCCGCCGGCGTGCAGCACGGTGAGGGCCACCTCGACGCCGGGCTTCTTTTCGGTCTTGTGCACGTCGACCGGGATGCCCCGACCGTTGTCGACCACGGTGATCGCATTGTCGGGGTGGATGGTGACGTCGATCTGGGTGCTATAGCCAGCGAGCGCCTCGTCCACGGAGTTGTCGACCACCTCGTACACGAGGTGGTGGAGACCGCGGCCGGACACCGATCCGATATACATCGCCGGACGGCGTCGCACCGCCTCCAGGCCCTTGAGGACCTGGATCGAATCGGCCTGGTAGCCGCCGTTGCCTTTGTCTTTCGGGGCTCGAGGTTTTGCCTTCGCCATTCGCGCTCTAGTGTGAAAGAAGCCAGCGGATCGCCTTGATGCGTCCGGCGCCGCGCCCTGCGTTGATCGCCGCCATGATCTGCGGGCCCATCAGCTGCAGCTCGTTCATCCAGGCGCTCGTGGTCACTCGCACGAACATCGTGCCATCGGGGCTCACGCTCTCCGGGGCGGTGACATGGGCGATCTGCGGGCCGACGAGCCGCGGCCAGTCGGGGATCACCTGCGCTTGCGCAAGCCGCTGGGCGAGCCCGGCCTTGGCCAAGTAACGCTCCAGCGCTACGCCGATCGCCGTCGGCCGCCCGCTGCGCCGGTGCTCGGCCATACCCCCCCACCCCCCTTTACGAGAAGCGCCACGGGGCATCCCGTGGCGCAGCGCGGCCTCGCCGCGTGACCCCCAGACAACCCACTAAAAATACCCTGAAGTTATTGTCGTGGCAAGACTTACTCTCATCGACCCCGGAAGCGCGGAGGCCGCTTTTCCAGGAAGGCGGTGAGGCCCTCTTTCATGTCCTCCGTGGCGGCCAGCAGCCCGAAGTGGTTGGCCTCGAGCAGCAGGCCCTCGTCGAGGGTCATCTCAGTGCCCTGGTCCACCGCCTCGAGCGAGAGGCGTACGGCAAGCGGCCCCATGCCGAGGATGCCCCGCAGCGTCTGTTCCGCGGTCGCGAGAAGCTCATCGGGCGCGACAACGCGTGTGACCAGGCCGATGCGATGCGCCTCGCGCGCGTCGATCATCTCGCCGGTCAGAATGAGGTGCAGTGCGTTGCCCTTGCCCACGAGTCGGGGCAGTCGCTGCGTGCCGCCATACCCCGGGGCGATGCCGAGCTTCACCTCGGGCTGGCCGAACTTGGCGGTCTCGCTCGCGATGCGTACGTGACACGCCATCGCGAGCTCACAGCCGCCCCCGAGCGCGTAGCCGTTCACGGCCGCGACCACGGGTTTGCCACACGTCTCGAACCGCCGAAGCATCGCCTGGCCGCGCAGGGCACGGGCCTTGCCGTCGAACGGACCCTGCTTCGCGAGGTCACCGATGTCGGCGCCCGCGACGAACGCCTTCTGGCCCGCGCCGGTGAGGAGGGCGCCTTTGATCTCGTCTTCGGTGGCCACCCGGTCGGCCGCATGCGCGAGCTCGCCCACGACCTGATCGTTCAGCGCGTTGAGCTTGTCGGGTCGGTTGATGGTAATGAAGGCGATGCCGTCGCGGATCTCAAATAGCAGGGTTTGATAGCTCATGGAAGAATGGTATCACGAGAGTGCGGAGTGCGGAATGTGGAGTGCGGCATGGCAGGGCGGGCGTTCGTTTCGCGGCCCGGCCTTCCATTTACACTCCGCATGCCGCACTCCCCACTTGCCTTCTAAGGCACCACCATGCTCCCCGACCCGCTCTTGCCCTCGCTGAACGCCGTGACGAGGGAGAACCCGGCGCCGATGGCACGGATCACTACGGTCTGGCCGAAGGCGCCCTCGATGCGAGCCACCGAGGAGTCGCTCACAGTCCACGACACGGACCGGCCGGAGAGGATGGTTCCGTTGGCGTCTCGCAGGATTGCGAAGAAGCTGGCGCTATCGCCCGCCGCGACGGTGTCGGCTGACGGTGTGACTTCGACAGTCGCGACAGAATCGCTGGGCGGCGGAGGTGGTGGCAGCGAATCGACCACCAGCAGCCCTGTGCCGCTCTTCCCATGGCTCCTGGCTGTGACCGTGGTGCTCCCACGGCGCAGGGCGCGTAGAATGACGGACTGCCCAAATGCTCCCTCGATGCGCGCCACCGTGGGATCGGCCACGCTCCACTTCACGTTTGCGTCCCTGGCAGGAATCCCCGCGGCGTCACGCAGGTCGGCAAAGAAGCCCGCGCTGTCGCCTACGGCGACGGTTGCCGACTCGGGTGAGACGGTGACCGATGCGACGGGGCCCGGCTTCCGGCCTGGAATCGAGTCTGTCGAGGAGTCGTTGGCGGTCACGAGCCCGAGTGGACGACTCGCGCCGTCACGCTCGTTGCACGCGGCCATCACGACTGCCCCAGCGACTAGTAGTGCGGAGAGGATGCGCTTCATGTCGCCTCCGGGTGGAAGTGAGTGAGGTTTCATCAGCGGATACCCAGCCGGCACATGCCGCCGTCACATCGATGACCGAGGTCGACCGTTGCTTGCACGCCACAGCGAGCCACCGTTACGTTGACGCGCATGTCGGTCCAAGCCATCGCCTGGTCGCCTTCCGGTGCCGTGCGGATCATCGATCAACGCGCGCTTCCGGACGCGCTAATCGAGCGGGATCTCGAGAGCGCAACGGCGGTCGCGGACGCGATTCGAACGCTCCAGGTGCGTGGCGCCCCGCTCATCGGCATCGCGGCGGCGATGGGGCTCGTGACGGGCACGCGCGAGCTGCGGGCGGCGCCGCGCGAACGCTTCCTCGCGCGCCTCGACGAGCTCGTCACGATGCTCGCGGCCACGCGACCCACGGCCGTGAACCTTCGGTGGGCGGTCGACCGCATGGCGCGGGTCGCCCGGGAGACGGCGGGCGATGGCGCGGCGATCTGGGAGCGCCTCCAGGCGGCGGCTACCGCCATCTGGGAAGAGGACCGGGCGATGTGCAGACGAATCGGTGAGGCAGGGTTGCCGCTCGTGCCGGACGGTGCCGCGGTGCTGACCCACTGCAACGCGGGCGCCCTCGCTACGGGCGGGATCGGAACCGCGCTCGCGCCGATTTATCTGGCGCACGAAGCAGGTCGTCGAGTGAAGGTGTTCGTGGATGAGACGCGCCCCGTGCTGCAAGGCTCCCGGCTCACCGCGTGGGAGCTCGACCACGCCGGAATCCCCTGTACGGTGATCGCGGACGCGGTCGCGGCGTCGTTGATGCGGCAAGCGAAGGTGGACCTTGTGATCGTGGGCGCCGACCGCATCGCCGCCAACGGCGACTTTGCCAACAAGATCGGCACGTACTCTCTGGCCGTGAACGCCCTCCATCATGGCGTGCCGTTCTATTGCGCGGCGCCGTCCACGACCATCGATCCGGCGTTGCCCGACGGGGACGGCATTCCGATCGAGCAGCGCGCGCCCGAAGAGGTGACGATGGTCGCGGGGCGACGTATCGCCCCCACGTCAGTGGCCGCGCTCAATCCCGCTTTCGACGTGACCCCGGCGCGTTATGTCACCGGCTTCGTCACCGATCGCGGGCTCCAACAACCGCCCTTCGGTGACGGGAGACCGCGCGGATGAGCGCCATTCTCGCGATCGATGAGGGGACCACGGGGGTCACCTGTCTCGTCGTCGACGCCGACGGACGCCTCCTCGGCCGCGGCTACCGCGAGGTGACGCAGCACTTCCCGCGACCGGGTGAGGTCGAACACGATCCCGAGGAGATCTTCCGTGTCGCGCTCCACGCCGCGCGTGAAGCGATTCAGCAGGCGGGCGTCACGCCCGTAGGCGTGGGGATCACCAACCAGCGCGAGACGGTGTGCGTGTGGGAGCGGGACACGGGCCGGCCCCTCTATCGGGCGATCGTGTGGCAGGACCGCCGTACGGCGCCGCGCTGTGCCCAGCTCGTGAAGCGGCGCAAGGCCCCCCTGATCCGATCACGCACCGGTCTCGTGCCCGACCCCTATTTCTCGGCGACCAAGATCGAATGGCTGCTCGAGCACGTGCCCGGGCTCGAGCGACGCGTCGCCTCCGGCGACGCGGTGTTCGGCACGATCGACGCGTGGCTCGTCTTCCGGCTCACGAATGGGAAGGTGTTCGCGACCGATCACACGAACGCGTCTCGCACCATGCTCTACAATATCAAGACGCACGCCTGGGACCCGGAGCTGTTACGTCTGTTCGGGGTCCCCGCCGGCGCGCTCCCCGAGGTGCGGAGCTCGAGCGGCGCATTCGGCGTCTGCGGGGCGCAGCACCTGGGCGCCGAGATGCCCGTGGCGGGCGTCGCGGGAGATCAACAGGCGGCCCTGTTCGGACAGGGATGCGTCGACCCCGGCGAGGCCAAAAACACGTACGGCACGGGTGCCTTTCTTCTTTTGAATACAGGCAAACGACGCGCGGAGTCGAAGCACGGCTTGCTGACCACCGTTGCGTGCGGGCCTCGCGGGCAGCCGGTCTATGCCCTCGAGGGCAGCGTATTCATCGCCGGGGCGTCGATCCAATGGCTCCGCGACGGGCTGCAGCTGATCCATCAAGCTTCGGAAACCGATGCGTTGGCGCGCGGCGTCCCAGATACGGGCGGAGTGTATTTCGTGCCGGCCTTCGTCGGTCTCGGCGCGCCTCAATGGGAGCCCAATGCCCGGGGCACGATCGTGGGGCTCACGCGCGGGACGAGTCGCGCCCATCTGGCGCGCGCCGCGCTCGAGGCGATGGCGTACAGCACCAAGGATGTGCTGGACGCCATGACGGCGGATGCGCAGCTCACGCTGCGCGCGCTCCAAGTCGATGGGGGTGCCGCCGCGAATGACTTCTTGATGCAGTTCCAGGCGGACCTGCTCGGCGTCCCAGTCGCGCGCCCGGACGTGCTCGAAACCACGGCGCTCGGCGCGGCCGCGCTCGCCGGACTCGAGCTCGGCGTCTGGAAGGCGCCGCGCGATTTCCTCGCGGGACGGCAGTTCACGCAGTTCCGTCCGAGCCGGAACCGGCGCGCCGTGCAGGAGCGCCAGGCGGAGTGGCGCCGCGCGGTCGCGACCGCGCTGTACTGGGCGGCTCCGGACCGCCGCAAGCGGCGATGAGGGCTCCGCTCGTAGCCGTCGTCGGCGGCTCGGAGTGCACGCCTCAGGAGGCCGAATGGGCGGGCGCGGTGGGTCGACTGATCGCCGAGCGCGGAGCGGTCCTGGTGTGCGGCGGGCTCGGGGGCGTCATGGCGGCGGCGGCGCGCGGCGCCAAGGAGGCGGGCGGCCTGACCGTCGGGATTCTCCCGGGTAGCGATCCCGCCGATGCCAACGCGAGCATCGATGTCGCCCTCGCAACCGGGATGGGCGAGATGCGGAACGCGCTGATCGTGCGCGCGGCGCAGGCGGTGATTGCCATCGGCGGGGGGTGGGGGACGCTGTCGGAAATCGCGCTCGCTCGCCGCACCGACACGCCGGTCGTCGGCCTTCATGACGCCTTCACAGAGGCTATTGCGATTCACCGTGTAGGGCGGCCCGAAGACGCCGTCGCGTGGGCGCTGGAGCAGGCGCGCCGGCAGGAGGTATAATGGGGGCATGAACGCGGGAACGAAGTTCGCTATCGGGGCTGGGTTGATCGTCGCGTCCGTGGGCTACCTCATGGCCTCCGGCGTGAAGGAGACCGGCCAATACTTCCTGACGCCCACCGAGCTGACGCAGAAGGTCGCGCTCGATCCGTCCTTCTATAACGTGGGCATGCGGGTCGGCGCCCACGTGGTGCGGGGCACGGTCTCCAAGGATGTGGCGACCCAGACGCTCCGCTTCGACGTATCCGACGGGAGCGCTCGGTTTCCGGTGGTGTTCCACGGGCTCCCGCCGGACACGTTCACGGATTCGGTCGAGGTGGTGGTGGAGGGACGGCTGCAAAAGGACGGCGTCATCCATGCGACCAACGTCCTGGCGAAGTGCGGCTCGCGCTACGAATCGGTCCCCAAAGCGTAGATGACGGTTCTCGGCAGCATCTGTCTCTGGCTCGCGTTCCTGTTGGGGGTGTGGGGGGCGTTGGCGGGGATCGTCGGCGGGCTGTCCGGGCGATCGGATCTCGCGCGCAGTGGCCGGCACGCGGTCTTCGCCATGTGCGGGGCCCTCCTCGTCGCGGTGTTTGCCCTCGAGTGGGCGCTGTTCCATCACGACTTCAATGTCGAGTACGTCGCCGCCTACACCAGCCGCAACCTGCCGATCTTTTACACGTGGTCCGCCCTGTACGCCGGTCAGAAGGGCAGTCTGTTGTTCTGGGCTACGGTGCTCTCGGTGTTCGGATCGCTCGCCATGGCTCTCACCCCGCGTCACAACCGTCCCCTGCTCCCGTACGTCGCCGGGGTGGTATCCGCCGTCGCGGCATTCTTCATCTCGGTCATGCTGTTCGCCTGGCTGGTGCCGCCCCACACCTCGGCGAACCCGTTCGATCGGTTGCCCTACACGCCGCTCGACGGCGGCGGACTCAACCCACAGCTCCAGAACCCCGGGATGGTCTTCCATCCCCCGATGCTGTACCTCGGCTACATCTCGATCACAATCCCGTTCGCGTTCGCGATCGCGGCGCTGCTCTCGAAGCGGCTCGACTCCGATTGGCTCGTCGCCATCCGGAAGTGGACGCTGCTCTCGTGGCTGTTCCTCTCGATTGGGATCTGCCTCGGAATGTGGTGGGCGTACGTGGAGCTCGGGTGGGGCGGCTACTGGGCGTGGGACCCCGTGGAGAACGCGTCGCTCCTGCCTTGGCTCACGATGACCGCGTTCCTGCACTCGGTGATGATCCAGGAAAAGCGCGGGATGCTCAAGAAGTGGAACCTCGGGTTGATCATCGGGTCGTGGCTCCTTTCCATCTTTGGCACGTTCCTTACGCGCTCCGGCGTGATCTCGAGCGTGCATTCGTTCACGCAGTCAAGCGTGGGCTATTTCTTCCTGGCGTTCCTCGTCGTGGCGGGTGTGGCGAGCTACACGTTGTACGCGAAACGGCTGCCGCTACTCGAGGCCGAGACGCGGCTCGAATCGATGATCAGTCGGGAAGCGAGCTTCTTGTTCAACAACCTACTCCTCGTGGGGATCGCGTTCGCCGTGCTCTGGGGCACGCTGTTCCCGATCCTCTCCGAGTGGATTGTGGGCGTCAAGATTACCTGGGGCCCGCCTACATTCTATTTCGTCAACATCCCGCTTGGCCTCGCGCTGCTAGCCCTCACGGGGATCGGGCCGCTCATCGCGTGGCGCAGAGCGTCGGTGCCAAATCTGAAGCGCCAGTTCGCCGTTCCCGTGACCGTCGGCGTCTTCGCAGCGCTGATCGTTCTTGTTGCCGGCATGCGAGAGTTCTACGCAACCGTGGCAATCGGTCTCGGGGCGTTCGTCCTGGGCACGGTAACGCAGGAGTTCGACCGTGGGGCTCGCGCGCGGCACCGTCAGTATGGCGAAGTGTACGTGCTTGCTCTTGGCCGCCTGTTGGCCCGCAATCGCCGCCGCTACGGTGGCTACATCGTGCACACCGGAATCGTCATTCTCTTCGTTGCCTTCGCCGGCATGGCATTCAAGACGGAGACCGAGGCGACCCTCCGGCCTGGCGAGTCCGTCTCGCTCCGCAGCCCGTACGGGTACACCTACACGTTCACGAGCCTGGGACTCTCGCAGTACGACGCGCTGAATCGGCAAGTCACCGCCGCCGCGGTCGAGGTGCGCCGCGACGGCAAGACGATCGGACTGCTCAACCCCGAGAAGCGCCAGCACGTGGATGGCCTGGGTCGACCCACGTTCCAACCCTCCACGGAGCCGAGCATCATGAGCTTGCTTCGGGAGGACCTGTACGTGGTCCTGGGCGGCGTCGTGAACGGGACCGAGCAGGCGGTCTTCCGATTTACCATCAACCCGCTCGTGTGGTGGGTATGGTACGGCGGGCTGATCGTCGCGCTCGGCGGGTTGATCGTGATGTGGCCGGGCGGCGGCTCGCCCGCGGTCAAACGCTCGCAGGCGGGATATGCGGTGAGACTGGTGGGGGAGAAATGAGGGCGGCACGGCGGCATGGTGGCACGGCGGTAGGCTCTCGGCGGGAGTTTCTCGCGTCGGTCGTCGTCGGTTTGGTCACCGTCTTGCCGCCCTACCGCCCTGCCGCCCAGGATTCGCTTCCGGGCGCCGGCCCCTCCGGCCGTCTGTGGGACCCCGACCGTGCTGGGCGTCCCTTGCCTCCTGTGACGGCCGCCGACAACGACGCAGCCCTCCAGGCGATCGAGAAGCAGATCCATTGCACGTGCGGTTGCAACCTCGACGTCTATACCTGCCGCACGACCGACTTCACCTGCGCCGTAAGCCCCGCGATGCACGCGCGTGTGGTTGCGTTGGCGAGGGAAGGGAAGACCGGCCAGCAGATTCTCGACCAGTTCGTGCGCGAGAACGGGGTCGCGATCCTCATGGCGCCTCCCAAGCACGGCTTCAATCTGGCCGGCTACTTCGTGCCGTCTCTCGTGATCGTCGTCGCCGGCGCGATCCTGACGCTCGTCCTGCGACGGTGGGCGCGCGCCGTTCCCGCGCCCGTCGCGCCTCGCCCCTCCGCGGTGGCAGCCTCACCTGAAGAGCTCGAGCGCCTGCGGCGCGAGCTCGATCGCCTGTCCGTCTGACTCCGTTGATCGAGCTCGTCGCCGGCATCCTGCTCGTGACGGGTGCGGTCTACTTCGTGCTGCGGCCCATCCTGCAACGGGAGCCCGCAACGGAGGAGGCCGCGGGTGACACGCGGGGGAACGAGGGCGAGGATCCCGACGACGATCTCTCACCCCGCGCGGTGGCGCTGCGGGCCCTGAAGGAGATCGAGTTCGACCGGGCGACGGGGAAGCTTTCGGATCAGGACTATGATGAGCTGAAGGCGAAGTACACCGCCGAAGCTCTCGCTGCCCTTCGTGCCGAAGGCGGTGAGCAGCGAGCGGTAAGCGGTTCGATCACGGCGAGTCCCGCTCACCCCTCACCGCTCACCGTTTCAGCCTGTCCCACCCATGGCCCCCGCCTGGAGTCCGGTTCTCAGTTTTGCTCCGAATGTGGCCGGCGACTCGGCACCGCCCCAGGATATTGCGCCCGATGTGGAACGTCGCTCGAGCGGGAAGCCAGCTATTGTCACGCCTGCGGTGCCCGCGTCGCGGCGTGAGACGCCCCCCCCCCCGCCCCCCCCGCCCCCTTAACATCCTTTTCAGCCCGCCGTCTGTACCGCTCGGAGTGCGAGATGACGTTCCGAACTTCGAGAGGAGACGTTCACTCATGCGGCGCACCATCGAGCTCACACTGGCGGCGGCCCTCGTCGGACTGGCGGCCGTCGCTTGCACGGAGGGCACAGCACCGTCGTCGGACCAGGCCCAGGTCCTCGCCGCCGAGTCGGACCAGCTCGGCGCCATGGTGGACTCGGATTTCGGCGTCGCGGGCGCCGCGGCCACCAGCGCCTCGGCTGATCCAGCGGCATCGAGCCCTGCGAGCGCCGGCACCGCGTCGGGTGCCGACACCGCGCCGACCTTCTGGGGTCGCCTGCGCGTCGTGCCCGGCGGGCCGCGGCCGATCTACCACCGCGATGTGACGATTCAGGGCGACACCGCTCGCGTGGAGCACGACATCACGTTCAACGGCATCTTCCTCGTGGACACGAGTGCCGATGGCGTGTTCAATCCGACCTCCAAGCCCTTGGCCGATCGGATGACCCAGCACGCGGTGTTGGTGCGCGACGCATCGCGGCCACATGGATGGCGGGTGGTCGAGCTGTCGCCGCAGAACTGGACCGTGGTAGATCCGAGCCGGCAGACGGTCGCGGTCACGGACGTCAAGGTGTACCGCAATGACACGTTGCTGGTCGAAGTCACCGATCCTAGCGCCCTGTTCGACGTGGTGAATCGCATTCCGCGGTTCCATCTCGGCGACACGGTGAAGGTCGTGGCCGCGGTCACGAACACCACCGGCTCAGGGTTCACGCCAGGGAGCTTCGTGTTCCTGCACGTACGTCACGCGAACCGGCTGAGCACGGCGTGGCGTCGAGTCCCCATGGCGGATAATGGTGACGGCACGTGGCAGCGCACCTGGATCGCGAGCCAGACCGGGATCGATCGGTTCATCGTGGATGCGCTCGATTCGGCCACCCTGCTGCTCGGGACAGCCGATAACTATCGGACCAACGAAGTGGGGATTCCGTACCGGATCGAGTAGCCGAACCGCGACAGCCTTGAAGCACGAAGCGGGAGCGTGATCCGCGATCACGACTCCCGCTTGTCGTTTCGCGCCCGCCGGACGTACTCGACCACGGCGCCGGCCTCCCGCTGGATGCGGTCATACAAGCCCCGAGCACCCGTGCCGTCTCCCGCTCGCGCGGCCCGCTCCGCGTCGCCCAGGAGGGTCGCGAGCTCTTTCGCACCGATGCTGCCCGCCGCCGACTTGAACGCGTGCGCCGCCGCGGCGATACCCGCCGTTTCGTCCCGCTCCACCGCGGCGCCGAGGACCGCCAGCCGCTCGGGGGCGGTCTCGAGGAACGTATCGAGGATCGAGTCGACCGCCTCTTCGGCACCCGCCTCGCGCATCGTGCGCCGAAACTGCTCGAGATCGACAGGCCCGTCGGGAGCGGCAGCCGGGGCCGGTGTCGGAGCCGGAGAATCCGCCCAACCCTCGACCAGGCCGAACAGCTCGTGGCTCCGGAACGGTTTGGTGAGGTAGCCGGTCATGCCATGGGACAGGCAGCGATCGCGCTCGCCCGAGAGCGCGTGCGCGGTGAGCGCGATGATCGGCAGCCCGGCGCGCTCCGGCATCGCGCGGATCGCCTCTGTCGCCGCGAACCCGTCCATCTCGGGCATCTGAATGTCCATGAGCACCACGTCGTAAACCGTGCCACGGACCGCCGCGACGGCCGCCGCCCCGTCGGCGACCACGTCGACCTCGTGGCCCCGCTTGCGGAGCATCGTCGTGGCGACCTGCTGATTCACCGGGTTGTCCTCCGCCAGCAGGATGTGCATCCGCCGGCGGGCCTCGGCGATCGTGTGGCGCGTGATGATCCCCTCGTCCGGGCTGGCGCCGCCGGCCGGAGCCGCGAAGAGCGCGCTCAGGGCTTCGAGCAGGTCCGCCCGGGCGATGGGCTTCGTCAGGTAGGCGTTGATCCCCACCTCGCGACAGTGTTGCGCGTCGCCGCGCTGGCCGGCCGACGTCAGCAGGAGCAGGCGCGTGGTAGCGAGCTCGGGTGTCGCGCGGATTTCGGCGGCGAGCGCGAAACCGTCTTGCTCGGGCATCTGGGCGTCGATGATCGCCAACTCGACCGGCGCGCCACCGCGATGTGCCTCGCGCAACGCGTCGATGCCGGCGGCGGCGGATGAGGCTTCGCGCAACGCCATCCCGGCGCCCGCGAGAATGTCGCGCAGGATGCGTCGGTTGGTTTCGTTGTCGTCCACGATCAGCACGCGGCGGCTGCCGAGCGAGACCCCGGCGCCCGTCGCGCGTGCCGCCGGCGCTTCCACGGCGAGCTGCAGCGTAAAGGAAAAGGTGCTCCCTTTGCCCAGCTCGCTTTCGACCTTGAGCTCCCCACCCATTAGCGTCACCAGCTTGCGGGCGATGGCGAGCCCGAGCCCCGTCCCGCCGTATCGCCGGGTCATCGACGCGTCGGCCTGGGTGAACTCCTGGAAAATCGAGGAGAGCTGCTCTGACGAGATGCCGATCCCCGTGTCGCGCACGGAGAACTCGACCCGTACGGAGTGGTCGCCCGCCGGTGCCGCGAAGGCGCGGACCACGACTTCCCCTTCTTCGGTGAACTTGATCGCGTTCCCGATGAGGTTGGTGAGCACCTGGCGCACGCGAGTCGGATCACCGCGCACCAGAGCCGGGAAGTCCATGCCGATGTCGGTGATGAGCTCGAGGTGCTTCTCGCGCGCTCGGACGGCGAGCAGCCCCACGGTCGAGTGCAGCATTTTTTGGAGGTCGAACGGAATCGCCTCGAGCTCGAGGTGCTCGGCTTCGATCTTCGAGAAGTCGAGCACATCGTTGAGAATCGTCAGCAGGGCCTCGGCGGACGATCGCACCAGCTCGAGCGCCCGCCGCTGATCGGTGGTGAGCTCCGTATCGAGCAGCAGCTCCACGAACCCCACCACGGCGTTCATCGGCGTTCGGATTTCGTGGCTCATGTTCGCCAGGAAGGACGAGCGTGCCTTGGCGAGACGCTCCGCCGTGTCGCGTGCTTCCCGCATCACCTGCTCGGCTTGCCGCCGCTCACTGATGTCCTCGTACTGCAAGAACAGATCGCCCGACACACCGCCCTCGACCGGTGCCAGGGACATGCGCACGGGGACGATGCGGCCGTCCTTGCGTCGGCGTTCCACCTCGGCCACGGCCCGTCCCGTCGCCCGCGCCCGCCGTTGCAGATCTCCGGCCGCCGGCCGTTCGGTTGCGGGAACGATGAGATCATACAGGTCCCGCCCGGTTGCCTCGTCGCTCGTGTACCCAAAGAGTTCCTGGAAGCGTGGGTTCACCCGCTGCACGCGGTTGTCCCGGTCCACCACCAGGATGCCCAGCGGGGCGCTATCAATGAGCGCGTCGAGGTGACGACGCTCGCGTTGTGCCTCCTGCTCGCGCACCGCCAAGAGCTCCGAGGAGCGAAGGTGGTCATTCAGGAGGCGGTGCGCCCGACGGTTGAGCACCAGCATGAAGCCGCCGTAGATCACGATGAGGAGCATCGCGACCAGCTGGATGCGGTCGCGTCCGTTCAGCGGGATGCCGACGAGCAGCGGGCCCAGGGAAGTAAAGAGGAACCTCCTGAACGCCGGGGGATCGGCGTCGAGGTTGTGCGCGGCACCGGCCACGAGGCCGCACAGCACGACAAGGAGCATCGCCATGTAGCGCGGCTGGACGTCGGGCACGATGGCGGCGGCCCCGACGCCCCACGCGATCCCGAGCGCGGTCACGGCTAGGCGAACGGCCCGGAGCGTCGTCTGGGAGTCGGCCTTGGTCGCGCGCAATTGGCGCCGGGAAGCGGCACGCACGAGGACGCCGACGACGACGGTGGTGGTCCACGCGATCAGGAGCGGCGTCGAAGCGATGCCCCAGAGCAGGAACGCCATGACGCTGATGAGCAGGATATGCGCGAGCTGCGCCATGGGCTCGCCCGCCATCACGCGGTCGGTCAGCGCCCGTGCGACCTGCGCGTCGATCGAGCCGGGGGTGTCGACGGTCCGGGTCGAGGTCATGGCGCCACGAGCGAGTCGCGGTCCATCAGGCGCACGCGCACCGGCACCGACCGCATCACGACATTTCCGCGCAACCGCGACGCGGCGACGAGCAGTGCATAGCGACCGATGGTGACGGCATCCGGCACGAGCTCGGCGACGAGCGGGCTTCCACGCGCGATGGCGGCGCGGGCTTCCGGATCCGCGCCGAATCCCACGATGAACACATCCGATTTCGCCGACGCCTGGACCGCGTCGAGCGCGCCGAGCGCCAGCTCGTCGCTCGTGCCGACGATGGCGTCCACGCGTTGATCGGCCGTCAGCAGGGACGCGGTACGGCGGCGCGCCGTCTCGCGCGTGGCCGGGTCCACGGCGGGGCTCGCCACGATGCGGACGTTGGGGACGCGAGTGAGGGCGAGGCGGATGCCCGCCACCCGATCGCGGACGGCCGGCGCGCCGGGCTGGTCGAGGATGACGATGCTCCCCCCGCCGTTCAGCCGGTGTCCGACGTACCAGCCGGCGAGCTCGCCTGCCATCCGGTCGTCGCTGCCGATATGCGCCGCGATGTCGTTCGTATCGCCGTCGGCGGTGGGGGTCACCATGGTGAAGACGGGGATCCGGGCTCGGGCGGCCCGAGTTATGGCGTCCCCGAGGGCGGTGGGGTCGATGGGATCGATGAGAATCGCCGCGACGCGCTGCGATGCGAAACTGTCCACCTGTGCAGCTTGGCGCGCGCGGTCACCCCCGGCCGTGACGACGCGCACATCGAGCTGCAGGCTATCGGCTACGGGTGCCATGCCACGCCGGAGTTCTGCCGTGAGGGCGCCGGAATCCGTCGGGAGGGTGACGCCGATGCGGGGGCGGTCGTGTCGCTCGGGGCCGCAGCCGGCGACGGTGGCCGCTGCGACAAGAACGGGGAGCGCTGCTCGCATACCGCCAAAGTAGTGAACGCCCTTGATTTTCGCGACGCGCTTTTCTATCAGTGTGCGACCTTCCAACGTGGAGCGCGGGTGTGAGCGGAATCCCTCTGCGGGTCGCCGTCCTGCTGCTGCTCGGCTGCATCGTCACGGCGACGGTCGCGAACGCGCAGCGACGCGTCCGGGGCGGGCGGGCCGTGCTCGTGGATCAGCCGGCCATCGGCCCACGCATCGGCTACGATTTCGACGCCGACCACGTGTTCCTTGGGGGCCAGCTCAGCCTGCCTGTGGGCCGGCGCTGGGCGCTGGTGCCGTCGGCGGAGTTCTACCCCGGGGTGAACGGGTCACCGTTCCGGTTGAACGCGGACTTGAAGTACCACCCGCCGACGGTCTACGGGCTGTTCTATTTCGGTGGGGGGTTCGCGTACCTCCACGCGAACGGGGCGAGCGACGCCGGAGCCAACGTGTTCGCGGGGTGGGAGGGCCGGCGAGCCCGGCCGTTCAAGCCGTTCCTCGAGGCACGCTTCGTGTTCGCCGACCACACGTCGTTCAACGTGCTCGGGGGCCTCAATTTCCCCTTGTAGCTAGAACTCCATCCGCTCCATTCGGCGCAGGCCGACCCAGAGCGATGTCGCCGTCACCGCCGCGCACACCGCGGCGGCGACAGCGAACCACACGACCATCGTCGCATCGACGACGATGGGGTGCCCGATGTACACCGAGCGCACGTACTGGTAGACGGCCTGCCACAAGAGGAAGATCACGAGCGCGAGCAGGACGATCGTTGCCATCATGTAGACCAGCCCGCCGAACGACGTCGGAATCTGTGCGGCGTTCTCGGTCTCGAACTGCGGGTACAATGCCCCGAACGCGAGCGCCAGCGCGGCGATCGCGAGCGTCAAGCCGGCGATCGTCACGAGTCCCACGGCCATCATGAACGGCCGCACTTCCAGGAGCACGTTGGTGAGGCCTGTGAGGAGCACGGCGAGCGCGAGCAGCGGAACCGTTCCCACCCAGTACTTGGACCACAGCAGCGTGCGGAGGTCGAGCGGGCTCGAGCGCAGCAACCACATGTGGCGGCCCTCGAGCGAGACGGCGGGAAAAATGAACCGGGCGGCAATGGCCGCGAGGACGAAGCCCGCCAAGCCGAGGTTCAGGAACGACACGAGGGTCACGTAGAAGAATCCGACGGCCTCGCCCCGGTGCAACGGCAGCGTCTTGATGTTGAACAGGTAAACCAGGACCAGGACGGCCAGCAGGATGAGCTGGCTCCATTGCGTCGTGTCGCGGAAGAACAGCTTGATGTCCTTGATCACGAATTCACGCTTGGCGACCGGGAGAAACCCGAGCGCCGTGCCGACCGTGAGTTGCCAGAAGCTCCCGCGCACGAAGCGCTCCGCCGCCTCCTGCGCCTTTGTGAACCCGGGCGCGAAGAGCCGCCGGTGGAGGATCGCCCCGAGCGTGACGAACGCCGCGGCTGTGCTCCACAGCAGCGCGAGGGGCATGAAATCGACCTTGCCCCGGAGGAACCCCATGATCGCCTGGCTGACCCACTCGCTCGGCAGGTACGGCGACGTCGGCGTACGCAACACGGCGATGAAGTCGAGCAGATTGCGGAATCCCTCCGGAGATGCGAGCCGCTCGGGCCGGATCAATCGAAACAGCAAGATCAATCCGCCCGCGGCTCCGAGGGCGACGATCGACAGCAGGTCTCGAGTGCGCCGCGCCGGGAAAATGTTCACGAGAATGAGCGTGAGCGCGGAGCCTCCCACCGCTGGAAGCACCAACAGCGGGAATACGGCGAGTACCGCGTAGGGCAGAAATAGCGGGCCCCCCCGAAACACGACGCCGTACGCCACGAAAACCGGGACGGCCATCAGCGCGACCATCCATGACGAATGCAGCAGCGTCTCGCTCAGCTTGGCGAGATAAATCCGCAGCCAATCGACCGGGGCCGCGATCAGCAAGTCGAGGTCCTTCGCGAGGAAGAAGCTCGAAAGGGCCGTGATCACGTTCGACAACACGAGAATCCCGATGAACGCCAGCAGCACGACGCCGAGGATCTTCCCCGCGAGCAGCGGTCCGATGTCCTCCACGCCGCGCAGGGCTTTGAGAATGCGGTAGAGCATGGCGAACACGCCGACCCAGAATGCCAGCCCCATGAGGATCAGCGTGATCAGCTTGCCCGAGCCGCCGCGCGAGCGCTCCTCACGGATCCGCTGGCGGGCGGTGCGCCACTTGGGCTCGAGCACGCGCCACAGCGACGGCTGGGCGGGCGTCAAGCCGCTTCTCCGTCGCCCAGGACTTCGGCGAGCTCGCGCACGTGCGCGCCTCCGGTGAGCTTCAAGAACAGCTCCTCGAGGCTCGCATCGCCGGCTCGATGCTGCTGCCGGAGATCGTCGACTGTTCCTTCGGCGACGATCTTGCCCTGCTGGATGATCGCCATCCGGTCGCACATCGCCTCCGCAACCTCGAGCGTGTGCGTGCTCATGAGCACGGTGCCTCCACGACCCACGAACTGCCGGAAGATGTCCTTGAGGAGACGGGCGGCCTTCGGGTCGAGCCCGACCATCGGCTCATCCACGACGATGTATTGCGGCCGGTGAATCAGCGCGCTCGAGATGATGAGCTTCTGGCGCATCCCGTGACTGTAGGCCTCGACCAGCTCGTCCTTCCACTTGTCGAGCTCGAAGACGTCGAGCAGCTCCGTGATGCGGCGCTCTACGGCGTCGCCTTCCTGGCCGTAGAGTGCCGCCACGAACCGCAGAAACTCGGCGCCGGTCAGTTTGTCGTAAACGAAGGGACGGTCGGGGATGAAGCCGAGCCGCGTCTTCGCGGCGATGGGATTCCGGTGCACATCGTCCCCACCGAGCAGCACCCGCCCATCGGTCGGTCGCAGGATGCCGGCGATCATGCGCAGCGTGGTCGTCTTGCCGGCGCCGTTCGGCCCGAGAAATCCGTACAGGACGCCGCGCGGGACGTCGAGTGAGATACCGTCCACGGCCACGAAGCTACCGTAGTGCTTGGTCAGGCTCTCCAGTCGGATCATAACACCTCGAGCTTGAGGCTCCCGGTGAGCGGGAGCAGCTCCATTTGCCGGGCCAATCCGCCGGTCGTCACGCGCAGGTGCGCGGCATCCGCCGGGAATTGATCGAACGTCGGGTCGACCGCGACCCAGTCACCGAGGTAGACCTCCGCCCACGCGTGATAGTAAAAGCGGCCGCCCGCGTAGAGGAGTCCCGCCGCGGTGCGGGCGGGTATGCCGGCGGCGCGCGCGAGTGCGACGTACAGGACCACGTGCTCGTTGCAGTCCCCGCGGCGCTGACCGAGAACCTGCACGGCGCCGGGGACGCCGACGCCGGCCTGCCGCGCGACCTGACGGGACACCCAGCCGGCGATCAGTCGCGCGGCGCGCGCGGGGTCCCGTTCCGCACCCACGATCTCACGAGCCTGCGCCCGCACTCGGGGGTCGTCGCTCTGGATCAATGGCTCCGCCGCGAGGGCGACACGGAACGTCGTGTCCCGCGATGGCAACGTGTAGCGAGCCGTGAGCCGGGCACCACTGTCGGCGCGGACCTCGAGCGTGTCGCCCGTCAGGCGCTGGCGACTGCCCCCCCCCTCCCCCTCGAATCGGAATCCCGCCAGCGTGACGCCCGACAGGCGCACGCGCAGGGTGGAAAGCGGCCGGCGTGGCGGCGGAGCACCCGCGGCGATCGCCGTGGTGGGGACGATGCTCCCGGGAGGCGGTGAAGCGCTCGCCCGGATTGCCTCGATCGTGTCCCGGTGCCGGAAGTTCTCGAAGGCGAGCTCGAACGCCGAGCGCTCGATCACGAAGCCCGCGGGAGTCTCGGCCCGCACCACCCGCCCCTGCCCGTCGATCCAGGCCTGCGTCGTCACATCCCCCTCCGCCTGCGTAATCAGGAACGCGCGCACCGTGTCGAACCGCACCGGGATCCACGCTTTGGCGGTCGAATCGTACCCAGCGCTGTCCGCCACCACGAACGTGGACTCGTGCGCCACGGCGACCCGCACTGATCGTTCGGCCAAGAGCATCGGGTCGAATACGGTGGTCGCGTACGAGCCGCCGGGCTTCAGCTCGCCGCCGAACGCCAGCCGCAGCGGTAGGACGGTCGGCAGGAGGATCGGGTGCCCGAGCGGGAGGCGGGTGGTGGAGGAGTCCGTGGCCCGCGAGATCGTGATCGTCAGCGACGTGTCGTCGTTCACGAGCCCACCGACCGCAAAGCGCCCCGGATCGCCGTCGAACTTCGCGTCGAGGCTCTCGAGCCGCAGCCCGCGCGACAGCACGGCCCGGCTGAGCGCGGCGGTGCGGCGTAGCGTGCCGGCGGCGGGATAGCGCAGTACGAGGATGTCGGTGAGGCGAATCGTGGTGGGCGTGGTGTCGATCGTGGACGACGCGAATCCGACCTGCTGACCGCCCACCCGGAGACGGTAGTACGAGGCGCCCGGTGGGACGCTCAACGCCGCTTCCGCGAGCCGCGCTCCGGCTGGGCGGAACACCTGACGTTTGACCCACCAGCCCACAGTCAGCACCCATGCGCCGAGGATCGCCACGGCCAGCGTGCGGCGCGTCATGCGTCGCCTCGGCGAAGCGCGGCCTCAAACGTGTCGCGGTCTGCTGGGGTTTCCACGACGATGGATACGCTTCCGGGAAAGGTGGCGCTGTCGAGGTGCGCCTTGAGGATCGGCACCATGATCTCCGCGGCGTCCTCCATCGACAAGTTGCCGGCGCCCGTGCCGAGCGGCGGTGCGGTCACGCTCGAAAACTCCCACTCTTGTGCCTGTTGCAGGGTCGAGCGCCACGCGCGGGCGACGCCGTCCCGCGTCACGGGCTCCGTGTCGCTCTGGATCACCGCATGGATCACGAATTCGGCCGGCAGGTCACCCCCGCCGGCCGTGACGACCGCCGCGCCGACCGCCAGCTCCTTCTGAAGCCGCAGGCGATCCGCAAACCCGGGACCGGCGACCGTTTCGAGTCGCCGGACGACCGGCGTCGTGGGGGCGAGACGCGTCGTCGCGGGACGCACCACCGCGTCCGCGGCGAGGAACGCGAGATCGTCCACCACCACGCGGATCACCTGCCGGTGGCCTCCCGCGAGCGGCGGTACATCCGCGTGGCCTCGTCGGGGCGATTGAGCCGGTCGAGCACAATCCCGAGGCCATAGAGTGCCTTGACGTTGGAGGGCTCGAGCTCGACCGCGCGTTCGTACGCTGTGCGCGCGCCGTCGAGATCGTCCACGCGATTCAGGGCCTCGCCGAGGTAGTACCACGCGCTGGCGCGCCCCGCGTCGACCTCCGCCGCCTGCCGCAGCCGCGGGATGGCTTCGGCCCACAGTCCCTTGCGTGACAGGAGAATGCCGAGGCCCGCCAGAGCCTCGCCGTGTGCGGGATCCTGCCGCAGAGCGTGCTCGAAATCCCGGCGCGCGGCGCTGTAGTGCCCGGCGGCGGCGAGCGCGCTCGCTCGCTGGACCAGGAGCGCCACGTTGTCCGGATCCGAGGCGAGCAGGTCGTCGAGCGTCAGCGCGGCCGGCTGGGCGGGCTCGTCTGCCAGCGCTTCGACGGCCGAAACAGGGAGCGGGACCGGCAGCTCGGCGGTGACCGGTGGGGGCAGGCCCGCGCGGACTACGTCCGCCGGCGACGCGATCGTACTGGTATCGGTCAGCGACTCCGCTTCCTCGATCAGCTCGGCCGCCACCCGGGCCCGCTCGGCTGCCGATTGCCACCGGGGCTCCCGCTTGCGAATCACCCGAGCACCTCACTTGTCAGCCAGGAGAGGTACAGATCGAGCCCGCGCTCGACCGGCATCGCGAGCAGCTCGGGCACCTGATAGGGGTGACGCTCCCGCACGGCACCGCACAGGGCGTCCCACTTGGAGTCGTCGGTCTTCAGCAGAACCACCACTTCGGCCTCCTCCGTCACCGCTCCCTCCCAGCGGTAAATGGAGCGGGCGCCTGGAATGAGCGTGCCGCAAGCTATCAACCGCGCTTCGAGGAGTGCTGTGACGAGCGTCCGGGCTTCGGCTTCGGTCGCGAGCGTCGTCAGCGCCACCAGCGCGGTTTCAGCCATGGGGAGGGCTAACGTAGGGAAGCGAGTGGAGTTAAGCAAGGCGGCACGGCGGCATGGCGGCATGGTAGCGCCGTGCCGCCCTTGCCGCCTTGCCGCCCTCACGTGGAGAGTTGACCGGGAACCCGTCTGCCTTCTAGCCTACGAGTCTATGTCCAGCGATGCGTTGATCGTTCGGGGCGCCCGCGAGCACAACCTCAAAGACATCACGGTCGAAATCCCCCGGGACAGCCTGACGGTCATCACGGGCCTCTCGGGATCGGGAAAATCGTCGCTCGCCTTCGATACGATCTACGCCGAAGGGCAGCGCCGCTACGTCGAGTCACTCTCCGCCTACGCCCGGCAATTCCTCGGACTGATGGAGAAGCCGGATGTAGATGCAATCGAGGGGCTGTCCCCGGCCATCTCGATCGAGCAGAAGTCGGCCGGTCACAATCCTCGGTCCACCGTCGGCACGATTACCGAGGTCTACGACTACCTGCGGCTCCTCTGGGCCCGGCTCGGCACGCCGCATTGCCCGAAGGATGGCTCGCCCATCCAGCGCCAGACGGCGTCGCAGATCACCGATCTCGTGATGGCTTGGCCGGAGGGCACGAAGCTCGAGGTGCTCGCGCCGCTCGTGCGCGGACGCAAGGGCGAGTTTCGCGACGTCTTCGAGGCCGCGCGGAAGCAGGGGTTCGTGCGGGTGCGGGTGGACGGGGAGACGTACGACCTGTCGCAGGCGCCGAAGCTCAATCGGCGCCAGAACCACGAGATCGCCGTCGTGGTCGATCGGCTGGTGGCGCGCCGGGCGGACCGCGCACGGCTCGCCGATTCGATCGAGACGGCGCTCAAGGCGGCGGACGGCACGGTGGAAGTGGTGCAGCATCGGACGGGCAACGGTCCGGAGTCCACGCTCTTCTCGGAGCGATACGCGTGCCCGACGTGCGGCCTGTCGCTCCCCGAGCTCGAGCCGCGCCAGTTCTCGTTCAACTCGCCGTTCGGCGCGTGCCCCGATTGCTCCGGTCTGGGGACGCGTCGCGAGGTGAGCCCCGACCTGGTCCTAGGCGATCCCTCGCTGTCGATTCTCGAAGGGGTGATCCTGCCGTGGGGCGAGCCGAGCGGGTACGTGCGGAAGGTGATCCTGCCGAGCCTGGCACGCGCCTTCAAGTTCGACTTGAACAGCCCATGGAAGGATCTCCCCGCGCCGGTGAAGAAGGTGGTGCTCTCGGGCGCCCCGGGGAAGAAGCTCACGTTTCAGTACGACAGCGAGAAGTGGCACGGGCAGTACGAGTCCGGATGGGACGGCGTCCTGAAGCATGTCGAGCGTCGCTACCGCGAGACCGCGTCGGATAGCGTCCGCGAGCAGCTCGAGGAGTACATGATCGAGCAGCCCTGCCCGACGTGCGGCGGCAAGCGGCTCCGGCCCGAGAGCCTGTCGGTCCTCGTGCACGGCAAGAGCATCGGCGATGTGGCGGACCTGCCCGTCGGCGACGCGCTGGCGTTCTTCGACAGCATCCCGCTCCGCGGCAACGGCCGGCCCGGGCTCGATCCCGAGATCGCCCGACCGATCCTGAAGGAGGTGACCGACCGCCTCCGCTTCCTGCGGAACGTCGGGCTCGAGTACCTCACCCTCGGCCGATCGGCGGATTCGCTCTCCGGCGGTGAAGCGCAGCGCATCCGGCTCGCCACCCAGATCGGCAGCCGGCTGGTCGGTGTCCTCTACATCCTCGACGAGCCCTCCATCGGGCTACACCAGCGGGATAACGCCCGGCTGTTGACCACCCTCAAGGAGCTCCGGGACTTGGGCAACACCGTGCTCGTCGTGGAGCACGACGAAGAGACGATTCGCGCGGCGGATCATGTAGTGGACCTGGGGCCCAGAGCGGGCAGGCACGGGGGTGAGGTGGTGGCAGCGGGAACGCTCAAAGACGTGCTCGATCACCCCGACTCGCTCACGGGGCGGTATTTGCGGGGAGAACTGCGGATTCCCATACCGCCGCGGCGCCGCGCCACGGATCCCGACCGCAAACTCAGCGTGATCGGCGCGCGCCAGCACAATTTGCAGGACCTCACGGTCGAGTTTCCGCTCGGGCTGTTCGTCGCGGTCACCGGCGTGTCGGGCTCGGGTAAGTCCACACTCGTCACCGACATCCTGTACCGGGCGCTGGCGCGCCACTTCTATCGCGCCAAGGTGATGCCGGGCGCGCACGACCGCCTCGAGGGCCTGGATCAGATCGACAAGGTCATCGATATCGACCAGAGCCCGATCGGCCGGACCCCGCGCTCCAACCCGGCGACGTACACGGGTCTCTTCACGCCGATCCGGGAGCTCTACACCTACCTGCCCGAGTCCAAGATCCGGGGGTACGGGCCTGGTCGATTCTCCTTCAACGTGAAGGGCGGGCGCTGCGAGGCGTGCCAGGGCGACGGGCTTGTGAAGGTCGAGATGCACTTCCTGCCCGACGTCTATGTACCGTGCGAAGTCTGCAAAGGGCGTCGCTACAACCGCGAGACGCTCGAGGTCCGTTATAAAGGAAGGTCGATCGCGGACGTCCTGGATCTCTCGGTGGCCGACGCGCTGGACTTCTTCGAAAATCAGCCGCGGATCCGCACGAAACTGGAGACACTGAACGACGTAGGATTGGGCTACATCCACCTGGGCCAGTCGGCGACGACGCTGTCTGGCGGCGAGGCGCAGCGCGTTAAGCTCGCCACCGAGCTGGCCAAGCGCGACACGGGCCGAACCCTCTACATCCTGGACGAGCCGACCACGGGCCTGCACTTCGAGGATGTCCGCCTACTCCTCGAGGTGTTGCACCGCTTGGTGGATAAAGGAAACACCGTGGTAGTGATCGAGCACAACCTGGACGTCGTGAAGACCGCTGATTGGGTGATCGACCTCGGCCCGGAAGGCGGGGCCGGTGGAGGGCAGGTGGTCGCGTCGGGCACCCCGGAGGAGGTCGCGCGGGTAAAGGGCTCGTCGACCGGGCAATTCCTGCGGAAGGTGCTGGCGGTGGCCGACTAGGTTGGTAAGTTCACGACGAGGAGGACTGGTCGCATGGGACAGTGGGCACCCGCCGTTGGCGTGATCGGCTTGGCGCTGGTGATCGGCGCGACGCTGGTCTTGACGGGGCCGGTCGGGAAGGCGCTCGCCGAATGGATCCGCGGGTGGTCGAAGACGGACGAGCAGTGGATCGCCTTCAAGGCGGCGAAACAGGGCCTGCCACTCGGCGCCGCGGGGTTCGGGGCGATGGAGGCGGAGCGCCTGGCCGCCGAGGTGGAAGAGCTCCGCCACCGCCTGGGCGAAGTCGAGGAACGACTCGACTTCACCGAGCGGCTGCTCGCCAGGGAGCGGCAACCCGACCGTCTCGCCCCGCCGCGCTGAGCATGGACATCGAGGGCATCCTCGCGATCGTGCTGCTCTTCGGCGGTGGAGCGTGTATCGCTATTTCGTTCTCACCCGTGGGCCGTGCGGTTGCCGACCGCATCCGCGGCCGCTCCGCGGCGGGCGCCGACGAGATGCACGCCGAGCTCGCCGATCATCGCGACGCGCTTCAGACGGAGCTCGATAGCGTGCGCCGCGAGCTCGGCGAGCTGAGTGAGCGGATGGACTTTGCCGAGCGCTTGCTCGCCAAGAACCGCGAGGACCAGCGGATCGGACCGGCCAGGAGCTGATGAATCCGGACGCGGTGTTCGCCCTGATCCCCATCGTACTGTTCGGAGGATTCTTCTCGTGGCTGATCGTGCGGTCGCTCACCAGGGCGCATGCCGCGACGCTCAAGGCGCGGAGTGACGCGGCAGGCGCCGGGGCGGGGCAGGCCGACCTCATGGATGCGGTGGACCAATTGCGGCGGGAAGTGGCGGAACTGGCGGAGCGAGTAGATTTTACGGAGCGCCTGCTGGCGAAGCCACGTGACGTGGAAGGGAAACTGCCGGCGGGCGAGCGGCGTACGGGGTCCACGTGATGCAAGGCCCGCCGCTGCCGCCTGGTTTGGACCTGAATTACGTGCTTGACCAGGCGATGCCGCTCATCGCGATCGTGGTGATCGCCGTGGTGGGCGTCGCGGTTATTCGCGCACTCTCGCGCACGGCCATCGGCGAGGCGCTGGCGGAGCGGATCCGGCAGCGCACGCACCGGCGGCTTGGTGGGGGCGAGGATCCCCAGCGTGTGGCGGCGGTGGAACAGCAGATTGCACAGCTCCAAGGGCAGGTTTCCGAGCTGGCGGAGCGCTTAGATTTCGCCGAGCGCATGCTCGCCGAGCGGCGGGAGCGCAAGTTGGGCGCGGGACAGTGACGCCCCGCCAGGACACCGAGGGCTCTCATGGGAATCTTTGACCGTCTCTCGACGCTGATCCGGTCGAACATCAACGATCTGATCAATCGCGCCGAGAATCCGGAAAAGATGCTGAACCAGCTGATCGTCGACATGCGCAGTCAGCTGGCGAAGGCCAAGCAGCAGGTGGCCGCAGCCATCGCCGACGAGAAGCGCCTCGCGGCCCAGGTGGACACCGAGAAGAAAAGCGCCGAGGACTGGGAGCGCCGGGCGGTCCTGGCCGTGCAGGAAGGGCGCGACGACCTCGCGAAGCAGGCGCTCCTGCGACACAACGAGCACGCGCAAGGCGCCGTCCAGCTGCACGAGACGTGGGTCAAGCATCGCGAGGAGACCGAGAAGCTCAAGCTCTCGCTCCGCCAGCTCAACGACCGAATCGAGGAAGCCAAGCGCAAGAAGAACATCCTCATCGCGCGCCAGAAGCGCGCGGAGGCGCACAAGCGCATTCAGGAGACGATGTCCTCGATCGGCGATAAGAGCGTGTTCGAGACGTTCGAGCGCATGACCGAGCAGATCGAGCACGAGGAGCGGAAACTGATCGCGGCCGCGGAAGTGAACGAAGACCTCTCGGGCGACACACTGGTGAAGCAGTTTCAGAGCCTGGAAGTGAAGGCGGATGCGGATCAACAGCTGCTCGATTTGAAGCGCAAGCTGGGCATGCTGCCGGCCGGTTCGGGGGGGGAGTCGAAGCAGCTCGGGAAGGGCGCGACGGAGGCGGAGCTGGTCGAGGACGACGACGCCGGACCTGATCACCACTGAACGCCGAGCCGTCTCCTCCCCCCACTCCCTCTCGGTTGTCGGGCGCCACGTTCGTGGCGCTCTTCGTTGCCGCCCTCGCCATCTGGTTCCTCATCCGGGTGGTCGAGGTCCTCCTCCTCGTCTTCATCGCCGTCCTGTGCGCCGTCTATCTCTCGGCCATCACCGATGTGCTCGAGCGGCGGTTTCGGTTGGCACGCTGGTTGGGTCTCACGATCGCGGTGGTCGGGACCCTCGGGGCCGTGGTGGGCATCGGGGCCATCATTCTCTCACCCGTCGTCGAGCAGACCCAGGCGCTGATCTCGGGGCTGCCCCAGACCCTCACGAACATCCAGAACGTGATCGCGGCTTGGGCCCGCGAGTACCCGTTCCTGCGCAACACGGAACTCGCCAACCCTCAATCCGGGTTGGTCGCCGGGCTCATCAACGATGCGACTACGTTCCTGCGCGGATCATTGCTGCCGTACGTCACGGCGGGCGGCAAGCTCTTCATCGAGGGCGCGAGCGTCGTCGTGATGGCGCTGTACCTCGCGGTCCAGCCGAGCCTGTATCGCGACGGCATGCTGGCGCTGGTCTCGCCCCGGCACCGAATTGTCGGGGCGCGCGTGCTCGAGGATGCCGGCGCGACGCTCCGGGCCTGGGTGGTCGGCCAGCTCCTCGCGATGCTCGTCCTCGCTTCCCTCACCGCGATCGGCCTATGGGTGCTCGGCGTCCCCTATTGGCTCGCGTTCGGCATCTTCACCGGCCTTGTCGCGGTGGTGCCGTTCTTCGGAACCCTGGTGTCGACGCTGTTGCCCGCCCTGTTCGTTGTGGGTACGGGAGACTGGCTCAAGGTCGTGTCGGTGATCCTGCTCGGGGTCCTCGTCCATGTCCTGGAAGCGAACTTCGTGGTGCCGCGCATCATGGAGCGACGGCTGTCGCTGCCCCCCGTACTCACCATCGCCAGCGTGCTGACGATGGGGACGCTGCTCGGCGTCGTGGGGCTTGTGGTCGCCGTTCCCGTGCTCGCGGTCACGCTGGTCGTGGTGCGCCACGTCGTACAGGCGGAGATCTATGGAGACATCGCGCTCGAGGAGCCCGCGGTGCTCCGCCCGACCGGCGAGTTCCCGGTGCCCAAGACGAAGGCCATCGCGTGAAATTCCTCATCCTCGCCGACGGGCAGTTCGAGCCGATGACGTCAAAGACGGCGAATTGCTGCATTCGCTACATGCCCGAGCGGGTGGTCGGCGTGTTTGACCGCGCGTCCGCCGGCAAGACGGTCCAGGACGTGCTGGGCTTCGGCGGGAGCATCCCGGTGGTGGGCGACTTCGAGCAGGGCCTTCGTTTGGGAGGGGGCGCCACCGGCGTGCTCATCGGCATCGCACCGATGGGCGGGCGACTGCCCGTCGAATGGCGCGCCTGGTTGCGCACCGCCATCGAGCGCGGGCTCGAGATCTGGAGCGGCCTCCACACCTTCATCGGCGACGATCCGGAGCTCGGCACGCTCGCGCGGGAGCGGGGCGTCCGGATTTTTGACGCGCGCAAGCCGCCGCCCAATCTGCCCGTGGCGGACGGCCTGGCGGCCGAAGTAGACGCCTATGTGGTGCACACCGTGGGCTCCGACTGCAATGTCGGGAAGATGACCGCGCAGGTCGAGCTGCGGAACGCGCTGCTCAAGCGGGGTCATCGCACCCGATTCGTGGCGACCGGCCAGACGGGGATTTTCATCGAGGGATGGGGCATCGCGGTCGACGCGGTGGTGGCCGACTTCATCGCCGGCGCGTCGGAATGGCTCGTCCTCGAGGCGGCCAAGGACGCCGATATCATCTTGGTCGAAGGGCAGGGGAGCCTGATTCATCCGGGGTATTCCGGTGTCACCCTGGGACTCCTGCACGGCTGCTGCCCCGACGCCCTGATCCTGTGTCATCAGGCCAGTCGCGAGTACATCGGCGACTATCACGGACGCGAGCCCTGGGTGAAGATTCCCCCGCTTGCGGAGCTCGTCGAGATCTACGAGCGCGCCGCGGCGCCGGTCCGGCCCACCAAGGTGATCGGCATCTGTCTCAACACCTACGATCTGAGCGACGCGGAGGCGAAGGCTGCCGTCGCGCGCGCCGCCCGGGAGACGGGACTGCCGGCGGCGGATCCGGTGCGGTTCGATTCCGCGCCGCTCGTCGATGCGATCGTGCGGGGCGCCACGGCCATGGTGCAGCCTGCGAAATAACGATCGGCCTGGCGGCGATCGGGTGCCCACCGGTGGTGCCCCACTCGCTAGCGTCGCCGCGTGTCGATCCCTGCAAGCCGCACCGCTGATCACGCGCCAGTTCTCATCGTCACCGACGTTGGCGCGCGGCTGGTCCGCCGTGGTCTCCTGACACGCGTGGACGGCGCGTCGGCGCGCTGGGCCTGCGCGCGTGTCCTGGTGTTCCGGAACGGTCCCGTGGTCTGCGAGCCTGCGTTGACCCACCCATTCGGTGGTCCTACGTTTCAGCCGCGCCGATGACCCTCTCGCTGTACAACACCCTCACCCGTCGCGTCGAGCCGTTCGGGCCGCTCGCGCCGCCGCGCGTCACTCTCTACACCTGCGGGCCGACCGTCTGGAACTTCGCGCACATCGGGAATTTCCGGACGTTCCTGTTCGAGGATCTGCTCCGGCGGTATCTCGAGTACTCGGGCTACGACGTGTACCACATCATGAACCTGACGGATGTGGACGATCGCACTATCAAGGCGGCCGCGGCTGGAGGCAAGCGGCTCGCGGAGCACACCGCGCCGTTCGTGCAGGCGTTCTTCGAGGATCGCGATTACCTGCGGATCAAACCGGCGCACGTATATCCACGTGCCACCGAGTCGATACCTGCGATGATTGGGCTCGTTGAGCGCCTGCTCCAGCGCGGAGTCGCCTACCAGGGGGACGACGGCTCGGTCTATTTCGCGATCGCGAAGTTCCCGACGTACGGCCGGCTCTCACGTTTGGATACCCGGGAGCTCAAGACCGGCGCGCGGGTGTCGAGCGACGAATACGCCAAGGACGACCCGCGCGACTTCGCGCTCTGGAAGAAGGTGGACGGGCTCGACGAGCAGGTCGGCGCCGCGTGGGACGCGCCGTTCGGACGGGGACGCCCGGGCTGGCACCTCGAGTGCTCCGCGATGTCGCTCGAGCAGATCGGGAAGTGCTGCCACGCCGAAACGCTCGATATCCACGCGGGCGGCGTCGACCTCATCTTTCCTCATCACGAAGATGAGATCGCGCAATCCGAGGCCGCGACCGACCGGCCCTTCGCGCGTGTCTGGATGCACGGCGAGTTCCTCAACGTTCGCGGAACGAAGATGTCGAAGCGCTTCGGCAACTTTCTCACCGCGCGCGACCTGCGCGAGCAGGGCGTCGACGCCGCCGCGGTCCGGCTGCTGTTCTGGCAAACACACTATCGGAAGGCGCTCGACTTCACGGACGAAGCGCTCGCCGCGGCCGGGGCGGGAGTCAAGCGGCTGGGAGATTTCTACGCACGCCTCGCGGACGGGAAGCGGGAAGCGGGAAACGGGCCGCTGGCGGAGTTGACTACCCGATTCGAGGCCGCGTTTCGCGCGGCGCTCGACGACGATTTGAACGCGCCCCGCGCCTGCGCCGCCTTGTTCGAGTTCGTGCATGAGGGCAACGGCGCGCTCGACGCCGGCGCCGGTGGCGCGGGCGTCCGCGCCGCGCGAGCGGCGCTGGACCGGGCGATGGGCGTCCTCGACATCCTACCGAGCGGCAAAACCGCCGACCCGGCGCTCGAACGGTGGATCGCCGAGCGCATCGCGGCGCGAGACAAAGCTCGCAAATCCAAGGACTTCAAGGAGGCCGACCGGATCCGAGCCGAGCTGCGGACGAAGGATGTCGAGATCGAGGACACGCCCGCCGGGACCAAGTGGCGACTCGTCTAAGTCCTTAACGGCACGTCCCTTGCGATAGCGGCGTACTCCCCTTAAGCTTCGAGTCTGTAAAGTTTGCGAATCGACCAGCTGACGTAGCTCAACTGGTAGAGCAGCTGATTTGTAATCAGCAGGTTAAGGGTTCGAGTCCCTTCGTCAGCTCACGTTGCCGAAGAGGAAGAACGCTGCCCCGACCCTTTTTGCATTCGGAGGATCCACACACCCCGCGCCGTTGGGAAACGCGGGGTGCGTTGTCAGTGGGAGCGGCGAGACGACCGAGGGCGCGGTGGGGTGCCCGAGTGGCCAAAGGGAGCAGACTGTAAATCTGCCGGCGTCAGCCTACGAAGGTTCGAATCCTTCCCCCACCACTCGGCGCGCGGGCGTAGCTCAGTTGGTAGAGCATCAGCCTTCCAAGCTGAGGGTCGCGGGTTCGAGCCCCGTCGCCCGCTTTCGCTCGCGTAGCTCAGTCGGTAGAGCGCGTCCTTGGTAAGGACGAGGTCACCGGTTCAATCCCGGTCGCGAGCTTGGGAGATGAGAAGGATAAGAAGGCGGACACCTGAACCAAGTACAGGAACCCAAGGACCATGGCGAAAGCGAAATTCGAGCGGACCAAGCCGCACGTCAACGTCGGCACGATTGGCCACGTGGACCACGGGAAGACGACCTTGACCGCGGCGCTGACGAAGGTGGCGGCGGACAAGGGCCTCGCGACCTACGTGACCTACGATCAGGTGGCGAAGGCGAGTGAG
>DATLVU010000037.1:0-16797 GCA_035577025.1 Gemmatimonadales bacterium
TGATCGGCCGTTCCGGCTTCGATCACGCCGTCCACGATCGCCCCATCGGCGCGCGCGGCCCGATACCGGAACGCACTCATCGGTGGCTCGACTCCCACGACGTGATATCCGCGTCCTCGCCCGACCCTCCCGGCTGCCCATCGCGGCCGTAGGAGAGCAAGTCGTAGCCCTGGGGATTCGCGTCGCCGGGACTCTTGTAGACGTAGGGCCGGCCCCACGGATCGAGCGGGACGGTCTTCTTGAGGTAGGGCCCGCGCCAGTTCCGGGCTTCCGGCTCGCCTGCCGGCTTGGTGCGCAGCGCCTCGAGGCCCTGTGCCGAGCTTGGGTAGTAGTCGTTGTCCAAGCGGTATGCTTCGAGCGCGAGCCCGAATAGCTCGATCTGAGCACGCGCAGCAGACATCTTCGCGTCGCCCACGTGACTGAACACCATTGGCGCGACGAGCCCGGCGAGGATCGCGATCACGGTAATCACCACGAGCAGCTCGATAAGCGTAAAACCGACGGAAAGACGGAACGACGGAACGGGAATGGAGGTCAGCGATGCACCCCCGTTCCATCTTGCCGTCCATCCGTCGCCTTTAGTGATCTGTAACACGCAGCACCTCTTCGACGGTCGTGATTCCCGCCTGCACTTTCCGCCACCCGTCCTGCCGGAGCGTGGTCATGCCCTGCACCTGCGCGATCTCACGGAGCGCACCAGCGCTCGGGCTCTTGAGCAATGCCTGTTTGAGTTCGTCGGTAACGAGCAGCAACTCGAATAGTCCGGTGCGGCCGCGGTATCCCGTGTTTCGGCATGCGCGACACCCCTTGCCACGTTCGAGGGTCTGGCGGCCCACCGGCTGATGCGCGAGTAGGGCAACAGCTCCCGGATCCGGCGAGTACCGCTCGCGGCACTCGGGACAGATCTTTCGGACCAAACGCTGGGCGAGGACCCCCTCGACCGTCGCCGCGATCAAGTAGGGCTCGACCTTCAGATCGACGAGTCGCGTGACCGCGCTCGGTGCATCGTTCGTGTGGAGTGTCGAGAAGACGAGGTGCCCCGTCAGGGCCGCCTGTACGGCGATCGCAGCAGTCTCCCCGTCTCGCATCTCCCCGACCATCAGCACGTCCGGATCTTGGCGCAGGATGCTCCGCAACGCGCCGCCGAAGGTCATGCCGGCCTTCACATTCACCGGCACTTGGGTGACACCTTCCAAGTTGTATTCCACCGGGTCTTCGACCGTGATGATTTTCTCGGCGCTCCGATGTCGCAGAGCCAGAGCGGCATAGAGCGTGGTCGTTTTTCCGCTACCGGTCGGTCCCGTCGCGAGCAGAATACCGTGCGGCTTCTCTGCGAGGCGCCGGATTAGATCGAGCGTCTCGGGCGCCATACCGAGCTCGTCCAGGCCAACCGGTCTGCCCCCGCGGTCAAGGAGGCGCAACACGACGGACTCTCCGTACAGTGTCGGAACCGTTGACACCCGCAGGTCGAGTTCACGCTCTTCAAGGCGCGCGCGGATGCGCCCGTCCTGCGGTGCCCGGCGCTCGGCGATATCGAGCTCCGCCAGCAGCTTGATCCGTGAGACCACTGCCGCCTGGAGCCCCTTGGGTGGACTGGGCAGCTCGGTGAGTACGCCGTCTACGCGGAACCGAGCGGAGAGTCCTTCTCTCGTGGATTCGAGGTGGATATCCGAGGCTCGGGCGTCGTGCGCCTCGCGGATGAGGAGGTTGACGAACCGGATGACCGGAGGCTGGTTCGCGAGGTCGCGGGCATCGGCAAGTCCATCCTCGGTACCGTCCGTCGTGAGGGCGAACGCCGCGTCCAGGTCCTTGACGAGCTCCAAAACCGACTCCGAGGCTGCGAATGTGCGCCGGATGCTCTCTGACAACTCCTCCTGAGAGACGGGCACCAACTCGACAGGCACGCCGTAGGAGAGTTCCAGATCCTCTAGCACTTCGGAAGCCGCTTCTCCGGCGACTGCGACGCGAAGCCGGTCCCCCACGATTTCCAGCGGAAGGATCCGGTTGTATTCGAGGTACTCGGCCTCGAAGGACTCAGGAATCGGCAGCTTCGGGAGGAGCATGGTCGCCAGGAGCGGAACTCACGCACGGGTCGCGACCCTACGAAGCAGGTGGCGTACCAACAAGGAGGATTTTGTTGTGCGATGCTAAGGCGTGTCGGCAACCAATCTTACGATTTCGCCCTCTCGATCGACGTCTAATCGAGAGTGTTCAGTCTGCTGCGCTGTGCGGACGGACTGGACAGTGGCTAACCGGCCGCGGAAGAATCGCGGTAGTGGTAGATCGTCGAGCGGGAAGTACTGAGTAGTCGCGCAGCTCCGTCTACCTGCCCTCGCGCCACCTGGAGCGCCAAGCGGACGGCACGCGCGTTCGTAGCAGGGTCTCCCCACCTCATAAAGCGCACCGGGAGCTGGACGAGATCCGCGACGTGTGAAATGCGGACCACTCGGCTCCCTCGCGCACGGAGATACGCGTCACGGACCACCATCTCAAGCTGTCGCACGTTTCCCGGCCACAACGCAGTCTGAAGCAAGGAGATCACCTCCGGAGCGAGGTGCTCCGGTCCTTCTACTTCGGTCTGCGATGGACACAACGTCAGGAATCGAGCCGCAAGTGCCGGAATGTCCTCCCGTCGCTCGGCCAGCGTCGGCAGCCGAATCACGCAGTACCCGAGCCTGTACCGCAGCTCAATGAGGAGCGTGCCCCGCTCTACCAGTTGATCGGGCGTGTCGGTCAGGCCGACGATCACGCGGCAGAGTAAGGGCAGGTCGCGACTACCGCCGAGACGTCGAAATACGCCTCGATCGAGCACTCGCAACAGCAACGTCTGGGTCGAGCGGCGCAAGTGATGAAAGTCATCGAGCAGAAGCGTTCCGCCCGCAGACTCCTCGAGGGCTCCGACGTGGCGATCTGCGGCCCCCGTGAAGGCGCCGCGCTCGTGACCGAAGAGCTGGCTGTGCTCGAGGTTGCGCTCGAACTCGCCAGCGGTGTGCGCGGCGAACGGCCCCTCGCGGAGGCTCTGCGCGTGGATCAGTTCGGCAAGAGTGGTTTTCCCGCTACCCGTGGCCCCGACCAGGATGAGCGGCGTGAGTGCGCGTGCGTAAGAATCCACGCCTCGCATCACGTCCATCATCGCCGCCGATTGGGCGATGAAATTGGTGAGGAGCGCGTTGCTGCTCTGCAACGACAAGCCGCCACCACCCTCCGAGAGCCGCGTTCACAGCCGCAACAGGTGGATCAAATCTGAAACGCGTTGCGAAGGCTGGCGAGCGAGCGTGCACGAAAGGTCACTTCTCAAAATGGAACGTAACTTTGGGTGGGGTCTCCTCGACAGATCTCTTACGATCTTCACTGCGCACGGCGTCGAACCCACAAAGCGCCTGGGTATGGATCACTTACAGCTCACTGGAGAATATTCCGCGCGCAGACGTCGGCCAAGTCGGACTCCCCCAGCTTTCACTGAGAATGCCTCATCGGTCAGGATTGCAGAACGGGTGTTCGTAAGCGGATTGCTAGTCCGGCGTCATCACGGGCGGTCAGGGGCACTAAGAGCCCAAACGGCTGCCGCAAAACCGCCCCGCGTTGCCGCAAAAACGCCCTAGTGAAGGCAAAGTGTTCGCCGACCTTTATAGTGCTGTTTGCTGACTAGTCGGCAGCTCGGCAGACCAATGCCGCAGGAGGGGGAATGACGCCCGTACGAGTCGAAATACGATTCGTATCAAGCAACCAGGACAAGATACTGGAAGCCAAGGCAATTCTAGCGCCCCGGAACATTCGGATCATTAAGTCCAATCTCAAGATCGAGGAGCTTCAGACTAGGGATACACAAAAACTAGTCCGCGACAAAGCCCTTAAAGCCTATCGCCAGGTCGGTAGGCCGCTGTTCGTCGAGCACACCGGACTTTACTTACAACACCTCGGCGGGCTACCGGGCGGCCTCACTCAAATTTTTTGGGATACACTCGAAGCGGATCGCTTCTCGGAGCTGTTTGGAAAGATCCCGCCTGATACTAGAGCTATCGCCAAGACCACGATCGCGTATTGCGACGGCCGAAAGATACACGAATTCGATGGGGAGATTACAGGTAACATCACCGCGACACCTCGAGGCCCGCGAGGCTTTCAATGGGACTGTGTCTTCCAGCCAACAGGACACTCGAAAACCTTCGCCGAGATGGGCAAAAAGAAAAATCTCATCTCGATGAGGCGAGCCGCTCTAGATAAGCTCGCAGCTCACCTGGTTCGAAGGCGACCGTGAACATCAAGCCTCTTCTCAGTGCACTACGACAACGACAGGTCTTGTTATTCGTCGGCGCAGGAGCATCACGGGACCTCGGGTTGCCGTCTTGGAGGGACTTGGTAGCGGAGATGGCGCGGGAGCTCGGGTACGATCCCAGCGTCTTTGAAGGACACGGCGATTATCTAGAGCTGGCCGAATACTATCGTATCAAGAAGACCGATCTAGGACAACTTCGAAGCTGGATGGATCGGACTTGGCACACAAGCAAGGCACGAGTCGACTCATCGAGGATTCATAACGCCATTGTCGACCTAGACCTTTCCACGATTTACACCACGAACTATGACCGGTGGCTTGAAATCGCGTTCTCGAGGCGGGGCAAGCGGGTCGCCAAGATCGCGAACGTCCGCGATTTGACGAAGATTCGCGAGGGCGTGACACAGATCGTAAAGTTTCACGGAGACCTCGACGACGATGGTTCCCTCATATTGACTGAGACGAGCTACTTCGAGCGATTGGCCTTTGAATCCCCACTCGACATCAAGCTTCGTTCTGACAGTATCGGTAACACCATACTGTTCGTGGGCTATAGTCTTTCAGACATCAATATTCGATACCTCCTGTACAAACTCGACCGTCTGTGGGCAGAGTCGCGTTTCGCGGCGGCAAGACCGAAGTCGTTCATGTTTCTCACGCGGCCAAATCCTGTTCAGGAGACGATCCTAACGCGCCGAGGGATCTTACCCATCGTTTCGGACATCGACGACCCGTCCACTGGTCTTAGTGTTTTTCTCGAGAGACTTGTCGAGGACGGCCGTCGGAAACGACTCAAGACACACCGCTGACCGCCCTCAGCACGCCGCCATTATTCGCTTGTACAGCTCGCTTAGTTCTGACTCGGACTTGAGGTTGAGCGTGGATGTGTTCAATCGCAGAACATTGGTCTCAGGCCGAGAAGCCAGGTGCTCTTCATAAGCGACTCGAACAGAATCCAGGTAGGCCTTTGTGATCGACGCCTCGTACCGGCGGCCGCGGAGTTTGATACGATTGAGGAGCACAGCATCCTCAGCGTCCAAGAATACGACTAGATCGGGCTGTACCACCGCGGCGGCGAGCTCTGCTGCGATGGCGTTGTACAAGCCCAGTTCTCGGCCAAGGAGTAGCATCCGCGCAAATATGGCGTCCTTCGCGTAGGTGTAGTCGCCGATAAGAGTTCCTCCAGCGCGTGACAGAGCTGTCCGTAGTTGCCTGTGGCGCGAGATCAGGAACGATAGCTGCATGGGAAGTGACCACCGGATCCGGTCCTCATAGAAGTCGGCGAGGAACTCGTTGCCATCAACATCCTCAAGAATGGGCGTCGTCCCCAGGTGCGAGGCGAGGAGACCAGCAAGGGTAGTCTTCCCTGCTCCGATCGGGCCTTCGAAGCCTATGTAAAGCGGGTCGGACACGGCTACGAAACTACACTTCCGTCCAATTCTCGCTCCAGAACGCTGTAGTGAGGATCGGATCTTTCGTCACGACACGAACGGGTGACCGGGTCACAGCGTCAACGAGGAGCCAGTTCCAGTCATCTTCAACAAGCTCGTAGCCTAGCGTCCCGAGAAAGAGCCCTCTCACGACCTCAGCCGTGGCCGTAACCGTCCGGGTGACCATGACGCCTCGCGCGACGCCATCGATGGGAGATGTCTGGAGGGAGAGCGGGTGAGCGTCGCGGAACGTCAGTGCTCTCCGCTCGAGCGTCTGCATCCGATCTACAGCGAAAGCGACAACATTCCCTCTGGCCCGCTGAGGATCGTATCCCTGCCTTATTAACTCTAATGCGACGCTCCCACTGGACAGCTTCTGTAGGGGTTCGGACGCATTAGCAGTTATTACTGCCTTCACGACGTCAGCCTTCGTCTTCTCCGGTCCGAGCAACTCCTGTTTCCCCTTTTCGGAGAGTAATCCTTTCTCCACTAGGCTCTGTATAAATGGGTCTCGGTCAACCCTCGCCCCTTCATCTATCGCCGCATAAAGGGTGCGCAGGGCTTCAAGATGGTCGAACAGCCGGGCGACGTACACAATCACCGGCTTTCGTTGCGCCAGGGTGACGCCGGCCTCCGCGTCCTTGCCGAAAGTATCCGCCTCCTGAGCGTTGTAGACGGTTAGTCGCGCGCGCTTGATCATTAAGCACTCAAGCAACCCTTTCTGTATTCGGTCCTCAAGGAATGCCTGAGTAGGGTCGAAGTAGCGCAGTCGCCATTCTGCGAGATCCCCCTGGTGAAACAAGCTTTGAACGAACGCCCAGTTGGTTGTGAAGTGCAACGGCTCTCGCATGGATGTTGCTACATAGACATCGAGGTCGCTCAAGGCCATATAGGTCCGTGAGTTTTGCAGACCGTCTTGTCTCGCCTGACGAATCGCATCCTCGTCGACAGTCACACAGTTCTGTTCGAGTGTCCGAAGGATCTCCGAATAGGTTCTCTTTCCACCGCCGAAGAGTGGCATGTCGGAGTAGATCAATTCTTCGGTTCCGGGGATTCCGGCCTTGGCGAGGAGCGCTGTAAGGTCGTCAACTCCCTCCTTCGTAGCGGCAGCCTGAAGCCCTGAGAAGTCCGAAACCTCGTCCGTTAAGGCTCTCGTAATGACAGCGAGAAGCCTCTTTCTAGCTCCGTTTATTGCCGGAGCGTGCTCGCTCGCTAAGTAGCCCAGGGAAAACAGTTGACTTGGGGCGATCTGCGTTAGTCCTGCGGTCTCGAGTCTCGATCGAAGTTCGCGAGCCCGCTGCGTTACGTCCTCTCTGGACGGGAAATACCGTCTCCAACGTTCCGCAATGTCTTTGCCGTCTCTGAACCTCTTGTAGCCATATCGGAAGTTGCCGAATTCCAGCATACAGAGGGCTCGAAACCTTTGAACTCGCTCCCTCAGAGCCCTTGTGTCCGAGAAATCGAGTTCGCCGAAAACCGTCTCAAAGAAATTCACTGAAACCGGGTGCACACCCAGCGCCAACAAGAGGCGATTCAACAGGTCGCACCGGGCAGAGAGGTCGAGGGCTCTTGATGCAGCAGCTCGCAAGAGCGGCCACACTGCGCGGATACCAGCTATTTGCTCTTGGGCAACGAGGGGGGTTCTCGAAAGCCTATCTTCGCGACCCGTTAAGTACAACAGCTGCTCGAGAAGGGCGCTCTCTTCAGGCGTCAGCTCGGGTCGACGGTCTCCGCTCTTACGGTCTCGCTCAGTCACCCGTTACGGTTGGTCGGCAGCGGATGGTCGGTATCCCAACACTCTAGCGTTCTCCAGGAATACGTGGATCCCCTGTACGCCTTCGAATCTGGTAGAGAGGGCAAAGAGAACAGGCGTGCCGTATGCAACGCGATAGTAACTCCAAGAAGCCGTCTGTCTAACCGCTACTGGCACGTTTGCTTTTTTGAGAATCTCCACCGCTTGTTCGCTCTCTCGATCGGGACCAACATACAATACGACTTCCGAGGTTTTAGTCATGAGCGCACTCCTTCATAAACACAATGGCCACGGTATCGAATCGGGCGCCGAAGAGGGCGTAAACGTAACGTCATTCCTTGCACGGCGGACAGCAGCTCCACCTTGACCTTGCACCCGCCTTGGGCAATGAAGCCATGGAGGTCTCTTCTCAAGACCTATGTTCGATGCGCCGACTTCTCCGCGAGAGGACATGCAGTCTTGGCTTGACCCGGCGTTCGTATTCCGCCCGAATTGCCGGATCTTGAAGCTTTGACTCGATGTAGCGCTGGACTGCATCCTGCATCAGACCATTCAGGGGGGGGCGCCCATCGAGTATCTCCCTAAGTATCTCAAGGTCCCTCTTCTGGTCCGGATAGAGGCGTAAACGCTGTGGCACAGTCGTTGGCCCACGTGGACGTCCGCGACGCACGCCTTGATGAGAGGTCACCTTAGATCCTTCAAAATGGGAGAAAGCTGGCAAAAAGTCTTTCGCGGTATTTTATGGTATCACAAAATACTAATCGGAACTTCGAATGACAAGGTGCTAGAGCCGGCTGTCAGTCAAGCAGGCGACCGCGTTGCCTGCGCCGGGGGCGCCCACCGGATACCGCTCGCGCGGTCGAAAAATGTTTGCCGTAATGTTTGCCGGTCCGTGCCCGCCGATGGGGTCGAATACGGTACGCGAGTGCCAGTGCCGGAGCACAAAACGAGGGGCCAGCACGTGGCCCCTCGTTTTTTCAGTCCGCTGCTCTACCAACTGAGCTACCTGGCCGGGCTATGCAGGGAAACAACTTAGCGGGCTGGGTGGGGCCGTGGGAGTGCTGGACGACCCGGCGTGGCGCGATAGCTTCTCCCCCTATGCCGCATCCCAAGTTCCCCAATCTAACCGTGCTCGATCACCCCCTGATCCAGCACAAGCTCGCGATCCTGCGGGACAAGAACACCGGGACGCGCGACTTCAAGTCGCTCGTGAACGAGATCGCGATGCTCATGGCGTATGAGGTGACGAAGGATCTGCCGCTCGAGCCCGTGGAGGTGGAAACGCCCCTGGAGCGGATGCGCGGCGTCCGGGTGGCGGGAAAGAAGCTTGCCCTCGTGCCGATCCTGCGCGCCGGCCTCGGCATGGTGGAGGGAATCGCCCAGCTCATTCCCTCCGCGCGGGTGGGTCACATCGGCATTTATCGCGAGCACGACACCCTCGAGCCGGTGGACTACTACTTCAAGATCCCGTCCGGAGAGGATGCGCGGGACTTCTTCGTGCTCGATCCGATGCTCGCGACGGGAGGCTCAGCGGTCGATGCCGTCAGCGCCCTGAAGCACGCGGGGGCCCAGCGGGTCCGGTTCCTGTGCCTCGTGGCGGCGCCCGAAGGCGTGCGCCGCATGCTCGAGCGCCACCCCGAGGTCCCGGTCTTTGCCGCCGCCCTCGATCGTGAGCTGAACGAGCACGGCTACATCCTCCCCGGCCTGGGCGACGCGGGCGACCGGCTCTTCGGCACCCGATAACGCACAAAGTTTATAGTTGACATTTTACGTCATAATGCTATTTTGTGACGAAATACGTCATATATATCATTTGTGACATAAAATGTCCAAACTCTACGTTGCCCTGATCGCGGACGCCGTCCGCTCCCGAGCCCTGCCGCCCGAGCGCCGCGCCCGTCTGCAGGCGACCCTGCGCCGCGCGCTCCCAGACCTGAATCGCACCTACCGCCACGACCTCGCGGCCGGGTTCGGGATCACGCAGGGCGACGAGCTCCAGTGCCTGCTCTTCTCCACCAAGCGCGTGTGGGAGATCGCGCACGCGATTCGGTTCACGTTCGCGGAGGCCGACTGGGTGATCGGCTGCGGGCGCGGCGCCGTTAGCACCGCGCTCGCCGCCGGCAAGCTCGCCGCACCCGAAGTCGACGGACCGTGTTTCCACGAGGCCCGCGCGGCCGTCGAATCCGCCAAGCGCGACCGCCTGCTCTTCGCCTTCGGGGGATTCGGCGACGCCGGCCCCGCCCTCGATGGCTTCGCGCGGTACTACTCCGCGCTCTACTGGAGCTGGACGGAGCGCCAGCGGCATGCGGCCACCTCCTGGCGCTTCCCGCGACCCGCGCCCCCCCCCCGCCCCAAGGTGGTGCCGAGCGCGATTTCCCATCTGCGACGCCGCATGGCCTGGCCCCTGGTCGAACAGGGGGATAAGATGTTTCGGGCTCTCCTCGAGGCGAACGCTGCGTGAACCCCCTGTATGTCGTGCCTCTGCTCGCCTATACGCTGGCGGCCACCCTCTGGCCCAGTCAGGTGGACGGGCGCCGGCGTGCCCGCACGCTCCTGCTCGTCGAAGCGGTGGTCGTGATCGCCGCGCTCGTCGTCGGGACGCTCCTCGCCCGGCTTGCGACCCCCAGCACCACCGGGCTCTGGTGGGGACGCGTGGGCCTGCTCGCCACCGGGTACCTCTATGTGGCGGGGCGGGGGGTGGTGCTTATCCGGAGCGTCCTCGAGCTGCCGTCGCTGCAGATGCGGCGGGACGAGGATCGCAATGCGGGGGCCATTGAAGTGGCCCGCGGCCGGGCCGTCGGTGCGCTCGAGCGGGCCCTCACCCTCACCCTCGTCCTGCTTGGCGAGTACAGCGCCGTCGGCTGGATCATCGCCGCCAAGTCCCTGGCGCGCTTCAAACAGCTCGAAGACCGGGAATTCGCGGAATACTTCCTGGTCGGCACACTCGCCTCCTTCCTCCTGGCGCTGCTCGTCGGCCTGGGTATCCGCATCTTGTTGAGACAGGGCTAGCCTCTCCTCTCATTCCCTGCCGCCACGCAACCCTACGCGCCGCAACAGTGTCGGAGGGTTAACCACAGCGCCGCTCCGGAGCCCGGTGGACGAACGCGAGCTGATTGCCAGAGTCCGCGCGGGGGACGGCGCCGCGGAGCGCGCCCTCTATGACGCGCATGTCGATCGCGTGTACCGCCTCGCCTGCCGCCTCGCGGGGGACGACGACCTCGCCCGGGAGTTCACGCAGGACACGTTCGTCCGGGCGTTTGATCGGCTGGGCTCGTTTCGCGGCGAGGCCAAGTTCTCCACCTGGCTGCACGCCATCACCACCTCGGTGGTGCTGAACGGCCTGCGCAAAGTGAAGCGCCTGCGCCGCCGGGAGGTGGATCTGGATGATGCAGCCGGCGTGACGGGCACTCGCCGATCCGCCGAGCCAGACTTAAAACGGCGGTTGACGTTGGCGATCGACGCGCTGCCGGAGGGTTATCGCACGGTGTTCGTGATGCACGACGTCGAGGGCTACACGCACGAGGAAATCGGCGCCACCCTCGGCATCGAAACTGGGACGTCGAAGGCGCAACTGTCGCGCGCGCGCGCCAAGCTGCGCGATTCGCTCGCGGACTTCGCGGGGGAGTGGGTCTCATGATGGACGATCGATTCGAGCAGTGGCTGCGCGACGCGGCGCGGGACTATCACCGGCCCGGGGATACGCCGCGCGAAGAGATGTGGCGTGCCATCACCGCACGGCGCGCCGCACGCCGACGCTGGGTGCTGGCGACGCAGCCTGCGTTTCGGTGGGGTGTGGGGATCGCGGCCGTACTCGCACTCGGTGTGGCGATCGGTCGGTGGAGCGTCGCACCGGATCGCGCGCCCCAGACCACGGTCTCCTCACCACTCGCGTATAGGCTCGCCGCGGCGCAATACCTCACGCGCACGGAGGCCCTCCTCACCGGATTTCGGGCCGAGACACGCGGCGGGGAACGCGGCGGTCAGTTTGCAACCCAGGCGCGCGATCTGCTGGCCACCACCCGGCTCATGCTCGACTCGCCGGCGGCGAACGACGTCCGGCTCAAGAGCCTGCTCGAGGACCTGGAGCTCGTGCTCGCCCAGATCGCGCAGCTACCGGCGGGTGCCGATCGCGAGGACGTGCAGTCGATCAATCAAGGATTGGAACAACGAAGCGTATTGCTGCGAATCCGGACGGCGAGCCCGGCCGGTCCCGCCGCACGCGCGCAAGGAGCGCTGTGATGCTCGGCGTACAACTCGTGGTGACGGCCGTCCTGAGTTTCCAACAACCGGTCGTGGTGGTCCCCCTCCCCCGCCCCCTCCCCCGCCACGTTGGCCCGGCTCTGGAGCGGGCGCAGGCAGCACTCACGGCGGTCGCGCCGGCCCTCGAGCAGCTCAACGCGCTCAATGCCCTCGACGCCCTCGGTGCGCTCGACGCCCTCGACGCGGTTCCGCCGCTGGGGTGGCAGGGCGAGCAGGACCCGACCGACTCGCTGTGGCGCGCCGCGCGCCGGGCGTTCAACCGCGGCGACTACGCGAGCGCGGCGAACCTGTACGGCGATCTCATGAGGCTCTACCCGAACTCAACCCGCGCCGGGGACGCGCTGTATTGGTCGGCCTTCGCCTTATATAAGAACGATGATCTCGCCCGGGCGCGCAGCCTGCTGGTCACACAGCAGCGTCGCTACCCAAAGGCTGCCACCCTGCGGGATGCTGATGCCCTCCTCGCGCGCGTCCAGACCGCGCTCGCCAAGCAGGGCGACGAGGAGGCGAGGATCTGGGTAACCAAGCACGCGCAACCGCCCCAGCCCCCGGAGCCACCGGAGCCGCCGCAGCCGCCCGAGCCGCCGCAGCCTCCGGAACCGCCCCAGGCGCCCCAAGCGGGCCGACACGGCGGTTGCCCCAATGGGGACGACGATGACGACGTGCGGATGCAGGCGCTCAACGGGCTGCTGCAGATGGACCCCGCGAAGGCGCTTCCGATCCTCAAGAAGGTGTTGGCGAAGCGCGACGAATGCTCCGCAGGCTTGCGCCGCAAAGCAGTCTTCATCGTGTCCCAAAAGGAGGGGGCCGAGACGGAGGACATCCTGCTCGACGTGGCCCGTGGGGATCCCGACCCCGAGGTGCGGCAGCAAGCGGTGTTCTGGCTGTCGCAAGTCGGCAGCGACCGCGCGGTGTCCGCGCTCGACTCGATCCTGCGGACGGCTACCGACCCCGAGCTGCAGGACAAGGCCATCTTCGCGTTGTCACAGATCCAAAAGCCCCGCGCCCGGGAGATTCTCCGGAACTACGCCGCCAATGAGAGGGCGCCCGAGGAGGCCCGGGAAAAGACGATCTTTTGGCTGGGCCAGGAGGGATCGTCCGAAAACGGGGCGTTCCTACGTGGCCTCTACGCCAAGCTCGCCGACGGGGAGTTGAAGGAGAAGGTGATCTTTTCGCTCTCGCAGATGGGGGGCGACGAGAACGGCCGGTGGCTCATGGACATTGCGTTGAACGAGCGCGAGCCCGTGGAGATGCGAAAGAAGGCCTTGTTCTGGGCGGGACAGACCGGCGGGAACCTCGGTCAGCTCGTGGGCCTCTACGACCGCATGCAGAACCAGGAGATGAAAGAGCAGCTGATCTTCGTGTACTCGCAGCGGGACGAGGCGGGCGCAGTCGACAAACTGATCCAGATCGCGAAGACCGAGCGCAACCCAGAGCTGCGCAAAAAGGCGGTGTTCTGGCTGGGTCAATCGCGTGACCCCCGCGCGGCGCAGGCGCTGATGGAGATCATCAACCAGTGAGGCGCTTGGTACTGGTCCTGACGTTCGTCGCCGCGCCCGCGATGGGGCAGCGCCTCGCCGCGCGGGTCGCGGCCGCCCCAGACGGCACCGTCCGAATGAGCTTCGCGGCTCGGCCATCGGTCTGCGGTAACGGGCGCAATGTCATCGCGCTCGACTGCTCCTCCGGGCGCTGCGGCCACCGGACGATCATGTTCGACGGCCATTACGAAGGCGACGAGGTCGAGTACGACTGTGAGCCCGGGCCGGTGCGCGTATCGCTCACCGTGCGGAAGGGCGCCGTCCAGGCGCTGCGCTGCTACGTCGGCGGCCGCTGGGTGACTCGCCCGGGCGCGAGCGTCACCGATCTCGGGACCGTCTCGTCGCGCGATGCAACGGATTTCCTGCTGAACCTCGCTCGGGGCCCGGATGGACGAGTCGGTGAAGACGCGATCCTGCCCGCGATCCTCGCCGACTCGGTGACCGTCTGGCCGGTGCTGCTCAAGCTCGCGCGGGACGACCGCGTCTCCCGCCGAGCTCGTCGCCAGGCGGTATTCTGGCTGGGGCAAGCCGCGGGCGATGCGGCCACGCGGGGCCTCGCCGACCTCGTGGACGACGGCGGCGTGGACCGCGAGGTCAAAGAGCAAGCCGTGTTCGCTCTGTCGCAGCAACACGGTGACGCGGCCGTTCCCCTCCTCATTCGCATCGCCCGCACGCATCCCGACCGGGAGGTGCGCCGCAAGGCCCTGTTCTGGCTGGGCCAGTCAGACGACCCTCGCGCGCTCGCACTGTTTGAGGAGCTACTGACGAAACCCTGACAGCTTCATCTCAGGCGGTCAGCAGGACCTCGGTGTAAATACCATCCGCCCGACCGTCAGGGAGATCGTTGCATCGTGCTCGTGGTCGCCGCGATGCTGCTGGCGCAGTCGCCCTCCGCCGATTCGTCCGCGCTGATCCACGCGGGTCGGCGGGCCGCACCCATCATGACCGCCGTCCGTGTCCAGCAGGCCCCGACCCTCGACGGCCGGCTCGATGACCCCGCCTGGCGTCAGGCGCAGCCTGTCCGCGGCTTCATCGAAACGGACCCCGATGAGGGACGGGCGCCTGACGAATCGACGACCGTCATGATCGTCTACGACGACGCGGCGATTTACGTCGGCGCGCGGCTCTACGACGCCGAGCCGTCGAAAATCACGCGCCGCCTGGGGCGCCGCGACGACGACACCCAGAGCGACGTCTTCTACGTCGACTTCGACAGTTATCACGATCACCGCACGGCCTTCGAGTTCGCCGTCAATCCCGCCGGGGTGAAGTTGGACGACCTCTGCAGCAACGATTTCTTCATCGGGGACCGCTCCTGGGATCCGGTGTGGGACGTGGCGACAGCCGTCGACTCGCTCGGCTGGGTCGTCGAGATGCGGATCCCGTTTTCGCAGCTGCGGTTTCCGCAGGTGCGCGATCAGGTATGGGGCGTGAACTTCTTCCGCTGGGTGTTCCGAAAGAACCAATTCAGCCAATGGTCGTTCAAGCCCAAGACCGAAACCGGGTACGCGTCGCGCTTCGGCCATCTCGTGGGTTTGCACGACATCCCGGCCCCCAAGCGGCTCGAGCTCCTGCCCTACACGCTCGGCCGCGGCACCTATGACAACCCCACGATCGGGAACCCGTTCGACAACGGGCACAGCTACTTCGGCGGGGCCGGTCTCGACGTGAAGTACGGCGTGACCTCGAACCTCACCCTCGACGCCGCCGTCAACCCGGACTTCGGGCAGGTGGAGTCCGACCCGGCCTTCGTGAACCTCACCACGGTCGAGCAGTTCCTGCAGGAGCGACGGCCGTTCTTCGTGGAAGGGGCGAGCATTTTCACGTTTGGTGGGACCGGCCCCTACATCCAGTTCGGCAACACGCCCCAATACTTTTATTCGCGGCGGATCGGCCGGGTGCCCGAGCTCGAGCCCGGAGCGCCGTCGAATGGCTTCGTCGATCTACCGTCGCAGACGACCATCCTCGGTGCGACGAAGCTCACCGGCAAGACGCCGAGCGGATGGAGCGTGGGTGTGCTCGATGCCGTGACGGCCCGGGAGGAGGCGACCTTCGATTCGAGCACCGTCCGTTGGCACGAGGATGTCGAGCCGTTCACCAACTATGTCGTCGGCCGCGTGCGACGGGAGGTCGGGGGCCACACAGGATTCGGTCTCCTTGTGACCGCCGTCAATCGCCGCAACGGGAGTGCGTCGCTCGACTCCTTGCGCAGCGGCGCGTACTCCGGCGCGGCGGACTTTTATCACCGCTGGGCCAACAACGCCTATTCCCTGTACGCGTCCGTCGGGGTCACCTACGTCACGGGCGACGCGCTGGCACTGCGATTGACCCAGGAATCGCCCACCCGCTACTACCAGCGGCCGGACGCGCCCTACCTGCGCGAGCGGTATGACACCACGCGGACCTCCCTCTCGGGGCTAGGCGCGGACTTCTCAGTGACCAAGGAGGGCGGGAACTTCAATTGGGCGTTCGCGCTCAGCAGCACCAGCCCCGGTTTCGAAGTGAACGATCTCGGGTTTCAGCGACGCACCGACCGAACCGCGGGCGACCTGTTCGTGGGCCACCGGTGGACCAAGCCTGGCCGCGTGTTCCGGCAAGCGAGCATCGGGACCGATCCGCTCGCGTTCGCATGGAATTTTGGTGGCGACCGGATCCAGTTCGGACGCGACATCAGTATCTTCGGGCAGTTGCACAATTACTGGAGCGCCAACTTTTTCGTTTACCAGCAGCAGCAGGGGATCGACGACCGCCTGACGCGCGGGGGGCCGGCCGCGACGATGCCGGAACAGTGGTCGGCGGGTGGGACCATCACCTCGGATACGCGCCAGCCGGTGAACGGGACGCTGAATGCCCAGTATTTCGGCGACGCGGCGGGCTCGTGGTCATTGACCGTGAGTCCCCTGATCACCATTCGCCCGAGCTCCGCCGTGTCACTCCAGCTCGGGCCGAGCTACGTGAAGGGCTTCTCCGCGGCGCAGTTTGTCACCTCGCACTCTTCGGCCGCGCCCTCCTGTTTGGCGACGTACCAGGCCTGCTACATCTTCGGTGAGCTGTCTCAACGACAGCTCGACTTGACCACACGGCTCAATCTCACCTTCACGCCCACGGTCAGCTTTCAGCTCTACGTGCAGCCGTTCACGTTTTCGGGACGCTACACGAACTTCAAAGAGCTCCGTGCCCCCCGCACGTACTCGTTCGCCGTGTACGGACAAGGGACCAACGCACCGATTGCGTATGACTCGGGAACCGCGACTTACACGGTGCATGCCGCGCCGGATACGATTCAGTTTGCAAACCCCGACTCGCGCGTGCGCTCGTTGCGGTCCAATGCCGTGCTCCGGTGGGAGTACCGCCCCGGTTCCACATTGTTCGTGGTCTGGTCGCAATCGCGCTTCGCTAACTTGCTGAACCCTGCCCTCGACCTCGGCCAGTACGTCGCTCATGAAATGTTCCTCGACCCTCCGACCAACGTCCTGCTCGTGAAGGTGAACTACTGGCTCAGCCTGTAGCCGCATAGGTGGCGCCCCCGCCCCCGCCCCC
>DATLVU010000038.1:0-2700 GCA_035577025.1 Gemmatimonadales bacterium
CTGGCACAACATTGGCGGCCGCAAGAGGGTTCACGGCTACGTCCCGAAGGTTTCGCTCCACGTCCCCACGCACAACGAGCCGCCCGAGCTCGTGATCGAGACTCTAAACGCGCTCGCTCGGCTCGTCTACCCCAACTTCGAAGTGATCGTCGTCGACAACAACACCGCCGACGAGCATGTCTGGCAACCGGTCCAAGCTCACTGCGAGCGTTTGGGACCACGGTTTCGCTTTTATCATCTGATGCCGTGGCCCGGTTACAAGGCTGGCGCATTGAATTTCGCCATGTCCGCCACGGCGGCTGACGCCGAGATCGTCGGTGTGGTCGATGCCGACTACCTGGTCGAGCCGACGTTTCTCGCGGACTTGGTCGGCCATTTCATCGACCCGAAGATCGCCTTCGTCCAGACGCCGCAGGACTACCGTGACGGCGAGGATCGCGGGCGCTATGGTCGCGCGCTCTATCTCGCCTATCTGTATTTCTTCAAGGTCTCGATGGCGGCGCGCAACGAGCGCAATGCGATCATCTACGCCGGCACGATGGGGTTGATCCGCCGCCGGGCCCTCGCAGAGGTTGGGGGATGGGACGAATGGTGCATCACCGAGGACGCCGAGGTGTCGTTGCGACTGCTCGATGCGGGGTACGAGTCGCTGTACGTGGACGAGACATATGGGCGGGGACTCATGCCCCTGGACTACGCCGCGCTCAAGCGGCAGCGGTTCCGCTGGGCCTTCGGCGGGATGCAGCTCCTGCGGATGCACGCACGGCGCCTGTTTCTTCCATGGACGCGCGGTCACCTGAGCACCGCCCAACGCCTCATGTACCTAAGTGCCGGCCTCCAATGGCTCAACGACCCGCTGTCGCTCGCCTTCACCGCCATTCTTCTGGTCGGTGCCGGTGCGCTCATTCTCGGACGCGCGTTGCCAGTGCAACCGCTCGCGGGACAGGTCATCCTCACGCCGCTGCTGCTGATCGGCTTCGCCGTGCTGCGCTTTCTCTGGGCCCTCCGCGTGAGGCTGCGCTGCACCCGGCGCGAGGCGTCGGACGCGCTCATCGTGCTGCTCGGGCTCACCTGGGTGGTCGCGTGGGCCTGCGTGCGCGGGCTGACGAGTGCACGCGGCGTGTTCCTCCGCACCCCCAAGCAGGCCCCTCGCCCAACGCTCGCGGATACCGTTCGCGTCGTGGGCTGGGAGTTCTGCCTCAGCGCTCTGTGCCTCGCCGCGGCGGGCGTGCTCTTGTTCGGGCACCTCAGAGAGATCGATTTGTCACATGCGGCGGTCGTGTTCCTCCTGTTGTGGCAGGCGTTCCTCTATCTGAGCGCCGTGCGGACGAGCGTTTGGAGCTACCTCGCGCGTGAGCCAGCTCGCGCGACGGAAGGCACGAAGGTCAACCTGGTTCCCGAGCGAAGCGCCGCCGCGTGACTCGCTGCGCGGCGCTCTGCATCGTATTGGCCTATGTGCTGCCCCGCGCCGGTCTCGGCCAGGAGCTGATCGGGGGGTGGGAAGGCGACGCTTCTCGCGGCTATGCGTTCGGAAGTCCGATCTTCAGCATTGGGTTGGGGGGCCACAGCGCGCTCGTGCTCCGCGGCACCGGCAGCTACCTCTATTATCGCTTCCGCGATGCTACGGGCTCGACCGACGTCACCTCGCCGGGCGCTGGAGCCGCGCTCAGCTACCGAGTGCGGGCTGGGCGGTTGAGCACCACGCTGGCGGCGGGTTACGAGGTGCGTTGGACTACGCGGCGTCCGTCCGTCGGGCCACTCCTCCGCGTCACCGAGCGGGGGATCACGGCGCAGGGGGAGCTGTTCTTCCAAGCCACCTCGCTCACGAACCTCAACGCCATCGTGAGCTATGGCGATGCCAACCACTACGTCTGGGCGCGTGGCGGCGTCAAGCGCCAGCTCACCAACACCCGCTTCCAGGGTCCCGTTGCGCTCGCGGTCGGCCTCGAGGGCACGGCGCAGGGCAACCACGACGCGCGCGCCTACCAGGGCGGGGGGCTCGTCACGTTCGAGTTGCTCCGCGCGCACGCCTCGCTACAGACGCGCGCCGGCTATACGTGGCTGCAATATCCCGATCGGTCGGTCGAGTCGAGACCATACTTCGGTGTCGGCTTTTACCGTGCCTTCTAGCCAACGCTCCAAATATGATGTGCGACTCCACGCCGGGGATGTGCTCGAGGTGACTAGGGCAGTTACGAGCATTAGATAACGCATCGGCCGTAGCGGGACTCTATAGCGTTTTGTGCTGTCTGGCCGCGAACGCGACGTCGGCGAACCAAAACCCGTCACGGCAGACCCGGTCGCGTCTTGAGCGATTGGAGGTCACTCTATCCACCAGCCGCTGCCACATCCACATCGGGCAGGTGCTTACGTGTCGTAGCCCAAGCGCGCCTGACCGAGCGTTGCACCGCGAACTAGATCTGCAGCGACCGCTGATATCCTTTACGCACTCAGGGGGAATTCTGGCTAGGCGGTACCTGCCCACGTGGCGGAGTTGATCTGATCCGCCCTGCTGCCTAACATGCGCTTGAAGCTGACGGCGTGCTCTTAACGGAATCGGCTCGACCATTCCGCGCCGCGGTTTCCTGAGCTCCGATCGTCGCCTGCCGCGCGATTAGCCCGCAGCCATGAAGCAAGAACGCGAGGACGAAGAGACCCCGGCGCTCGAGCCTGGCCCTATTCGTCATCGCTTCCGACGAC
>DATLVU010000039.1:0-12390 GCA_035577025.1 Gemmatimonadales bacterium
CTCCTACGGAACCGTATCGATGGGGTGCTAACCTGCCCGCCGCCTCGGCGGGTGTCAAGGCCGCGCGGCTCGTCGCTCTATGGGATGTCTTCGGGGTTATCCCGGCGGCGGACCGCCGGTCGCGACGCGCCAGACTTCGTCCGCCAGCCATTCGAGACGCTGCTGGGCGTAATCGAGCTCCGCGGGCGTCATCCGTTTCGCGCGCCGGGCGATCTCGCGTGTATGCACCATCAGCTCGTCCAGGAGTTCGCGCAACGAGCGATTGCTGCGACGCTCCGCGCGGGGTCGCGCTTTCATGCGCTCTGGATTCCCAGCGCTCGCTCTTCCGCGGTCTTGAATTCCGCGGCCGCCGCCCGCACCGTCGACGCGAGCCCCCGCTCGGCGAGGTAGCTCTCCACCAATCGCAGACCGAGGTAATACCCGGAGCGCTCGGGCAGGACCTTGCCACCCATCAGGCGGGCGGCGGGGGGGAGCCCGCCCGAGAGGAACCGCAGCCGCAGGCCGAGTCCCGACGCGTCGAGGAGCGGCGCGGCCGTGCGCCGTAGGAACGCGTCGAGCTCCCGGATCCGGCGAAACTGCCGGCGCGTGTATCCGAAATACTCCCACGGCTCGAATCCCGGCGCGACCGCCTGCGCCGTCGCCACCGCCGCCCCCTCGTTGGTGAGGAGCTCCCGCAGCGAGGCCCGGCTCCCCGAGTCCCAGTAGTCGTAGTGGCCGCGCAGGTCGGCCACGAGACGCTTCAGGTCCGCCCGGCTCATCGGCGATGTGTAGCGAATCGCGTGCGCCACCTCGTGCGCGATCCACAGCGCCAGCAGGTGCGGCGCGAGCCCCATGCCAAACGTCTGCGGGTTGGCACGACCGGTGAAGTGCTCGAGACACACGAACGCGATGCCCCGTCCGCCGACCACCAGCTCCCCGGCGTTCGCGCCGCCCACGCCCACCATCAGGTACAGGTCGACCGGGCAATCCGCCTCGAGCTGCTCGAGCGATCGCTGCAATGCGTCCTCCCCGATGGAGGCCACATCCACGTCCTCGAGCAGGCGGTGAAGATCAGCGCGGTCGGCCTTGAGCGCCGCGCCGATCACCTGCTCGGCGTGCGGCGACGTCGGATCGAGGACGTAGTTGTGCCAGTAGCTGTGGAGGACCGGCCGGTGACGCTCGAGATAGTCGTGGTATGCCGCGGAGGGATCAGGCGCGGCGAGGACCGCGAGGAACTCCGGCACGAGGTTGACGAGCATGAAGTCGGCCGGCCCCAATTTGGGAATCGGCCGCGCCGGAGACAAGCGCGCGCCTCCGGTTTCATGCCTTGACTTTTCGGGTTAGGTGTGGTCGCGCATCTTGCGGCTCATTTCAGCGAGGAACCGCCGCTCGGCAGGTGTGAGGCTGTCGATGCCACGCGCCGAGATCTTGTCGAGGACGCGGTCGATCTCTGCCTGAGCCGGATCGCGTTCCGCCCGGCCGCGCTTCGGCGCGTCGCTCGCCCGCGCCGCCCGCCCGGGGTGCACCAGGACGCTCGGCTGCGACGCGCGGCGCAGGTGCCGCTCCGCGCGCCCCAGTCGCCAGTCCGCCAGCTTCAGGTAGAGAAACCCGGTCGCGAACCCGCCCAGGTGCGCGAGATGGGCGACCCCGTCGCTCGAGGGGAACAGCGCGAGCACGAGCGAGACCGCCACGAAGAAGGTGACGAGCCATTTGGCGGGAACCGGCTCGGGGAGCGGGAACACATTGATCGGCTCATTCGGCGATGCCCAGGCGAACGCAAGCAGGACCCCGTACACCGCGGCGGACGCGCCGACCACGGTGCCCACGGGCTTGAACTGCATCAGGACGAACGACAGCCCCGCGCCCCCGAGCCCGCACAGCAGGTAGTATCCCAGGAACGGCCAGCTGCCCATGCGCTCCTCCACCTGCGGCCCGAACACGAACAGCGCGAGGAGGTTCACGGCGAGGTGGAGCGGACCGGCGTGGAGGAACATGTAGGTGACGAACGTCCACGGTCGCGCGCGCGCGACGAGCGGCGCGAACCCGAACGTGTTCACGAAATCCGGGCTGACGAACAGCGTCACCTGGAGGAGGAAGACGACCAGATTGGCGACGATCAACCGTCGCACCCACGGCGTCATGCCGAACACCCGCTGCGGGCCCATCGAATACTTATCCCCCGCGCGCGCTCCCTGAGTTCCCGGCCAGGCGGCAGATCCGCTCGCACAGCTCCGGAAAGTCGATTCCCGCCGCCTGGGCGGCCTGCGGGAGGAGGCTGGTTCGCGTCATGCCGGGCAGCGTGTTAGCCTCCAAACAAAAGATGTCTCCCTCCGGGCTCAACCGGAAGTCAACGCGCGAATACCCTCCGAGTTTCAACGCCCGGTGCGCTGCGAGCGCCAGCTCCTGAAGCTGCCGTGTCAGCGCCGTGTCCAGCTTTGCGGGGAAAATCTCCTCCGACATGCCGGGGGTGTACTTGCATTCGTAATCGAAGAGCTCGTGCTTCGGAATGATCTCGCCGACCGGCAGCGGCACGTCCCCGAGGATCCCGACGGTCAGCTCCCGCCCAGGGATGAACTGCTCCGCCATCACCTCGGCATCGTAAACCCGGGCGCGCTCCACGGCGGCGTCCAGGCCCTCGGCGTTCTTGACCAGGGACATCCCCACCGAGGAGCCCATCCGTGACGGCTTCACCACCACCGGCCAGCCCAGCGCGGTCGTGACATCCTCCGCGGCCACCGGGGCCATGAACCACGCGGGGACCGGCACGCCGGCCGCCCGGAACAGCCGTTTCGACAGATCCTTGTCCATCGCGAGCGCGCTTCCGAGTGCGCCGCTTCCGGTATAGGGGACGCCGATCACGTCGAGGACCGCCTGGAGCGTCCCCCCCTCGCCACGGCCCGCGTGCAGGCACAGGAGGAGGACATCCGCGTCGCGAATCGGCGGCAGGGCGGCGAGCCCGTTCGAGAGCAGCGCGCGCTCGCGATCGTCCAGATCCGCCACGTCGGGCGGCGCCCGGCCGACGGCGCTCGTGAGCAGCCGCGCCTCGTCCGCCGCGGACAGGAGACCGTTGACCGTGTCTACGACAGCCACCGTGTGCTTGCGGCCGCGCAATGCGTCCACGATCTGGGCCGCGCCGGCGAACGCGACCGTGCGCTCGGCCGTCGCGCCGCCTGTGATGACGGTGACCCGCATCAACGGATCCCGGCGAGCTGGTGGAGCACGTCGTAGCGGGTGACGATCCCGGCGATCTTGCCGTCCCGCCGGACCAGCGCCGCCGGCGTCTCACGCGAGAGCAGACTGGTGAGCCGCTCCACTGGAAGATCCACGTCGACCACCGGGTATGGCGCGTCCATCACGTCCTGAACCGGCCGATCGAGCGTCGCCGGCTCCTCGAGCGCGCGGGCCATCAGGACCTGCTCGGCCACCGCGCCCACGCCGTCGCCGCCATCCAGCACCGGCAGCTGCGACACGTTGTAGGTGCTCATCAGATTCAGCGCCTGCCGCACCGTCGCGGTGGGGGCGACCGAGATCAGGGGCGGCGCGCCCGAGTTTCGAGCGTCGAGCAGCACGGCGACGGACACCCGCTCCGCCTCGAGGATTTGGTTCTCGCGCAGCCACTCGTCGTTGAAGACCTTCGACAGATACCGCTCCCCCGTGTCCGCGAGCACCGTGACCACGAGCGCTTCAGGGTCGTTCAGCCGCCGCGCCACGTCGAGCGCCGCCACCACATTGACCCCGGTCGAGCCCCCGGCGAATAGCGCTTCCTCCTTGGCCAGGCGACGCGCCATGAGCATCGCGTCCTTGTCGGACACGATGATCCATTCGTCGATCACGTCCCAATGCAGCGACGTCGGCAGCTTATCCCCGCCGATTCCCTCGACCTTGTACGGGTGCCCTTCGGTCTTGTGGTGCGTACGCGCGTATTCCGTATAGATCGAGCCGGCCGGGTCGCCCGCCACCACGCGGATCCGCGGGTTCTTCTCCTTGAGGAAGCGGCCGGCGCCGCTCACCGTCCCGCCGGTCCCGGGCGCGCACACGAAGTGCGTGATCTTTCCCGCCGTCTGCTCCCACAGCTCGGGGCCGGTGGTGCGGTAATGCACCTCGGGGTTGACGGGATTGTAATGTTGGTCGGCGAAAATGGCGTTCGGGTGCGCCGCCGCGATCGCCCGGCCCTTCATGAGGTAGTTCTCGGGGTGATCGGGCGGCACGGCGGTCGGCGTGATGATGACTTCGGCGCCCAGCGCACGCAGCAGCCGTGCCTTCTCCTGTGACATCTTGTCGGGCATCGTGAAGACGCAGCGGTACCCCTTTACCGCCGCGGCGATGGCGAGCCCCACACCCGTGTTGCCGGAGGTCGCTTCCACGATCAGGCCGCCCGGTTTCAGGCGGCCCTCCCGCTCCGCGGCCTCGATCATCGCCAGCCCGATCCGGTCCTTCACCGACCCGCCGGGGTTGAAGAACTCGGCCTTCGCGAACACCGGCGTGCGGATGCCCTGCGTGATCCGGTTCAGCCGGATCAGCGGCGTCCAGCCGATCGTCTCGAGGATGTTGGCGTACGGCTTAGTGTGGGGTGGCACTGTCCGGCTTCGCATGCGCGGTATCGGGCCGGGCGCGGCTCGTGTCCACGCCCCGGAGCAACGAGTCCCGCCGGGCGGGCGCGGTGTCGCGCGCTGGCGCGCGCACGGGCGCCGGGGCGGCGGGAGGTGGGGGCGGGGGTGGGGTTGGGGGGAGCATCCGAACCGGCGCGGGCCGCGGCGTCGTCGTGTCCGGTTCGCCCCTTAGCGCGGGATTCCCGGTCTGCGAGTGCCGAAACTCCACCGGCTGGAGGAACGCCGTAGCGATCGGCAGGCCGTGCCGCCGTGCGGGCGCGAAACGCAGCTTGCGTGCCCCGGACAGCGCTGCCGAGTCGAGGGCCGGATAGCCGCTCGATTCCGCCACCCTGCTCGACTCGGGGGACATGCGCCCCACGGAGTCGACGAACAGGCGGAGCACCACGTCACCCTCGACCTTCTGATCGTACAGGCGCGGCGGATACTGGATCGGGGAGTCGCCGTTGAGCGCGACCGGCGGCTCCTGGTCGGCGGGCGCGCCGGATCCACCCCCTGCGTCATCGGGCGGTCGGGAGCGGCGGCATCCCGCACCGACCGCCAGCATGCCGAAGAGGACCAGCCGCCACGAAATCACGTTTCCTCCCTGAGCTGCTTCTTCCACGCCGCCAGCCGGTTCAACGCCTCGAGCGGCGAGAGAGCGTTTACGTCGAGCTCGCCGAGCTCGGCGAGCAACGGATGCGGCGGAGCGACGGCCCCGAACAGACCGAGCTGCGCGGCGTCGGGTGCCGGTGGTGGCGTTTGGCGCGCGACGTGATGGCCGGCTTCGAGCAGAGCGAGGACTTGCCACGCCCGCGCCACGACCGGGGCGGGGAGGCCGGCGAGCTGCCCCACGTGGATGCCGTAGGAGCGGTCCGCGCCACCGGGCTCGAGGCGATGCAGGAACACGATCTCCTCCCCGGCCTCACGCACGGCGACGTTGAAGTTGCGCGCATGCGCGAGCTCCTCGGTCAGCTGCGTCAGCTCGTGATAGTGGGTCGCGAAAACCGTCTTGCACCCGATCGTGTTGTGCAGGAACTCGGTGACGGCCCACGCGATCGCGACGCCATCGTAGGTGGAGGTGCCCCGGCCGATCTCGTCCAGCAAGACCAGGCTCCTGGCGGTCGCCCCGTGCAGGATCGCGCTCGTCTCGCTCATCTCCACCATGAACGTCGACTGGCCGCGCACCAGGTTGTCGGAGGCGCCCACGCGGGTGAACAGCCGGTCGACAACGCCGACCACGGCGCGCCGCGCGGGCACGAACGACCCCATCTGGGCAAGCAGCACACTCAGCCCCACTTGCCGCAACACCGTCGACTTTCCCGCCATGTTCGGCCCGGTGAGCACGATCACACGCCCCGCCTCGTCGAGTCGAACGTCGTTCGGAATGAACGCCTCGCGCGCCATCATGCGCTCGACCACCGGGTGCCGGCTTCCCTCGAGCTCGATGACGAGTCCCGCGTTCACGTCGGGGCGGACGTAGCCGTCCCGATGGGCGAGGTCGGCCAGCGCGCTCCAGACGTCGAGCCGGGCGAGCACGCCCGCGGACCCCTGCGTTCGCGTGATCGCCGCGGCGACGTGGCCGCGCAGGATATCGAGGAGCTCCGCTTCGCGCACCGCGATCCGCTCCTCGGCGCCCAACACCTTCGCCTCGTAAGCCTTGAGCTCCGGGGTCACGAACCGCTCTGCGCCGGTCAGGGTCTGGCGCCGCTCGTAGTCCGCCGGGACGCGATCGCGGTGTGGGTTCGTCACCTCGAGGTAATAGCCGAAGACCTTGTTGAAACCGACTTTCAGCGACGCGATCCCGGTGCGCTCGCGCTCCCTCGCCTGGAGCCCGGCGATGTACTGTTTCCCGCCGTCCCGCGCGTCCTTGAGGTCATCGAGCTCGCGATCGTACCCCGGCCGGATGGCGTCGCCGTCCGCCACCTGTGCCAGGGGGCGCTCCACCAGCGCGCGGGCGAGCTCGTCGCCCAGGTCCTGCAGGAGGTCGAATCGATCGGCGGCCTCTTCGAGCAGCGCCGCCCTGCCGCGGTTCTCCAGCCCGTCGAGCGCGGCGCGCACGTCCGGCAACCGGAGGATTGAATCTCGCAAGGCGCCCAGCTCCCGCGGGGTGGCCCGCCCTAGCGCGGCTCGGCCCGCCAGGCGCTCCAGATCGCGGACGCCGTCCAGCGCTTCCCGCAATCGGTCCCGTCCGCGAGCATCGGTGGCGAGCACCTGCACCGCGTCGAGGCGGGCGTTGATCGTCGCCGGATCCACGAGTGGCGCCAACAGCCAGCGGCGCAGCAGGCGGGCGCCCATGGGCGTGGTCGTGCGATCGAGCACGTCGAGCAACGTGGCCCCCGATGCACCGGGTCGGAGCGGCTCGACCAGCTCCAGGTTGCGCCGCGTCATTTCGTCGAGCGGCAACAGATCGCCGGCCCGGAGAACCCGGGGACGGGTGATGTGCGGGAGGCCGCCCGGCTTGAGCTCCCGGGCATAGCGCAGCAGCGCCCCCGCCGCCCCGAGTGCCACGCGATCGCCCGCTTCGATGCCGAGGCCGTCGAGCGAGGCCAGGCGATACGCGCGGGTGAGATCCTCCCGCGCGAGCTCCGGATCGAACTCCCACGCCTCCCGATCCACCCGCAGCGCGACGACGATTCCGAACTGGACACCCGCGGGTAGCACGACTTCGAGCGCTTCGTAGCGGGCGAGCGCGGCGGCAAGATCGTCCGGGGCCACCGTCTCGATCAGCAGCTCTCCGGTGGTGAGATCGAGCGCCGCCAGGCCGGCTGGCGCGCCGCGCGGATCCAGGGCGATGAGAAAGTTGTTCCTGCCCCGCTCCAGCCAATCGTCCGCGAGCACGCTCCCGGGCGTGACCGTCTCCACCACCTCGCGGCGCACGATGCCCTTCGCGAGCTTCGGATCCTCGACCTGTTCGCAGATGGCCACGCGATGCCCGAGGCCGATCAACCGTCGCAGATACTCGGGTCCCGCCTTGACCGGCACCCCGGCCAAGGGGACGTCCGCCGCGCCTCCGTTATTGCGAGCCGTGAGCGTGAGACCGAGCTCGCGGGCCGCCAATCGCGCGTCGTCCTCGAACATTTCATAGAAGTCCCCCATCCGAAAGAACAGGACCGTGTCGGGGTACCGGGCCTTGATCTCACGGTACTGTTGCATCACGGGCGTGTCCGTGTCGACGCGCGGGGTCACGACTCCTCCACGACGAACGGCTGCCCGCCAATGCGGGTCTTGAGCCGCTTCTGCGCCTGCACGGCTTCGTCGTGGGTCGCGTAGCGTCCGACGCGGACCTTGAAGAGACCGCTCGTGTCGCGCACCACCCGGGCGTCGAAGCCCATCACCTTCAACCGGGTCAACATCTCGTCGACTTGGGCGGCGCTCTTCACCGCGAGGACCTGCACGGCATAGGTCGTCGGTTTGGCCTGGCTGTCACTCGCCGTCGCGGGTGGAGGAGCGGGCGGTGCGCTGCCGAGCGGCGAGCACCGGGACGCATAGAAGGCAACCTGGTTCTTGAACTCCACGTCGGTACCGGCCCCGTTGAGCGCCTCCTGAATCAGGCCGCACCCGTGAACATCGTCCTTGAGGTCGAAATAGGCCCGCGCGCCCCAGAAATCGGCCCGTGGCTTGAGGGGGGAATCCGGATAGTCCAACCGCAGGCGCTCCGCCGCTTGAACGGTGGCGGCAGGATCACCCTGTGCGAAGTAGAGCTGAGTGAGCAACACCATGGCGGAATCGGCCCACACCGACCGCCCGTATTCCACCACGACGCGCTGCAGGCTCGTCGCGGCCGTCGTTGCGTCCGCCGCGAGCCGGCCGGCGGTGAACAGCGCACCGGGGTACAGCGAATCCTGGGGCGACAGTCGCGCGACGAGCCGCCGGATCATCGCGCGCGCCGAGTCGGGCCGCGTCTGGGCGATCCGCAGCGCGGCCGCGCGGACGGTGTCGCTCTGGGCGGTTAGGCGGTTGGCCGGGTAGGCGGATAGTAGGGTCAGCAGCCATGCGCTGACCGCCCAACCGCCTAATCGCCTGACCGTCTTCAAGCTGCCTCCCGCGCCAGCACCGCGAACGACATCACGAGCTGTTGAATGACTCCCGCCTCGCCGGTAAGGGTGCTCGTCTTGAGGGCGCGATCGGCGTCGAGCGCGAGCCGCAAGGCCGTCTCGAGCTCCGGCGTTGTCCACTGCCCCGCCCATCGTGCCCATCGTGCCGCGGCCTGCTCCCAGCTGCCCAGTCCGTAGGGTCGGGAGGCGCGCAAGTGCCCCATCAGGACCGACTCGAGGCGCCCGCGCGGCGTTCCGCGGTCGGCCTCCGCGCGAGCCAGCGCCGTGCCGACGAGCGCCGTGCCAAGCGCGTTGACCATTCGGACACCGCTCATGCCCGCTTGCTCGAGCACCGGCTCGACCAGTTGAGCGGCCGCGGCGGCGCGGCGCTCGAGCGCGGCATCGACCAAATCCTGAAGCGTCTCGCCGCGGCGCACGCCAACGAGGGCCGCCACTTCTTCACGAGTCACCGGGCGCCCGGTCTCACCCGTCAGGGGCGCAAGTTTCTCGAGCTCACGCGCTAGCGCGCTGAGATCGGTCCCCACCGCCGTGAGCAAGAGCTCACGCGCCGCCGGCTCGAGCGTGAGGTCGAGTTGGCGCGCCCGCTCGGCCATCCACCGCTCGACGTCCTCGGGCGCAAGCGGCTCGAGAAGGACCGCGGTCGCGTGCCGGATCAGATCCGAGTCAGGTGGCTCGCCGGCCCCTTGTACCAGGATGAGCACGGTGGTGGGATTTGGAGCCTCGAGGTACTTGAGCATCTCCCCACGAACTTTGGCGTTCTTGCGGAGCTGCTCGAGTCCTCGCACCACGACTGCCCGCGTGACGGCGAGCATCGGGGGCGTGTTCACGAGCGCATGGAATGATTCGGGGTCCAAATCGGCGGCGGCGCGCTGGTCCAGGTTGAAGTCCCGGGCGCCCGGCTCCACCGCGCGCTCGACGAGCGCGGCCACGGCCTCGTCCTTCAGGACGTCCTCCTCGCCGTGGAGATAATAAATGGGATCAGGCGCACGCTGCTTCAGGCTGCGGAGCAGCGCGTCGAAGGTGAGCGCCCCCATACGGGGCGGAAGTTAACCCCGGCCCGGAGTTGAGAGAAAGCCTACCGTCCCGCTGATGCGGGCTCGATGCGGGTGGGGCCGTCAGGCGCCGGACTCGCGGCGAACACGCCGGCGCGCGGGTCTTGAAAGGAGACGACCGGGACTCCGGCCTGCAGAACCGGCTTGGGGAACGGCACAGCGGGGAGCGCCGGCACGTGGGCGACAGGCGGGCGGCGTCCGACCTCCAGCGCCACGAGGGCGAGCGCCGCGGCGACGAATAGTGCCGCGGCCACTCCCGCCCCCGCCGGGACGGCGGCGAGAGTACGGCGTTCCCGCGCGAGCCTCGCGTCGAGCCGGCGCCGGAAGTCACGCGAGGGCTCGATCGTCTCGGCCGCCTGGAGCGCGATCACCCCCCGCCGTACGGCCGTGTCATAGCGGCGGCACGCCTGGCACTGTTCAAGGTGGCGCTCGAAACGGCGCAGATCGCGCGGGGCCGTGATCAACCCATCGCGAACGTCCGTATAACGCGCGAGGAAGTCGGCGCAAGTCATTGGTGCGACAATCTACTACCGCGGAGGTCATACGGGGTTCCGCCGGCAAGGCCGGGTGCAGGGGGTCAGGGGGGGCGGGGTGTTGCCCCTGGTCCCCAGATCTACTGGAGCAGCGGACTGATCAGCTGGGCGAAGCTGTTCCGGGCCCGGTTCAACCGACTCTTCACGGTTCCGAGGTTGCACCCCGTGATGTCGGCGATCTCGGCGTAGCTCTTCCCTTCGAGCTCACGGAGGACGAACACGGCGCGGTGGTGGGTGGGCAGCTGGCTCACGCACTGATCCACCGCTTCCTTGAGATAGCGCTTGCGGTACAGATCGTCCGGGCGGGCGGTGGCGTCCTCGAATTGCAGCGGCCGGTGGTCCGCCTCCCAATGCTTCTTGATGGTCTGAAAGAGCACGAGCGGGTTCCGGCTGCGGTTCCGGAGCTCGTTCTTCGCAAGGTTCGACGCGATCGTATAGATCCAGGTAGAGAACTTCTTCGTCTGGTCGAACCGGTGGAGGTGGCGGAAGACGCGGATGAAGACCTCTTGGACGAGGTCTTCCGCGCGCTCCCGATCCCCGATGGTGCGGTTGATAAAGTTGAGGAGCCGCGTTTGGTACCGATCCACGAGCGTCCCGAACGCCTGGGGATCGCCCGCCAAGTGCTGGAACACGAGCCGGCCGTCATCGAGGTCATGCAGCGCCTGACGCTCGAGAGCGCGCGGCGTTACGACCGGCTGGCTCTTCTGGTTCAGGGTTGCGCGCATGAACGGCTCCGGAGTGACGTTTGCCCTCTCTATAGATACGGCACGAACCGTACCCGTCGCACAGGCGGTGTTAACTGCCGGTGGCTGCACGGCTTCGCCGCAGCACGCCCGTCGAGTCGGGTCGACACGCCGTCCTCGCCGGGAGACACGGCGTTGCTACACCTGGAGGACGAAGGCCGCCATATAAAGGATAGCCACAATGCTCTTTGCGTCACGGACTTCGCCCGCCTTGATCCGCGCCAGCACCGCAGACAGGGCCTGCGGGACCACCTCGATGAACTCGTCGCGCTCGCGCAACGGGGTCCCCTGCTCGAGGCCGCTCGCTAGGTAGAGATGAATGACTTCATCGGTGAACCCGGGCGTCGTGAAGATCGAAGTCAGCCGCTCGAGTCGCCCCGCCTTCACCCCTGCCTCCTCTAACAACTCCCGCCGCGCACACGTTTCCGGATCCTCGCCCGCGTCGAGGGTGCCGGCGGGAATCTCCCACAGGAAGCCCCCGGCGGCGTAGCGGTATTGGCGGATCAAGAGAATCGTCGGGTCCTTCTCCCCGGGGTCCGACGCGCACGGCACGATCGCGGACGCGCCCGGATGCCGGATGATCTCGAGCTGGCCCGTCGACCCGTCGGGGAACCGCACGCTGTCGACATCGAGCCGGACCACCCGTCCGGTATACGCCCGGCGGCTTTCGAGCTGCATAGCGATCCCCTTAGCGGTTGAAGATCCAGGTGATCGGGACTTTGAAGCCCTCGGCGAAGTAGTAGGCCGCGTTGCGCCGCGGATTCGAGCGGATCGGGGAGTTGGGCGCGGGTGACGTGAAGGGCACCAGACCGAGCCGCGTCGCGATGATCTGGAGGCGGAGCATGTGAAAGCCGTCCGACACGAGGAGCACCCGCCGGCCCTCCTTGCCCGAGAACCAGCGGGCCACCCCCTTGAGCGACGCGGCCGTGCTGGTCCCTGGCAGCGCGACGACGGCGCTCTCGGGCAGCCCGGCCTTCAGGAGGTAGCGTCGACCGACCTCGGACTCGCTGACCGTGTCGCCCGAGCCCACGCCTCCCGTGACCAGAATGACCGGCGCTAAGCCGCGCTGGTACAGCGCGGCTGCGTGGTCGAGGCGTGCCCGGAACACGGGCGACGGACGGCCGTTGTATTGCGCGGCACCGAGGACGGCGATCGCGTCCGAGGTCGTGGCCTGATCGTGCGCTCCTGCGAGCGCCACTGCGACGACGACGGCCGCCCACCCGAGGGCAAGCACACCGAGGCCGACGATCGCGGCCCCGAACCGGCGACGCAGGGTCCAGAACGGCATGGGGGGAAAGACAACAAGGGAGGAGGCAAGACGGAAGGGGGCGGGGGCGCCGTCTATGCGGCTACAGGCTGAGCCAGTAGTTCACCTTTACGAGCAGGACGTTGGTCGGAGGGTCGAGGAACATCTCATGAGCGACGTACTGGCCAAGGTC
>DATLVU010000040.1:0-35940 GCA_035577025.1 Gemmatimonadales bacterium
ATCACGTCGCCGTCCGAGAGATGGACGTCGCCCGCGACGCGTTTGCCGTTGACGAAGGTGCCGTTCTTGCTGTCCAGGTCCTTGAGGACGAAGCCGTCCGGACCGCGCGTGATCGAGACGTGCCGCGACGAGACGTCGAGATCGCGCTCGGCGTCGAAGCGCACGTCTGACAGCGGATGGCGTCCGATCCCGATGTACGCTTTGCCGAACGCCTCGACCTGCCCGGCGCGCGCGCCCGAAAGGAACTTGAATTGTGCGGTCACTGGTTACGGTTGACCAGATAGAGCGCGAGGGCCGCGGCGGCGGCGGCCAGGAGCAACGCGATCATCCGCCAGCGGCTGCGCGCCGCGGGCTCCGGGGCACGGCTGCCCCGGTACACGGGCACGGGCTCCGTGCTGGTCTCGGTGTCGATCAATGGGTACACCTGATGCCCGACCTCCGCGCTCGCCTCCGCCGGACGCAGCCCCTCGCCGTCGAACCGCACGATCACCACGGTGATGTTGTCCGGCCCGCCCCGCTCGTTGGCGAGGGCGACCAGGCGGTCACACGCCACGGACAAGTCGCGCTGCCCGGTGACCGCCTCCGCGATCTCTTCCTTTTTGACCTGCCCCGACAGGCCGTCGGAGCACAATACGAGAATGTCGCCCCGGCGGACCTCCTGGTGCGTGAGGTCCACCTTGACCCTTGCGTCGGGGCCGAGCGCCTGAAGAATGATGTTCTTGCGCTCGCTCTTCTCGGCTTCCTCCTCCGTCAATTCACCGGCCTCGACCAGGCGCTGCATGAGAGACTGATCTCTCGTGAGTTGCACCGCTACGCCATGGCGAATGAGGTAGGCGCGGCTGTCGCCGACCTGCGTGAGGAATACGCGATCGCCGAGCAGGCCGACCGCCGTCGTGGTCGTCCCCATCCCGCGGACTTCCGGGTGCGCCGCCCCGTACGAATGGATCTGCCGGTTGGCGGTCTCCACTGCCTCCTTGAGGCGATAGGCAAACCGCTGGGGCGTTAGCTCCGGTTCGGCACCCCAGCCCTTCACCATCTGGTCATAGATGGTCTCCGTCGCCATCTGGCTGGCGAGCTCTCCGGCGGCGGCACCACCCATGCCGTCCGCCACGACGAACAACGAGCCACGCTCCCCCACATCGTGCGCGCGCACCGTCGACTGGAGCGACGCTTCGCGGCGCGTGAGGTCCGCCACGAGGAAACGGTCCTCGTTGTGGTCGCGCGTCCTCCCGAGGTCGGTCTTGCCGAAGACCTCGATCCGGATCGGTTTGGCGGAGCGGCCGAACATGGTCACCGCTGGCACTGCTCGAGGATTGTGCGATACGAGTCCTGCAGCGGATCGAGCTCCGTGGCCCTGCGCACCCACTCGCACCCCCTCGTCCGATCGTTCAACTGGAAAAGGGCAATCCCGACGACGAACGCCGCATACGCCTTGTCGTTCCGCGCGAGTCCCGGTGCATTGAAGATGTCGGTCGCCGAATCGAAGACCATTCGCGCGGTCCTCGGCTCGAGGGTGTCGACGAGCTCTTTGAGCATCGCTCGCGCGCTCGCGATGTCGACCATCGAGCGAGGGCGCTCCCGGCGCGGTGGCGGTGACGGCCGCGGTGCGGGCTTGGTCGGCAGCGCGGTCACGCTGGGTCGCCCGGCCGCGGTATCGGGCGCGCGACCGGCGTCGACACGCGGGACCGTGTCCACCCGCGCGGCGGTATCGACTTTTTTCCCGCCGCGCAACGCGAGCGCCGCACCCGCGGCCCCGAGCACGACGAGCACGCCGGCCACGATCGGCATTCGCGAACGCCGTTTCGCCGGCGTCGACGGGAAGACGATCGGCGTCGGACGGCGCAGTCGCTCCGTCGGAGCATCGGGTTCCGGACGGGTCGGGGGGAGCTGGGAGGCCCGACTTCTACGCGGCGCGCCCAGCACCGCGGCCAGGTCATCGGCGAACTTGGCGGCCGACTGATAGCGATCGATGGGGCGACGGGCGAGCGCCGAATCGAGGGTCGCCTGCAGCCCGGGTGGGAAGCGCAGGTCGGGCCGCGCATCGGCCAGCTTCGCGGGGTCGTCCGTGAGCCGCTTGACCATCGTGTCCTGGACGGTGGTGCCCTCGAACGGGAGCGTGCCCGTCAGCATCTTGAAGAGCACGAGCGCGAGGGAGTAGACGTCGCTCCGTCCGTCCAGCGGGTCGCCGGACAACTGCTCCGGGCTCATGAACTCCGGCGTCCCCACCACGAGCCCGGTCTTGGTCACCTTCTGGCTGTCGTCTCGTCCCACGGCCTTGGCGATCCCGAAGTCGACCACCTTGACGACATCCGACCCGTCCCGGGCTCGGGCGAGCATGATGTTGTCGGGCTTCAAGTCCCGGTGCACGATGCCGAGATCGTGCGCCGCCTGAAGCGCGTCGGCCACCTGGAGGAAGATGCTGGCCGCACGCGTGGTCGGCAGTGAGCGGTCGCGCGTGAGCAGGTCCGTCAGCGGCTCGCCTTCGATGAACTCCATCGCGAGGTAGATCAGGCCGTCGGGCGTCTCTCCGAAGTCGTAGATCGCGCACACGTTGGTGTGCGTGATTCGACTCGCGTTGGCCGCCTCGCGATTGAACCGCGCCACGGCGTCGGGATCGTGGACCATCGACGGGTTCATCACCTTGATCGCGCTGCGGCGACCCATCTTCACATGCTCGGCGAGGTACACCTGGCCCATGCCTCCCTCACCCAGCTTCTTCACGACGTGATAGCGGTCGGCGATGACCTGGCCCACGAGGTCCTGCGCGGGCCCGGAGGAGCGGAGCGTCTGCCCGTCATTGGGGCAGAACCGCACATCGTCGGCGTATTCGGTCGAGCAGACGGGACAGATCTTCACGTCGGGATCTCGATGCGGAGCAGCTTGTCGCCCACGAGCACCCGGGAGTTGGGTCCCAGTGCTACGTCACCCCGCGCGGCGATGGCGACGCCGTTGCGGCTGTTCGCGTCCACCACCACGAAATCCGCGTCCTCGGAGCGCACGAGCGCATGGCGCGCACTCATCGATGGATCGTACGGGAACGTCCAGTCGCCTGATTCGCGCCCGATCGACACATCCCGGCCCGGAGAGAGCTGAATCACGTCTCGCGCGCTTCCGTCCGATCGCAGCTGGGTCAGGCTCGCGATGTCCGCGCTCGGGCTCAGGCTGCCCATGCGCTTCGTGGCGTCGGCATCGGGCGGGTGGGGGCCCGGGTAGCCCAGGCGCCGAAAGCGAATCACCTGTGACCCGATCAGCAACAGGTCCCCATCCACCAGCCGGTGGGGACCCTCGAGGAACACCCACGTGCCATTCCTACTGCCGAGGTCGCGCACCACCAGCGTGTCCTTCTCCCAGGAGATTTTCGCGTGCAGGGGCGAGAGGAACACGTCTTCGGGGAACCGGATGTCCCCGTCCTGCCGGCCGATCGTGGTGTCGGGGGACTTTCGCTCGAAGCGCTGCACGGGCGCGCCCAGGTCGTCGAGCAGGACGAGTGTAATCGCACCGCCGGCGCGTGTCGCGCCGGAGCCTACCCGGCGCGACGTTCCTGTTTCCGCCACGGAAGCACCGCAGGTGGCGCAAAACTTGTTCGCGAGCCCCACCGGTGATCCGCAGCGCGCGCACGTGGGCCCCGAGCCGGGCGCGGTGAGGCGCCGACCGCAATGCGGGCAGAACGGCTGGGACGCTGTCGCGGATGCGCCGCAGAACGGGCAGGGCACCGCTTCACCGGGGTTTGGCACGACTGGGGCGCGCGCGACGACCCGTGTGCTCTGGCCGGGCGCGGCTTCAGCCGCCATCGCCTTGAGCCCGCTCGACTTGGCCATGGGCTTCCCGCAGTCCATGCAGTAGTGCGCGCTGGGGTCGTTGGCGCGGCCGCAATAAGGACAGGCGGTCACAGGCTGAAATGCTCCACAGGGGGCACAAGCTACGATTTGCCAATCGATTCGGCAAATAAATTGACGCATCGGAAGGGCGCGTGCTACCTTGCGCGTCCTGTGCGATCGGTCGGCGTCCTGCTCGCGAGCGTCGTGACCGGATGCGCGGCCCCCTCCCCGCGCGCCGGTACTGCACCGACCCCGCGCCCCACGACTCCGACGGCCCCGGCGGCCGCGCGTGAGTCGCTGCATACCACCGTCGTCTACCCCGCCGCCACCGACATCATCGAATCGCACGACTCGGCGTTCCTGTTCGGCGCCGTGCGGGGCGCCACGAGCGGCCCGGCGACCCTCACCGTCGACGGCCGACCAGTTCCAGTCCGCTCGAACGGCGCGTGGATTGCATGGCTTCCGCTCCCCCCCGATACGCTGGCCCCCTTCCGCTTCGTCGCGCGCTCCGGTCCGGACTCGAATGTCATGCTTTTCACGGCGCGCATCGCGGCGCAATACCATCCGCCGGCCGGACGCGCGGCGTGGATCGATACCACGAGCTTCACGCCGACGGGCAACCTGGCGTTGCCATCGGGCGAGGGCATTCTCCTGGCCGTCCATGCTGCTCCCGGCGCGTCGGTGCGCCTCCTGCTGCCATGGGGCTCGACCGTTCCGCTCGTCCCGGATTCCCTCCCGGTCGCGCCGCCGTGGGGTGTGCGCGCGTTCGCGACCGATACGGAGGCGGTCCACCTGCCGCCCGGCGAAGGGCGCTATGTGGGGTGGCTGCCCGCCGCGACCCTGTGCGCGGACGGGCGCACGGCGTGCGCGACATTGACCGTCGCCGTGGGCGGCGACAGCGCGTCGGCGCGGTGGCCACTCACGATCAATACACTCGACACGAGGTTTCCGACGGTCGTCGTCCTCAACGACGACACCGCGCACACCGGAACGACCGACAGTCTCACCCAGGGACGCGCCGTGCCGCACGGCACGTACAACTGGTTCTTTCCCACCGGGACCGAGGCCACGCTCTCGGGGCGCTGGAACGATCAGGCGCGGCTGCAGCTTTCCCGGGACGCCGTCGCCTGGGTGAATGCCGCCGACGTCGTGCCGCTCGCCGCCGGCACGCCGCCGCCGGGGGGCGTGGTGGGCTCGGTGCGACTGCTGCCGGGGCCCAAATCTGTGACTCTCCGTGTCCCGCTTCCCGCGAGACTTCCCTTTCAGGTGACGGAGCACGATCGGGCTCTCACGCTGCGGATCTACGGAGGCGCCTCCGACATCAATTGGATGCAATACGGCGGCACCGATCCGCTCATCCGGCACATGAGCTACGCCCAACCGGCCTCCGACGAAGTGACCATCACGGTCGACCTGACGCGCCGGGTGTGGGGATACCGCACGCGCTACGAGGGCCGCGACCTCTTGCTCGAGATCCGGCGCCCGCCCGAGATCGTGGCGGACCATCCGTTGCGCGGCCGGACCATCGTGATCGATCCTGGCCATCCACCGCTCGGCGCCACCGGCCCAACCGGCCTCTGGGAGCCGGTCGCCACCCTGGCCGTCGCCTTCAAGGTGAAGGGCCTGCTCGAAGCCGCGGGAGCGACGGTTCTCCTGACGCGTACGGACACGACGCCGGTCGACCTGTATCCCCGCACCCATTTCGCCGAGCTGCACGACGCCGACGTGCTAGTATCGATCCACGCGAACGCGCTCCCGGATGGAGTGAACCCGTTCACCAACAATGGGACCAGCGTGTACTACTTCCACCCGCGCAGCGCGCCCCTCGCGCGGGCACTCGATCGCGCGCTGGTGGCGGAGCTCGGCGTGCGTGATCTGGGGATGGGGCGCGGGGACTACGCCCTGGTACGCCCGACGTGGATGCCCGCGGCGCTCACGGAAGCGCTCTTCATCATGCTTCCCGATCAGGAGGCCATGCTCGCGAGCGAGGACGGCCAACGGCGCTATGCACGCGGCGTCGCACTTGGGATTGAGAACTTTCTCCGAGAGCGGGCGAGGGAGCCATGAGAGTGCGGAGTGCGGAATGGGGAGTGCGGAATTGCACCAGAGCTTCTATCCACGGGCTCCACCTTCCGTTGACACTCCGCACTCCACACTCCGCACTCCGCATTTTCTTTCTCCTCCTGCTCGCCGGCCGCGCCTCCGCCCAGGTCGACCCGTCGTCCAATTGGCGCACCCTTCACACCCCGCACTTCCGCATCCACTTCCTTCCTTCATATCGCAGCGTGGCGCTCGTCGAGGCGCGCGAGGCCGAGCGGGCGTACCGACTGCTGGCGACCGAGCTGCATCCGCCTCGTGGCGTGGTGGACATCACGCTGGCCGACGATATCGACGCCTCGAACGGGTTCACGAGCGTCGTGCCCTCGAGCCGGATCACGATTTACGCGGCGCCACCGGCCGGGGATCACGGCCTGTTGTTCTTCGACAGCTGGCTGCGCCTCGTCACCACGCACGAGCTGGCGCACGTCTTTCACCTCGACCGTACGAAAGGGATCTGGCGCCCGCTCCAGGCCGTGTTCGGCCGCGCTCCGGGACTGTTTCCGAACGAGTATCAACCGAGCTGGGTGATCGAAGGATTGGCGACGTATTACGAGTCCAAGTTCACGAGCGGCGGGCGGGTGCGGGGAAGCTTCCACACGCAGCTCCTGGAGGCGGACCAGGCCGCCGGGTCGTCACGCTCACCGTGGGACGCGACGTTGTACACGCGTTGGGCCGACGGGCTCGTCCCCTATGCCTACGGAAGCCGCTTCCTTCATTATCTGGCGGGAACGGCGGGTGATTCCGTGGTGCCGCGGTTGGTGGAAGCCACGTCGGCGCAGTTGATTCCGTTTCGCGTCGGGCGTCAGCTGTCTCGCATGACGCCGGGGCGGTCGCTCGGGGCCGAGTGGACGCTCGGCACGCAGCCGGTGCCTGGGAGCGAACCCGCGGCCGCTGCCACGCGCGTGATCGATTCCTTGCTCCGCACGGAGCCCGTTCCTCGTGTCTCTCGCGATGGCCGTCGCGTGGCGTATGTGCGCGATGACGGCAAGGGCGCGAGCGAGCTCCGCGTGCTCGATGCGGCAACCTTTCAGACCGTCGCCACGCACCAGGTGAACGGCGGGGTGGACTACGATTGGGTCGGAGACACGCTGGTCGTGGCGCAGCTCGATTTCACGTCCCGCTGGCGCCTGCGGAGCGATTTGTACCGGTGGGTGCCTGCCACGGGGGCATGGCGTCGGTCCACGCACGGCGCCCGGCTCGTGGCGCCGACGAGCGGCGGGGGGAGCCTCGCGGCCATCACGCTCGGACCTTCGTCCGGGCGACCTACGGTGCCCGTCCCCGACGACTCGGGGAAGGGGGTATGGACGGACCTGGCACTCTCGCCGGACGGTCGCTGGGCGGCAGGCATCAGGTGCACCGACGGTCGGTGGTCGCTGTTGCTGTGGCCGGCCGCGTCGCCGACGGCCGCGGTGGCACTGCTCGAGACGCGCGGCAGCATCGCCGACGTGGTGTGGACAGCGGAGGGAGAGCTTTGGTTCGTGGCGGATCCGAGCGGGCTCCCGCAAGTGTATCGCTGGACCGACTCGGCCGCCGTCCGACCGCTGACGGCTGAGCGACTCGGTGCGCGGGCACCCGCGCCACTCGGCGACGGCGCGTTCCTCTACGCCGGACTGACCGCGCACGGATGGGAGCTGCGCCGCACCGCCGCCGCGCGGGGAGGGGGGGGACCCGTGTCCTTCGTCGAGCCGCTGCCCTTCGACTCGGCTCCAGCCGTGACGGTGCGCGAGACCGGGTATTCCTCGTGGCCGTCGCTGCGTCCGCATTTCTGGCTGCCCCTCTACGAGGACGATGGGCCGACGGGACGCTTCGGCGGCGCGCTGATCGCCGGCGCGGACGCGGTCGGGCGATACGCCTATGCCGCCGATCTGCTCTACGCGCCGCAGCGATCGCGTCTCGCCGCCGATTTCGTGCTGGTCGCGTCCCGGTTCGGCAACCCGGTCTTCGATCTTTCGGCGTCGAGCGCATGGGATGATCTGGGACCGCTCGGCGTTCCGAACGTGACGCTGTCGGAGCTCGACCAGTCCGCGGCACTCGGGGCGTCCTTCGTCTCGCTGCGGTGGCGAGGGCTCACCAGCCTGCGCGTCGCGGCCGAAATCGAGCGGACCGCCTTCACGGCGATTCCCGAGTCGTCGCTCGCGTCGGTGTGCACGGGGTGCGTCCTGCAAGACGTGTACGGCGGATCCGCGACGCTCACGTTCTCCCGCTTCGTGACGGGCGCGCTGTCGATCTCGCCCGAGGATGGGTTCGCCTGGTCGGGCACGTACCGGCGGCGGGAGGAGGAGGGCACGACGCGCTGGTCGAACGAGCTGCGCACGCGACTCGCCCTCTATGCGCACGTGCCGGGTGTCGGCGGATTCGCCCACCATGTCCTCGCGCTGCGGGTGTTCGCCGGGGCAACGAACGGACCGCTGGGCACGCTGTTCCGAGTCGGTGGTGTGGCGCCCCAGGGCGTGAACGTCTTTTTCGCCCCGTCGCTCTCCGCGACGCGGGCGTTCCCGCTGCGCGGGTACGCGGATGGCGAGGTGCGGGGCGAGCGCGCCGTGGCGGGCAGCGTCGAGTATCGACTGCCGTTGGCGCTCGTGGGTCACGCGATCGGCCATCTGCCGATCGGTGTCGATCGACTGTGGTGCAACCTGTTCACCGACGCGGGGAACGCCTGGGCGCCGGGTGTGTCGCCACGGCTCACGCGTCTCTGGTCCGCGGGCGCGGAGCTCGCAGGCAAGGTGACAGTGGGCTACGACTTTCCCTTGTCCGTTCGGCTCGGCGTCGCGGAGCCGCTCGCCGATCCGCCGTCCGGCGTCGCGCGAAGACTGCAAGCGTACGCCGCATTCTCGTCGGACTTCTGAGCACGCCGTGAGGGTCCTCGTGTTGACACTGACTCCGGCGCATCCCTAAGTTTTGGCGACCCCTCGGAGAATTGATGTATTGCTCCCGCTGTGGCACCCAGAACGACGACGCCAGTAAGTTCTGCCGCTCCTGCGGGCTCGACCTGACCGCCACGACGCCCGTCAGCGCCGCGCGAGATCACGAGCCCGAGGTGACGGAGGTCGATCTCGTGCGGGAGCAGTTGAAGGACGAGTACGAAATCCTCGAAGAGCTGGGCCGCGGGGGAATGGCTATCGTCTTCAAGGCGCGCGAGCGCCAGCTCGATCGCGATGTGGCGATCAAGGTCCTCCCGTTCTCCCTCGCGTTCGACAAGGAGTTCGTCGAGCGCTTCCAGCGCGAAGCCCGCACCTCCGCCAAGCTCGAGCACCCGAGCATCATCCCGATCTACCGCGTCGGCAAATCCGGGCGCGTGATCTACTTCGTGATGAAGTTCCTCCGCGGCAAGCCGCTGTCGTCCGTGCTCGCGGCGCGCGGCACCCTGCCGCCGGCGGAAATCCGCCAGGTGCTCGTGCAGGTCACGCGCGCGCTCGCGTACGCGCACAAGAGCGGCATCGTGCACCGCGACATCAAGCCCGACAACATCATGTTCGACGAGCACGGGCTCGCGGTCGTCACCGATTTTGGGATCGCCAAAGCCGCGTCGGGTGGCAAGCTCACCGGCACCGGAATGTCGATCGGGACGCCGCACTATATGAGTCCCGAGCAGGCCCGCGCGCAGCCGCTCGACGGTCGCTCGGACATCTATTCGCTCGGCGTCGTCGCGTTCCAGTGCCTCACGGGTCGCGTCCCGTTCGACGGCGAGGATTCGTTCTCCATCGGCTACAAGCACATCATGGAGGAGATCCCGACGCCGCCGCTCGAGACGTACGACCAGCGCACGCTGTTCGAAGTCATCAAGAAGATGATGGCGAAGTCCCCCGACGAGCGGTTCCAGAGCGCGGACGACCTCGTGCAGTCGCTCGAGGCGGGCGGGGGTTTCGCCGCCGTCGGCCTGGCGACGGCGCCGACGAAGGCGATCCCATCCCTCGCCGGAGCGCGCCTGGCGTCGGGGTTGGCCACCGCAGCGACCACACCCCTGCCGCGCATGCCCGATGTGCACAAACGGTCCGTCGCGGCGGGTATCGGACTCTGGGTGGTGGTCGTGGCGATCGGGCTCGGCGCACCGGGGCTCTATGCATACAAGAAAGGGCTCTTGTTCTTCGCGCGCGGCGCGCCGGCCGACTCGACCAAGCCGTCGAGCACCGACACCATGGCCCAGCGCCTCCTGGCCGACACCGGCCCATCGCCGGCATCGACGGACACCGGGGCCCAGGTCGCCACGTCCCGTCCGGACACGGCGCGCGGGCGCCCCGTGACTCCGGGGACGCCCGGACACCTGACCCTCCAGGGCCTGCCCAAAGGCGCGCGCGTCACCCTCAACGGGCTCGTGTTTCGCGGCTCGCAGGGCGACGTGCCCCCGGGCACGTATCGGCTCGCCGTGCGGGCGCCCGGGTTTACACCCTATGACCGGGAGGTGGTCATCACCCCTGGCGCGGCGTCCACAATCAAGCTGGATCTCGAGTCGGCCGATGATGCCTCGGAATCGTCGGGCGCGGGGGGGGGAGGAGGACCGTGCGATACGTACGGCCCCGCCTACAATCAGGATCACATGTGCTGGGACGCGCGGCCTGTGCCGCTCTCGTCCACCCTGATTCCCATTCCGCAGGGATCCACCGTGTTCCCACGCCCGGCCATCCTCCTGGTGCACGTTTCCCGCGACGGCGAGACCATCGAGGCCCGCCTGTACTCACGCTCGAACTTGGACACGTTCAACGATCAGGCGCTGGACGTCGCGAAGAACCTGCGGTGGAACCCCGCACAGAAGAACGGCGAGCCGGTGGATGCCTGGGTCCAGTGGCCGTTCCAGCCCGTGAGGCAATAATCCACATCGATCCGACGGCGTTCATCGCTCCGGGCGCGATCGTGCTGGGAGACGTGACCCTGGGTGCCCGCGCCAGTGTGTGGTACGGGGCGGTGCTCCGTGGGGACGTCGACGCGATCGTGGTCGGCGAGGCGAGCAACCTGCAAGACGGCACGATCGTCCATGTGGATAGCGGCCTGCCGGCGCGCATCGGCGCGCGCGTCGGCGTGGGCCACCGCGCCATCCTGCACGGCTGCACCGTCGAGGACGACTGCCTGATCGGCATGGGAAGCGTGCTCCTCAACGGAGTGCACATCGGCACCGGCAGTGTCGTGGCAGCGGGCGCCGTCGTACCCGAGGGCACGCACGTGCCCCCTGGGTCGCTCGTGGTCGGCGTCCCGGCGCGGGTCACGCGGCGTGTCGACGATGGTCTGCGCGAGCGGATCGAGGACACCTGGCGGCATTACGTGGCGGAAGCAGAGCGGCACCGGAAAGGTGCGTTCCCGATCGCAGGAACAAGTTTGTGATGTGAATTGTTGGACGTCGCGGCACGCCGGGATTCTGTCGAGGTGTTGCCCCGACGCCCTGACGGGCCTACCTTGACCCTCCGCGCTTTTCAGCGGTGCGCGCTGTTAAATTCACGTACATCACCGATTTGGTGACAAAGCTCACCTCCGCGAGGACGAGCCGCATGACTGCTTCCACCCGTACCGGAACGCTCGATCTGAGCCCCAACGCCGTCACCGTCCTTGAGCGGCGCTATCTCATCAAGGATGACCAGGGGCGGCCCGTCGAGCGACCCGAGGACCTGTTCTGGCGGGTGGCGCGCACCGTCGCCGAGCCGGATCGCGCCTACGGCGCGTCGGACAAGGCCGTGGAAGGCCTCGCGGACACGTTCTTCGAGCTGATGGCCACGCGCGTGTGGATGCCGAATTCCCCCACCTTGATGAACGCCGGTCGGCCGCTCGGCCAGCTCTCGGCGTGCTTCGTGCTCCCGGTGGATGACGCGCTCTCGAACGGCCAGAGCGGGATCTACGACACCCTGCGAGCGATGGCCCTGGTGCATCAGTCGGGCGGTGGGACCGGCTTTTCGTTTTCCCGGCTGCGGCCGAAGAACGACGTCGTGCGCTCCACTATGGGCGTGGCGTCCGGTCCCGTGTCGTTCATGAAGCTGTACGACGCATCGACCGACGTCGTGAAGCAGGGCGGCACGCGCCGGGGCGCCAACATGGGCATCCTGCGCGGCGATCACCCCGACATCCTGGAGTTCATCGGCTGCAAGGACGATCTCACCCAGGTCACGAACTTCAACATCTCCGTCGCGGTGACCGACGCCTTCATGAAGGCCGTGGAGGACGGCGCGAGCTACGACCTGGTGCATCCGCGCACGGGGGCCGTCGTCGGCCAGCTCGACGCGCGCACCGTCTTCCGGAAGATCGTCCACGGCGCATGGAAGACCGGGGAGCCCGGCGTGTATTTCATCGACCGGGCGAATTACTACAATCCGGTGCCACGCCTGGGGAGCTACGAGGCCACCAACCCCTGTGGCGAGCAGCCGCTCCTCCCCTACGACGTCTGCAACCTCGGCTCCATCAACCTCGGGCTGTTCGTGAAGGACGGGGGCGTGGATTGGGACCGTCTGCGGACCGCGGTGCACCTCTGCACGCACTTCCTCGACAACGTGATCGATGCGAACAAGTATCCGCTCGCCGAGATCGACAGTCTCGCCAAGCGGATCCGTCGCATCGGACTCGGGGTCATGGGCTGGGCGGACCTGCTGGTCCGGCTCGGTATTCCCTACAACTCGGACGACGGGGTGGCGCTGGGTCGCAAGATCATGGACTTCGTCGACGAGGAAGCAAAGGCCGCCTCCGAAAAACTGGCGGAGCAGCGCGGCGTGTTCGCCGAGTGGGAGCGGTCGATCTGGGGACCGGACGCGACCTGCGCGCGGGGACCGAAGGGCGAGCGAGTGCGCCCGATGCGCCGCCTGCGCAACTGCAACCTCACCACGGTCGCGCCGACCGGCACGATCTCGATCATCGCGGGGTGCTCGTCGGGCATCGAGCCATTGTTCGCGGTCGCGTTCATGCGGAATCAGGCGGGCGTGCTCATGCCCGACGTCAACGAAGACTTCGTGGCGATCGCGAAGCAGGAGGGCTGGTACTCCGACGGCCTGATGCAGCAGATTGCCGAGACGGGCCACATTCATTTCGACGCGGTCCCCGCGAAATGGCAGCGCGTGTTCGTCACGGCGCACGACGTGACGCCCGAGTGGCACATCCAGATGCAGGCCGCGTTCCAGGAGTTCACCGACTCGGCTATCTCGAAGACGTGTAACTTCGCGAACGACGCGACCGAGGACTACGTCGAGAAGATCTATCGCTACGCGTACAAGTTGGGGTGCAAGGGCGTAACGGTGTACCGCGACGGTGCCCGCGAGATGCAGGTGCTGTCGACCGGCTCGACCGCTAAAAAGGTGCAAGAGCAAGCGACGGCCTCGGGGGGGGGGACGTCGGCTCCGGCCCAGCCAGGCGCCCTGGCCGAAGCGATGGGTCGGATCGCCGAGCTCGAAGCCGAGCTCGCGCGGACCCGCGACAAGCTGCACGACGCCGAGGCGGAAAACCTGCAGCGGCGGGCCAAGCGGTCGCGTCCCGACCTCCTCAAGGGCGCGACGCGCCGGGTCGAAACGCCCCTGGGCACGATGTACGTGAACATCACGGAAGACGACAAGGGCCAGCCGTTCGAGGTCTTCATCTCGCTCGGCAAGGCGGGCGGCGCGTTGATGGCCGACGTCGAGGCCATCGGCCGGCTCATCTCACTCGCCCTGCGCTCCGGCGTGCCGATGCCGGAGGTATATCGCCAGCTGCGCGGGATCTCGTCCGACCGCGTGGTGGGCCTGGGACCGAACAAGGTGCTGTCGGTGCCGGACGCCATCGGCATCGCGATCGAGAAGTGGATGCAGGACAAGCAAGGCATCCAGCAGGATCTCCTCGCCGGTACGGCCACCCCGGCGCCGGTGCGGGCGAGCATGCCCATGTCCGACGGGACCCTGGCCGAGGGCGCGGGTCAACCGCAGGATTTCATCGGCGCCTGTCCCGACTGTGGCTCGCAGCTCGCGTTCATCGAGGGCTGCGCCAAGTGCCACGTGTGCGGCTTCTCGGAGTGCGGCTAAGGGCGCTCGCTCGACCCGATCGGAACTCCAGGAGGACTTGCCGGTCCGGGACGACGTGACGTACCGGCGTCCCGGCGTCCCATGAACCGCTCGATGTCAGCCACCACCAACTGGCGGTGCGCCTGAGCGTCTGGATCCGTTGTCGCGGCGCCCGCCAATCGAGCGACGCGCCGTAGTGCCCATTCCGCGGCCGCATGAGCTTCCGGTGTGGCCCGATCATCGCTCGCGAGCGCGATCAGCTGATCCACCACGACTCGTTGCACCACGCGTCCGAGCGCCGGATGGTCTGTACGAGCCGCGCCGCGCGCGACCCACGTGTAGTCGACGATCCGGCCCACCACTTCTGTGAGACTCGGCTCGCGCGCGTCCCGATCGTGGAACGCCGCGACCCGCGCCGCGCGCGCCGGCGCCAGGAGTCCCCCGATCACCTGCGTCGCGAGCGCGCGCGCCGCGCCCAGCTGATCGAACGCCGGTGTGGCCGCCGACGTGAACGCCCACGCATCGTGCTCGTACCCGAACGGCGTTGGTGCGAGCAACCGCAGCACCCGCTCGGGGACCGCGAGCTCGTCCGGCTGCACGGCGTCGAGCAGGAGCTCGAGCGCGCGCCGCTGGCGGGCCGGCGGGATCAAGGTCGTGGGCGGCAGTACGTCGCCCCGCACCGCGTATTCATACTCCATTCCCCCGACGGCTTTCACCGCGGCATCGAGCGTGAATCGATGATGCAGGTAGACGGTTGCGAAGCGCTTGCCCAGGAGTGCCAGCGGCTCGCCCGGCGCGATCGCCCGCTCGTCGAAGTGGTCGATCAGGAAACGGCGGACGGGCGTGATACGGGCGAGCTCCTCCACCGCATCCTTCCCGTTGACCCAGGTCGTGTTCTCCGGATAGGAGTTGTCCGGCGCCTCGTCGGGGTTGGTGAGGAACCGCACGCCGCTCTTGAGCTCGTCCTGAACGATCGCGTCGAGGCCCGCCTGTTCCTTGTCTGGCGGGAAGACGGTGTAAGCGTACCGGATCGCCAGCGAGTCGTAGGCGCCTGGACCGTTGCGATACGCCTGTGAGAGGTCGAGCCGGCCATTCGAGAGGCGGATGAGCGGGGCGGGGTAGGCCATCACCGACGCGCGCCCGTCCGCCGCCGCGATGAAGTTGTGCGCCAGGCCAAGCGTATGCCCGACCTCGTGCGCGGCGTGCTGCCGTCGGCGCGCCATCACGAACGCCTCGGCGCTCGCCGACGTGTCGAAGCCCGTGAGCCAGCGCGCGAGCCCGGCGTCGCCGAGCGGACCCGCCTGCCAGTCGTCTTCGGCCCGCGTCGGGAGCGTGCCGGCGTAGATGTTGTAGTCCGACAGCGAGCGCTCCGACTCCATGCGCACCGCCGCCTTGATGATCTCGCCGGTCCGCGGATCCACGAAGCTCGGTCCGATGGAGTAGCCGGGAGAGTCCCGATGCACCCACTGAATCACGTTGTAGCGCGCATCCATTGGGTCCATGTCGGCCGGCATGTCTTCGATGCGGAACGCGTTCTTGAAGCCCGCCGCCTCGAGCACCGTACTCCACCACTTGGCCCCCTCGCGGAACGCGCTGCGGTACGGCTCCGGCACGCCGGCATCGAGGTAGTAGACGATGGGCCGCACGGGCTCGCTCAACGCCGCGGCAGGGTCCTTCCTCTCGAGGCGGTGGCGAATGATGTAGCGGGTGACGGGATCCTGATCGAACGGCTTGGCGTAGTCCCAGAACGCGAGCGCGAACAGCCCGATGCGCGGGTCGAAGCGGCGGGGACGGTATCCGGGATCCGGCAGCTCCACGAATGACAGGTGCTGTCGTAGCGTCACCGCGCGGCCCTCGGGCGCGTGCGCGCGCACGGCCCGCCCCGGATTGTCACTCGTGAATGTGAGCGTCGCTTCGATCTCGGTGTTCCGGGGGAAGCCCTGGGTGCGGGGCAGGTAAACGGTCCCCCGATCGCGGTCCAGGACGAACGTCCCCTGGCCGCGGAGCGCACCGCGCACGTCCATGACGTCGCTCAGGACCAGGGGCGTCGCGTCAACCAGCACCCGGTCGCCTTCCTGGGCAAGCACGTCCAAGGCGCCCACCGTGGACGTCGCGAACGACTCTCGAACCGACCGTGCCAGCGCGTCGTTGCTCCCCGTGGCTCGGAACGCGGGGTTCTCGAGCACCAGGCTCACGCGCGGGCCCGTGCGCTCGAACCGCGCGAGCTGCGCGTCGCCGATCGTGCCTCGATCGAGGCCGAGGTCGACGTCGCCAATCCCGGTCGCGAGCGAGGGGAGAAACAGGAATTCGTCACCCGTGTGCGGCACTTCGAGGAGGAGCCGACCGCGCGCTCCGTCCCAGTACAGCGGGAGGTATCCGTCGCGCTTCTCGAACGCCTTCGTGTAGTCGGTGATCGTGGGCAGCTGCGCCGACAGTGCGCCGCCCCAGCAGCCGGCTACGACCGCCACCATCCATCCGCGTCGCATGGAACCCCTCCGGAAGAAGCTTCGGATCGCACTGGAAACGTGACGGCCGACACCGTTCGCTCGCGGTCCTAGCCTGTGACCGCTGTCACGACCGCTCCCGCCGCGAACGTGTTATTCTTTAGGCGTGAGCGTTCCTTTCCGCCCGATGACTCCCACGAGGCTACAGGCCAAGGGCTGGGCCCGCGTTGGCAAGCCCGGCGCGCACCTGCTGCGCCGCGGAGCCTGGTACCCGGTGGTGCGGATCTCTTCGAGTCACATTGTCGTGCTGGATGTGAACCGGCGCAACGTGCCGGTCGACCGGCGCTTCCTCGAGATCCGCTACCATCCGCCGGAGCGTTGGAGCATCGTCCGCTGCGAGCCGCGTGAGATTCAACGCGTCGGACGGCTGTTCCCGCTCACCTACGCCGTGTGTCCCGCGTGCCGCCATCGGCAGGCGTTCGAATCGGACGTGAAGGAGCTGAGCTGTGAGCGGTGCAAGAAGGCTGCGACTCTGGCGTGGGACGAGATGAGCTAAAGCGAAAAGGCCGGGGAAAGGCCGGGGAAGGGGGAAGGGTGAGACGATCACTCTTCCCCCCTCGCTTTTTCTGCCCCTACGCCGCTACGACTCGATCTCCCACTGCCACGATACCCGATCTTACACCCTGGCAATAAAACCCTCGCATTCCGCCCTCTAGAAACTGCAGCGTCTCTTTCAACACGTCGCTCTCCACCGTACCGCCGAGCGCCCAGCCGCTGAACGGCCGGCAGGGGTGGGCGACCTGAAGGACCTCGAGCCGCGCGACCTCACGTCCGTCGTCGCCGAGCAACGCCACGCCGCGCTCCAGGTCCTCGAAGGTGAAACGACCGTCTGCCTCGACCACGATGTTCTCACCCGCGCAGCCGAGCGTGATCCGGTCGCCGAACCGGTCGCGCATCGCCGCATAATGAGACGTGAATCCGAGCGACACGCCGTGCGCGCCATCCTCGTTCTTGGTCTGGGGGTGCGCCCGGTGGTGCACGTCGACGAGCCACGCGCCGTCCCCGGCCTGCCCCAGGACGCCGTCCGGCCCGATCGCCAGGTGACCGACGGTCAGCAGGCGGCCGGGGTCGTAGACACGGGTGGGCTTGTCTCCGGTCTTGAGCGACGAGCGCTGGATCTGCAGGCGGACGATGCGTCCCAGTTCACGCATAACGGAATTTAGCAAAACATGATAAGATGTGGGCGTTTCCCATGCGCATCACGCTCGGATGGGCTCGGAGTGCGGACAACGTGGCGGACGTCCTCCGTCGCGGAGCCTGGTATCCGGTGGTCGAAGAGACCGCGGACGGGCACGTGGTCGTCGAAGTCCGGCGAGAGCGGGTGCGGCTCGCCAAGAGCGACGTCACGATCCGGAGGGAGCCGCCGGACCATTGGAGCATCGTCGTTCGCACGGGGGTGCTCCGCCCCACCCTGGGCGCGCGCGGCAGCGAGGTCGTCACGACGTATGCCGTCTGCCCGCTCTGTCATTATCGCCAGGACTTCGCGGCGAAGCCGTCCGCCTTGAAGTGCGTGCGCTGCGGCGCGACCTCGCCGGTGGATTGGTCCGAGACGTGTTAGGTGGGGCAGGGGATTGCCCTCACCTTCGTAAGTAATTAATATGTTGATAGTCAACATGTTAATTACTTCCCTCACTCGATGAGCGACCGCTCCGAGCTCGCCCTGCAACTGACGGACGCGCTCGTCGCCGCCCGCGCGGCGGTCCAGCACGCCGGCGACCGCGCCTTTCGCGCATATGGCCTGTCCCACCGAGCCCACGCGGCGCTCGTGGCCGTGGACCTGGGAGGGGCCGACGGAGCGCGGCCCAAGGAGATCGCGACCGAGCTGCGGGTATCCCGCGCGGCGGCGACGACCTTCATCCAACGGCTCGAAACGAAGGGCCTGGTCGAGACCACGCCGGACCCCGAGGACGATCGTGGCGTTCGCGTGTCGCTCACGCGGCACGGCCTCGAGGTACTCCTCCGAGCCGGTCAGCTCGAGCGGCGCCTGGCCGCCCGGGCCATCGAGGGGTTGCCCGCCTCGACCATCGCGCGCACCGTGCACCTCCTGGAGGAGTTCAAGCGACGCCTCGAGGAGAAGCAGATCGGCGTCGTGCACTGAGCGCCGCCGGTCGTGGTTCGGGAGTCGCCGCGAACAGGTTTTCCACAAAGAGGCCGTCAACGTGAAATGTTGAAAACTATGGATGCGAGGCGCTGATGCGCCGGACCAAGATCGTCGCCACTCTGGGCCCGGCGACCGGCACGCCGCAGGCGATCGCCGGGTTGATCGACGCGGGGACCAACGTGGTCCGCGTGAACGCGTCGCACGGCACGCCGGCGATGCGTGCGGGGTGGATCGCGGCGGTGCGACACGCGGCGCAGGCGGCCGACGCGGCGGTCGCGGTGCTCGTGGACCTGCAGGGCCCACGCATCCGCGTCGGCGAGCTGGCCGAGCCGCGGATGCTCCGCCCGGGCGAGAAGGTCGTCTTCGCCCCCGAGGATGTTGCTCGCGGCGAGGAGCTGCCCACGACGTACGACAATCTGGCGACCGACGTGCGCCCGGGCGCCCGCATTCTCCTCAACGACGGGCTGCTCTCCCTCGAGGTCACGCGGATCGTTCCGCCGCGCGTTGAGGCGCGCGTGGTGGACGGGGGGGAGCTGACGTCACACAAAGGGATGAACCTCCCGGGACTGCACGTCTCCGCCCCCGCCCTCACCGAGAAGGACCGCGAGGACGTGGCGGGCGCGGTCGCGGCCGGCGCCGACTTCCTCGCTCTCTCGTTCGTGCGCCGGGCCGAAGACCTGGCAGAGCTGCGGACGCTCGTGCCGCCCGAGATGAAGCTCGTGGCGAAGATCGAAAAGGCGACCGCCCTGGACGACCTCCCGCGCATCCTCGACGCCTGTGACGCCGTGATGGTCGCGCGCGGGGACCTGGGCGTCGAGCTGCCGTTCGAGGAAGTGCCGGCCGTCCAGAAGCGGCTGATCCGCGAGGCGAACCGTCACGGCAAGCCGGTGATCACGGCGACCCAGATGCTCGAGTCGATGGTCCATAATCCGCGCCCCACTCGCGCGGAAGCCTCCGATGTGGCCAACGCGATCCTCGATGGGACCGACGCGGTGATGCTCTCGGCTGAGACCGCGGTGGGGGAGTACCCCTTCGAGGCGGTGCGCGCCATGGACCGGATCATCCGCGAGATGGAGCGCCCGGGTGTTGCGGCGGGCATCGGTCTCGGCCGCGACGAGCGCCGGCCGATGCAGGGCGAGACGGTATCGGTCGAGGACGCGATCGCGCTCGGCACGAGCGCCGTGGCGCGCATGCTCCAGACGCCATTGATCGTGACCCTCACCAAGGGTGGGTTCACCGCCCGCAAGGTCGCCGCGCTCCGCACGCCGGTGCCGACGCTCGCCGTCACGACGGAGGCCACGACGTACCGCCAGCTCGCGCTGGTCTGGGGGGTCACGCCGGTTCTGGTTGACCGCGTACCGGGATACGACGCGATGCTCGCCGTCGTGCGCGACCTCATTCTGAAGCGGGGGTACGCGCGCGCAGGGGACCGCATCGTGATGACGGCGGGCGTCCCGTGGGAGGTCTCGGGGGCCACGAACCTGCTCAAGGTCGAGGTCGTGTGACGTGAAGCTCGTGTTCCTGGGGACGGGCACGTCCTACGGCGTGCCACAAATCGGGTGCAGCTGTCGCACGTGCACGTCCACCGATCCCCGCGACCGGCGGACTCGCACCGCTGCCTTGATCGAGTCCCAGGGCCGGCGCGTGCTGATCGATACGCCCCCGGAGCTGCGGCTGCAGCTCGTCGCGGCGGGCGTGGCGTCGGTAGATGCGGTCCTGTTCACGCACGCTCATGCCGATCATGTCCACGGCATCGACGACTTGCGCGCGATCTCGGCGCGGCAGCGGACGCCACTCGACGTATACGGCGCGCGGAGCACGCTCGCTGAACTGGAGCGGCGCTTCGCTTACATCTTCGACGGGACGCCTCCCCTTCCCGGGACCAACAAGCCCGAGCTCGACGCGCATCCCCTCGAGCCCGATTGTGAAACGGAGATCGCGGGGTTGCGCGTCCGCGCGCTCGCGTTGCCGCACGGGGATCGCACCGTGCTCGGCTACCGCGTGGGACCGGTAGCGTACGTGACGGATGCCAAGGCGATTCCCCCGGAGGCGGTGGCACGGCTCACCGGACTCGAGGTCCTCGTCCTGAACGCGTTGCTCCCGCGTCCGCATCCACTCCACCTGTCCGTGCCCGAGGCCGTCGCCGCCGCGCAACAGATCGGCGCACGGCGAACGTTCCTGACGCACCTCACGCACGACGCGACGCACGCCGAGCTGGCGGCGCGTCTTCCCTCCGGTATCGCCCCGGCCTACGACGGTCTGGTCATCGACCTTGGCGCGGTCTAGATTCGTCGCGGAGGAGGATACGAGATGGCCAACCCGCCCCCCCCGGACGCGACCCTGCAGCGGTTTCAAAGCCCCGCCGTGCGGCAGAGCGCGGAGCTCGACGAGCTCGTGCGCCAGGCGGTGTTCGGGCGCCCGGAAGAGCGCGAGCAGGCCCGCTGGCTGATCTGGGAGATCGGGCAGCGGGCGGGCGTGCGACCGGCGTCGATCCACGAGCTGTACCTCGCGCGGGGCCGCGGAGATGTGCGGCCGTTCACCACGCCCGCGATGAACATTCGGGTCCTGGCTTACGACTCCGCGCGAGCGGTGTTTCGGGCTGCCAAGCGGCTCGACGTGGGCGCCCTCATCTGCGAGATCGCCCGCTCGGAGATCGGGTATACGGAGCAGCGCCCGGCGGAGTACGTCGCCGTGATCACCGCCGCCGCGCTGCGCGAGGGGTTCACCGGTCCCTTGTTCATCCAGGGCGACCATGTGCAGGTGAATGCCAAGAAGTACGCGGCGGACGCGGAGACGGAGCTCCAAGCGATCCGCACGCTCATCGAGGAGGAGTTGCACGCTGGCTTCTACAACATCGACGTGGACACGTCGACCCTCGTGGACCTGTCCCAGCCCACGCTCGACCAGCAACAACGCGTCAACTACGAGCGGGCGGCGGAGTTGACCAAGTTCATCCGCGAGCGCGAGCCCAAAGGCGTGAACGTGTCCGTCGGGGCGGAGATCGGCGAGGTCGGCGGCAAGAACTCGGACGTCCACGAGCTGAAGGCGTTCATGGACGGTTACCTCCGGACGCTCGCGCGCCTGGGACGGTTGACGGGGATCAGCAAGATCTCCGTGCAGACCGGGACGAGCCATGGCGGCGTGGTGCTCCCCGACGGGTCCATCGCGAAGGTGCAGCTCGACCTCGACGCGTTGAAGGCCCTGTCGGCCGACGCGCGCGCGCACTACGGGTTGGGCGGGGCGGTACAGCACGGGGCGTCCACGCTTCCGCCGGACGCATTCGGTCACTTCCCGAAGTGCGAGGCGATCGAGATTCACCTGGCCACGAACTTTCAGAACATCGTCTTTGACCATCCCAGATTGCCGGCGGACATCCGGCGCGAAGTGAACGAGTGGGTCAAGGCCGAATGCAAGGACGAATGGAAGAAGGGGGACACCGAGGAGCAGTTCATCTACAAAAGCCGCAAGAAGGCCATCGGGCCGTTCAAGCAGCGGCTTTGGGACATGCCCGCCGACGTGCGCAGCGCCATCGGGGCGGACCTGGAGAAGACCTTCGCCTTCCTGTTCGAACAGCTGCGCGTGACCGACACGCGCGCGATGACCGATCGGTTCGTGAAACCGCCCTTGCAGTCACATGCGCGTCCGCGCGCGATGGTGACGGCGGCTCCCGACGATCTCGAGGCGGGCGAATGAGCGACGAAGGTAGGGAAGGGTCGGCATTCGGACCGTTTCTGCTGGGGCTGAGTCTCGGGGCGGTCCTCGGCTTTCTGTTCGCGCCGGAGCCGGGAGGCGTCGCCCGCGGCAAGTTAGGCCGGCGACTCCGCAGCCTCCGCGACCTCGCGGCGGAGAAGGCGGGCGAGATCGGCGACCTGCTTCACACGGTCGAGGACGACGACGAGGAGAAGGAGCCACCCGCCACCACGCGCGCTTCACTCGAGCGGCGGTTGGGTGACGCCAAGCGCCGGCGGCGCGGTCGGAGTGGTGCATCGGGTCGCGGCGCGGCGCTGCCGCGCCCCGATGAGGGGGACGAGCCGGTCGCGTGAAGCCCGAAGGCGGCTGGCACCAGTCGCTGACCGGGATCGCCCGCCGCACCTTCGAGGCGGCCTTCGAAGACAACATTCCCTTTCTCGCCAGCGCGCTGTCGTTCGACCTGCTGCTCACCATCATTCCCTTCGTGGCCCTGCTGCTCGCCACCGTGGGCTATCTCGTGCAGCACCAGGTCACGGCACACCAGGTGGATCTCCACGAGCTCCTGGCCCGCCTGCTGCCGACCACGGTGGGTGGCACGACGGACAATGCGTTCGAGCAGGTGGAACGCGCGCTCGCGAGCATCGTGCGCCAGCGCGTCCGATTGACCGCCGTGGGCTTGCCACTGTTTTTCTGGTTCTCGACGCGCCTGTTCGGCGGTCTGCGAGCGGCGTTGAACGAGGTATTCGACACTGACGAGCGGCGTCCCTGGCCGGTCGCGAAACTGCTCGATCTCACCATGGTGCTCTGCACCGGCGCGCTGCTCGTCCTCGGCGCCCTGGTGGCGGCCTGGGAGGCGCGCAACGCGGGCGGCGTGACGCGGAGCTTCTTCCTCGACTGGCTGTGGCGGTTCGGACTCGAGACGATGTCCTTCGCGCTGGGGGTGGCGCTCTTCTACATCATCTTCAAGCTCCTGCCGAGTCGCCGCATTCACTGGCGCACCGCGCTCGTGGCGGCGGTGTTCTGCTCCCTCGGCTTCGAGGTGGCCAAGCGCCTCTATGCGCTCTACGTCACCCGGTTCGCGACGCTCGATCGCGTGGCCTCGGACGCCAACATCGTCGCGCTGTTCCTGTTTCTGCTTTGGGTGTACTACACGGCCTATCTGTTCCTGCTGGGAGGGGAGGTAGCGGAGATGTACGACCTGATCCGCATGCGCCGCTCCCAACGGGTTCGACTGGGATGACCGGCCGCCCGATCGATCTGCGGAGCGATACGGTCACGCGTCCGTCGGCGGCGATGCGCCGCGCGATCGCGGACGCGGAGGTCGGCGACGATGTCCTCGATCGTGACCCGACGACGAGGCGTCTGGAAGAGCGGGTGGCCGAGCTGCTCGGCAAGGACGACGCCCTGTTCTTCCCGTCCGGGACGCAGGCGAATCAAACCGCCGTGGGCCTGCTCGCGCGGCCCGGCAGCGAACTCCTGCTCGAAGCCGACGCCCATCTCGTGCACTACGAGCTCGGTGGCGTGGCCGCGAACTGGGGCGTCCAGATCCGTCCCATCGCCACGCCCGACGGGCTCCTCACGCCCGAGCTGGTGCGGGCGGCGCTCCGCCCCGGATCGCCGCACGTGCCTCGCGCCGGCGCCGTCTCGGTCGAAAACACCCACAACGCGGCGGGCGGGAAGCTCATGCCGCCGGCGACCATGGACGGCATCGTGGCCGTGGCGCGCGCCGCGGGCCTGCCGGTCCACCTGGACGGCGCGCGGCTCTGGAACGCCGCGGCCGCGCTGGGCGTGACCTTGGCGAGACTCGCGGTCGGAGCGGCGACGGTGATGGTGAGCTTCTCGAAGGGGCTCGGCTGCCCGGTCGGATCCTGCCTCGCGTTCGCGACGGGGACCGTGGAGCGGGCGCGGGCGTGGGAGATTCGCAAACGGCTGGGCGGCGGCATGCGTCAGTCGGGCGTGCTCGCCGCCGCGGCCTTGTACGCACTCGATCACCATCTCGCTCGCCTCGCCGACGATCACGCGAATGCGCGGCTCCTGGCGGACCGACTGGCCGGCTGCGGGGCCGTCCGCCCCTCCGTACCCGAGACCAACATCGTGATGATCGACCTGGCGCGAGCGGGCGACACCGCGGAGGCCGTGATCCCGAAGCTGGCTCGCGCGGGTGTGCTCGTCGTGCCGTTCGGGGCGCGGCGCCTGCGCGCGGTGACCCACCTCGATGTGACCCGTGCGGACGTGGAGCGGGCGGCCGACCTCATCGCCGCCACGCTCGCGTGACGGGCCGGTGCGCTAGGGCCCGGCGCCCCGTGCGCATTATCTTGGGGCGATGACTACGGGCGGTCCGCTGCGGCAAGTCATTCCCGTCGCCCGGTCGATCCTGTGGGCCCCGTCGAGCGAGGGCACCAAGCGGCCGGGAGACATGCCCTTCCCGGTCTTCTTCTCTCAGGCCGCCCTGTCGGCGGTGCACGAGCACGTGGCCACGCCCGCGCGTCCGGGGCAGGGGGTCCTCGGCTTCCTGATCGGCGATCTGTGCGAGTGTCCCGAAACGAACGTCTCGTACCTCGTGATCGACGCCGCCCTTCGCTTGAATCAGGCGATCTATGGCGATCGCACGCGCGACGTGATCACGCGCCTGTGGGACCGCATTGCGGCGCAGCTCGAGGAGCAGAAGGCGCATCTCATCGGCTGGTACCACACGCATCCACCGCTGCCATTGAGTCTCAGCCCGCACGACGTCGAGACGCACGAGCAGTACTTCGCCGAGCCGTGGCAGGTAGCGTTGTTGCTCGGTACCGACGCGGCGGAGCCGGCGGCGGCGTTCTTCCGGTCCGGCTCAGACGAAGAGTGGGTGTCGAAGGCGATGCCGTTTTACGAGCTCTTGGCACCGGACTCCATCCGACCGGATGGAAAGAAGCGCTCGTTCGTGACGTGGCGGAATTATCGGGCGTTCAGCTCGGCGACGGCCACACCCAAGAGCACGCCGGTGGTCAAGCCGCCCTCTGAGCCAAAGTTCACGCCGGCGCCGCCTGGTTCAGCGCAACGGCCCCCCCCCCCCCCCGCCCCCCCCGTCCCGGCCTGCACCGGCAAAACCGGACGATACGCACGAGCTCAAGTTCCTGACGGCGGCCGAAGACATGGGGCACCAGGCACCTCCCCCGCGCACGTCGGGCTCGCATCCGCGCGCCGCCCCACCGCCGCCCACGGCGTCGGACGACCGGCACGAGCTCAAGTTTCTCACGGCCGCTGAGGACACGCCGCCGGCGCCTCCACGGCGTCCCACGCCCCCACCCCAGCCCCGCGTCGGGCCGCCGCCACGGCCGCCGGCCAAGGCACCGCCCCCGCCCCCGCCTCCGCTTCCGTCGCCAGAGCCGGAGGCCCAGCATCCGACGGAGCCAATTTGGCCCGACGAGTTCGAAGAACGCGAGGCGGAGCCGGAGCAACCCCTCGAGCCCGAGCCCCGGCGCCCCGTTCGCCGGCGCCGGGGCCGCATTCCTCGTAAGATCTGGTTGACGTTGCTCGTGCTGCTCCTCGGCGCCGGTGCGGGGGGCGCGTATTGGTGGTTTCAGCCCGAGCTGCCTTCGCTGCCCGAATGGTCCACCGTGAAGAGCAAGTTGTCGGGCATCACGGCTACCGTGTCGGCGACAGCGGGGAAGGTGTGGGCTTTGCGGAACAAGCTCCACCGGTCGTCGCCGCAGCCGCCGCCCAAGCCGAAGACGGTGGCCCGACCGCCCGCGGCGCGGCCGCCCGTGTCGACGCCGCCCGCCGCCCCCGCCGCGCCGGCTGCCGCCGCACCCGGACCCATCCCTCCTCCCTCGGCTCCGCCGTCACTGACGAGGCTGGACGTCATCGGCGACTCGCTCGTCACGCTGATGAGCAACTTCGGCGAGCGTGCGGCCCTATACGCGAGAGGCCAACTGCCCTGCGCCGGCCTGGCGCGTGGCCTGACGGACGTGGAGAACCGCTGGGCCTCGTACAATACGGCGCGCCGGAACGCGGGGGTGCTGGACGCGTCGCACTCGATTCGCGACCAGATCCTCTACGCGAAAGTCGACTCGGTGGAGCGGCGCTTCGAGCAGTCCGGATGCCCGCGGCCGTAACCCGGAGTGAACAGGACGCCCGGCTCCCTGTTCGTCTGTTCACCGCTGTGCGTCTGGTCACTGTTCTCTGATTGACTGCCCGGCTAGCTTTCAGTGCCCCAGGTCCGCAGGTCGTCCAGTCGTGAACCGCGTCAGGCCCCCGCAGGGAGCAGCGCTAAGCGATGTTGGGCGTCGTTGCGGGGTGCCTGGGGCATTTCAATGTCCAATGATCAATGTTCAACGATCAATGTTCAACAAGCGTTGAACATTGGACATTCTACATTGGACATTTCGAGTAGATTTCACCCGATGATTGCTTTAGCCCGCAAATACCGTCCTAAGAAGTTCGCCGATCTCATCGTCCAGGAGCACATCGGTGCCGCCCTGCGCGGCGCGGTGGCGGGCAAGCGCGTGGCCCACGGATATCTCTTCGCGGGGCCGCGGGGCGTGGGCAAGACCACCGCGGCGCGGATCCTCGCCATGGCCCTGAACTGCGAGCGGCCGACCGCCTCGAGAGTCGCTGGCGAGCCCTGCGGCGAATGCGATTCCTGCATCCGCATCTGGAATGGCGCGGCGAACCTCGACGTCGTCGAGCTCGACGCCGCCTCGAATCGCGGGGTGGACGACGCGCGCGACCTGCGCGAGCGCGCGATGTACGCCGCGTCCGCCGAGGGGCGCCACAAGGTCTACATCGTTGACGAGGCGCACATGCTGACGCGCGAGGCCTGGAACGCGCTCCTCAAGATCCTGGAGGAGCCACCGTCGCGCGTCGTGTTCGTCTTCGCGACTACGGAGCCGCAAAAGATCGCGCAGAGCGCCGCCCCGATCCTCTCGCGCCTGCAGCGCTTCGACTTCCGGCGCATCGGCCCGCACGCGATCGTGGACCGCCTGCAGCAGGTGCTCGCGGCCGAAGGGTTGGCGGCCGATGACGACGCCGTGCATCTCATCGCGCGCAGTGCCGATGGCGGCATGCGTGACGGCCTCTCGATTCTCGATCAGGTCGTGTCGTTCGGTGACGGACCCGTCACCGCGGCGCGCGTGCGCGAGGTCCTCGGCCTCATCTCCGACGATGTGTATGGGGAGCTGCTCCGGCTGGTCGCCGAGCGGGACGCCAAGGCGGTGTTCCCGCTCGTCGAGCGGCTCGTGGACGAAGGGGCCGATTTGGGCGAGTTCGTGATCGGCGCCGGCGATGTGCTGCGGGCGGTGCTACTCGCGAATCTCGGTGGCAAGCCCGAAGGCCTCACCGAGGCGATGGCGGCGCTCGTCGAGCGGTACCGCTCGCCGCTCCCCGCGCCCGATCTTATCCGGCTGCTCGCCGTGCTGACGGAACTGGAGCCGCAGCTCCGCACCAGCGGGAACGCGCGCCTCGCGGTCGAGCTCTTACTCCTCCGCTGGGCGATGATGGCTCGGACCATCGAGCTGCAAACGGTCATTGAGGCGCTCGGGAAACGGGACACGGGAAGCGGGAAACCCCCGGTGGGGAACCAATCCGCCGCGCCGGTGCTGCGCGACGTCGGTCCGACTCCGCCACCCGCGCTTCCCGTTTCCCGTGTCCCGTCTCCCGTCGAGCCGGAAAAGGGCCCGCTCACCGTAGACCGCCTCCGATCTCTCTGGCCCCGCCTCGTCGACGACGCCCGCGCGAAGAGCCCGATGCTCGGCGCGTTACTCGAGCGCGCGGAAGTCGTGGGGATCGACGGCGCCACGGTGGGCATCCGTCCCCTCGACCCGAACCCAGTCCACGCGGAGGGACTCGAGCGACAGCGGGACGCGCTCAGTCAGCTGGTGGGCCGTTACGTAAACGGAGCGGTTCGCATCAAGCTTGCGGGAGGGGGGAGCGGGGAGCGGTCCTCGCCGCGACCGGGCCGGCTTACGGAGGAGGGCGCTCGCGCGGAACGGTTGAAGGCGCTGCGGGCGAAGGATCCGGGCCTGTCGGCCGCCGTCGACGCGTTAGATTTAGAGCTGCTGGAGTAGCTTGCGACCACTTTGGGCGAGGGGTAACTTTCGACGTATGGCGGATTTATCCAACCTGCTCCAGCTGGGGCAGCAAATGCAGTTTCGCTTGTCGGAGATTCAGTCCCAGCTGGCCCAGCAGAGCGTGACGTGTACGGCGGGCGGCGGGCTGGTGGCCGCCACGGCGGACGGGCGCGGCCAGATTCGCGCCATCAAGATCGATCCCCAGGCCGTGGCGCAGGGGGATATGGAGATGCTCGAGGATTTGGTGCTCGCCGCAGTCTCGCAAGCGCAACAGCGCGCCGCCGAGCTGTACCAGGCAGAGGTCAAGAAGATCACGTCGGGCCTGCCGTTCCCGTTTCAGCTGCCGCTCTAGACACACGTGCCGGGGGGGGCCATCGAAGATCTCGTGACGGAGCTGGCCAAGCTCCCCGGGATCGGGCGGAAGACGGCGCAGCGGCTCACGTTTTTCCTTTTGAAGCAGCCGGCGGAAACCGCGACGCGCCTGGCAGAGGCGATCCGGAGCGTGCGCGAGCGGGTGACACCGTGTGGGGTGTGCGGGACCCTCACCGACGAGGACCCGTGTGCGATTTGCCGGGACCCGCGGCGCGATGCGAGCCTGCTGTGCGTCGTGGAAGAGGCCGCCGACGTGACGGCCATCGAGCGGGCGGGACGGTTTCGCGGTCGCTATCACGTGCTGGGCGGACGCCTGTCTCCACTCGAAGGAATCGGACCCGAAGCGTTGCGGCTCGATCGCCTGGTGGACCGCGTCGCGAACGGGGGGGGGGAGGGCGTGCGTGAGGTGATCATCGCGACCAACCCCTCCATGGAGGGGGAAGTCACCGCGACGTTCCTCCAGCAGTTGCTGCGCCCGACCGGCGTTCGGGTGACCCGCATCGCACGGGGGCTCCCGGTCGGCGGGGATCTCGAGTATGCCGACGGCGTGACCATCGCGCAGGCGCTTCTGGCGCGACGGGACATGATGGAGTCCGATAGACCCGAGGGCACGTAATGGCGGGTGCGGCGAGCTGGTCGTTCTCCGAGAGCGACTTCAAGCAGATTCAACAGCACCTGCAGGCGTTCTTGCGTGACGCGAACGCCCGCTGCGCTCTGCTCGTCGATCGGACCGGGCAGCTCGTGGCGACCGTGGGCGAGCCGCCGCAGTTCGATCCTACCGCCTTCGCTTCCCTCACCGCCGCCGACTTCAGCGCCAACGACCAGCTCGCCAAAATGATCGGCGAACACGAGTTCGCGTCCCTGGTCCATCAGGGCGAGAAGGAGTCCATGTTCCTCGCCGACGTGGCGAAGCGCGTGATCCTGGTCGTCCTGTTCGACCAGCGTACCACCCTCGGCCTCGTAAAGCTCAAAGGCAAGGGCGCGGTCGAGAAGCTCAACAAAGTGTTCGAGGAGATGTTCAATCGCGTGGGCGCGGGAGGCGGGTCGACGCCGCAGAAGGGGCTGCTCGAAGGCGCGGAAGACGAAATTGACAAACTCTTCGGTTGAGAGGACGCGCGCCCCATGTCGATGATCAACTACGCGTCCCGGGAAATCAACTGCAAGCTCGTCTATTACGGACCGGGGCTGGGCGGGAAGACGACGAACCTCGAGCATATTTACGGTAAGGTCTCGCCCAACACGCGCGGGAAGATGATCTCGCTCGCCACCGAGACCGAGCGCACGCTGTTCTTCGACTTCTTGCCGGTGGACCTGGGGACCATCCGCGGCTTCAAGACGCGGTTTCACCTCTACACGGTGCCGGGCCAGGTGTACTACAACGCGAGCCGCAAGCTGATTCTCAAAGGCGTGGACGGCATCGTGTTCGTGGCCGATAGCCAGATCGAGCGCATGGAAGCCAACGTCGAGTCGATGCAGAACCTGTACGACAACATGTCGGAATACGGGTACGACCTGACCAAGATTCCGTTCGTGATCCAATACAACAAACGCGATCTACCGAACGCGGCGCCCGTCCGGGATCTCCAGGCGTCGCTCAATCCCGGGTGGCCCATCGAAGACGGGGCGCAGCAGAAGGTCACGCCCGACCCCACCCGCCCGGGGGAGAACTTGATCGAGCGGGTCGACAACCAATGGATCGGGAAGGCGTCGTATCTCGAGGCCGTGGCGATCCGCGGCGACGGCGTGTTCGACACCCTGAAGGCGGTCAGCAAAATGGTGCTGAAGACGCTCAGCTAGGGGAGGTTCCGTGCGCTGGACCCTGCCCAACATCCTCACGCTCGCGCGCATCTGCTTCACGCCCGTCATCGCGCTGCTGCCGTTCATCCAGGGGTACTGGCCCAAGGTCATCGCGTTCCTGATCTTCATCGCCGCCGGGGCGTCCGACGTGGTCGACGGATACCTCGCGCGCCGGCGCAATGAGGTGAGCGAACTGGGCCAGCTGCTCGATCCCATCGCCGACAAGCTGCTGCTGTTCGCCACGCTCATCCCGATCTTCTGGCTCACGCGCCACCCCACCATTGTGGTCGACTATCGAATCCCCTGGTGGGGGAGCTTCCCGGTATGGGTTGCGTTGCTGCTCGTGGGGCGCGAGCTGCTCATCACTGCGTTTCGCTTCTTTGCGAAGCGGCGCGGCGTCGTGATACCGGCCATTGGGGCGGGCAAAGCGAAGGCCGTCGTGCAGAACGTGTTCATCGGCGCGACGCTCTTCTGGTTCGCGTGGAAGGACGCGCTGGCCACTCACCCGTGGGCAGGGTGGTTCCGCAATTTCTGGGACCAGTTCCACGGCGCGGTCGTCGCGCTGACCCTCGCGGGCGCCATCCTCCTCACCGTCTACTCCTTGATCGTGTACCTGTATCGCTATCGCGCCCTGCTGAAGGGCGGCGGGTGAAGCTCGAAGTCCTCACCATCGGCACGGAGCTGCTGCTCGGCCATACCGTGGATACGAACGCCGCCGAGCTGGGCCGGGCGCTGGCCGCCGCGGGTGCCGAGATCGTGCGCCGCACCACGGTGCCCGACCGGCCCGAGGCGATTCGCGCCGCGGTGGCCGAGGCCCTCGAGCGCACCGGATTCGTCATCACGACGGGCGGGTTGGGACCCACGCGCGACGACATGACCAAGACCGTGGTCGCGGAGCTCATGGATAGGCGGCTCGTCCTCGACGAGCGGTTGCTCGCGAGCATCGAGGAACGTTTCAAGCGGATGGGCCGGCCCATGCCCGCCATCAACCGGACGCAGGCCGAGGTCCCCGAAGGCGCCACCGTCCTCCCCAACCCCCGCGGCACCGCGCCCGGCCTGTGGGTGGAGGACACGCGGGGGCGGGGTGGGGGGGGGAGGCGAGTCGTGGTCCTGCTTCCTGGGGTGCCGCGCGAGATGCGCGGGCTCTTGGTCGAGCACGTGCTGCCGCGGCTGGTCGAGCGACAGGGCGGGGATGCGCGCCGGGTCGTTCAATCGCGAACGGTGCGAACCACGGGCGTTTCTGAATCGGCGCTCGCGGAGCGCGTCGGCGACATCGAAGCGGAGATTGCGCCCCTCACGCTCGCATATCTGCCGTCCGTCGAGGGCGTAGACCTGCGGGTCACGGCCTGGGCACTCGAGCCCGCGGAGGCGGAGCAGCGCATCGCCGCGGCGGTCGAACGGCTCCGGGCCGCCGCGAACGGGCACGCGTACGGCACCGACGACACGGATCTGGCAGCTGCCGTCCTCGAGACCTTGCGGCGTGGACGCCATCGGCTCGCCGTAGCGGAGTCGTGCACCGGCGGCATGATCGCCGAGCGGGTCACCGCGATCCCCGGCGCGTCCGACACGTTCATCGGCGGCGTCGTGGCGTACGCCGACGTGATCAAGACGGCCGCGCTCAAGGTCCCGCTCGAGACGCTCGAGGCCCACGGGGCGGTTTCCGAAGAGACGGTGCGGGCCATGGCTGAAGGCGCTCAGCGTCTCTTCGCGGTCGACTGCACGATCGCCGTCACGGGCATCGCGGGTCCGGGCGGAGGCTCACCCGAGAAGCCCGTCGGCACCGTGTGGCTCGCGGCTCGCGTGCATACGACCACTCGGGCACTGAAACGGGTGTTCCCGGGTGACCGAGATGAGATTCGGCGCCGTGCCGCGCAGGCGGGCCTGGACCTGCTACGTCGTTTGCTCGTGGAGTCGTGAATGCCGACACTCACCGCCCCTGACGGCACCCAGCTCGTGTACGACTCGTACGAGGCGACGGCCCCGCGCGCGGCCGTGCTCATCCTGCACGGCTGGTCCGATCATGCGGGCCGTTGGCGGGAGACGGGCGAGCGCCTGCGCGATGAGGGCTATTCGGCCTACGCGCTCGACCTCCGCGGTCATGGCCGCTCGGGCGGCCGGCGCGGCCATCTGTCGCGCTTCAGTCAGCTCCTGGGCGACCTGCAGGCGTTCCGCCGCGTCGTGCGGCTGCGCACCGAGCGCCCGCAAGTGCTGCTCGGCATTTCATTCGGGGGCCTGGTGGCGTTGCGTTACCTGGAGACTCAGCCGAGCGACCCGATCTCGGGTGCGGTCGTCGCGTCGCCGTGGATGGGCGTCGCGTCCCGGCCCCCCCTCTGGAAGCTCCTGGCGGCGCGGGTGCTCGCGGACCTGTGGCCCACGCTGCCGATCCGGGCGCGCATCGATGCCGATGTCGTGAGCCGCGACCCCACCGTCAACCAGGCGTACGCCGCCGACCCCGCGGTCCACGACGTGATGACGCCCGGCGCGTGGCGCGAGATCCAATGGGCGCAGCGCGCGGTGGCCGCCGATGGCTACCGGATCGAGTCGCCGCTCTTGTTTCTGCTCCCGGGAGAAGACCGACTGGTGGACGCCCATCTGGCGCGTGCCTTCGCCGACAGCCTGAAGGGTGCGGTCAAGGTTCGCTGGTATCCGGAGATGTATCACGAAATCTTCCACGACCCCCAGCGGGAAGAGGCCTTGGGGGACGTGCTCGCGTTCCTCGCGGGGAAGAGGTAAGCGACTATCTTTTTGACTGATATTCGGTTCCAAACCTCATTCGCGCCGGCCAAAACGGCGTAGCCAGGCGGCACACCGATTGCCCAAGAAGCGCTCCACTATGGACGATAAACCCGAAGAGCCAACGCGCCCCGACGCCGAGGGTCCCGCGGCGGCCGAGTCCGGCGCGCTCATCGAGCTGCCGGACGAGGCGGTGACGCGGCTCGAGGGCGAGCTCGCGGACTTGAAAGACAAGCATCTGCGTCTGGCTGCAGAGTACGACAATTTCCGCAAGCGGGCCACTAAAGAGCGCACGGAGGTGTGGTCGCGGGCCCAGGCCGACCTCATCGGGCGGCTCGTGGATGCCCTCGACGACCTGGCGCGCTTCGCGCACGTCGATCCCGCCCAGACCGATGCGAAGACGATCCACGACGGCGTCGACATGGTCGAGCGGAAGTTCTGGAAGGCACTCGACGCGGCGGGCATCACCCGCATCGATCAGGCCGGGGTGCCCTTCGATCCAAACTTGCACGAGGCCGTGACCACACGACCGGCGGATCACCCGGGCAAGGACCACACCGTCGGCGCCGTCCTGCAGCCCGGCTACCAGATGGGTGGCGCGCTGATCCGGCCCGCGCGCGTCGTGGTATTGACGTGGTCCGGTGAGGCAGGTTGATGGCGTCTCCGAAGGACTACTACCAGACCCTGGGCGTTTCCGAGACGGCGACCACCGACGAGATCAAGAAGGCGTTTCGGCGGCTGGCCAAGCAATACCATCCGGACCGCAACCCCAACAACCCGCAGGCCGGCGACCGCTTCAAGGAGATCAACGAGGCGCACGACGTGCTGAGCGACGCCGAGAAGCGCAAGAAGTACGATCAACTGCGGCGCTATGGGGCGTTTGCCGGCGCCGGAGGCGGGCGCGGCGGCTTCGGCGGTGGAGCGCCCGGAGCCGGTTCGGGGGGGGGGGACGCGGACATCGACATGTCGGATCTGGGCTCGTTCGGCGGGCTCGGCGACCTGTTCTCGTCGATCTTCGGGCGCCGCGGCTCGGGTGCACCGACGCAAGAAGAGGAAGAGGTCGAGACGATGGTCTCGATTCCCTTCCGCGTAGCGGCGCTCGGGGGAAAGATTCCGGTCGTGCTGACGTTGCCGGAGGAGTGCCCGACGTGCCGCGGGTCGGGCGGCGCGCCCGGCGCGACGTTCTCGACCTGTCCCGAGTGCCGGGGCCGCGGGACGATCTCTTTCGGTCAGGGTGGCTTCGCCGTCACGCGGCCGTGCCCCGTATGTCGCGGCCGCGGCAAGGTGCCGTCGCAGCGTTGCCCCACCTGCCAGGGGGCTGGGGAAATCCGGGCGGAGAAGCATCTCACGATCACGATTCCACCTGGTACAGAGGACGGCACGCGGTTGCGGTTGCGGGGTCAGGGTTCGAAGGGGAGGGGCGACGTGGTCGTCGTCATTCAGGTGCAACCCGACCGCTTCTTCCGGCGCGAGGGCGTCGACGTGATCGGCGTCGTACCGATCAATCTGGCGCAGGCGTTGCTGGGCTCGAAGATCAAGGTGCGGACGCTCGACGGAAAGCGCGTGGTGCTCAAGGTGCCGGCGGGCACGCAGCACGGCCAGAAATTCCGTATTCCGGGACAGGGCATCGAGCGGAACGGCCGGCGTGGTGATCAGTACGTCGAGGTGCACGTCGAGATTCCCGAGAAGCTCACGCCGGATCAGGAAGCGGCGTTGAAGGCGTTCGCGGACAAAGCGGGGATGAAGCACTAAATCTGTTTCGCCATCACCATCGCACTTGCAGGACACGCTGTCGTGAATTCCTGTGACACCTGGACCGCCGGATCCACGTCCCTCCGATCGATCGTCTTGAAGCCGAACTTTGGAAAGAACGCGCCGGCGGTCTCCGTCAGGAGATAGACGGTGCGCACACCGCGCTTGCGCGCGAGGTCGAGCGCAGCGGTCGTGAGGCGCTGGCCGAGCCCGTGGCCGCGCAGCGCGGCGGCAACCGCGACGGAGCGGAGCAGGGCAAAGCCGCCGTAGAGCTCCAGCGCCGCCGTCCCCACGATGCGCGAGTTCTCGCGCACGACGAGCGTCGTGGCGACGTGCTGATCGAGGCCCGCGCGCGGCAGGCCACTGGCATCGATCAGGTCGAGCACGGCCGGCAGGTCAGTTGGCGTGGCTGCGGTGATGTCGAGGTCCGACTGCACGTGCTTGGCCCCTTGCTCGGGAGGGACGGGCGTGATAGTGTGATACCCCTATGCGGATGTTGACCGGTCTGAGCGCGAATCGCAACGGGAACCCCAACGGGGGGCCCCGGGCGGCGTAGCCTTGCGGTTGTTGATGAAAGCGCGCCCCTGGGACGGACTAGAGACCCAGGGGCGTAGTTGTTTTGGAGGCTAGGTGTCTGGTGTCCGGTGTCCGGTGTCCGGTGTCCGGACACCAGACACCGGTTACCGGCCACCCGCAGTCACTGGGGTGTAGGTCAACTGGCAGACCGCCCGGCTGTTAACCGGGAAGTTGGAGGTTCGAGTCCTCCCGCCCCAGCTCTCCCCCAGCGTTTCGCCGCGAGACGCTCACAGCGGTGTACTTTTTCTCGCTCGCCGCCCCTCGCCGATTTGACAGAATCTCCCGCGGGGGTTACCTCCTCCCTCGCTCCGACACGCCTCCCGCCGTTGCGTGCTCGGCCTCACCGTCCTTGATGGAGATGGAGTATGAGACGACTTCGGTTCATTGTCGGTGCGCTCCCGGCAGTGCTCTGGATCGCACCACTACACGCCCAACAGCCAACCGGTACAATCCGCGGACGCGTGACAGATGCGTCGACGCAACAGCCGCTCGCAGGCGCCACCGTCAGCTTCG
>DATLVU010000041.1:0-2765 GCA_035577025.1 Gemmatimonadales bacterium
TCGCCCGAGAGCGGTTCCACGGGGCGCCGTCGCCTTGTCGCCAAGTGTGTCTTGCACTGGTTGCTCACGATCCGGAACAGCCATCCTTTGAAGGTCGCTCGGTCCCGGCACCGCCGCAGCGACCGATAAGCCCGCACCAAGCTTTCCTGAATGATATCCGCCGCCTCGTCCTCGCTGCCGGTCATGTACTTCGCGTATCTGGCGAACTCATCGGTGTAGCGGTCAACGAGCACGCGGAACAGTTCGGTGTCCCCACCGAGAACTCTCGCAATCACGTCCGCGTCGGTCGGACCCTCGCTCATGGGCTCAACATACACACTCAGCCCGCCTCCACATGGTCACGCGCCGCTTCTAGAGACGCGGCGGCGCCCCGCCGTTTCAGTGCTTGACGTATGTGACCGCTCGTACGGCGGCGAAGTGTGGAATGGTAGTCGCCGGAGCCTGATCAACAACATTCTCGGAGCGTCGCCATGTCATACCGGACCCTCATGGGTATATCATTCGCTCTTGTCACCGGCCTGCTCCTGGGCTGCGGCGGAGGATCCACCGCGCCTGGACCAGCCCCGACCCTTATGAGCGTTAGCCCCTCCACGGGGACGGTCTTCACCGAGCTCACCCTCACCGGGACAAACTTCCGCGCAGGTGCCACAGTCCTCCTCGACGCGCTGAACGGCGATTCCGTTCAGGTAGCGAACGGCACGACGGCGTATGCGCTCGTGCCCGCTGGTGTCATCAAAGGCCACACCTATGCAGTCGAGCTCCGGAATAACGACGGCACGTCGGCCCAGCTTACGGGAGTCTTCACGCCGGTCGCGCCGCTCCTGCAATACATCAACGGCGCGACGAAGCCTTCCGGCAACGTCGCGAGCACCGTCATTGTGGAGGGGAACGCGTTCGGGGACCGGCAGGGCACCGGCCAGGTGCTGTTCTCCAACGGCGCCGGCGGGACCGTCTCTGCGCTGATCGCGAGCCCGGCTGATTGGACCAACACCTTCATCGTGACGACGGTGCCCTCGGGCGCAGCGACCGGGCCCGTGGCAGTCCAAACGGCCACCGGCACGAGCGATTCGCTCACCTTCACCGTCACGACGAACTCGACGTTCAGCCCCTCCACGATTTCGTGGACCTCGACCACTGGGCTCCCCGTCGGCTTGAGCGGGCACAGCGCCGCCTTCGCGATCGTGGGTGGCGCCACGACGAGCAGCAACCTCGTGTACGTAATCGGAGGCGCCGACAGCGCCCGCACGCTCCGCAGCGACGTTTATTACGCGACCATTCAGCCGACCGGCCAGCTGAGTATCTGGACCACCGCACTGTCTCTGCCGGCGTCCGTGGCATTCCACGCGACTGTGATCGCCACCCCATTCAACTCCCGTATCAAAGGCACCGCCGGGTACCTCTACATCCTAGGTGGCGCGATAGACGCAGCCGGCACGCCGACGAGCGCGGTGTACCGCGCCACGCTCGATGCGACCGGGGCGATCACGGCGTGGACGACCCTCACCACCTCCCTGCCGGCGGCCGTTCACTCTCTCGGCGCAGTGATCTTCCGCGGCGATCTGTATGTCGCCGGCGGCTCGGCCGCCAGCAATGCGCCCGTCGCGACGGTGTATCGGTCGCGTATCGACTCGACCGGCGCCCTGGGCGCCTGGCAGGCGGAGCCCACACTTCCCTTCGCTCGCGCCTACGGCGGCTTTGGGCAGTTGGGTGGCTACTTGTACTATTTCGGCGGGGACAGCGCGGCCGTAACGCCGAACGATTCGAACTACACAAACAACGGTTCGAAAGTCAGTCAGATCGCGTACATCAAAGTCAACCTTCGCACGGGGGATCTCGCGGGGCCCAGCTGGACCGTGAATGCGTCCGCGCTGACCAAGGCGGTAAGCAAGCACACTGCTGTTGTCGCAGGAGGAAATGTCCTGGTCACCGCAGGGCTGTACAATGGCGCCGCCACGGGGTCGACCGAGGAGACGTACGCTCAGATCAACAGCGATGGCAGCGTCGGGAGTCTGAACGGAGCAACGGGGTCCCACACCATCACCTCCGCAGGCGGGGGCAATCTCTTTAACCACGCGGCGCTGAGCTACGTGGACGCCAACGGAGTCGCACACGTGCTGGTACTTGGCGGCGACGACGTCAACGCGCCTGGCGCCAAGCATAAGCAGGTGTGGTTTTACTGAGATCAGTCGGTAGATCCCCCCGCGCCTCGCCCAACCTGCCGCCGGGTCATCCCACGGCGGCAGGTTACTCGCTGGGACGCGGCGCTCCCTTGCTGCCGACGTATCGATGTGGTCGTTACCGAGGGGCGACCTGCGAACTCTTTAGCAAAGCACCCCTCCTCTGCCCGGGAGTCCGTTGCAATGCACGACGTCGTGGTCTGGGCCAGTCTCCAACTGGCCCTCGCCGCTCTACTGCTGTTTGTCGCCGGTCACCGCTTGCCGCGTGGCCACTGGGCGCTCCCGATCGCGGTGGTCACCGGTGTCGCCACGGCGGCGTGGGCGGTGCAACGGGGACTCGTCGGAGCCACGCCCCCGCTCGCCCTCGCACTCGTCCTCGGAGCCGGGGGTGGGGCAGTGGTGACGCTGGCCTTTCCGCATTGGAATGCCGCCGGTTGCACCGCTTTTACCGCGGCGCTCGCTGCGGCTGCGACGTTCCTCCTGTATGCAGCCCAAGTCGTCGGCGCGGCGCCGCTCGATCCCCTGAGCCTCGCCGCCGCGTTCCTTCTGCTCGGCCTGCAGATCGGCGCGCTGATTCTGCTGCTCGCG
>DATLVU010000042.1:0-12429 GCA_035577025.1 Gemmatimonadales bacterium
CCGGTGAGAGCCGCGCGCGGCGGCACCCAGGCGAGCCCGAGCTCGGCGCCCACCGAGTCTCCGGCGACGCCGGTCTGCACGGGAGTCTTGGACACGGCGTTGTACAGCGCGAAATGCGGTGCATCGCCCGAGTCTTCCATCACGACAAGCCGATACTTACCGGGCGCCACCTGGTCCTTGATACGAAGCGTCGCGAGCACATCGGAGTCGGCCGGCACCTTGGCGTGCAGGTAGAGTCGCTGGCTCCGCACCGCGTCGTCCAACACCGAGTACGACTGGAGCAGATCCATCCATCCGGTCGAGATCGGCAGCTGGGCTTGCCAGATCGGGCCAGCGTCCCGCGGCTGGCGGGCCGGCACCTGGATCCAGAGCGTGGCCTGAGCGGCGTAAGTGGGCCGGAGGAAGAGCGTTCCCACGATGCCCAGGAGCGTCGCACCCAGCGTCACGCCGAGCACGAGCCACTTGAAGCGCCGGACAGCGACCAGGTAGCGCCACCAATCCGGTGGAGGATTGGGGTCTTCGAACGGTGCCGCGGTGGCGGGCAACGTGGGTCTGAAGCGGGTGATGGATTCGCCAGGCATCATTCTGCACCCCCACCGCAAGCTCGATACCGCCACCGGCCCGAGTGTAGGCTCTCTCAAGTCGTTCACGGGCGGCGGGATAGCGGCGCCGGACCACACGCGCGGAGCGCGCTCGCGGGAGTGTGTGTAAGGGGCCTGCGACAAAACTGGTGTCCGATTGGAGGCCGGGGCCAGCGGGAGGCACGCAACATTGACACGTCGCGCTCACGCGACACCGACCCGGTCTCACGGATCGTGCGAGCTGGTGCTATCTTTGCGCACGTCGTTGTCGGGGACGACGGCCATGGGCTGCCCGGCTCATGGTATGACAGAGTGGCGCCCCCGCAACCCCGGCTGTCGGCAGGAGAGTTCGATGTCCAAATCGTCGGACCCGTCAATGGCGACGCCGCGATCCGGAACGCCCGTCGCCGGACGGAACGTGTCACAACTTCTCCCGGTCGAGCCGGCCACGAAGCCCAGCATCCATATTCTCGTCGCGGACGACGAGCGCACCCTGCGCGAGAGCTGCGCGAGCGTGCTCGGCGTCGAGGGCTACAACGTCACCGTCACGGGCAAGGGCGACGAGGCGCTCGATCTGCTGCAGCGCCGCACGTACGACATCATCCTGCTCGATCTCTACATGACGCCCGTGCCGGGCATCGAGCTGCTCGCAGCGGCGCTCAACGCCAACCCTGAGACGATCGCGATCGTCATCACCGGGAAGCCAAGCGTCGAGACGAGCCTCGAGGTGCTGCGCGCGGGCGCCTGGGACTACCTGCCGAAGCCGTTCACCGGAAGCCAGCTGCAGATTCTCGTGGGCCGCGCCGCACACGCGGTATCGGTGGCGCGCGAGAGCCGCGCGCAGCGGGAGCAGCGCGGTACCGCCGGCCCGACCGATCTGGACGATCGCGTCACCGTCCTCGGCACGGCGCCCAAGTACCGCGAGACGATCGCGCTCGCGCGTAAGGTGGCGGCTACGGACGCGTCGGTGTTCATCACCGGGGAGAGCGGCAGCGGGAAGGAGCTGATCGCGCAATTCATCCACTACAACAGCCGGCGCTCGAGTCGGCCGCTCGTGGCCGTGAACTGCGCGGCGCTGCCCGAGACGCTGCTCGAGTCGGAGATGTTCGGGCACGTGAAGGGCGCGTTCACCGGCGCCGTGCGCGACAAGCCCGGCCTGCTCGAGGCCGCGAACGGCGGGACGATGTTCCTGGACGAGCTGATCGAGATGTCGAAGCCGATCCAGGCGAAGCTGCTGCGCGTGATCCAGGACGGTGTGGTGCGGCGGGTCGGCAGCGAGACGACGGACGCGGTCGTGAACGTACGCTTCATCGCCGCCACGAACCGCGACCCGGAGGAAGCGGTCTCCTCCGGCGCGCTGCGCGAGGATCTGTACTACCGGCTCCGCGTGGTGCCGATTCCGGTGCCGCCGTTGCGCGAGCGCGTCGACGACATTCCGCTACTCGCGGAGCATTTCCTCACGTACTATTGGAGTCGGCACCGCGACGGGCCGCAGCCCAAGCTCTCGAAGGCGGCGGTCTGGGCGCTGCGCGCGCACTCCTGGCCCGGCAACGTCCGCGAGCTGCAGAATGTGATCGAGCACGCGGTGGTGCTGCTCGAGCCCGGGGCCGACGTGCAGCCGGAGCACATCCCGTTCATCAGCGACCATGGCTCGGACCCCGAGCTGGGCGCGCTGGCCGAGGATGTCGATCCCAACGAGAGTTACTACGAGGCGCGCGATCGGCTGCTCGCGAAATTCGACCGCCGCTACCTGACCCGCGTGGTGCTGCGGGCGGGCGGGAACCTCTCGAAGGCGGCGCGCATGGCCAAGGTGGACCGTACCACGTTTTACCGCCTGATGGAGCGTCACGGATTGCAGCGCAACCTGCTGAACGGATCCGAGGAAGAGTGAGGCACAGTCCGGAGCGCGGTAACAAGCTGGACGGGAGCGGGTCGGGCCCGACACCCGTCCCCGGGCCGGGCACGGCGGGACTGGGCGGGGGGGCCACGCCCCCCCCCCCCACCCCCGCCGAGTCCGACGCCCCGCTGGCCGGGGTGTCGTCGGCGATCATTACGGCCGCCACGCGGCGCGTAGCCCGCCGCTGGCGGGACGAAGCCGCCGCCGCGGGCACGGCTCCGGCCGCCGGCGAGAACGAGGTGGTCGCCGGGCTGCTCGCGGCGCTCGCCCTCGCACTCGATCAACAGCGCCCCGGCTACGTCTCCCAGCTCCTGCCCCGGCCCGCCGCCGGGCTCGGCCAGCACCTGCTGGAGATGCTCCAGTCCGAGCTGCTGCGCGCCTGGTCCGAGTCGCCGGTGCCCGCCCAGCCGTCCGCGATCCTTGGGACGCTGAACGCGCTCGAGCAGGTGCGCCAGACCATCAATCGCAACGAGTCGCGTCAGTTCGAGTCCGTCCTCAACGGCGTCCAGGGCCTCGAGCTGCTGGTCGAGGTGATCCACGACCTGCGCTCGCCGCTCACGTCGATCCTGTTCCTCGCCGAGACGCTGCAGCGCGGTCAAAGCGGCGACATCAACCCGATCCAGCACCGCCAGCTGGGGTTGATCTACAGCGCGGCGCTCGGCCTCTCCACGGTCGTGAGCGACGCGATCGAGCTGGCCCGCGGCGGCGATGAGCTCGCGGATCGCGAGGTCATTCCGTTCTCGATCACGGAGCTGTTCGAGTCGGTCCAGGGGATCGTCCGCCCGCTCGCCGAGGAGAAGGGACTCTCACTCCGGTTCCGCGGGCCCGAAGTGGATCGCCGGCTCGGTCACCCCGTCGCACTGTCGCGCGTGCTCCTCAACCTCACCACCAACTCGATCAAGTTTACCGAGCAGGGGTTCGTGGAGATCGCGTGCGAGGACCGACCGGCCGGCCGCGCGATGTTCTCCGTGCAGGACACCGGTCCGGGCGTGAACCCCGAAGCGTTGTCCAGTCTGTTTCAGCCGTTCCGCCGCGCCCCCGGCCGCGCCGGCTACTGTTTCTCGGGCACCGGCCTCGGGCTCGCCATCTGCCGCAAGCTCGTGGAGGCGCAGGGCTCGACGCTCCGGCTGGAAACACGCCCGGGATGGGGCACGCGCTTCTTCTTCGAGATCGAGCTGCCGGCGCACACGCCCGCGCTCACGCCGCCACCGCTTCAACCGGCCACCGCCCGCGTCCATTGACGCGCGCGCGCCTCGCGCGGGCGCGCTCGCTTGTCGCAGTTCGCCAGCGGAGTTGTAACGGGATCGTATCAAGGCCGGCGCCCTGGGCGCGCCCGGCGTGCCCGTAACCCGTTACCCCACATCAGGCTTGCACCCCTGTGACCGGGCGCACGAGACCTGCTTGATGCGCTCGTATGCAACTACGCCTGCCCTCGCGACCACTGCTGTACCGTCGTACGCTGATCCTGTTGGTGCACGTCGCGCTCATCCCGCTCGCCTACCTCACGGCGTTCGGGTTGCGCTTCGACTTCCGGATCCCGCCTGAGGAGTTCGCCCACTTCCAGGCCACCGTATGGTGGCTCCTCGGCATCCGGCTGGTCGTGTTCCAGGCGTTCGGCCTGCACCGCGGCTACTGGAAGCACGTCGGGCTGCGGGACATGATGGACCTGGGGCTCGCGGTCACCCTGTCCTCCGCGCTGTTCGCGGTGGCCCTCCCGGCGCTCGGCCTGTCCCGGGGCATGCCGCGGTCGGTGTTCCTGCTCGACTGGGTCGTAATGATCTTCTTTTCGGGCGGCATTCGCTTCGCCGCCCGGGCGCTGCGCGAGAACCAGATGGCCCGCGCGCGCCTGGACGACGGACGGCGCACCTTCATCATCGGCGCTGGTGAGGCGGGCGAGCAGTTGCTGCGGCAGGTGCTGCACGACCCCCGCGCCGGCATGAACGTGGTGGGCTTCATCGACGACAAGCCCGAGACGCACGGCCGCACGCTGCACGGCGTGCCCATCCTGGGTCACACGGGCAAACTCAAGGAGCTCGCCCAGAAGTACGACATCGAGCTGCTCGTGATCGCCATCCGCGGCGTCACGGGAGCGCAGACGCGGCGCATCGTGGAGCGCTGCCGCGAGACGAGTGTGGAGTTCAAGATCATCCCCTCGATCGACGACCTCCTGAACAAACGCGCGACCATCGGCCAGCTGCGCGACGTGGCGATCGAGGATCTCCTCGGGCGCGACCCGGTGCAGCTCAACCTCGAGGCGATCAAGCGGGACCTGGCGGGCAAGTCCATCCTGGTCACGGGCGGCGCGGGATCCATCGGCTCGGAGCTGGCGCGCCAGATCGCTTCCTATGGGCCCGCCCGGCTCGTGTTGCTCGAGCGCGCCGAGAACGCGCTGTACTTCACCCAGCTCGAAGTGGCCAAGGCACACCCGGAGGTCGAGGTGGTGCCGTTCATCGGCAGCATCACGAATCCGCAGCGCCTGGAGGAGGTCTTCCAGGCCTACCAGCCCAACTACGTGTTCCACGCCGCGGCCTACAAGCACGTGCCCATGCTCGAGAGCAACCCGACGGAGGCGGTCTGGAACAACGTCTTCGGCACGCTGCGGGTGGCCGACTGCGCCGCGCGGCACGGCGTCGAGAAGTTCGTGCTGATCTCGACCGACAAGGCGGTGAACCCCACGAGCGTGCTCGGGGCCACCAAGCGGATCGCCGAGCGGATCGTGCTGGAGCTACCGGCGCTGTGCGCCGCCAAGACCGATTTCCGGGCGGTGCGCTTCGGCAACGTGCTCGGGTCGGATGGGAGCGTGGTGCCCCTATTCCAGCGGCAGATCTCCGCGGGCGGCCCCGTGAAGGTCACGCATCCCGAGGTGACCCGCTATTTCATGACGATCCCGGAATCGGTCCAGCTCGTGCTGCAGGCGGCGGCGCTGCCGGAGGCCGAACGCCGGATTTCTATCCTCGAGATGGGTCAGCCCGTGCGCATCCTCGAGCTCGCCGAGCATCTCATTCGCCTGTCTGGACTCGAGCCGTACCGCGACATTCAGATCGCGTTCAGCGGGCTCCGGCCGGGCGAGAAGCTCGCCGAGGAATTAGTGGCGTTGAGCGAGGGCAGCGTCGCGACGTCGACTGAGAAGGTGCGGGTGATCGAGCGTAATGGGGCGGACGGCACCGCGGTGGAGCGCGGGTTGGAACGGCTCCGCACGACCCTGGCGCACGGGACGCGCGACGAGCTCATGGCGGCGATCTGCGCGCTGGTTCCGGAGTACGTCCCGTGGCAGATCGCGGAGCGGCCCGCCGTTCCGGTCCCCGCTCCTGTTCCCGCCCCCGCGCCAGTTCGGATGCCGCGCGCCACGCCCGAGCCGCGTGGACCGCTCCGGCCGGCGTACGCACGCTCGTCGGGCGCGGAAGGGTTCCCGAACTCCGCCACCGCCTGACCGGCTGAGGCACGCTCGTGTCCATCGCCCGCCCCCCCGTCCCCGCCCGACGGGCTGAATTCCTGCCCTTCGCCCCTCCGGTCATCGGAGAAGAAGAGATCCAGGAAGTCGTCGACACGCTGCGCTCGGACTGGATCACCACTGGACCGAAGACCAAGCGGTTCGAGACGGAGTTCGCCGCATACCTCGATGCACCGGGTGCGCTGGCGCTGAACTCGTGCACCGCGGGGCTGCATACCGCGCTGGCCACGCTGGGCGTGGGCCCGGGCGACGAGGTCATCACCACGCCGATCACGTTCACGGCCTCCGTGAACGTCATCGAGCACGTGGGAGCACGCCCTGTTCTCGTGGACGTCGAGCCCGACACGCTCAACATCGATCCCGCCGCCGTGCTGACGGCCGTCACGCCGCGCACGCGGGCGATCCTCCCGGTGCATTACGCGGGACATCCGGTCGACCTGGATGCGATCCACGACGTGGCCCGTGGCGTCAGCGCCACCGTGATCGAAGACGCGGCGCACGCGCTCCCCGCCCGCTACAAGGGCCGCTGGATCGGCTCCGGCCAGAATCCTGTGTCCTTCAGCTTCTACGCGACCAAGAACATGACGACGGCCGAGGGCGGGATGCTCACCGGCGCCCCCGACTTCCTTGAGCGGGCGCGAGTTCTGAGCCTCCACGGCATGAGCCGCGACGCGTGGAACCGCTACGGCAAGGGCGGGACCTGGCGCTACGACGTGCTGGCGCCCGGATTCAAGTACAACATGACCGACATCCAGGCGGCGCTCGGGCTGTGCCAGCTCCGGAAGCTGGCGGCGTTCCAGGAGCGGCGCCGCGAGGTGGTGCGCGCCTACGGCGACGCCTTCCGGGACGACGGCGCGCTCGAACTCCCCGTGGAGCGCGCCGACGTGGAGCACGCGTGGCATCTGTACGTGTTGCGGCTCGTCCCCGGGGCGCTGCGGATCACGCGCGACCGGTTCATCGACGAGCTCACCGCGCGCAACATCGGGACCTCGGTGCACTTCATCCCGATCCACATGCACCCCTATTACCGGCAAAAGTACGGCTACACGCCGGACCGCTTCCCGGTGGCGCTCGCCAACTTCGATCGCATGCTGAGCCTCCCGCTGTCGGCCAAGCTTTCGGATCAGGACGTGGCGGACGTGATCGACGCGGTGCTCGACGTGACGCGCATCTACCGGCGATGAAGTTCGGCTGGGTGGGCTTTCATATGGAAGGCATCCCCGCCCTCGAAGCGGTGCTCGCATCGGGCGCGCCCGTCGCCGCCGTGCTCACGCTCAAACCCGAGGTCGCGGCGTCGCGGTCCGGCGCGGCCGACTACGGCCCGCTGTGCCGCCGGTTCGACGTGCCGCTGCACTTCGTCACCAGCATCAACGACCCGGAGTCCCGCGCCCTGCTCCAGGGGCTCGACGTCGTATTCGTGATCGGGTGGAGCCAGATTCTCTCCCCCGAGACGCTCGCCACCGCCCGGCTCGGCATGATCGGCGCGCACGCGTCGCTGCTGCCCAAGAACCGGGGCAGCGCGCCGATCAACTGGGCGTTGATCCGCGGCGAGCGCGTCACGGGCAATTCGCTGATCTGGCTCGCCGAGGGCGTCGACGCCGGGGACATCATCGACCAGACCGAGTTCCAGATCTCGGCGTACGATACGTGCGGCACGCTGTACGAGCGGGTGGCGACCTCGAATCGCGACATGATTCTGCGCGCGCTGCCCCAGCTGCTCCGCGGTGAGCGCGTCGGGACGCCGCAGCCCCGGTCCAACGGAGGAGGAGCCGCCGTCCTGCCGCGTCGCCGGCCCGCGGATGGATTGATCAACTGGGACCAGGAGGCCTGCGCGATCTACAATTTCGTTCGCGGGCTCACGCGGCCGTACCCGGGTGCCTTTGGCTGGCTCGACGGGCGGCGCTGGACGGTGTGGCGGTCCGCGCTACTCCCCTCCGCCGCGGGCGCCACCGTCGCGCCCGGCGAAGTGCTCGGGCCCGTGGTGAGCCCGGTGGAGCAGGCGTGCGGACAGTTGGTGGCGTGTGCGGGCGGGACTCTGACGCTTTTAGAAGTCGAGGCGGACGACGGCACGGTCTATTCCGGGCGGCGGCTCAGCGAGCTGCCCTGGACCGGCCGGCGGTGGTCCCATGCCTAGGCCCGCGGTCGCAATCGCCACCGCCCCCCCCTCCCCCCCGCCCTCCCCTCCCTCTCCTTCCGCTCCGGCGCCCGCGCTGCCGCTGACGCGGCGCGCGTCCCTCAACGTCGTCGCGTTCGGACTCGACTTCGGCGTCAAGACCGTCGTCGGACTCGTAGTCACGCCGCTCCTCGTGGAGCGGTTGGGCGCCGCTCTGTTCGGCGTGTGGGAGATCCTGGGCCGGCTCGCGGGATACGTCGCCGTCGCCGGCGGAGAGCCGGCGGAAGCTCTGCGCCTCGTGGTGGCCAATCGTCAGACCGCCGCCGATCAGGCCACCCAGCGCCGCTCGATGGGCGGCGCGCTGATCGTGTGGCTCGGGTTCTTGCCGCTCGCCGCCCTCGCGGGCGCGCTGCTCGCGTGGTATGCGCCCACGCTCTCCGGAGCCGGGCCTGAATGGCAGGCGAGCATCCGGGTCGCGGCGGCCCTCCTCTTCGGCGGCGGCATACTCGGAGCCCTGTCCGCGCTGCCCGAAGCGGCGCTGCACGGCATGAACCTGGGCTACAAGCGCATGGAGCTCCAGGCGGCGCTGCACGTCGTGAGTGGCCTGCTCACCGCCGGCGCCGTGTACGCGGGGCTAGGGCTCGTCGGCCTGGGCGGCGCGCAGATCATCGCCGCCGCTTTAGGGGGCCTCTGCTTCTGGGCCGTGGCCCGGGGATATGTCGGCTGGTTCGGCGCCGCGCGCCCCACGCGCCCCGAGGTCGGCAAGATGGTGAACCTGTCCGCCTGGCTGTCGGGGGGCGACATGATCTCCAAACTGTTGCTGGCGAGCGACGTGCTCATCCTCGGCATGATGCTCTCCCCGGCGGTCGTCACGACGTACGTCCTCACGTCCTTCGCGCCGCGCGCCGCGGTCTCCATCCACGGCTCCGCGGTCGGCGCGGCGATGCCAGGCCTGGGCGGCCTGATCGGCGAGGGCCAGCACGCGCGCGCCAGCCTGGTGCGACGCGAGCTCCTCGTGCTCACCTGGTTGTTCGTCACCGCGGTCGGCGTCACCATCCTGCTCTGGAACCGGTCGTTCGTGGCGCTGTGGGTGGGGGCCGACCATCATGCCGGCACCGCGGTGGAGCTCTTGATCGTCCTGATCGCGGTGCAAACGGCGTTCATCCGCGCCGACGCCTATATCATCGACGCCGCCCTGCAATCGTGGCTGCGGGTGGTGATCAGCACGGGGGCGGTGGTGGTGACCATCGCGTTCGCGATCGTGTTCACGCGCGCGTGGGGGCTGCCCGGGCTGTGCCTCGGCGTGATCCTCGGCCGGCTGACGCAGACCGTGGCCTATCCGATCCTGGCGCGCCGCTCGGTGGGCGATCAGGGGGCCGTGGTGGCGCCGGGCCTGGTGCGCGCGCTCCTCGTGAGTGCCGTCCTGTTCTTCCTTGCCGTCCGGTACGCCGACCGCGCCGCTCCCGCCACCTGGTTCGCCTGGGCCGCCGGAGTAGCGCTCACGTTGACGGCGGCGGCGGGCGTCGCATTCGCGGCCGGTCTCTCCGCCGACTCCCGGCGGGCGGTGGCGCGCCGAGTCGCCGAGATCGCGCGCAAACGCGCGCCCAAGCGGCCCTCGACATGAAACCGTTCCGCTACCGCGAGCTCCCGCAGCTCCCGCGACTCGCCTGGCTTGCCGTGATGAATCGCGACACCGGCGACGTGCTGATCTATCATGGGTCGGCGCTCGAGTGCCGCGATCACTGGATGGTGGAGGGCACGTGGGACGGTGAGTTCGCGCTCGGTGGGTTTCACGAGAGCGAGCATTTCTTCGGCAGCGGGATTCGCGCGGTCGGTGACGCGGTCCATTTCGTCCCGTCGAGTGCGCTCGTGAACGGCGTCTATTGCTGCGAGCGCCGTCGCGAGCTGCTGGTGTCGAACAGCCTGATCCTGCTGCTCGCGTTCACCGGCGCCCGGCTCGACCCCGACCACGACTATCGCGTGGAGACCTACGCCATCCGGCACGGCGCCGAGCGCTACGCCCGCGATTTCACGGTGGTGCATCGGGAGATCAAGGCCTTCTCTCAGGTCTACGATTTGAGCCTCGTGGCCAAGGCGCCGGCCGACGACCCCCTCGAGTTCGCGTCCGCTCGCCCCGCCCCGGCCGTGCCGACCTACGCTCGGTACCGGGAGCTCGTGGATCGGGCGCTGCTGCGCCTGCGCGCCAATTACACGAGCGCGGACCGGCGCGCCCCGCTGGGCGTCTTCGCGACGATTTCTTCGGGGTACGATTCCGCTGCGGTCGCAGCCCTCGTCAAGGACCTGGGGGTCGAAGCGTACTTCACGTGCCGCCGGTCCAACACGCACATCCCGCGCTGGCTCAGCCGGCGCGCAGCGATCGACGACGGCACGCCGATCGCGCGTGCGCTTGGGGGGGAGGGAGGGGGGGGGCGACTCACCACCATCGAGCTCGACACGCGCAACTCGCGGGTGACGGACGACGAGCTGTATTTTCTCGCGCCCGGGTGCGCGCCGCCCAGTCTCGCGCTCCACGGGCTGGCTCGACACATCGAGCGCCGGCGGCCCGCGGTCCTGTTCACCGGGTTTCTGGGCGACGAGGTGTGGGACCGCAACCCCTGGGAGCGTCGCTATCAGGACGAGGGGATCATCCGCGGGGATACGACGGCCCTGATGCTGTCGGAGATCCGGCTGAAGAGCGGCTTCGTCAACGTCCCGGTGCCGGCGCTGTGCGCGCGCCGGGTACAGGACCTCGCGGTATTGAGCGAGTCCACCGAGATGGCGCCGTGGCGCCTCGGCACCCGCGATTATGACCGACCGATCCCACGCCGTATCCTCGAGGAGGCGGGCATCCCGCGTGCGATGTTCGCCGGAAGGAAAAGGGCCGTGGTGCAGACCTACACGTGGCCGCGCCACCGGACGCTCCGGCCGAGCTACTTCGCGGAGGTGCGGGCGCGATACGGGCGGCGCGCGGGCTTCGTCTACCTGCATCGCGCGGCGAACCGCATAGCCTTCTGGTGGTTCCGTGGGTACCATCTGCTCCGCCGGAGGCTCTGGGGCATCGAGCCGCCCGACACACCGGCCGTGCTGGTCGGCGCGCGGTACGACTTCGCGTACCTGCAGTTCCTCTGGGCGGCGCGCACGTTGAGCGAGCGGTTTGCCGGGCTGTTGAAGGCGAGCGGCGTGGTCCCGGTCCCACTCGAGCGCCGGCGGCGCACGCCACCCCGCACGCTGCCACCGGGGGCGCCCGCCCTGGGTGGGTCGCGATCGCGTGCGGCGTCGGCCGACCCAACGCGATAAGATCCGGTATGCGACTCCGCTACACCCTCGTGTCCGATTGGCCGCCGCTCGCGTGGCTCGCCCGCTGCCGTCCCGGTGCGCCCGAGATCGACGTCTTCCACGGCCCGCGGGTCGAGCTCGCCGCCGATTGGTTCTGCGAGGCGGTGTGGGATGGCTCGTTCGCGGACGGCGACTTCGATCGCACCGATCTCGTCTTCGGATCCGGCGCCCGCGCCCGTGAGAGCGACGAGGTGTGTTTCGTCTCTTCGGGATCGACCGTGGATCGGCTGCAGTCGATCGACGCCGGGGACGCGTCGTGGGTGTCGAACTCACTCCCCTGTCTCCTGGGCAGCGTGGGGGCGACACTCGATCCCACCTACCCGGGCTATTTCACCGACCTCAAGTCCATCAGCAAGGGATTGGGCCGGTACACGCGCCAGCTCGCCACGTCCGCCGGTCCGGTGCAGCTCACCTACTATCACAATCTGCGGTGGGACGGCACGCGCCTGATCGAGACGCTCAAGCCTCCCGGCCTCAGGGGAGGGGGGGGAGCGTTCGGGACGTTCGCGGATTATCGCGGCTTTCTCGCGGGGACCATCGGCCGGCTCGCCGAGAACATGGAGGCGCCGTCGCGCGTGGAGCGCTACCGCCTGCTCGGCACGATCTCGTCCGGGTATGATTCCGCCGCGGCCGCCTCGCTCGCGCGTCCCCACGGTCTGACCGAAGCAATTTCCTTCGGCAGCGCGTCGTCAGGCGAGCCCGACTCGGGTGAGATCATCGCCGACGTGCTCGGCGTGCGACTCACGATCCTCGCCCGCCATGCGTGGCGCGCGGCGAGCTTCGCGGAAGTGCCGTTCGTCGCCGCGGACGCCAAAGGCGAGGACGTATACTTCAAGGGAGCCGAGACCCTGCTGGCCCGCCGCGTGTTGCTCACGGGGTTCCACGGTGACCGCGTGTGGGACCGCGCCGCCCGTACCGACGCGGATTTCGTCCGCGGCGATCAATCCGGCCTGTCCCTCTCCGAGTATCGCCTGTGGGCGGGCTTCCTGCACTGCCCGCTGCCGTTCGCGGGCGGGCGCCAAGCGGCTTCCATCCGAGCGGTGAGCCGCTC
>DATLVU010000043.1:0-22705 GCA_035577025.1 Gemmatimonadales bacterium
GGAGCGCTGGGACAACGCGGTCAACGACCTCTACACGCTCTATCGCAACAACGGTTACATCTACGCGAACATTCAGCCGCAGGTTATCCGGCGTACCGGGGCCGACGGGAAGCCGGTCGTGGACCTCCGCTGGGCGATCAACGAGGGCCAGCCCGCCATCGTCAACAAGATCGAGATCGCGGGCAACGATATCACCCACGAGCGCGTGATTCGCGAGGCCATCGTCCTGCTCCCCGGCGACGTGTTTCGGCAGGACGCGCTCATCCGGTCGTATCAGAACATCTCGAACCTCGGCTTTTTCCAGCAGCCGCTGCCGTTCCCCGATACGCGCCCCGCCAACGACCAGGGCGACATCGACGTCATCTTCCGCGTGACCGAGAAGCACACGGGGAACATCAATTTCGGTGCCTCCGTGGGACAGGGCACCGGCGTGGGCGGGTTCCTCGGACTCGACGAACCGAACCTGTTCGGGAAGGGCAAGAAGGGCCACTTCCAGTGGCAATTCGGACAGAACATCAGCGACTTCCAGGTGAGCTACACCGACCCGGCGATCAAAGAGTCCCGTATCTCGGGCACATTCGACGTGCACAACACGCGGCTGCGCTACACGATCGCCGATCTGGGCACGTTGAAGCGCGAAGGCGCGAGCGTGCAGTTCGGCTTTCCCGTGTTCAACGACCGCTACACGCGCCTCTTTTTCTCATACGCGATCGACGACCAGACGTTCACCGGCGCGACCACGGGCCTGGCGTCCTTGAGCTGCAACAACTGCATCCGCTCGACGATCGGGATCTCCCTGCTCCGGGACACACGGATCGATCTCCCGTTCCCGACCGCGGGCACCATGCACTCGATCGGCATCTCCCAGTCCGGTGGTCCGCTCGGCGGCTCGGGCAACTTCCAGCGGCTCGATCTCGAGGGCCGGTGGTACGCGCCCCTCGGGCAGCTCGGCGGGGCCGCGAGCACCGCACCCATCAAGTTCGTGATGGGACTGTCCTCACGGTCCGGACTCGTGTTCGGCAACTCGCCCTTCTTCGATCAGTTGTTCACCATGGGTGGTGTACAGTACGGCATCCCACTCCGCGGCTACGACGAGTTCTCGATCACGCCACGCGGGTTCGATCCCACCGCGAGCAACGGGCAGGCGAGCGCGAGCTCGTTCGGCAAGGCCTACTTCGCGACGACCGGCGAAATCGGGGCGCGCATCTCGCAGATGTTCTACCTGTCGACCTTCGTCGACGCGGGCAACGTGTGGGCCCGCGCCGAGGAGTTCAACCCGACCCGCCTGTTCCGCGGCGCGGGGATCGGGGTCAGCATCATCTCGCCGCTCGGTCCGATCGGCATCGACTGGGCCTACGGGTTCGATCGCACCGACACCTTCGGCCGGCCGGCACCGGGCTTCAAGCTGCATTTCAAGCTGGGCAACTTCTTCTGATCGGAACGCCCGGCTCGTCGGGCACCTGGACCGCAGCATCTCTTCATTGGGAGACAGTTATGAGGCGTGTGGTAACCGCAGGGGTGTGGCTCCTCCTGGTGACGCCGGCCATGGCGCGCGCGCAGGCCCAAAGCGCGCTCAAGGTCGGCTACATCAAGTCACAGACAATCCTCGAGCAAACGCCAGGGTACCCCGCCGCGGATTCGGCGCTGGGCCGGGAGCGCAAGGCGATCCAGGACACGCTGCAGCGCATGCAGCAGCAGTGGGATTCCGCCATGAAGGCGTTCGACCAGCAATCGATCGCCCTGTCGTCCGCGGCGAAGCAGACGAAGCAGCGTGAACTGCAGACGATGCAGCAGCGCCTCCAGCAGCGCCAAACCGAACTGGAGAACCGGTTTCAACAGCGCCAGCAGGAGCTGTTCCAGCCGATCCAGGCGCGCATCTTCGGCGTGGTGCAGGGGATCCGGGCCGAGGGCAACTATTCGTTCATCTTCGACCTGGACGCGCCGAACAACAGCATCCTTTTCGCCGACCCGAGTCTCGACATCACCGCGAAGGTGATCGATCGGCTGAAGCAGCCGAAGTAAGGCGCCCTCAGTGCCCGCCGGTGCCCCGGCCGCCCGCCGACGGATCAGCGCTCGGGAGATCGCGGCGCTCACCAACGGGCAGCTCGTAGGGGCTCCCGATGTCACGGTCTCCGGGGTCGCCCCGCTCGACCGCGCGGGACCGGATGACCTCTCGTTTCTTGCTGCTCGGCGCTATCTCCAGTACTTTCAACGGTCTAGCGCGGCTATCGTGCTCTGCAAGCCGGACCTCGTTGCGGACGGCACCACCGGCCCGGCGTGCCGCGTCGTGGTGCGCGACCCGCACGAGGCGCTGCTCTCCGTCATTCCCGTGCTCTACCCCGAGCCCGCCTGGGAGCCGGGGGTGCACCGCACGGCCGTGATCGGCGCAGGCGTAACCTGGCGGGACCCCGTGGCGATCGGTCCGTACGCGGTGCTGGGTCAGGGAGCGCGCCTGGGGCGCAACGTCCGTATCGGTGCGGGGGCGGTTCTGGGAGACGGCGTCGTGATGGGCGACGATGTGCAGCTCTACCCGCACGTCGTCTGCTACAGCGGAACCGTCGTGGGGAATCGGGTGATCCTCCACGCCGGCGTCCGCCTCGGCGCGGACGGTTTCGGCTACGTGCCGGGAAAGAGCGGGGAGCTGCCCCGCAAGATCCCGCAGGTGGGTCGCTGTATCATCGGCGACGACGTGGAAATCGGAGCGAACACCACGATCGACCGGGGCAGCGTGGACGACACCGTCATCGGGCCCGGGACGAAGATCGACAACCTGGTACAGATCGGTCATAACTGCCGGATCGGGGCGCGTTGCCTGATCGCCGGGCAGGCGGGCATCGCGGGGAGCACGCACGTCGAGGACGACGTGTTCCTCGCGGGGCAGGCGGGGCTGGCGGACCACGTGACGATCGGAAAGGGTGCGCGAGTGACCGTGCAGGGCGGCGTCATCGGCGATATCGATCCGGGGGCCACGGTGTCCGGCTACCCGGCCCGCAACCACCGCGAGTTCCTGCGGGCCCAGGGTGCCTTGTACCGCCTCGCGCAGATCGTGGACGACCTGGAGGCGCTGGTACGGCGGACTGATGGCACAGGGCGGTAGGCGCGGGATCCGGAAGAAGGCGGCTGTCTCGGGGACGGGACTGCACACGGGCGCCCGCACCGAGGTGGCGTTCCTGCCGGCGCCCGCCGGGCAGGGGATTCTGTTCCGGCGGGTCGACCTCGCCGGGAAACCCGAGGTTCCCGCTCTTCTCTCCGAAGTCGAAGCGGTGGAGCGCCGCACGGCCATCGGCAAGGGCGAGAGCACGATACACACCGTCGAGCACCTCCTCGCCGCGGTCGCGGCACACGAGATCGACGATCTGACCGTCGAGGTCTCGGGGCCCGAGCCACCGATCCTCGACGGCAGCTTCCAACCCTACTTTGAAGCGCTGGAACGCGCCGGCCCGACGGAAACCGACGGTGAGCCGCTGGTGCTCACGGTACCGGCGCCGTTCACGGTGAGCGAGGGGGACTCGACGTACGTGGTCGCGCCCGATAAGGAGTTGCGCCTGACGGTCACGATCGAATGGCCGCACCCCCTGATCGGCCGTCAGACCGGGAGCTACACCGTCACGCCGCAGGGATTCGCGCGCGACCTGGCACCGGCCCGGACCTTCGGGTTCACGTCTGAAGTGGCGGCGCTCCAGGCCAAAGGCCTCATCAAGGGCGCGTCCAGCGCCAACGCGATCGTCCTGGACGAGCGCGGGCTCGCCAACGGCGGCCAGTTGCGGTGGCCCGACGAGTTCGTGCGCCACAAGGCGGCCGACATCCTCGGCGACCTGGCGCTGACGGGCGGGCGCGTGCGCGCGCACATCATCGCCACGCGGCCGAGCCACGGCGGCAATATCGCGCTCGCCCGCGCCGTGGCGCGCGCCGCACGCCGGGCGGGCCCGCCGAAGATGGACATCGGCCGGATCATGGACGTCCTGCCGCACCGCTATCCGTTCCTGCTGGTGGACCGGATCATCGAGGTCGAGGGGCAGCAACGGATCGTCGGCATCAAGAACGTCACGATCAACGAGCCGTTCTTTCAGGGGCATTTTCCCGGTCACCCGATCATGCCCGGCGTGCTGATCATCGAGGCGATGGCCCAGGTCGGCGGGATGTTGCTGATGGGCTACTTCGAGGGCCAGAACGTCGAGGACAAGGTGGTCTACTTCATGTCGCTCGACAACGTGAAGTTCCGCCGGCCTGTCGTCCCGGGCGATCAGATCCGCTTCGAGCTCGACATGCTCCAGTTCCGCGGGAAGACCTGCAGGATGAAGGGCGTAGGCTACGTGGACGGGCAGGTGGTGGCGGAGGCGGAAATGATGGCCTCGGTGGTCGATCGGTGATCCATCGGACCGCGCTCGTCGACCCCACGGCGCACCTCGCCGGGGACGTCACCGTCGGCCCGTACGCCATCATCGGCCCCCGCGTCACGGTGGGGGAGCGGTGCCAGATCGCGGCGCACGCGGTGCTCGAGCGCAACGTCAAGCTCGGCACCGGCGTGAAGGTGGGCTACGGGAGCGTGCTCGGCAACGACCCGCAAGACCTGAAATACAAGGGCGAGGATACGTGGGTCGAGATCGGCGACGCGACCGTGATCCGGGAGTACTGCACGATCAATCGCGGGACCGCGGCGACGGGAAAGACGTCCGTCGGCCAACGCTGCTTCCTCATGTCCTACGTTCATCTGGCGCACGACTGCGTCATCGGGAACGACGTGATCGTCGCGAACGCGGTGCAGATGGCCGGTCACGTGACGATCGAAGATCGGGCCATCATCTCGGGCCTCGTGCCGATCCATCAATTCGTGCGGATCGGCACCTTCTCGTTCGTGGGCGGTGGATCACGCGTGAATCAGGACGTACCGCCGTATACCAAGGCGGTGGGCAACCCCGTCCATCTCTATGGGCTCAACTCGGTCGGGCTGCAGCGCGCCGGGTTCTCCCCCGAGGTCAAGCTGGCCTTGAAGCGCGCCTACCGGCTGCTGTTCAATTCCGACATGACCGTGGGCCAGGGCATCGCCAAGGCGCGTGCCGAGCTGCCGCAGATCCCCGAGGTCGAGAACTTCCTGAAGTTCATCGAAGGATCGCAGCGCGGGGTGATGGTGTGAGCGTCCGCACGGGCGTCGTCGGCACCGGGGCCCTGGGCTTTCACCACGCCAGACTGCTGCGGCGCATGCCGGGCGTCACATTCGCGGGGATCTACGACAAGAACCCCACGCGCGCGGCCGAGGTGGCGAAGCAGCTCGACACCGTGGCGCACCCGTCGCTCGACGCACTGCTCCAGCACGTCGATGCGGTGACCGTCGCGGTCCCGACCCCCGTGCACACGGAGGTCGGTGTCGCCGTCCTCGACCGTGGTATTGCGCTGCTGATGGAGAAGCCGCTCGCGGACACGCTCGACGGCGCGGACAAGCTGGTGCGGCGGGCGACGGCACAGCGGGTCGTGCTCCAGGTGGGCCATGTGGAGCGTTTCAACCGCGCCGTGCGCGCCGCCGCGCCCTATCTCGCCGAGCCGCGATTCCTCCAGATCGATCGGCTCGCGCCGTTTCAGCCGCGCGGCACGGACGTCGCGGTGATCCTCGATTTGATGATCCACGATCTCGATCTCGTGCTCGAGCTGGTACAGGCACCGGTATCGGACGTGCGGGCGACGGGCGTCGCGCTCCTCACGCCGCACGTGGACATCGCGAACGCCCGCATCGAGTTCGCCAACGGCGCCATCGCGAACGTCACGGCGAGCCGCGTGTCGCGGGAACGGACCCGCAAGCTCCGCATCTTTCAGCCCACGGGGTACTGCTCGCTCGACCTGGCCCAGGGGTGCGGCGACTTCTTCCGCCTGAAGGACGGCTGGCAGGGCTTCGGGGCCACCACGCTCGAGCAGATCGTGGAGCATGTGCGGCTCGAGGCGCCGGAAGCGGAGCCGCTCAAGCTCGAGCTGGAGAGCTTCCTGCGGGCCGTGCGTGGGGAGGAAGAGGTCGTCGTGTCGGGCGCCGCCGGGGCGCAGGCCCTGGCCCTCGCCTTTCGCGTCGCGGACGCCGTTCAGGCCTCGCCCCTCGCCGCCGCGCGGCCGTGAGCCGTGCGCCGCGCATCTATGTGTCGGCGGGCGAACCGTCGGGGGACGCGCACGCCGCTGCCGTCGTCGCCGCGCTGAAGCGCCGCGTCCCGGCGGCCGCCGTGGAGGCGTTCGGCGGGCCCGGGCTCGCGGCGGCGGGAGCGACGGTGCTGGACCGCATGGAGCGTTTTTCCGTCGTGGGATTCGTCGAAGCGCTGTGGAAGCTCCCGGCGCACCTCCGCTTGTTGCGACGCGTGCGGGATGCCCTCCAGGACAAGCGGTACGACCTCGTGATCCTCGTGGACTACCCCGGCTACCACTTGCGCGTGGCCGCCGCGGCGCGCGCCGCGGGCATCCCCGTGCTCTACTACATCGCACCCCAGATGTGGGCCTGGGCGCCGGGCCGCGTCCGCAAGCTGGCCGCGGTCCGCCGCCTCGCCGTCATCCTGCCGTTCGAAGAGCGCTTCTTCCTGGAGCACGGCGTGGCCGCCACCTTCGTGGGACACCCGCTACGGGATCGACCGTCACCGCCCCCGCGGGCCGAGGCCAAGCGAGCGCTCGGGCTCGACCCCATGCGGCCGGTCCTCGGTCTGTTCCCGGGCAGCCGCGCGCAGGAGGTGAAGCGCCTCTGGCCCGCGTTTCGCGACGCCGCCCTCCGCGTCAGCGCCGGGCGTCCGGATGTTCAGGTCATCGTCGCCGGGACGTCGCATGGCGAGTATCCCGCACCCGGGCCCATTCGGATCCACACAGGCGATCCGCTCGGCGTCTTCGCAGCGGCGGACGCCGGGCTCTGTAAGTCGGGCACGACCACGCTCGAGGCGGCGCTCGCCGACGTGCCGATGGTCATCGCCTATCGACTCAATCCCGTTTCGTTCGCCATCGCGATTCGCATGCTCCAGGTTCCGCACGTCGGGTTAGTGAACCTGATCGCCGGTCGAGAGGTGAGCCCCGAGCTGCTGCAGGGAGCGGTGACGCCGGCCGCTCTCGCTGAGGCCGTCCTCCCGTTGCTCGATCACGAGAGCCCCGCCGCTCGCCGCCAGCGAGAGGGCTTGGCACTGGTCCGCGAGCGGCTCGGGCCCCCCGGCGCCTCAGAGCGAGTGGCCGCACTGGCCCTCGAGCTCGCGGGGTGAAACTCGGTCGAGCGGACACGTTGGCGACCGCCGCCGGGGCGGGCCTGGTCCGGCTGCTCGCGGCCACCTGGCGATACCGGATACATGGGTGGGAGCACGTGGTCGCCGCTCGGGCCACGGGGCGGCCGGTGATCTACATCCTGTGGCACAGTCGCATTCTGCCCCTCCTGTACCATCGGCGGGGCGAGGGCATGGCCCTCCTCATCAGCCGGCATCGCGACGGTGGATACCTGGCCGAGTTGTCCGAGCGCTGGGGCTACCGCGTCGTACGCGGGTCGTCGAAGCGGGGAGGGGAAGTCGGCCTGCTGGGTCTCGTGCGCGCCCTGAAGAGCGGCGGGGAGGTGGCCCTGACGCCCGATGGGCCTCGAGGGCCCACGGAGCGCATGAAGCCGGGTGCGCTCGCCGCGGCGCAGCACGCGAACGCGCTCGTGGTCCCGTCGGGAGCTCGGGCCTCGTCGGCGTGGTGGATCCAATCGTGGGACCGATTCTGCGTCCCCCGGCCGTTCGCGACTGTGGACATCGTGTACAGCGCCCCGTTCGGCGTGAGCGAAGGGAAAGCAGCGGTCAGGCACGGAATGGGAATCGCGGAGCGTGAGCTCCGGAATGTCACGTACGGGCAATGGTGAGGAGCCTGAGTCGCGTGGTGCAGTGGCTCTGGAGTGACTCGGCCGGCGCGCGAGTGGCCCGGCTGCCCCTCGTCCCGCTCGCGGGGCTGTATTCGGCGGTGATGTGGTGGCGGACGAGGAAGAGGGGTCAACGCCCGCCGGCCCGCCTTCCACTGCCCACGATTGCGGTCGGGAATCTCTCGGTCGGCGGGACCGGCAAGACGCCGCTCGCGGCCTGGATCGCCGAATACTGCGCGCGACATGGTCACACTCCAGCGGTCCTGCTGCGCGGCTACGGGGCGGACGAGGAGCTTGTACACGCGCGGCTCGTCCCTCGCGCCGTGGTCGTGGCGAACCCCGATCGCGTCGCGGGCGCCGCTCTCGCGCGAGCGCGCGGTGCCAAGATCTGCGTGCTCGACGATGCGTATCAATTGATCGGTGTCGCGCGGGATCTGAACATCGCACTGGTCAGTGCCGAAAGCGCCGCAGGTTCGCCGTGGCCCCTGCCCGCGGGCCCGTGGCGCGAGCGCTGGGGCACCTTGGATCGCGCGGACGTGATTATCGTAACCCGCAAAAGAGCTTCCTCGGGCGCGGCGGCGGCGGTCGCCGATCGACTGTCCGCCGCGCACCCCGGTGTCCCGATCTGCATCGCCGCGCTCGAGCTCAGCCACTTGGAAGGCATGCAGTCCGGAGCACGTCAGATGCTCGACGTCCTCACGAGTCGTCCGGTGATTGCGGTGGCCGGGATCGCCGATCCGTCGAGCTTCAAAGCACAACTCGCCGCCGCGGGCGCGCACGTGCAACTCATGGCGTATCAAGACCATCACCGATACGCCCCGGCGGACGTGGAGCGACTCGCGCAGGCCGCGCGGGCAGGCGATAATGTTGTAGTCACCGAGAAGGACGCCGTGAAGCTCCGCCCTCGTTGGCCCGGAAACGCCCCTGAGCCGTTGGTGGCGGTGCTCGCCGTCCGGTGGGAGCGGAACGGCGACGTGCTCGAGCAGGCCGTTGACACCGTACTCGCCCGGGCTCCCCGGTCTCCTGAGTCCTGACCTCCATACGAGTGCTATGAGCGAACCAGCGATCAAGCCCCCCGTCCCCCCGCCCACGCCGCCTCCCCCGGCGCACGGGATCAGGCCGGACAAGGAAACGTTCCTGGCCGAGGAGAACCCGTTCGAGGCCATGATGGAGCGGTTCGACCATGCCGCCCACCTCCTGAACCTCGATCCGGGTCTCTACAAGGTTCTCCGCAATCCCGAAAAGCAGATCATCGTCTCAATCCCCGTGCTGCGGGATTCCGGCGAAGTGGAGGTCTACACCGGATACCGGGTGCTCTACAATACGTCTCGCGGGCCGGCCAAAGGTGGTATCCGGTTCGACCTGAACGTGACCCTCGAGGAAGTGAAGGCGCTCGCGGCCTGGATGACGTGGAAGTGCGCGCTCGTGAACATTCCGTTCGGAGGATCCAAGGGTGGGGTCGTTTGCGACCCGACCACCATGTCGATGGGGGAGCTCGAGCGGGTCACCCGTCGCTACACGTCCAGCATCATCGAGACGCTGGGTCCCGATTCGGACGTCCCCGCGCCCGACGTGAACACGAACGAGCGCGTGATGGCGTGGATCATGGACACCTACTCCATGCATCACCGCCACACGGTGACGTCGGTGGTGACCGGCAAGCCGGTGGAAATGGGCGGGTCGCTGGGACGCCGCGAGGCGACCGGGCGCGGCTGCATGATCGTGACCCGCGAGACGCTCGCCAAGCTGGGGATGAGCCTCAAGGGCGCTCGCGTCGCGGTGCAGGGGTTCGGGAACGTGGGGTCCGTGGCAGCGGAGCTGATGGCCAAAGAGGGCGCGATCATCGTGGCCGTTTCGGACAAGTCGGGCGGCGTGTACAACCGTCAGGGGCTCGACATTCCCGACGTGCTGCAGTGGGTGCGGGAGAAGCGGCAAATCGCCGGGTACCCCAAGGGCGAGCAGATCAGCAAGGAGGCGGTGCTCACGGTCGACTGCGACGTGGTGGTGCCCGCAGCCACCGAGAACGTCATCACCCGCAAGAACGCTCCCCAGATCAAAGCGAAGATCATCTGTGAGGGTGCCAACGGGCCCACGACCGCCGCCGCGGACGAGATTCTCGAGAAGAAGGGCATCTTCGTGATTCCCGACATTCTCGCGAACGCGGGCGGCGTGACCGTGAGCTACTTCGAGTGGGTTCAGGACCGCGGTGGCTACTTCTGGGACGAAGACACGGTGAACCGCCGGCTGGAATCGATCATGACGCGCTCGTTCCACGAGGTGATGGGCCTCGTCGAAAAGCACAAGGCGAGCACCCGGATCGCCTGCTACATGCTCGCGGTGGACCGGGTGGCGAAGATGCACCGGCTGCGTGGGATGTATGCCTGATGCGCTACCGCGTGGTCGCGGTGGGCCGCGTGCGCGACGCGGCGCTCCGCGCGGTGTGTGACGAGTACCTCGAGCGGCTGCGACACTACACGCGAGTGGAGGAGCGGGAAGTCAGGGACGAGGCGCGAGTCCTGGAAGCGGTACCCGAGGGCTCGCGCCTCGTCGCGTTGTCCCGGTCCGGAGAGGAGTGCACGTCGGCGCAGCTCGCCGACTGGACCGCGCGGTGGGAGATGGACGGGCGCGACGTGGCGCTCGCGATCGGGGGCGCGGACGCGCTGCCCGAGGGGGTGCTCCGCCAGGCTGAACGGATCTGGAGCCTGTCGCGGCTGACCCTCCCGCACGAGCTCGCGCGCGTGGTGCTGTACGAGCAGCTGTATCGCGCGTACACCATCCGCCGTGGAGAACCCTATCATCGCGGATCCTGAGCTGACGGCGGCCGATCGGGCGGCCCTGTACGGCCTGGCGCGGGCCACGCTCGCGGCCCATCTCGCCGGCCGGCCCCTCCCGCCCGTGCCGGCGGTGCCCGGGGCGTCGTTGAGGCGGGGGGCGTTCGTGACGCTGTACGAGCGCGGTGCGCTGCGCGGCTGCATCGGCCACATCGCGTCGGACCGGGAGCTCGGCGGGGTGGTCCAGGAGATGGCGATCGCCGCGGCGCGGGATGACCCGCGCTTCGCCCCGGTCGAGCCCGACGAGCTGGCCCTCATTGCCGTGGAGATTTCCGTGCTGCTCGCGCCCGTGCTGCTGCCGACACCGATCGAGCCGGCGCGCATCGTGGTGGGCCGCGACGGCGTGATCGTACGTCGAGAAGGACGGATTGCACTGCTGTTGCCGCAGGTGGGGGCGGAGCTGGGGTGGGGACCCGAAGCGCTGCTCACCGCCGCCTGCCGCAAGGCGGGGCTGTCGCCGGACGCGTGGAGGGAACCCGGCACGGAGGTGCTCGTGTTTCAAGCGGACGTGTTCGGCGAAGCCGGGGAAACGGCCGGGGAGGGGGGAAGGGGGAAGATCGAGGAATGATCCCGCGGATCGTCACGACGCCTATTGCGCCGCTCGCCTTGCCTTCGCGGACCCTCACGCCGCGTCGCGTGGCGCCCGACGTGATCGCCGCTGCGCTGCCCGGACCGGGGCGCGATCGACTCGCCGCCGGTGACGTCCTGGTGGTCACCACCGGCCAACAGCCCGGTCTCTTCACCGGTCCCCTCTACACGATCTACAAGGCTCTCTCCGCTATCGCGTTGGCGCGGCGGCTCGAGAACGACTGGGGAGTGCCCGTCGTACCGGTGTTCTGGGTGGCGGGCGACGACCACGACTTCGCCGAGGCGAACCACGCGTCGTTTATCAACGCGAACGGTGAGCTCACGTCGATCGTCCTGCGTGAGCGCCCGGCCGACGCACCCCTCATCCCGCTGGCCCGAGAACCGTGCGGGCCCCAAATCGTGGGCGCGCTGGCCCAGCTGCGAGACGGCACCCCCGATACTGAATTCAAGGCCGCGGTCATCGAGTCCTTCGAGCGGTGGTACCAACCCGACACGTCGCTTGCCGACGCGTTCGCGGCGACGCTCCATGAACTGCTCGGCCCGCGCGGCCTGGTTGTGCTCCGCGTGCACGACCGCTCCGCCAAGCGCGCGGCGGCTCCCTGGGTCCTGAAGGGCCTCGAGATCACCCTGGCGGACGGGTACACCCCGGTGTTCGTCGAGGCGCGCGAGGGCCGGGATCGCTTGGAACGCCAGGGCGACGCGTTCGTGACGCGCCGCAGCGGCGAGCGCTTCACCCGCGCCGAGCTCGAGCGCATCGCGAACGACGCCCCCGACCGCCTGTCGCCCAACGTGCTGCTGCGGCCCGCCGTCGAAGCGGCGCTCCTGCCGACGGTGGGGTACGCCGCTGGTCCCGCGGAGCTCGAGTACCTCCCCGATGCGGCCCCGCTGTACGAACGGCTCGGTGTCGCGCGCCAGCTGCCGATCCCGCGTTGGTCGGGCGTGCTGGTCGAAGCGCGCGTCGACAAGCTCATGGAGCGTCACGGGATCGACCTGACCGCGTTCGATGGCAAGCCCGGTGAGCTCGAGGCGCGGCTCGTCCGCACCGATTTACCGCCCGAGGCCGTCGCGACGCTCGGGACGTTGCGGTCGAGTATCGAGGAGCAGTATGGCCACCTGCTCGAGGCGGCGATGAAGGTGGACCCGACGCTCGAGCGGACGGTGGAATCCGCCCGCAACGCGGCGCTCTCCGGGGCGCAGACGATCGAGAAAAAGCTCATCGCCAGCCTGAAACGACTCGAGGGCGAGACGCTGGTGCGACAAATCGGCCGGGCGCGCGCCGCGGTGTACCCGAACGGCCAACCGCAGGAGCGCGTGCTCACGCTCGCGTCGTTCCTGATCCGCTACGGAGCCGAATTGCTCGACGGACTCGAGCACGAGGTGGCGCGCTGGGCGGGCACTTCGTAGAATCCGTCTCATGTGGATCTTCGTCGTCGTGCTGCTCGTGGCCCTGATGATTCCCATCACGGCCATCCTCCTCGATTCACCGCTCGGACGGTCGGTCGCGCGACGGCTCGAAGGGCAGGGAGCGGGAGACGGGGGTGGGCAGGGCATGCGTCAGCTCGAGCGACGGCTGGAGGCGCTCGAGACCGACCTCGAGGACGTGAACCGCTCGCTCGCCGGGATGCGGGAGGAGCTGCAGTTCGTCCAGCGCTTGCTGGAAGATCCCACCAAGAAGAACCGCCCGTCCTGACGGTGCCCAACCGAGGGGCAGCAGGCGGTGGCGCACGCCACGCGGCGCAGGTCGCGACCGGCATCTTCCTGACGCGTGTCCTGGGGTACGTGCGCGAACGGGTATTCGCGTACTACTTCGGGAACGACAGCATCCCCGCTGATGCCTTTCGCGCCGCACTCCGCATTCCCAACGGAATACGCAATCTGCTCGGCGAGGGGACGTTGCTGGGGTCGTTCATTCCCGTTTATGCGGCGCTCAACGAGCGCGCCGACAAGCGAGAGGCGCGAGCGCTCGCCGGGGCGGTCCTGGGACTCCTGTTCCTGGCTTCAGGGATTCTCGCCCTCTTAGGAATCGCCTTCGCGCCCGCCATCACCACCGTCCTGGCCAACGGGTTCGACGAGCCGCGTCGCCGGCTCACGATCAGTTTGGTGCGGATCCTGTTTCCGATGACCGGGCTCATGGTGATCTCGGCCTGGTGCCTCGGGGTTCTCAACACCCACCGCCGCTTCTTCCTGCCGTACGCCGCCCCGGCGCTCTGGAACATCGCCGGAATCGTCGCGATGCTCGCCGCTGGGACATGGTTCGTGAATCGCGCTCTGCCGATCGAGGCGCAACTGCATCGCGTGTCGCTGGCCCTCGCGTGGGGAACCGTGGCCGGCAGCCTGCTGCAGATCGCCGTGCAGATGCCAGTCTGCTGGCGGTTGCTCGGCGGCATCCCCCTGCGCTTCTCGACGGCGCCCGAGGGCGTACACGACGTCATTGTGGCATGGCTGCCGTTGCTGCTCGGCGCTGGTGTGGTCCAGGTCTCAGGTACGATCGACACCCTGCTCGGCTCGTTTACGGGCCCGGGCGGCGTCTCCGCTCTCGGATACGCCCAGATCGTCCAACAGCTGCCGATCGGCCTGTTCGGCGTCGCGGTCACGGCGGTGTCATTGCCCGAGCTGTCTCGCGACGCGTTCGGGACGGCACCGAACGAGCAGCTGCGGACACGGATCGCGGTGGGGTTCCGTCGCATCGCGTTCTTTGTCGTGCCCTCCTCACTCGCGTTCATGGCCCTCAACCGCGAGATCATCGGCGCCCTGTATCAGACTGGTCGGTTCACGACGGAGGCGACCGCGCTCGTCGGTAACGTTCTGGCCGCGTACGGCGTCGGCATCGTGGCGCAGGCGACGGTCAAGCTGTTCGCTTCCGGGTTCTATGCGATGCGCGACACCCGCACGCCGGTGTTGATCGCGGCGTCGTCACTCGCCGTGTCCACGGGACTCGCGTGGCTGCTGATGCGCTGGATTGGAGCCCCAGGGATCGCGCTCGGGTCGTCGTTGGGCGCGTTCCTGAACACGTCTCTTCACCTCCGCCACCTGAGCGGCCGCATCGGCCCTGTCCTGCGGGGATCCGACTGGCGGGCGCTCGGGATCGCGGCGCTCGGGGCCGCGCTCGCCACCGCCGCGAGTGTCAGCGTGGCTCGCGTCGTCGTCGGGCTGGCCCCCGTGCCCCGTGGGGCGCTGGTGCTGAGTATCTTTGGCATCATCTACGCCGCGGCGACGCTGGCGCTCAAGCATCCCGATGCCGTCCGGACATGGCAATCCCTGACCACCTGGCGCGCAAGCTAGACGCCCTTCCCGACAAGCCGGGCGTGTATCTGTGGAAGAACGGGGCCGGGGAGATTCTCTACGTGGGGAAGGCCAAGAGCCTCCGCTCGCGGGTGCCGAGCTACTTCGGGCCCGACGCCGGCGGGACGCCCGAGCAGGCCGCCCTCATCGCCCAAATCGCCGACGTCGAGACGATCATCGTCTCGAACGAGCCGCAGGCGCTCCTGCTCGAGAACAACCTCATCAAGGAACACAAGCCGCGCTTCAACATCCGGCTCACCGACGACAAGAGCTACCCCCGGATCGCCGTGACGCTCGCGGAGCCGTTCCCGCGCGTGCTCGTGGTGCGGCGCGTGACGATCCCGGGCGCCCGATTTTTCGGCCCCTACACGGATGTCGCCACGCTGCGGCAGACCCTCAACATCATCCGACGCATCTTCACCGTGCGCTCGTGCCACTGGGACCTGCCGCGGGAGGCGCCGGAGCGGCCGTGCCTCGACTACCACATCGAGCGCTGCCGCGCGCCGTGCGTGAGCTTGCAAAGCGAGGCGGAGTACCGCCGCATGATCGACGACGTGCTCCTGTTTCTCGAAGGAAAGACCGTGGACGTGCGAACGCGCCTGCGTGAGCGCATGCAGCAGGCGGCACGGCAGCAGGACTTCGAGCGGGCGGCGCAGGTGCGCGACGCCCTCAAATGGCTGGACCAGCTGGAACAGCCACAGGCGGTCGAGCTCGTCGGAGGAGGGGATGCCGACGCCATCGGCATCGCTCGGGACGGCGACGACGCGTGCGGCGTGGTGCTCCGCGTGCGGGATGGCAAGCTGATCGCGCGGGACCACTGGTTTCTGGAGAACGCGGAGCACGAAACCGAGGGCGCGGTGCTGTCCGCGTTCCTGGTCCGCTGCTATGTCCCCCTCGAAGGCAGGGCCCGAAGCGCCCTCCTGCCGTTCCCGCCCGAGGATCTCGCTTCCTTGGCGGCGCTCGTGCCCGACGTCGACTGGCGGACGCCCCAACGGGGATCCAAGGCCCAGCTCGCGGAGCTGGCCGACCAGAACGCCCGGCACCTGCTCGATAGCCTCAAAATCGAGAGCTTCGACATCGACGAGCGCTCCGCCGATCCGGTCTTTGCCCTCGGCCGCGATCTGGGGCTCGCCGCCGTGCCCCGCGCGTTCGTCTGTATCGACATCTCCACCAACCAGGGCCGCGATACGGTCGGCTCGCTCGTGTGGTTCGAGGCGGGGCGCCCGAAGAAGGCCGAGTACCGACGCTTCAGAATCCGCGGGGCACCGCAGGACGACTTTGCCGCGGTGCACGAGGTGGTGACGCGCTACCTCACACGGCGGCTCGCGGAGGAGAAGGCGCTCCCCGACCTGGTGGTGATCGACGGCGGGAAGGGCCAGCTCGGTGCGGCGCTGGACGCTGCCCGGGCCGTCGGGCAGCCGCAGCTGCCCATCGTCAGCCTGGCCAAACGCGAGGAGGAGATCTTCCTGCCCGGCCGCGTCCAGCCGCTTGCGCTGTCGCGGCGCAGCCCGTCCCTCAGGCTGCTGCAGCGCGCTCGCGACGAGGCCCACCGGTTCGCCCTGAGCTACAGCAGGAAGCGCCGGTCGCGCCGCACCATCACGTCCGAGCTCCTCGCCATTCCAGGCATCGGACCGAATCGCCGGCGGGTGCTCCTCGAGCGGTTTGGGTCGTTGGCAGGCGTCAAGACGGCGACGCCCGCGGAAATCGCCTCCCTGCCGGGGTTCTCCGTCCGGCTCGCGGAGCGCATTCTCGATCGACTCCACGCACCGATCTGATATGAGCCTGGACTGGTCCCTCGAGTGCTCCGGCTGCGCGGCCGTTCGTAGTGCCGACGGACTGCCTGGCGTGTGCGACGCGTGCGGTCAGCCGTACCTCGTGCGGTATCGCGCGGTACCCAAACCCGAGGTGACGCGGGTGCTGCGCGGGCGACCCTGGACCATGTGGCGCTACCGCGAGTGGTTGCCGCTCACGGACGGTGAGGCGCCGGTCACCCTCGGTGAAGGTGGGACGCCGCTCCTCCCGGTGCGTCGTGCGGGAGCGAAGCACGGCTTCCGCGAGCTCCTGGTCAAGGACGAAGCGGTGAATCCCACCGGCTCGTTCAAAGCACGGGGCCTCGCCGCGGCCGTCACCCGCGCCGCGCGAGCGGGGGCGAAAGCGCTGGTGGTGCCGACCGCCGGCAACGCCGGCGTCGCGCTCTCGGCCTATGCCGCGCAGGCGGGCGTGGTGGCGCGCGTTTACGCACCGGCAAGCACGCCCGCGACCATCCTCGCTCAGATCCGCGCGTTCGGCGGCGACCTCGTGTTGCTGGATGGGCACATCGGGGATTGCGGGAAGGCGGCCCGCGCCTATGCCGCCGAGACCGGCGCCGTAGACGTCTCGACGCTGCGCGAGCCGTACCGCATCGAGGGTAAGAAAACACTCGCCCTCGAGCTCGCGGAGCAGCTCGATTGGACCCTGCCGGACGCCATCGTTTACCCGACGGGTGGCGGCACGGGGCTCATCGGCATGTGGAAGGCATTCGCCGAGCTCGCCGCTGCGGGATGGGTAAGCGGTCGCCCGCCGCGCATGTATACCGTCCAGGCCGCGGGCTGCGCGCCCGTGGTGCGGGCCTTCGAAACGGGGGCGGACGCGTGTACCCCGTGGCCCGACCCCACGACGATTGCCGCGGGCCTCCGGGTGCCCGGGCCGCTCGGAGACCGCTTGATGCTGCGTGCGCTGCGCGAGAGCCACGGCGGGGCGGTGACCGTCACCGACGCGCAGCTCGCCGCGGCCGCGCGCGATCTGCAGACGCTGGAGGGAATCGACGCGTCGCCGGAGGGCGGGGCGGCGCTCGCAGGCGCGGCGGTGCTCAACGCCCAGGGTGTCCTGGGACCCGAGGAGCGCGTCGTGCTCTTCAACACCGGCGCAGGGTGGCTGTACCGAGCCTAACCCATTTATATTCCACAGCTTGGGAACGATGCGCATCGCCATCCTGGACCCCGCAGCCGGGATATCCGGCGACATGACGTTAGGCGCGCTGCTCGCCCTCGGCGTGCCACAGCAATGGCTCGAGAGCCTGCCAGCGCGCCTCGGCCTGTCGGGCGTCCAGGTTGCAGTGCGAGACGCCGTCCGGAGCGGCGTGGGATGCAAGCAAGTCGAGTTCACCATCCCGGAGCAGCCGCACGGCCGGCACGTGGGCGAGTTGGTGCGCCTGGTCGAGCGGGCACCCGTTTCGGCTTGGGTGAAGGAACGCGCGATCGGCGCGTTCCGGCTTATCGGCGATGCTGAGGGGCGCGTGCACGGCGTCGCGCCCGAGCGCGTGCATTTGCACGAGGTGGGTGCGGTGGACGCCGTCCTCGATATCGTCGGTGCGATCGAGGGGTTCGAGCAGCTGAGCGTGGAGGCGATCTACACCCTGCCGGTCGCTGTAGGGAGCGGCTGGGTCGAAGCGGCGCACGGCCGGCTCCCGGTGCCCGCGCCGGCCACGGCCATCCTGCTCGAGGGTCTGGAGCTCGCGAGTGGAGGGCCGGTCGAGGGCGAGGCCACGACCCCGACCGGCGCGGCGCTGGTACGGGTGTTGGCGGCTGGGCCACCGCCCCGCCAGTGGAGGCTGGTGAAGGGTGGTTGGGGGGCCGGGCAGCGAAATCCAGCGCATTACCCGAACGCGTTGCGCATCCTGGTTGGCGAGCAGGCGGCCGAGGCCGGGCGGGTGGTGCTCCTGGCGAGCGACCTGGACGATATGAGCCCGGAGTACGTGGAGCCCCTGCGGCAGGCCCTCGTGGCCGAGGGGGCGCTCGACGTGCAGACGTGGCCGGTGCAGATGAAAAAGGGGCGGTCCGGCTTCCGCGTGGAGGTCGTAGCGCCGGAGGGACTCGCGGAGCGGGTGACGGCGGCGTTGTTTCGCCACAGTACCACCGCGGGCGTACGGCGCTGGGTGGCGGAGCGGGCGACACTGGCGCGGCGCCAGGTGACGGTGCAGCTCACGCCGGAGATCGCCGTACGGGTGAAGGTGTTGGAGCAGCCGGATGCCACGGGAGTGCGAGTGAAACCAGAGTACGACGACGTGCTGGCGGCCGCCCGTGCGCTGGGCCGGCCGCCGCTCGAAGTCGCCCGCGTCGCCGAGCGCGATGCCGAGGCGCTCGTCGCCAAATCCAAGGAGTGAGCATGAGCGCGAAGCAGGTTATTGGGGGGGGCGTGCTGGCGATCGGATGCGCGATCCTCGCGCCGGCTGCGATGTCAGCGCAGGCGATCTGGCTCCCGGCCGCGTGTGAGATCAAGCCGGGGAACCAGCAGGTGAACAACGGCATGCAGTCGCTGAAGAACGCGTTCACCACGAAGTTGGCAGATCAGAAAGCGAAAGACCTGAAGGAGGCGGAGCGCGCGCTCACGCAAGCGGTGACCACGGGTAAACAGGACAAGAGTCCCGCCGCTTGGTACTATCTCGGCCGCTACTACCTCATGGTGCAGGATGGGGCGGGCGTGGATTCGGCGTTTGCGAAGGCCCTGGCCCTGGAGCCGAAGTGCAAGGAAGACATCGGGCTGTATCGACGCCAGGCGTGGGTGCCGCTGTACAACGCGGGCGTACAGGCATGGCAGGCGGGGAACACCGACTCCGCGATCGTGGCCTTCCGCAATGCCAATGAGGTCTACCAGGGCGAGCCGATGGGTCTGATCTACATCGCCAACCTGTTCGTTGGCCGCGAGGATCCCGACACCTCCCTCAAGCACACCAACGCGGCGAAGTACCACACGGATTCCGTCGTGTACGCGACCCGATTGGACTCGGCGGCCAAGTACTTCCGGCTCGCCGTGCCCGCGGCGTCAGATCCGAAGTACGCCAAGGAGCGGCGGGACGCGTTTCTCAACGTCGCGCGCGTATATCACTCCGCCAAACGGTATCCTGAAGCCGACGCCGCCTACAGGGAGTTCCTCGGCGCCTATCCCAACGACGTGCAGGCGACGGCGAGCCTCGCGGCGGTGCTGGTGTCCGAGAGCCAGCGCGATTCCGCGATGGCGCTCTACGGCGGGCTCGTCTCGCACTCCGATTCGGCCACCGCGGACGATCTCTTCTCGGCCGCGCAGTCGGTGCTCAGTGTCATTCCATCCAGTCCGGACACGGCCGCGATGGATTCGACGTGCGGCACCGCCCAGAAGAAGAAGACACCCACGCTCACCGTGCGGCAGATATCGGCGCGCTGCCAACCGGCGGCCGTGGACACGATGCGCAAGTTCCACGCATTCGCCGACCCGCAGTATCGTCTCGTCGTTCAGATGTACGAGGCCGGTCTCACGAAAAATCCCTATCTTCGGGACGCTCTCTACAATCTGACCGGCATCTCGTACCTGATCGGCGACACGACCAAGGTGCTTCCGCTGGCGCGCCGGCTCTACGCGGTGGATCCGATGAACCGCCTGACCCTGGCGAAGATCGCTGGCGGGTTCCAGCTCCTCAAGCAAAAGGACTCGGTGTTGTACTACCTCCAGCTTGCGGACTCGCTGCCCGTCGAGGTCACGGTCGGCAATTTCATCGCCAATGACAAGGGCGCCGAGCTCACCGGGTTGTTCACGAACTTCCGGTCGAAGGCCTCGGCACCGCTGACCATAACGTTCGAGTTCCTCGACAAGACGGGCGCCGTCGTGGCATCGAAACCACAGCAGGTGCCAGCGCTCGACTCCGGCTCCAACCAGTCGTTCAAGGTGGCGGCTGACCAGCCGACGGTCGTGGCCTGGCGCTACAAGCGGTCGTGAGGCACGAAAGTTGAGTTGACAGGGAGCGGGATGGGTTGTGACATTCCGCTTCACGCGGGCGTAATTCAGGGGTAGAATGCCAGCTTCCCAAGCTGGACGTCACGGGTTCGAATCCCGTCGCCCGCTCTTCGTCTCACGAAACTCGGCATTCCAGCCTCGTCCGCTCTCACTGTCTCGCCGGCTTCCCGGCAACACCCGCCCCGTAGGTCAGGAGGAACACGCCGGAGGCGCTGCTGCGCCGGGGCCACGCGCGTGCCGGGTGATGCGGTCCGCGCGCGACGCGACGCCGGCGCAGCACCGAGCGATGCAGCATCGCACCGTCGGACCACTCGCGGCACGTTTTTGCGCCCGCGGCCCCCGGCCCGCGTCTTGCCCTTACGGGCTCCCGAACCTGTTGCTCAAGGAGGGGAGCCCCATGAAACGCACCATTTCCCGGACCGTGTCGGCGGCGGCGGTCGCCCTGCTCGCAGTCGCCACTGCATGTAGTGATACCCGCGATCCACTGAGCCCCAAGTTGCAGGCGTGGAACCAACCGCTGCAGACCGGTGAGTTGAAGGGAACGGGCAGTATCCCGGACCCGGAAGGTGGCGTGATCATCTTTAACTTCGACGTCACTCACGACGCGACTGGCACGCACGGGTCGTTCTTCGCCTCGGCCGCTCCTGGGGGGCTACCAGAAACGCTGACCGCGAGCTCCTTCAGCTCGTTCACCTTCGGCTCGACCCTTTGCGCCACCCCGGGCAACGGAGACCAATTCGACGCTGCTGGCACGTTGGTGGAGGGCAGCAACTCGTTCCCCGTAACGTTCATTATCAACGCGTGCGACAACGGGCCCGGTGCGCTGCTCATGGACACGTTCAGCCTCGACATTCCGTCGCGGGGGTTCCACGCCCAGGGCACGGTCGTGGGGGACATCCAGAAACAGTGAGGTGACGCCCGGCCGTTACGGCCGGTACGCCTGGGGAATCATGCTGTTGACACCGGCGCATTCCCGCGCCATTTCTAGCGCCGTTCCCCATGCGCGCCGTCGTGCGTGTCACGCTCTTCGCCCTCCTGGGCGGCCTCCCGACCGCCCCGCTGCAGGCACAGGGTACCTGGGTCCCGCCGCAGCCTCCGTGCGAGCTTCCGGCAGCACCGTCCAAAATCAGCAATGGCATGCAGGCGCTCCGGAACGCGGTGGAGAAGCCGGAGCAGCGCGATCAGCAGCTCGCTCAAGCGAGGAAGCTCCTCACCGACGCCATCGTCCAGGACAACCAGGGGGCGAATGCTGCCGTCTGGTACTACCTGGGTCGGTACTATGTCGAGACCGGGGACGCGTCCGGCGCCGATAGCGCCCTGACGCGCGCCGGAACGCTCGCGCCGAAGTGCAGCGACGATATCGCCACTTACCGCAACGAGCTGTGGGGAAAGCTGGTCAATACCGGCCTGTCCGCCTGGCAGGATGGGAAGCAAGACTCAGGGTTGGCCCTACTCCGCGTTGCTGCCCACCTCGAGCCCAAGAATCCCAAGACGTTCAGCACGGTCGCGGGCCTGTACGCGAGCCGTGGGAGCGACGACTCGGCCTCCGCGTACTACGCGCTCGCGGCCCGAACCGCCGGGGACGACCCCAACTACGCGCAAGACAAGCGGGAGGCGCTCGGGAACGCGTGGCACCTGGCGGTGCGAAAGGTCCAGGGCCACCCGGCGGCTCAGCGCGCTGGTCGGGTGCGCGCCAGCCTCGATTCGATCCAGCGCGGGATCACCGGCGATTCCACCGTGCTCGCGCGCCTCGTGGCGTCGGCGCAATCGCGCAAGGCCCGGGGCGCGCACCTGGCCCCTCCGGACCAGCAACTGTTCACCCGGGATTCGACGGCGCGGGCGCAGGCAGTGGCGCGGCAGCGTGCGAACCTGGCGGCGGCGCTCCAGCAGCTCGCGGCGGACTCGAGCTCGCTCACCGCGGCGTTCGCACCGGCGATCCAGTCGCTGCACGAGTACCTGGCCGTCTACCCCGGGGACGTCGAGGCCGCAACGTCGCTGGCCATCCTGTACGCCCAGAGCGGTCACGCCGAGCAGGCCGCGGCCACGTTCGACTCTCTGACCGCGCACGCGAAGGACCTGGACCCGGAGGCCCTGTTCGCTCCGGGCGCGCGCATGGTGGGTCAGGGCTTGTACCGTCCCGGGGCTCGCGCGCTGGCGCTGGGGCTCGCCAAGAACCCGTATCGTCGGGACGCGCTGTTCTCCTTGGCAGCGGCCTACGTCCAGCTCCACGACTCGACCGCCCTGCTGCCGACGGCCCAACGGCTGCTGGCGCTCGACCCGCTGGGCCGCTCGTCGCTCAGGCTCGTCGCCGCCGGCTGGGAGTATCGTGGTGCGCGCGACTCGGCCAAGGCGTACGTAGCGCGGGCCGACACCGGCCTCGCCGTGGAAATCACCGTGCCGAGCTTCGTCCCGGACTCGGCCGGCGCCG
>DATLVU010000044.1:0-40899 GCA_035577025.1 Gemmatimonadales bacterium
GCGATTTTGTCCGGACGGCTCGAGCGAAGGGTCTGAACGAGGCCGCGGTCATCATGCGACACGGATTCCGCAACGCGCTCATCCCGGTGATCACCGTACTGGGGCTCGACACGGGAAGCTACCTCACCGGGAGCATCCTCACTGAGACGATCTTCGGCTGGCCGGGCCTGGGGCGCTACGTCCTTACGGCGATCGAAAAGCGCGATCTCCCGGCCATCCAGGGGAGCATCTTGTTCATGTCCCTGGTGTTCGTGCTCGCCAACCTCGTGACGGACCTGGTCTATGCGAAAGCTGATCCTCGCATCGCTTACGATTAGCTCCGCGCTGGCCGCTCAGTCGCCCTCATCCCAGCGGCCGCGCACGGTGCCTCTGCGGGGGTCGCTCGAGCAACGCCTGGCGCAGCTGGTGGACGTGCCGCCGTTCGATCGCGCGACGTGGGGGATCTACGTCGTAGACGATCGAGGCCGGGTGCTCTACCAGCGGAACGCCGACCGCTTCTCGGTGCCCGCCAGCAACACGAAGCTGGTGGTGACGGCCGCGGCGGCGGTACTCCTGCCCGCCGGCTACCGCGTGAAGACGAGTCTGTACCTGAACGGGCGCCTGGACGGCGGGGTGTTGTACGGAGACCTGATCCTCTACGGGCGTGGCGATCCCACGTGGTCCGCCCGGTGCTACAGCGTGGACACGCTCGCGCCCGGGGCGTGCGACTCGACGTTCACGGCCATCGACGCGATCGCCGATGCGATCCGCGCGCGTGGGATTCGCCGCATCACCGGCAAGCTGGTGGGCGACGGTTCGTACTTCGAGCCGACGCTCATCCATTATGGCTGGAACGCCTGGGATCTGACGTGGTGGTACGCTGCTCCGGTGTCGGGCCTGGGGTTCCACGACAACAGCGTGGATTTCCAGATCGCGCCCGGGCCCGCGGTCGACGCGCCCCCGGCGATCAACTGGGCGCCCGATCTCGGCCTCATCACGTTCGAGAATCGGGCGCGCACCGTGCCCGCGGAATCGAGCTCCACCATCGGGGACAACTTCTTCCGGAGTGGCGGGGGATGGAGCATCCGCGCCGAGGGAGCCGTGCCCCTCGGGAAGAAGCCGTGGACGGAGAACGTCGCGCTCCCTGACCCGAATCTGTACGCCGCTCGTGCCCTTGCGGCGTCCCTGGCGCGCCAAGGCGTGTCGGTCGAAGGCGGCGCGGCGAGCACGACCGACTCGCTGGCGTACCGCACCGTGCGCTGCTGTGGCACTCCGCTCCTCGAGTATGCTGGCCGCCCGCTCCCCGACATCATCTTTCCGATTCTCAACTCCAGCCAGAATTGGTTCGCCGAGATGTTGCTCAAGATCCTGGGGCGGGAGTTGCAGGGGGACGGGTCATGGCGAGCGGGCCTCGATGTGGAGCGGCGGTTTCTCATCGACTCCGTGCGAATCGATTCGACGGCGTTCGCGCTCGAAGACGGCTCCGGCCTCGCCGCCGGCAACCTCGTGACGGCCCACGCGTTCGCGCAGCTCCTCCACTATATGCACGGACATCCGAAGGGGGGGCCATTCGTCGCAGGATTACCGCACGCGGGCGAACCGGGATCGCTGCTGCGGCGTTTCGGCGGCACGCCGCTCGAGGGGCGGGTGATCGCCAAGACGGGCAGTATCGATCGGGTGAACAGCCTGTCGGGCTACATCGAAGCCCGCAACGGTCGGACCATCACCTTCAGCGTGCAGGCGAACGGCCACGCGGTGCCTTATCAGCAGATGCTGAATCAGATCGATTCGGTGGTCGTGCAGATAGGCCGGCAATAAGAAAGGGCGGCACGGCGGCACGGCGGCAGGAAAGCGACGAACTCACCTGCCGCCCTGCCGCCCTGCCGCCTTAGTCTTCCGTCTGCCCAAACAACGCCATGTTCGAGCTGTGCCCCGGCTCGATCTTGGCCGCGGGATTGATGAAGTGCACGGCGTGGTTCACGGCGATCGCCGCCTCCGCCGCTCCCGTCGCGATGAGCTTGAGCTTCCCCGGGTAGGTCGTGATGTCGCCGGCCGCGAACACGCCGGGGATGTTCGTCGCCATGGTCTGCGACACCTTGATCTCGCCCTTCTCGATATCGAGCCCCCACTGCGCGATCGCGCCCAACGACGAGATGAACCCCAGCTGCGGGATCACGCAGTCCACGGCGACGCGCTCTTCTTCCTTAGTTTTGTTGTTGAGAATCGTCACGCCGTCGATCGCGTCGCTCCCGTGAATCGCCTTGAGCTCCCAGAACGTGCGGAGCTCCATCTTCCCGGCGGCGCTCAGGTCGCGCACCTGTCGCACCGTAGCGGCGTGCGCCCGGAACCCATCTCGCCGATGGATCATCAGGATCGACCGCGCGATCCCCTGCAGGTTCACCGCCCAGTCGAACGCCGAGTCTCCACCGCCCACGAGCAACACGCGCTTGCCGGTGAACACCTTGGGGTCGAGGACCCGATCGTGGAGGCCCTTGCCGTACCACCGATCGACATCCTTGAGCGGGAGCTTGCGTGGGGTGAAGGCGCCGATCCCGCCTGCGATGAGCACCGTGCGCGAAGGGTACCGGTCCCGCTCGGTGACGATCGTGAACACCGGGTGACCGTTTTCGGAGGAGCGCTCGAGGCCGGTGACTTGCTCGCCCAGGTGCACGGGAGCGTCAAACTGCAGGGCCTGCTCGGCCATGCCGCGCACCAGGTCCTTCGCGAGGACCTTCGGAAATCCGGCCACGTCGAAGATGTATTTCTCCGGGTAGAGCGCCGTGAGCTGGCCGCCCACCTGATCGAGGTTGTCGATCAGACAGCAGGATGCGCCGCGCATTCCCGCGTAAAAGGCGCCGAACAGCCCGGTGGGGCCGGCGCCGACAATGGTGATATCTTTGACGTCCTGCATGGGCCTCTATCGTAACGGAAGCCTCCGAGAGAAGGGAGAGGGGAGCGGGGAACGGCCTTGAAGATCTATACCAGGACCGGTGACGGCGGAGACACGGGTTTGTTCGGCGGTGGGCGCGTGCCCAAGGATCACCGCCGGGTGGCCGCGTACGGCGCCGTGGACGAGCTCAACGCCGCGATCGGCCTGGCGCGCGCGCTCGACCCGACGGCACTCGGCGACGCCCTCCTGGACGACATCCAACGCGACCTGTTCGCCATCGGGGGGCAGCTCGCGAGCCCCGAGCCGGCCAAGGTGGCCAAGGCGCTCGCCAAGGCCGCCCTGAGCGACGAACGCGTAGCCGCGCTCGAGCGCGCGATTGATTCGACCGAAGCGACACTCGCGCCCCTAGACGGCTTCATTCTGCCGGGGGGCACCCCAAAGGCCGCCGCGCTCCACTTCGCGCGCACCGTGTGCCGGCGCGCGGAGCGGTGTGTCGTCACGCTCTCACGTGAAGCCCCGGCCCTTGCCCCGAGCATTCTCCCGTACCTGAACCGGCTGTCGGACCTGCTCTTCGTTCTGGCCCGGGGCGCGAACGCAGCCGCCGGCCGGGCCGACGTCGCGTGGTGACGGTTCGCGTCTCGCTCACCGAGCATCGCGACGCGTCGTACGACATCGTCATCGGGCGCGGCGTCCTCGCGGAGCTGCCCGCCCGGGTCGCAACGGCCTGCCCCGCCCAGCGTTACGCCATCGTCACCGATTCGCACGTGGCGGGCCTCTACGGCCAGGCGGTCGTGGCGGGCTTCCGCAAGGCCGCGGTCCACGCGGAGCTGTTCGAGTTCACGGCGGGCGAGTGGAACAAGACACGGGAGACATGGGCGGCCGTGTCCGATCGCATGCTCGCTCACCAGTTCGGCCGCGATTCGGCGGTCATCGCGTTCGGGGGCGGCGTAGTGGGCGACGTCGCGGGGTTCGTCGCGGCGACCTACCTGCGAGGTGTGCCGTACGTCGGCGTGCCGACCACGCTCCTGGCCATGATCGATTCTTCGATCGGCGGGAAGACGGGGGTCGACGTGCCCGCCGGAAAGAACCTGCTGGGTGCCTTCCATCAGCCGCGCCTCGTGCTGGCGGATCTCGACGCGCTCACGTCCCTCTCCGCCCAACAGCTCGCGGCCGGCATGGCCGAAGCGGTCAAACACGGCGTCATCGCCGATGCCGCGTACTTTGCGACGCTCGATCACGACGCCGGCCCGATCACGGCGCGGGACCAAGACGCCCTCGAGCGCCTGGTGACGCGCTCGGTGGAGCTCAAGGCGGCGGTCGTGGCTGCGGACGAGCGGGAAGCCGGCCGTCGAGCGATCCTCAACTTCGGCCACACCATCGGTCACGCCATCGAGGCGACCACGAGGTTCGCGGCTCTCCACGGTGAAGCGGTCGCGATCGGGATGGCCCTCGAGGCCCGGCTCGCCGAAGTCCTTGGCATCGCAGAGCCAGGCACAGCCGACCGGATCCGCCGCGTGCTCGAGCGCTACGGGCTACCGCTCGAGCTCCCGGAGACGGCGACCGCGGACGCGTTGATGGCGGCGATGCAGCTCGACAAGAAGAGTCGTGAAGGCACCGTGCGATTCGCGCTGCCGCAAACGATCGGCCGCATGTACGCGGATGGGCAGAGTTGGACGATAGCGGCGCCGGAAGGCGCCGTGCGAGAGGTCCTGACGCGTTCCTGAACGACGGAGGGGCGCAGGGCGCTGCGCCCCTACCGTGAAGGCATGGTCGGCACGACCTAGTGCGCCTGTTGCTGCTGCGCGCGCTGGCGTCGAATCCGGTAAATGCCCCGTCCGACGAGCAGCACACCCACGACCGCGAGGGCCGTTCCACTGTTGGTCCCGACGAGCGCGAGCGTGCCCGATAGGCCGCCCACGATAAACACGAGGCCAATGATGATGCTGCTCATGCGGTCCTCCGAGGCGAAAGGGAGGGGCACGATAGGGACCGTCTACCGCCACCAGCTATGGCGTCCATCACTTCCTGACATAATCACATATCCGTCAACAACTTCCCACATGCGTGTGCACGTCTCCACATTTCCAAGGGGGAAGAATCAACTTCGCATCAACACCGTTTTCTCCACATGCGATGTGGATAGTGGACAAACTGCGCAGTGATGAAGGCTGATCACGATTTGTGATGTGGAAAAACGTGCAGATTTGCACCATTTGCGGGCCACTTCTATATTGCCCCAGTCGCGACTTTCCCTGACGAGACTTCGGTCGTCTACCGTCGGAGCCCTAGAGCTATGGCGCGGTCGAACGCAGGCAAGGCGAAGGCGTTTTTTCGGGCTAATCCTTCCGGTGCATTCGACCAGTACCTCCAAGACATCCAAAAGCTCCCACTGATAAAAGATCCCGCGGAAGAGCGTCGGCTGGCCCGGCGCGTCCAGCGTGGTGATGAAAAAGCCGCCGAGCGGCTCGTAACTGCGAACCTCCGATTCGTCATTTCCTACGTCAAGAAATACCAGGGACACGGACTCGATCTCTCGGAGCTCGTCGCCATCGGCAATGAGGGGCTGCTCAAGGCGGTGAAGAAGTTCGATCCGGACCAGGGCGTGAAGTTCATCTCATATGCGGTGTGGTGGGTGCGCCAAGCGGTCCTCAAAGCCCTCGCCGAGCAGACTCGCAGCGTCCGCATCCCGCTGAATCAGAACTCCCAATTGATCCGCATGAGCCGCACCGAGACCTATCTCTCTCAAGAGTTGGGCCGCGAGCCGACGGATGACGAGATCGCGATGGCGCTCGAAGACACCGTCGACAACGTGCGTACCGCGCGTCGCATGACCGCGGCCGAGCTGTCGCTCGATGCGCCGGTGGATCGGAGCGACAAGGACGCCGCCACGCTGGGCGAGCGCTTCGCCGGACAGGAAGGCGGCGAGATCGAGGAGAAAACGGACGGCAAACTGATGCGGGAGTTCATCGATCGCATCTTCCAGAAATACCTGACCCCCCGCGAGCGCAAAATCCTCTATCTCTACTATGGTCTCGAAGAAGGCAGCGAGGCCATGACGCTCGAAAAGATCGGCGCGCTGATGGGAGTCACGCGCGAACGGATCAGGCAGATCAGGGAGCGGGCGTTCGAAAAACTTCGCGAATCGCCGGACGGGCGGGCACTCAAGGGTTTCTGGCGGGCAGCTTGAGGACCTGCAACTACTAGACGCACAGACGCACAGCGGTGAACAGGTTGAGGGGTCAGGACAAGCATTCCTGACCCCTGTTTCGTATCTGTTCTCCCCTGTGCGTCTGTGCGTCTAGCCGTGGCGTTTCCCGTATACTATTTACGTATGGCTCGCGAGCTCCCGATTTTTCCGTTGCCGGTCGTCTTGTTTCCCGGGGCGCCCCAACCGTTGCACATCTTCGAGCCCCGCTACCGCCAGCTGCTCGCTGACTGTCTCGCCGCCGATCGGCGCTTCGGCATCGCCTACGTGACGCCGCACCGCGCGCCGGCGGTCGATCCCGCGCCCGACCTCGGCGACGTCGGCTGTGTGGCGCTGATCCGCTCGAGCGAGCCGCTGCCCGATGGGCGCTCCAACATCCTCGCGGTGGGGGAGCGCCGCTTCGTGTTGCGCCGCTGGGTCGCGGGCTCGCAGCCCTATCGCGTCGCCGAAATCGAGGAATTCGACGACGATCCCGTCGACACGGTGGAGCTCGCCACGCTTGCACAGGACGTCCGCGACGGATTCGCCCGCCTGGCGCGCGCCCTGGGGGTGCTCACCGAGAGAACCGACGAAGAGATCGACCTGCCGAGCGACCCCGCGCTCCTCTCGTTCCAGGTGGCGGCGGCGCTCGAGCTCGACGCGGATGCCAAACGCGCGCTGCAGGCGGGGCGAAACACGAGCGTGCGCCTTCGCCAGCTCGCCACCGTCCTCGGGCCGCTGGCGACGGATGCGGAGCGGCGGGCCGCGGTGCGCCAACGGGCGCGGGGCAACGGCCGCGGTGGACGCCACCACGAGATCGAGCCCGCCACGTGACGACGACCTCGCTGGTGGAAGCGCTCGCGGGGATCGTCGGGGCGCGGCACGTCCGGACGGCGCTGCCCGAACGCTGGACCTACTCGCGCGATGGACTCCCCACCCACCGCCATGTACCCGGCGTGGTGGTGCTGCCGGGGAGCCGGGACGAGGTGGTGGCGGTCGTACGGCTGCTCGCCGCGTTGGGGATACCGTTCGTGCCTCGGGGCGCCGGCACCGGGCTGTCGGGTGGCGCGCTGGCCGACGACGATGCAGTGCTCCTGGTGCTCACCCGGCTGAACAGGATCCTCAAGATCGATCCCCAGAACCGGGTCGCGGTTGTCGAGCCCGGCGTGGTGAACGTTCGCCTGTCCACGGCGGCGGCGCCGTACGGTCTCCAGTACACGCCCGACCCATCCAGCCAGACCGCGTGCACGATTGGGGGGAACGTCGCGGAGAACGCGGGTGGACCGCACTGCCTGAAGTACGGCGTCACGGCGAATCACGTGCTCGCCCTCGAGGTCGTGCTGGCGGACGGTAGCGTCGTGGAGCTCGGCAGCCCGGGCGGCGAGCCGTGGGGACCCGATCTGACGGGTCTGTTCGTGGGCTCGGAAGGCAATTTCGGGATCGCCACGCGGATCGCCGTGCGCCTCCTGCCGGTGCCCCGCGCCGTGCGGACGCTGCTCGCCGACTTTCCCGCGCTGCGGACCGCCGGTGAGGCGGTATCGGCGGTCATCGCGAGCGGCATCGTGCCCGCCGCGCTCGAGATGATGGATCAATCGTGCGTCCAGGCCGTCGAAGATTCAGTGTACGCCGCGGGCTACCCGCGCGATGCCGCCGCCGTCCTGCTCGTGGAGCTCGACGGGAGTCGGGAGGAGGCAGTCGCCGCCGACGCCGACACCATCGAGGGCATCCTCCGCGCCAACGGAGCGCGCGGCGTGGTAGCTGCCGCGGACGCGAAGCAACGTGAGCGCCTGTGGCTCGGTCGCAAGAAGGCGTTCGGAGCCATGGGGCGTCTCTCGCGCGACCTGGTGGTGCAGGACGCCGTGGTTCCCCGCTCCGCGCTGCCGGACGTGCTGGAAACCATCGGCCGGATCGCCTCCTCGTACGGCCTCACCGTCAGCAACGTGTTCCACGCGGGGGACGGCAACCTGCACCCGAACATCTCCTTCGACGGGCGCGTGCCCGGTCTCCGAGCCCGCGTCGACGCCGCGAGCGGCGAAATGATGGCGGCATGCATTGCCGCGGGCGGGACCATCACCGGCGAGCACGGCGTTGGACTCGACAAGCTCCGCTACATGCCGATGATCTTCGACGGCGATTCCCTCGCCGCCATGCGCGCCGTGCGCCACGTGTTCGATCCCGACGAGCGGGTGAATCCGGGGAAGGTCGTGCCGGTGCACGCGTGCCGGGAATGGTCAGGAGTGCGGAATGCGGAGTGGGGAGTGCTCGCCCCATGAGCCTCCTCGACCGCGTCCGTGCCCTGCTCGGCGACGACGCCGTCGACGTGGCTGCCACCCGCGATGGCGTGCCGCGCGTCGCGCCCGCCTCGCCCGATGCCGTCGCGCTGCTACTCGGCACCGCGCGCGCCGAGGGGTGGCGCGTCCGGATCGAGGGCGCCGCCAGCTGGCTGGCCGCGGACGCCCCCGCGGACCTGGCGCTGACCACCCGTCGCCTCGACAAGATTCCCGCCATCGAGCCCCAGGACCTCTCCGCCACCGCCGAGGCGGGAATCGGGTGCGACCTGCTGCGCCAACAGCTCGCCGATCGCGGCACGTGGCTCGCGCTCGATCCGCCTGGGCTCGCCGGTCGCACCCTGGGCTCCGTGGTGGCGACCGCGACCGCGGGCCCGCTGCGGCAGGGCTTCGGCTCGATCCGCGATCACCTCCTGGGGGTCACGTTCGTCACCGGTGATGGCCGCCTGGTGCAAAGCGGCGGCCGCGTGATGAAGAACGTCGCCGGCTACGATCTCACGAAGCTCGAGGCGGGAAGCTTCGGCGCGTTCGGCGTGATCGTGCTGGTGCACCTGCGGCTGCGCGCGGTCCCGCGGGCCGATCGCACCCTCGCGCTCGAGGGGTCGCGCGAAGACCTGGCGCAGGTGACCGACGACATCACCGCCGCGGGCATTCAGCCGGCCGCGCACGAGCTGCTCTCGCCCGCGCTCGCGCGACGTGAGCGCTGGACGCTCGCGGTCCGCTTCGCGGGGTCGGAGGCGCTGGTTTCCGCGGAGGAGGCGGGGTTGGGAGCCGCCACGGGAGGGCGGTTCACCGCGCTGCGCGTCGACGAAGCGCGTGCGCTGTGGACGCACGCCGCGGAGTGTTTCGCCGCTCGCCCGGTGACGTTCCGCATCGGGGGCCTACCGGAATCGAGCGACGAGCTGCTCGACCTGTTGCAACACCAGGTCGGCGACGAGTGGATTTCGGCGAGCCCCGGCATCGGCGCGATTCGCTGGGGTGGCGAGACCACGGCGGATCGGCTCCGGCGGCTGCGTCGTACGCTGGCGGGGCTCGAGGTCCCCCTCACCCTCGAGCGCGCCCCCTGGCCAGTGCGTGCCGCCGTGGGACACTTCGGCGCCTACCGCGAAGGCGTGGGCCCGCTCGTCACCGGGCTCCGGCGCACCTTCGATCCCGGTGAAGCCTTCGTGGTGGCCGTCGAAGGGACGGAATGACGGAGCGACAGGGCTTCGAAGGGCTCGATAGCTGCGTCCATTGCGGTTTCTGCCTCCAAGCTTGCCCCACCTTCCTTGCGACCGGCGACGAGGCGGACAGCCCCCGTGGCCGGATCGAGCTCATGCGCGCCCTCGAGACCGGCGAGCTCTCTCCTGGCGACCCCAACGTCGCGTTACATCTCGATCGGTGCCTCGGGTGCCGGGGCTGCGAGCCGGTGTGTCCCTCGGGCGTGCGCTACGGCCAAGGGCTGGAGGCGGCCCGCGCGTTGCTCGCCGAGCGGCGGCCGGGTGGCGTCCCGCTGCTCGCGCGCGTCGCCCTCACCGCCCTCACCGGCGCCGGCGTGTCGCGCGTGGTGTACGCGCTGGCCCGGTTGGTACGGGCAACGGGCCTTCCCCGCCGCCTCGCGGGTTGGGGGCGGGTGCGGTTTGCGCTCGGGATGCTCGGCGCGAGCGCGCCGCAGGCTGGTGGAAGACGGTGGAGGTCGGTGAAGGTTGGTGGAGGTGGACCTCGTACCACCCTCCACTATCCTCCACCATCCTCGCCAACCTCCACCGTCCTGCTGTTTCGCGGCTGCATCATGGACGGCCTCTTCTCCCACGTCCACGACGCGACGATCCGGACGCTCCAGCTGAACGGCTACACCGTGCAGGAGGTCCCCGCCCAGGTGTGCTGCGGGGCCCTGCATGCGCACGCCGGCCTTCGGAGCGAGGCGCGTCGGTTGGCCACGGCGAACGTCGCCGCCTTCGGCGCGAGCGAGACACCCATCGTCGTCAACAGCGCGGGCTGTGGGGCGATGCTCAAGGAGTACGCGCATTTGGTCGAAGGCGGTGGGGCGGGCGCCACGTTCGCCGCGCGTATTCGCGACGTCACCGAGCTCCTGGCCGAGCGCGGCCCGCGACCGGGGGCCCCGCTCGATACAACCGTCGCGTACGACCCACCGTGCCACCTGCTCCACGCTCAGCGGATCGCCGACCCACCCGAGCGCGTGCTCCGCGCGATTCCCGTGCTCCGGCTCACGTCCATGCCGGACGCCGCGCAATGTTGCGGCAGCGCGGGACTCTTCACCCTCGCGGAGCCGGAGATGTCGCGCGCGGTCCTCGCGCCCAAGGTCGCCTCGCTCGCCCAGGCCCGACCCCGAGTCGTCGCCACCGGCAATCCCGGCTGCCTGATGCAGCTCGGCGCGGGTCTCGCCGCGGCCGGCGTCCCCGCCTCGGTCCGTCACCCGGTCGAGCTGCTGGACGAGTCGTACCGGGCAGCGGGCTATTATGCTTGAGGAATGACGGAGCGAGAGACCGAGGCGCTTCCCCAGATCGCGCGCGTGGAACCTGGCGCGATCACCCCGGGGCTCGTGACGGCGCTGCACACCGGCGCGGTGGTGTGCCGGGCCGACACGGGCGTCGTGGCCCTCTCGGGCCCAGGCGCCGTCACCTGCGTCCAAGGTCTCCTGACGAACGACCTGGAGCTGCCGGGGGACGGGGCCTTCGTCTACGGGGCGCTGCTGACACCCAAGGGCATGGTCGTGGTGGACGGTTGGGCCGCGCGGATGGACACCACGGTGACCTATACGGTCCCGTCGGATGGGCGCGATCGCGCGCTCGCGATCTTCACCCGCTCCGTTCCTCCGCGTCTGGCGAAAGTCGTCGACCGTTCGGTGGACCTAGTGACCTTCCGCGTGGCGGGCCCCCGCGCGCTCGCCGTGGCGAGCGCCGCCGGGCTGGCGTTGCCGAACGGGTCGGGCAGGGTGCTTCGCCATGAGGGTCCGGATGGCGTGGAGACGGCGCGGGCGAGCGACGGGGCACCCTTCGTTCTTCAAATCACCGCGCCCGCCTCGTCTGCTGCGCTCCTGGCCGATCGGCTGCGCGCGTCCGGTGCGATCTCGGCCGAGCCAGCCGCGCTGGAGCTGCTCCGAGTGCTGGCCGGGTGGCCACGCCTCGGCGCCGAGATGGACGACAAGACCATCCCGCAGGAGGTCCGGTTCGACGAGATCGGCGGCGTCTCCTACACGAAGGGCTGCTACACGGGCCAGGAGACAGTCGCCCGCCTGCATTTCCGCGGTCACACCAATCGGCAACTACGCGGCCTGTTGTTCGATCCCGAGCCGCCCGTGACCCCTGTGGGCGGCTGGAGCGCGGTGAGCCACATGGATCGCGAGGTCGGGCGGGTGACGAGCCTTGCATTCGTGCCTGATACGGGCGGGGGGTTGCCGGGCGCCGGGCGCTGGATCGGCCTCGCCGTAATCCGCCGCGAGGTCGCACCGGGCGCGATGGTGCGCGCCGCGGGCCGCGACGCCCGCGTCGTCGATCTGCCGTTCTCCTTCCCCGCGGCCTCCCCCGCGTGACCGAGGGAGTGGGCGGCACCATCAGAGCAAACGAAGAGCCCGGGCGCTCGTCCCGGGCATCGTCACAACCTATTTGCCGACCTGCTTAGGGCTTTTTCTTCGGGGCGGGCTTGGCGTTCGGGGCGATCATCCTCTTCGACGTGTCGGCCTTCATCACGTGCATCGAGGTGTCGACCATCATCATTTTTGACGTGTCGGCCATCATCATTTTTGACGTGTCGGCCGCGCTCTGGGCGGGCTTCTGCTCCGGTTTTTGACATGCGCCCATCGCCACGAGAGCGAGGACCATTGCAATACGCTTCATGCGGGCTCCTGTATGGAAATAGAGACTGGCTGTAGCGGGCGTTCGGCCGTGGAAAACCTAGCGGCATGCCCCGCGGAGTCAAGGCCGCCACGCCGTGCCAAGTGTATGAGCACAACGTGACTAACCGCCGCACTTTCCTCGCCTGGGTCGGGAGCCTCCCGCTCCTCCAGACGCGCCATGCCGCTCTCCCGGTCGTGGTCGAGGCGGCGCCCACGGCCTTGTTCCAGCAGCCCGATGGCCGCAACAACCTGGTGCGAATTGCAGCCAGCGGCCTCGACGCACCGGCGGCGCGCGCGCGGGTCACGGACCGCCGCGGATCGCTGGTGGGCACCGCGGGGCTGTTACCCGCCAACGACACTGGAGGCGGGGGCGGGGGTGGGGGCGGGGGCATACTCGCGGGCGAAGTGTGGTTGCCGCTGACGAGGGTTGCGGAGTACCAAATCGAGCTCGAGGTGGCCAAGCGTCGCGTGGCCACGCGGCGCGTGCGGCTGACGCCGCCGCGACGCTGGACGCTCTACTGGATCGCGTCGAGTCACACCGATGTCGGTCGCACAGACCTCCCCGAGCGCTGCCTTGAAGTGCACCGGAGCAACCTGGATGAAGCACTCTCCTGGCTCGTTCCCCATCCCGCGTTTCGTTGGACCGCCGAGTGCGCCCTGCAGGTGATCTCGTACGTCGAGCACCGCCCTCCCGCGGCGGGCCGGGCCCTCACGCAGGCCCTGCGCGACGGCAAGACCGGTCTCTCCGCGCTGTTCGCTCACCTGCTCACGGGACTGCTCGACCACGAGACGTTCGCGCGCGCCGTCTGGCCCGCCGGGCTGTTCGCCCGCGACCAAGGTCTCGGTTACCTGGCGGCACAGATCGCGGACGTGCCCGGGCAAGTGGCCACCTTCCCCACCCTCCTCGCGGCGAGTGGGGTCCGGTATCTCGCGAGCGGCGTAAATCCTGAGCGCGCGGCGCCGCTCCTTTCCCCGAGGGCGGCGGCCCGTGCGCAGCTCACGGGAGAATGGACGACGTACCCGCAGCTGTACTGGTGGCAGGGACCGGACGGCAGCCGGGTGCTCCACTGGCGCTTCGATGGCTACGCCGATGGGCCGCGCTTCGGCTTCGACGTCGGCGCGGACGAGATGGCCCGGCGGCTCTCGGACTGGCTGCTCACACATCCGGTCTTCGCGTCCCCGGCCTACCCGTACGACGTCGCCCTCCTCGTGGGCGCCGCGGGCGACAACGGTCCGGCCGACGGGGCCACGGTCGCGAATGTGGAGGAGTTCAACCGCCGGTACGCGTTTCCACGCCTCATGGCCGCGCGGCCGGAGGAGTTCTTCCGGGACGTGGAACAGCGGTGGGGGACCAAGGTGCCCGTCCGGCGCGGGGACACCGGGTGTTACAGGGAGGACGGCGCAGCGGCCGCAGCGGTGGAGCTCGCACAGTTTCGTGAGACGCAGCTGGCCGCTCGGGCGGCCGAGCTACTGGCGCTCTGGGATGAGAAAACCGAACCCGGGAACGGCGCGGCAGCGCGCATCGAGCGTCGAGCCGCCGACCGCCGGCGCATGTGGCGCCAGCTCTTGCTGTTCGGTGAGCACACTTGGGGATCATCCGCGAGCCTATCGGATCCGGACGGCGCGCAGACACTCGCGCAGTGGGAGGAGAAAAAGCGCTTCCTCGACCTGGCTCGTACGACGGCCGACGGCCAGGTCGCCGCGGGCCTGCTCCGTATCGGCCTCAGCACCGGTCCGGGCGCGGGTCGCGTGGTGTTCAACGCCTCGAGCTGGGCGCGCAGCGACGTCGTGCGGATCCCGGGCGGCGCTGGCCGGCGCTTCGCCTTCGGCGGTCACGACTGGCCCGCCGTGGACATGCCCGACGGCTCCGCGCTCGTGGTCGCGCGCGACGTCCCTGCCCTGGGCTACCTCGCCGTCACGGAACGCGAATTAGTGGGGCCGCGAAATCCACCCGCCCCTGACGGTACAGCGCTTGGGATAGAGGCTGGAAGCTTCCACGCGGTGCTCGATCCGGCCAGCGGAGCCGTTCGCTCCCTGACCACGGGAGACGGCAAGGAGCGCGTCCGACCCGGTATCTGGTCGGGGCTCAATCAGCTCGTCTACGTGCGCGGCGGCGCGCACAGCGCGCTGTGGACGAGTCCCGCACAGGATGAGCTGCGGACCCCACCCGAGCTGAACATCAGCCAGGCCGAGCTCTCCTCGGTGCGTCGCGAGCGCCTGCCCGGCGTAGGCGCGCGCCTGACGATCGAGCGGACGCTCTCCGGCGCAGGAAGCGTCACGTCAGTCGTGACGCTGTACGACGACCTTCCGTGGGTGGACATCGAGAACTGGATCGTCAAAGCACCGACGCTCGAGAAGGAGGCCTTGTACGTCGCCTTTCCGTTCGCGCTGTCGAGCCCCACCGTGGAGATCGAGGTACCCATCGGCCGGATGACGGTCGAGCGGGACCAGCAGCCCGGGAGCTGTCGGGACTGGTACACTCACGTCCACTGGGTGTGGCTGCACGACGCGACCGGCGGCATCCTGTGGAGCGGGCCGGACACGCCGCTCGTGACCCTGAACGATGTCTTTCGAGGTCAGTGGCGCCGTCGCATCGCGCCCGATGGGACGCTGTTTGCGTATGCGCTGCACAATTACTGGTACACGAACTTCCCCGCCCGGCAGGGCGGTGAGCTGACCTTCCGCTTTCGGATATCGGCGCTGTCTCCCGGAAGCGACCCCGCCGAGCCGGTGCGGCGCGGCTGGGCGGCGTGCGATCCCCTGTATGTCAGCGCGCCCTACACGAGCGCGGCCGAGCGCCCGCTCGCTCCCAGAGACTCGGCGCTCTTCATCGCGGATGGCGGCGTGCAGGTGGTCGGAGCCAAGCCCGCGGACGATGGCGAGGGTACGATCGTGAAGCTCGTCGACGTCAGCGGCATTTCTCGCCGCGTGAGCGTGTGGCCGGGCGCGCGTGGATTCCGTCGGGCCCGGCGCGTGAACTTCGTGGAGATGAACAGCGACCCGATCCCCGTTGAGTCCGACGGCCGCGCGACGATCGATTTGCCCGCGTGGGGGACCGCGGCCATGCGACTCTTTACATCGCCGGAGGGAGCCGGTTAACTATCGCCTTATGACCAAGCCGACCACGCTGGGCGACCTGAAACAGACGGAATGGGCGAGCCCGGCCCGCGTTCAACGGACGGTGAAGGACGAGCTGAGAGAGAATCTCATCTGTCTCCTCGAGAACGGCTCGCCGCTGTTCGCGGGCATCGTGGGGTACGAGGACACGGTCATCCCGCAGCTCGTGAACGCCGTCCTCTCTCGCCACAACTTCATCCTGCTGGGCCTGCGCGGGCAGGCCAAGAGCCGGATCCTGCGTCAGCTCGTCACCCTGCTCGACGAAGAGATCCCGGTCCTCGAGGGCAGCGAGGTGAACGACAACCCCTTCGCGCCGATTTCGAAGTACGGCCGGGAGCTCGTGGCCGAGCGGGGCGACCGGACGCCGATCGCGTGGCTGCCCCGCGACTCGCGCTACGTGGAAAAGCTGGCCACCCCCGACGTCACCATCGCCGACATCATCGGCGACGTGGACCCGATCAAGGCCGCGCGGGGCGGCCATCTCCTGTCCGACGAGCTGACCATGCACTTCGGACTGCTGCCGCGCGCCAACCGCGGGATCTTCGCGATCAACGAGCTCCCCGACCTCGCGGGGAAGATTCAGGTCGGGCTGTTCAACATCATGCAGGAAGGGGACGTCCAGATCAAAGGCTATCCGGTCCGGCTCAACCTGGACGTCGCGCTCGTATTCACCGCCAATCCCGAGGATTACACGGCTCGCGGCAAGATCATCACGCCGCTCAAGGACCGCATCGGCTCCGAGATCGTCACGCATTACCCGCACACGGTCGACCTGGGCGCGGCGATCACGCGCCAGGAAGCGTGGCTCGAGCGCACCGGACGTCCGCTCAAGCTGCCCGACTTCATCACGGAGCTGATCGAGCGCGTGGCGTTCGAAGCACGGGAAGACAAGCGGGTGGATCGCCGGTCGGGCGTGTCGCAGCGGCTGCCGATCAGCGTGCTCGAGAACGTGGTATCGAACGCGGAGCGGCGCACCATCGCCACCAAGGAGAAGGTGGTGGTGCCGAGAATCTCGGACATCTACGCCGCCCTGCCCGCAATCACGGGCAAGCTCGAACTCGAGTACGAAGGCGAGCTCCAGGGTCCGGAGTCGATCGCGCGCGATTTGATCCGGCGGGCGTCCGGGCAAACCTTCGAAGCCCGTGTGGGCGGCGCTAACGTGGACGACATCGTCCATTGGTTCGACGAGGGGGGAGCGCTCAAGCTCTCCATGGAGGAGCGGTCCGAGACGTGCCTCAAGGGATTCAGCGTGGTCCCCGGCCTGCTCGACCTCATCGATCAGGTGGGCCTCGCCGGAAAAAAGGATCCGGGCACCATGGTCGCCGCCTGCGAGCTGGTGCTCGAAGGACTGGTGGCCGAGAAACGGATCTCGCGTAACGAGGAGCTGGGCTACGTGCGGGCCCGCGCCGAGCCCAAGGGGCCCGGATACGGGAAGACCGGAACGGGAGGGGGCGGACCGAACCTCTTTTCGTAGCGGTGCACGGGGCGCATCTTCTGCGCGTCCCCTTCTGGAGTTTCCATGGGTAAGCTCGTCGCTGGCGCGGTCCTCCTCGGCGTCGCCTTCTTCCTCCTGCTCGGGGCCGCCACGCTCCGCTCTCAACGTCCCGGGCCGGTCGTCAACCTGATGCGTGTCGTCGCCTACGTGGTCGCTATCCTCGGCATCGTGGTCGGCGTCGGCGCCCTCGTGGTGGTCATCGACCCCGGCGAGGTGGGCGTGCGGCACGCGTTCGGGTACGTGGATCAGTCGCCCCTGTTGGCGGGCATCCGGTTCGTGCCTCCCTGGTCGACCATTGAGCGTTACTCGACCCGCGAGGAGCAGTGGCCTACACGTGGTGAGCAGATCGAAGCGATCGAAGCGCTGTCGAGCGAGCAGATGGGGATGCACGTCGAGGTGTCGATTCGCTGGCAGATCGACCCGATGCAGGCGCCCAAGATCTTCACAGAGATCGGTGACGAGAATCAGATCCGCGGGGCCGTGTTGAACGCCATCCGCAAGGGTGTACGCGACGGGATGGTGCAATACTCCATCAACGACATCTCCAAGCGCACCCAGATCGCGAACACCATGGAGGGTCTCGTCGACTCGGCGCTCGTCACCACCCCGCGCGCGGGCGGCGGCAAGTTCCGGATCGCGACCGTCACGGCGTTTTTCCTGCGCGATCTGCAGCCGCCGGCCCAAGTGGTCCAGGCGATCAACAACAAGATCGCCCAGGAGCAGCAGATCGAGACCGAGCGCCACCGCGTCGAGGTCGCCAGGCTCCAAATGGAGCAGCAACGCCTCCTCAATCAGACGCTCTCCCCCGAGGCCCTCACCAAGCAGTGGATCGAGGCGCTGCACGACATGAAGAGCTCGAACAACCTGATCATCTTCGTGCCGACCGAGGGCGGGTTGCCGCTGCTCAACATCGGGGACCTCCGCAAGAACTTGAAGCCCTGAGATGGCGCCACCCGTCATCACGGTCACCCGGCAGTACGCGTCCGGCGGCTCGGACGTCGCGCGGCTCGTGGCCGCCCAGCTCGAGTGGGACGTGATCGACAACGAGTTCGTGGCCGCGGTGGCGCGACGGGCCGGCCTGCCGCCCGACGAGGTCGCCCAGCGCGAGGAGCGCGCCCCGGGCCTGCTCGAGCGGATCGCGCGCACGCTCGCCGCGGCGTCGCCCGAGCTGTTCGTCGCCTCCGCAACCATCCCGGCGGTCGAGCAGGACGAAGCGACTATCGTACAGGTGACGGAGCGCGTGATCGCCGAAGCGGCGGCGCACGGCCGCATGGTCCTCGTCGGTCGCGGGGCCCAGGCGGTGCTGGCGCAGCGGCCGGACGCCCTGCACGTCTACGTCGTGGCTCCGAAGCCATGGCGGATGCGGCTCGCCGTCGAGCGCCTCGGCGTGAGCGAAGCCGACGTCGACCATGTGGTGGACGAGACGGACCGCCAGCGCGACCAGTACGTGAAGACCTATTACGGGCGCCACCGACAGGATCTCACCAATTACGACCTCATCGTGAACACCGCCCGGCTCGGGATCGACGGGGCGGCCGGCCTCGTCGTGGCGGAAGCGCGTCGCAGGAAGTGGAATTGAGACCTGCGGCTCGGGCCACGGCGCTCGCGCTGTGTCTCACGGCCGCGTGCTGGCACGGCTCGCCGCTCACGGCGCCGGTGCCCGTGGCGACGGTCCCGTTCGACGCGTACGGGGGCGCGATTTATGTCCCCGGCGTGATCGACGGCGACTCCGCGTGGTTGATGCTCGATACCGGGCTCTCCCGCACCGGCCTCGATCGTGACTGGGCGGCGACGGCGGGCGTCCCGACGAACGACACCATTCCCACGGCGGTCATACGATCGCTGCGTATCGGTGAGCTCGAGCTCTCGAACTATCGTGTCGCGCTCTATCGCCTGGACGGCTTGAGTCGGGCGAGCGGCCGCGAGCAGCGCGGGCTCGTCGGGCACGACGTGTTGCAGCGGTTCGCCGTGGAGATCGATTACGAGCTGCGGCGCGTGCGGTTGTACGACGCGGCCAAGTACTACTACAAGGGCGACGGCGCGTCGGTGAAATTCACGCCGGACGCGGACCTGCCGTTGCTGCGTGCATCGGTGAAAATCCCGGGTCGCCGGGCCGTCCCCGCCCGGCTGCTGCTCGACACCGGAGCCTCAGGCCTGTGCGTCATCCTCACCGCACCGTTCGGCGAGCAACACGGGCTGTCGCTGCTCCGGCCCGCCATCGACGCGCCGATCGGGACGGGCCTCGTGGGTGAGTTGCACGGGTTCATCGTGCGATTGCAGGAGATCCGGCTCGGCGGCGTCCGGGTACCGTTTCCCACGACTGGCGTGGGGGGCGAGCACAAGGGCTTTCTCGGGCGCACGGACATCGACGGCGTCGTCGGCAACTCGGTGTTCGAAGGATCGCGTCTGATCGTCGACTACGCCCGCCACCGGGCTATCGTCGAGCGCGCCGTCCGGGGAACGGCGCCAACGTGCGACTACGACATGAGCGGGCTCCGGCTGGTGGCGCGGGGGCCGGGGCTGAAGCAGGTCGTGGTCGACTACGTCGTCCCGCACAGCCCGGCCGCGGACGCGGGGGTCCTTGCCGGCGATCAGCTCCTGCTCATCGACAGCCACCGGGCGGGCGAGGTCGATCTGAGCGACGTCCGCCAGTACCTCCGCATCGATGGTGCCGTGCGCCAGCTCGTGTTCCTGCGGGACGCCGACACGATTCGAGTGGCGGTGAAGCTGAGGAGGCTGCTCTAGAAGCAGGTTGGGGAGGTTAGGGGAGGTCAGGCAGGTTAGGGGAGGTTGCTCAGTGCATGACCTCCCACACCTCCCCCAACCTCCCCCAACCTCCTGAACCTCCCGAACCTTCGCTACGCCGTCAGGCGTAGCGTCGGCACCCGCCACGCGGCCACGGCTGCCGCGACGAGGCACGCTGCCCCGCCCATTGCGGTGGAGAACGGCGCGCTCGTGTGCTCGGCGACGAGACCCGCCTGGAACGCGCCGAGGGGGGCCATGCCCACGAACACGAACGCGTAGAACGCCATTACCCGGCCGCGGAGCCCGTCGGGCACGAGCGTCTGCAGCAAGGTGTTGGCGAGCGCAGTCGTGATGATCATCGCACAGCCGGTCAGCGCGAGGAGGGCGAACGCCAGACTGAAGGACCGCGCGGCTGCGAACGCCACCAGGAGAGCTCCGAACGCGGCGCCAGACGCGAGAAGGACCCGGCCCTTGCGCACACGCCGTCCCGCGAGCGCTAGGCCGAGGGCGCCGAGCATGGCGCCGACACCGACGGCCGTCATCAGCAGACCATAACCCCCCGCGCTCACGTGCAATACATCCCGCGCGGTGACTGGCATCAGGACGATGAACGGGAATCCAAACACGCTGAAGAGGGCCACGAGGGTCACCAGGGCGGCCAGGCGGGCGTCCCGCAGGACGAACGTGAGCGCCTCGCGGAGGCCCTCCCACGTGGACGTCGGCACCGGGCCACGGGTTGGGGGAGGCGCGAGCCGGATCGCAAGCAGCCCCGCGATGACGGCGATGTAACTCACGCCGTTCAGGAAAAAGCACACCGCGACGCCCTTGGCACCGATCAGGACACCGGCCACGGCGGGGCCCACGATCCGCGCCGCGTTGAACATCGACGAGTTCAGCGCGATCGCGTTCATCAGGTCGTCCCGCCCCACCAGCTCGGCGATGAACGCCTGCCGCGCGGGGATGTCGAAGGCGTTCACGATCCCGAACATCACGGCCAGGGCCATCACTTGCCACACGGTGACGGTCTTGGTCCACACCAGCGCCGCCAGCGCCAGCGCTTCCAGCATCTGCAGCACCTGCGTCCACACGATCAGGCGCCGCTTATCCACGCGGTCGACGATGACGCCGGCGTACAGCGTGAACAGCAACACGCCGAAGGATCGGAGTGCCTGGTTCAACCCGACGGCGAAGGGAGAGTTAGTGATCTCGAGCACCAGCCACCCGAGCGCCACCGATTGCATCCAGGTACCGATGAGCGAGATACCCTGGCCAAAAAAGAAGAAGCGGAAGTTGCGATAGGAGAGGGCTCCGAGGCGAAACTTGGCTTCGTCCATTGCGGGAAAGCTCGCCGCGGCCCGATATTCGGGGTAGGGAGCCGATGCGATACACGACCTACAGTCGCTACCTGCCCGAGCTGGCCGACACCGTCAATCTGCAGGCCTTGCTCGATCAGCTCGCCGATTTCCTCCTCCAGTCGGGCTTCGCCGGAGGCGCGTACTCCCACCCCTTCTGGGGCGAGTTCGGGGAGGACGAGGCCGATCGCTCGCTCGACGCCCTGCGCCAGGCCATCCTCCAGGCGCTCATGGATTCGGGCACGCTCACGCCCGAGATGTTGAAGCTCCTGCGCGGGGAATCGACCGGCGACGCGTCGCGCGACGCCGACCTCGAGCGGCAAATGGGCGAGCTGCTCGACAAGATCGTGGAGAAGCTCATCGCCGAGGGCTACCTGAACGTGGCCGAGGCGCCCAAGATGCCCTCGGGCCAGCAGCCGTTGTTCGGACCGGGCGGGATGGCCAAGGAAGCGGCCCAGCAGGTGCAGTTCAACCTGACCGAGAAAGGCATCGACTTCCTCGGTTATCGCACGTTGAAACACTTGCTCGGGAGCATCGGCAAATCGAGCTTCGGCGCCCACGACACCGAGCACCTCGCCACGGGCGTGGAAGCCGAGGCGGCGAGCAAGCCCTACGCCTACGGGGACACGCTCAACCTCGACGTGAACGCCACGCTCACCAACGCCCTGCAGCGTGAAGGCCTGGGGGTGCCGATCAACCTCGAGTATGACGACCTCATGGTGCACCAGGCCGAGTACCGCTCGTCGTCGGCGACGGTGCTGATGCTCGACTGCTCGCACTCCATGATCCTGTACGGGGAGGATCGCTTCACGCCGGCCAAGAAGGTAGCGCTCGCGCTCACCCATCTCATTCGCACGCAGTTCCCGGGCGACACGCTGCGCGTCGTCCTGTTTCACGACACCGCCGAGGAAATCCCGCTCCCGCAGCTGGCGCGTGCGCAGGTGGGGCCGTACCACACGAATACCGCGGAAGGCCTCAAGCTGTCGCGACGCATGCTCATGTCCCAACGCAAGGACATGCGCCAGATCATCATGATCACCGACGGCAAGCCGTCGGCACTCACGGAGCCGGACGGTAAGATCTACGTCAACTCGATGGGGCTGGATCCCCGGATTCTCCAAGCCACGTATCGCGAGGTGGCGTTGTGCCGGCGCTCGGGGATCATGATCAACACCTTCATGCTCGCGCGGGACCGGAGTCTCGTGGAGTTCGTGAAGAAGGTTTCGGCGATTTGCCGCGGAAAGGCCTATTTCACCAACACGATGACCCTCGGCCAGTTCATCCTGATGGACTTCATGCGGAGGAAGACTCGGCGCGTGTCGTGACGTCGACGGTGGAGGAGAGATCGCCCCGCCTGCGCAACACAAGACGCCAGGCGGGGCGTGGTCGTTTGGTGCACGTTTAAGACGGGGGCGGAACATGAACGAGCCGGTGATCTTCGGCACGCACGAAGAGAAGACGCTCCAGCAGCTGCGCGACGTGGCAACCCGCGCGGAGCGAGTGGCGCTGATGGCCGACGGCCACCTCGGCTACATCATGCCGATCGGCGGCGTGGCCGCGTACCGCGAGCAGGTGAGCGTGGTCGGCGTGGGGTTCGACATCGCCTGCGGGAACGCCGCGATCCGCACCGACCGCCGGCTGGAGCACTACACACGGGCCGACCTCGAGCACTTGGCGGACGAGATCCAGCGCACGATCTCGTTCGGCATGGGCCGAAACAACCGCGCTGACGACGCGCCCACGAATCATCCGCTGTTCGAGCATCCGGCGTGGGACGCGCTGCCGGGCAAGCACGCGCGCGACGGACTGCGCGCCAAGGCGCGGAACCAGCTCGGCACGGTCGGAAGCGGCAACCACTATGTGGACGTGTTCGCCGACGAACGCGGCGACATCTGGGTGGGCGTGCACTTCGGCAGCCGGGGACTCGGGCACACGGTGGCCTCGGGGTTCCTGGCGCTCTCGCAAGGCAAGCCGTGGGGTGAGCGCGTGCCGGAGGCCGAGGCGCTGCTCTCTCTCGCGCAGCCGCTGGGGCACGACTATTGGCACCTGATGACCCTGGCGGGCGAGTACGCCTACGCGGGGCGGGAGTGGGTGGCACGCAAGGTGGTGGAGATCCTGGGCGGCGACGAGATGGAGCTGGTGCACAACCATCACAACTTCGCCTGGAAGGAGTCGCATCACGGGACGGCGTACGTCGTGGTCCGTAAGGGGGCGACGCCCGCGTTTCCGGGGCAGAAGGGGTTCGTGGGCGGCTCGATGGGCGACAACGCCGTGATCATCGAGGGCGCACGCCGCGACTCGGAGCGCCAGCGGGCCTCGCTGTACTCGACGGTGCACGGCGCCGGGCGTGTGATGTCGCGGACGGCGGCGCGCGGCAAGGTGAACCGCAAGACGGGCGCGGTCATCTCGCCGGGCAAGGTGACGTGGGACATGCTCAACGAGTGGGTGGGCGGCAAGGGCGTAGTCCTGCGCGGCGGCGGGTTGGACGAGTCGCCGCACGCGTACCGGCGGCTGCCGGACGTCCTGGCGGCGCAGGGCGACACGGTGACGGTGCTGCACACGCTCACGCCGCTTATCGTGGTGATGGCGGGAGAGAAGGAGTTCGATCCGTACAAGGATTAGCGGCCCAGTTCTCGGAATAGATCCGGTGGATCCACCTTCGATCGGAAAGGGCAACTCGACATGGATAGCAACGGGACGTTGAGACCAGTGACACGGCGTGAGATGCTGCTGACGGGCGCGGCGGTGGTCGGCGGTGCGATCTGGACCCGGATGATTCCTCCGGGTTTTGTCCAGCAACCGGCCGCGCAGACCGACCGCCTGGCTGCCTTCCGCGCGCAGCTCGGCGCCGCGCCCATGCAATCGCAGCCGCTCGCCGAGAATCTCACGCTGCTCTCGGGACCAGGCGGCAATGTGGTGGTGCTGCACGGACCGGACGGCCTGCTCGTCGTGGACACGTTCGTGCAGCCGGCGTGGCCGAAATTGAAAGAGGCGCTCGCGGGCCTGGGAAAGGGGCCGGCGCACCTGGTCGTCAACACCCACTGGCATCTGGACCACGTCGACAACAACGCGCCCCTGCACGCGGCTGGCGCGACGGTCGTCGCGCACGAGAACACGAAGAAGCGGATGGCGGAGTCGCACCACCTGCCATTTCTGGAACTGGACGTCCCCGCTTCCCCACCGGCCGCGCTTCCGCAGCAGACCTTCACGGACAGCCACTCCCTGAGCTTCAACGGAGTCAGTGTCGCGCTCTCCCGCTTCGCGCCCGCCCACACCGACACCGACATCTCCGTCCACTTCGAGAAGGCGAACGTCCTGCACTGCGGCGACATCTTCTTCAACGGGCGCTACCCGTTCATCGACGGGAGCACGGGCGGCAGGATCAACGGGATGGTCGCGGCCGCTGAAAAAGCCCTGGCGATGGCGGACAACGACACGAAGATCGTCCCCGGGCACGGCGCGCTCGCGACCAAGGCCGACCTCACCTGGTATCGCGACATGCTCGCGAGCGCGCGCGATCGCGTGCAGAAGCTCAAGTCCGAGGGGAAGACCGTGGAGCAGGCCGTCGCCGCGAAGCCCCTCACGGATCTCGACGCGGTGTGGGGCAAGGGACGGTTCAACGGCGACACGTTCGTCCAGATCGTCTACTCCACGCTGTAGCGCGTGCCCCGTGGTCTTGTTCTCGAGGATTTCGGCTTCTGAAAGGAGCGCGTCATGAATAAGGAGTTCCTCGGCTTCCTCAAGCAGGACGGGGTGATCGGCCTGGCGATCGCCGTCATCATCGGCGGGAAGGGGAACGCAGCGCGAAGAGACGGTCACCAAGAAGTAGAGGCGGCATACACCATTCGCGACAGGTCCGCCACGAGGTTGTGCGCGACGCTGTCCTCCTTGATCCCCCCCGTCAGGACGGTGAGGACGTAGGCGGCGCCGTGCGCCGGATAGACGATGGCGGCGTCGTGGTAAACGACCTCGCCGACCCATCCCGTCTTGTGCGCCACCCGCGTGCCGGGCGGGACGCCCGCGGGAATGCCCTCGTTGAACTCCTGGCGCCCCAGGATGGCGAGCATCGAGTCGCACGCGGCGCGACTCGCCGCCCGGCGCTGGGCGATCGCCAGGAGCAGCACGCCCAGGTCGCGCGCCGTCGTCGTGTTGTTCAGTCCCGTGCGATACGCCAGGCCGTCCTCGACCCCGCGCAGCACTTGGATCGACCAGGCGCCGAGGGCGCGCGCCGACGTCTGGGCGCGCGCTGCCCCGACACGCTCGATCAAGATGTTCGTGGCGAGGTTCGACGATCGCGTGATCATCAGCTCGAGCAGATCTCGCACCGACCGGTTTCGCCCTTCCCAAGCGTACAGCGTCGAATCCGAGTCATCTTTCCTTCCCACCACGAATGCCTGGCCTTCGACCAGCGACGGAAACGCCACGTGCACCGTGAGCGAATCGTCGAGTCGGAGGAGTCCCGCGTCTGCATCTCGGAACAGCTGGATCATCACCGGGACCTTCATCGTGCTCGCGGCGTGGAATCGCAGATTCGCGCCGATCAGGACCGAGTCCGGACCGACGAGACCGCGGTAGTACAGGCCCACGGCGCGGGCGGGGGCCCGGGCCATGCGCTCCGCGAGCCGTTCGGCCAGGGTCGACGGCTCCTGGGCCGGGGCGGGGCGCGCCGGGGAGACGAACATGAGCACGGCCAGCAGGTGTCGTGTCACCATTTGATTAAATTAGAGCCGTGAGCGAGTTCGTGTTCGGCACGCACAATGCGGCGTTCGTGCAGGTGATGTACGAGCAGTACCTGCGAGACCCCTCCTCGGTCGGCGAGGAGTGGCGACAGCTGTTTGATAACGGGAAGCTCGCCGAGCTTCCGGTCATTCCGACGGACCGCTCAGAGGTACTAGGGAGTGGGGAGCGGGGAGTGGGACGCTCCGTTGCGCCGGAAGGAACCACTTCCCACTCCCCACTCCCGGTTTCTGCCGACCTGAAGCCTATCACGGGTCCGGCGGCTCGCCTCGTCCAGAACATGACCGACTCGCTGACCGTTCCCACGGCCACCTCGTTCCGCGAGATCACGGTCGACGTGCTCGATGCCCGACGCCGCGAGCTGAACACACAGCTCGCCGCGGCCGGGAAGAAGGTCTCGTTCACGCACCTGATCGGATTCGCGATCGTACGGGCGGCGCGCGAGCTCCCCGTCATGACGCACGCGTTCCAGGAGGCCGAGGGGAAACCGCACCGCTTTGATCCCCATGCGGTGAACCTCGGCCTCGCGGTGGATGTGGAAAAGAATGACGGCAGCCACGCCCTGGTCGTGCCCGTGATCAAGCACGCCGAGGGGATGGACTTCGCAGCGTTCCACGCGACGTACGAAACCCTGGTCGACAAGGCGCGCACCAACCGGCTTCTCCCCGACGACTTCGCCGGGGGGACGATCACGTTGACCAATCCCGGCACCATCGGCACGGTCGCATCCGTGCCGCGCCTCATGAAGGGCCAGGGCTCGATCATCGCGACCGGCGCCATCCGGACGATCGGTTCGGCCAAGGTCATGACGATCACCTCGACATACGACCACCGGATCATCCAGGGTGCGGAGTCGGGGATGTTCTTGAGACGGCTCGATGACTTGTTGCAGGGAGCCGACGGGTTCTACGATGCGGTGTTTGAGAGCTTGAACCTTAAATGGAGCGGGGAGCAGGGAGCGGTACCCTCCGTTGCGCCGACTGCTCCCAGCTCGCGGCGCCCTGCTCCCGATGAGTTGAAGCACGTCGCCGCAGCAATGGCATTGGTCAAGGCGATCCGCAACTTCGGCCATCTCGCGGCACGGCTCGATCCCCTCGGCTCTGACCCGCCCGGCGATCCGGCGCTCGATCCTGGCCCGCTCGGGCTCACGCCGGAGATCATGGCGCGCATTCCAGCCGACGTGCTCCGGATCTACGTGCCGGGTCGGACACTCGCCGAGGCCTATCCGCGCCTGCAAGCGACGTACTGTGGGACCATCTCGTACGAAGTCGAGCACATCGGCAGCCATCAGGAGCGCGTGTGGCTCCGCCAGGTGATCGAATCGGGCGAGCATCGCAAGCCGCTCACGACGGAACAAAAGCGCAAATTGCTCGCGCGCCTGACCGCGGTCGAAACGCTCGAGCGGTTCCTGCACAAGGCGTATTTGGGCCAGAAGCGGTTCTCGATCGAAGGGCTCGACGTCCTCGTGCCGATGCTCGATGAGACGATCGAGCGGGCCGGCGCGAGCGGCGCCCGACGCCTCGTGCTCGGTATGGCGCACCGCGGCCGGCTCAATGTGCTCGCGCACATCGTGGGGCTCCCCTACGAGACGATCTTCGCGGAGTTCGAGGGCGGCCGGCACGTAGAGGAAACCCTCACGCCGGAGGGCGGTACGGGTGATGTGAAGTACCACCACGGCGCCGACGGCGTGTATCAAACGGCCGCCGGCAAGCCGGTGAACATCACGCTCACGCCGAACCCGAGTCATCTCGAGGCGGTGAATCCCGTCGTGGAGGGCCGGGCGCGGGCAAATCAGACGAATCGTCGGGGCAAGGAGGCGATCCACGACGGGTCGGTGGCGCTTCCGGTGCTGATCCACGGCGACGCGTCGTTCGCGGCTCAGGGCGTGGTGGCGGAGACGTTCAATCTCGCGCGCCTCAAGGGCTACACCACGGGCGGCACGATCCACCTGATCGCGAACAACCAGCTCGGCTTCACCACGGATCCCAAGGAAGGGCGCTCCACGGATTACTCGAGCGACCTTGCCAAGGGGTTCGACGCGCCGATCATTCACGTGAACGCGGACGATCCGGAGGCATGCCTTGCGGCGGCGCGCCTCGCCATGATGTATCGCGACAAGTTCCACGGTGAGGTCGTGATCGATGTGGTGGGCTATCGCCGGCACGGCCACAACGAAGGCGACGAACCTGCCTACACCCAGCCGCTGATGTACGAGCGGATCAAGCAGACTCCCACGGCGCGCCAACGCTACGCGGACCAATTGGTGCGCGAAGGCGTGCTGCAAGAGTCGCAAGCCGCGGCGGAAGCCGACCAGATGTACCAGCGCCTCACCGACATTCAGCAGTCGCTCAAGGCGCATCTGCGCGAAGAGGGAGCGGGCGAGGAGCCCCAGCGGATCTCCGGCGCACAAACGGCGCCCCCCGAGCCCGAGACGGCAGTCGCCGCGCCGCTCCTCACGACGTTGAACGGGCAGCTCCTCCAGGTTCCGGACGGCTTCACGGCCATCCCGAAGCTGCTGAAGCAGCTCGAGCGGCGCCGCCCCGCGTTGAAAGAAGGTCAGATCGAGTGGGCCCACGCGGAAGCCTTGGCGTTCGCGTCTCTCCTGGGCGAGGGCACCGCGATCCGGCTCACCGGACAGGACACGGAGCGCGGCACGTTCAGCCAGCGTCACCTCGTGCTGCACGACGCGACGGACGGGCGTCGCTATGCCCCGATCCAGAACCTCCCGGGCGCGCGCGCTCCGTTCGAGCTCCACAACAGCCCGCTCTCCGAGTTCGCCTGCCTCGGCTTCGAGTACGGGTACGCCGCCGCCGCGCCCGAAACGCTCGTGCTGTGGGAAGCGCAATACGGCGATTTCACGAACGGCGGTGAAGTGATCATCGATCAGTTCATCATCGCCGGGCTCGCCAAGTGGGGCCAGACGTCGCGGCTCACACTGCTGCTGCCGCACGGCTATGAAGGCCAGGGACCGGAGCATTCGAGCGCCCGGATCGAGCGCTTCCTCGCGCTCGGCGCGGAAGGGAACATCCGGATCGCGAACTGCACCACGCCGGCGCAGTACTTCCATCTGTTGCGACGTCAGGCGCGGCACGCGGAGCTCCGTCCGCTCGTGCTGTTCACACCGAAGAGCCTGCTGCGGCTCCCCCAGGCAAGCTCGAAGCTCGAGGAGTTGACGGGCGGGCGGTTCCAGCCGGTGCTCGACGATCGCACGGCCGCGAAAAGCCGCGACGGCGTGCGCCGCCTGATCCTGTGCAGTGGCAAGGTCTACTATGACTTGACACTCGCGCCCGCGCGGGCACAGGCCGGCCACGTAGCCATTGGACGCGTGGAGCTGATGTATCCCTTCCCACGGGAAGAGCTGGCCACCTTGGTAAGGGGCTATCCCAACCTGCAGGAGATCGTGTGGGTTCAGGAAGAGCCGCGCAATATGGGACCGCAAAAGTTCATGTTGCCCCAGCTGCGCGAGCTCGTGCCACCGGCCATCACGTTGCAGGCCATTGCCCGCCCCGAGCGCTCGAGCCCGGCGGAAGGCTACCCCGCCGCGCACCAAGTGGAGCAGGCGCGGATCATCGCGGCGGCGTTCGCCGCCTGATGCGAGCCGCCCTCCCACTCCTTCTCGGCGTTTCCCTCCTCTCGGGTGACGGGCATTGGTCCACGGCCGCGCCCCTCCCCGAGCCGATTCAGGAACTGTCCGCCGCCGTGCTGCACGGCAAGATCTACGTCGCCGGAGGGATAGACGGCTCCAGCCGGCCGACGGCGGCCGTGTACCGCTACGACCCCGCTGGGAATCGCTGGGAACGGATCGCCGACCTTCCCCTCCCGCGCCACCACATGCCCCTCGCCGTCGCCGGCGATACGCTCTACGCGGTAGGAGGGCTGGCGGAGCGGACCTTCGTGCCCGTGAACACGCTCTGGCTCTACCGAGAGAACGGAAACCGCTGGGAGCCGCGTGCCAATCTGCCCGCGCCACGCGGAGCCTCCGCGGTAGGGGTCGTGAACAGCAAGCTCATCGTCGTCGGCGGCTGGAGCGCCGGCAGGCGGCTCATCGCCGCAACCGCGATCTACGATCCTGCGACCGATCACTGGCGCGACGCGGCGCCGATCCCCACGCCGCGTGATCATCTCGCCGCGGCAGCGGTGGACGGCGTGCTGTACGCGATCGGCGGGCGGCCGTTCGACTCCGGGCGGAATTACGACCTGGTAGAGGCCTACGATCCGGCGACCGATCGCTGGACTCGGCGGGCTCCGATGCCGAGCCGGCGGGGCGGGCTCGCGGCGGCGGTCGTCGCTGGAAAGATCGACGTCGTGGGTGGCGAGGCTCGGCGCGCGGTCTTCGCGAACCACGAGGTGTACGACCCCGGCACCGATCGCTGGGCGACCGCCCCTGCTCTTCCCACCGCGCGACACGGGCTCGCGGCCGCCGCGGTCGGGGACAAGCTCTACGTCATCGGCGGCGGGCCTAGACCCAACTTCGCGCAGACCGACGCCGTCGACGTGTTCACACCGTAGCCAACCGCAGGCCACCGCGGGCCGCTTCGAGCGCCCGCTCGTAGCTCGGACCACCCACCAGCGCTTTCAACCGCCCACTCACCGGGACCACCATGGGTGCGGGCCGCCAGGGGACCGGCTCTCCGGTTTCCGCGTCCACGACCAGTCCGTCGGCGATGGCCCGATCCGCGTCGGCGAGGCTCATCCCCGCTACGGCTTCGCGGAGCGCCTCGAAGCGCGCCTGATCCTCCGGCTCGAGAAAGCGCAGGCGGTGCTGGCCGAGCGCGGCGGTGTAATAATGCGCTGGCTCGAACACCACCCCGTCCAGGTCGAGCGTCTCGCAGATCACGAGTAGCCACGCCGCCACCTCGCCGAGCATCCCGAGGCCCGGATGCTCCTGTCCCGGTAAGGGCGCGAAGCGACCTCCGAACGCGATACGGGGGTTTTGGAGCAACAGCCACTCGACGTACAGCACCTCCATCCCCGGTACCACGCGCCGATTGCGTTTCACCCGCAGCTCCATGACCAGATCGCGCCGTTCAGCGTCGCCGTACACGCGGATTGTCTCTCCCGCGGCGAGCGCGCGCCCGAATGCGACGTCCAAGACCGGGTGCTTGAAGCCGCGGTCGCGCAGCTGCTTGAAGAACCCCAGCCGCTCGAGCAGCAGCTCGAGCCCGTGGGAAGAGTAGTGCCCCAGCACGCGCGGCTCCGCGGCGACGCCATGCCCGATTTCCACCAGGTCGGCTTCGGTGAGGGCCCACTCGGATTCCTTGCCGAGGCGGGGCGTCGCCGCGTGCTCCGTGAACTCACGCGCGATCGGCCGGAACCGGCCGAGCGCGAGCTCCATGTCGTCGGGGGGCTCCTCCACGCGTCCCGAAATGAGCCAGCCGAAGAATCGCGCCGAATAGCGCCACGCGCTGGGACCATAGCCGCCACCCGGGACGATCACGAGCGGCGTGCGATGGCGCCTGCCGTCGCCGCGTACCGACTCCACCACGAACCGATCGCGCTCGAGCATGCCCGCCGGCGTGACGCGCCAGTCCCCCAGGCGATCGTCCGCCGCGGGATCGCAGCCGGCGATGTACACGACGAGTCCGGGTCGATGCGTGGCGAGCACGGGTGGCAGCGCCTCGCGCAGGGCGTCGAGATACACGGCGTCCGTCACGGCCTCGCCGAGAGCGATGCTCGTCGCCGCCACCGCGGGAGCGTCGTCCCAGGTGTGATTATGGATAGAGAACGTGTGCACCGTCGCGTCCGCCGCGAATACGGCTCGCGTGCCGTTGCCGTCGTGCACGTCGAGATCGATCACCAGCACCGGCTCGCGGAATCCGCGGGCGCGGAGCCGGCGGATCGCCACCGCGACGTCATTGAAAACGCAGAAGCCCATCCCCCGCGCCGGCCCGGCGTGGTGGAGTCCTCCCTTCAGGTTGACGGCAATCGGCGGAATGCCGCCCGGTCGGCCGAGCCCGAGGGCGAGCCGCGTGGCCTGGATGGTCCCGCCCACGGAGAGCCGCTGCAGGTCGATGATCGACTGCGCGTCTTCCGGCCGCACCGGTGAGCCGAAGATGCCGGTCAGGGTCGCGGGATCCTGAATCGACTCGAGATACGCGGGCGTGTGGACGCGCAGCAGGTTTTCGAGTGACGCGGGAATGGGCCGTGACACATCGCGCCGGCGGATCAGCCGCCGATCGAGCAGGAACGCGAGAATCTCGTCGGCCCGGGCGGGATCGATGGGAACGCCAGAAACGGTGCGGGCGTAGGCCGCATGATAGACGAATACCGCGGCCGGCCGCGCGAACGAGAACCGTAGGCGATGAAGGACGCCCCGCATGAGGCTAAGTTTACGTCATGGTGGAAGCGCTCGTCGTCACCCGGTACGTGGTGTTCGCCGCCTTCGGCGTGAGCGTCCTGGTGGCGCTCGCATCGTGGCTGGTGCGCACCCGCCGGATCTCGCCGTTCGGGTTTCCGGGCCGCGCGCTGCGGGCCATGAGCGAGCCGCTCATTCAGCCGGTGGAGCGGCGCCTGGTGCGCGCCGGCGGCAATCCGGTCAACGCCGGCTGGTGGCTGGTCGTCGGCGTGGCCGGCGCCGGGGTGCTGCTGATCGCGGCCTTGAACTGGTTGTCCGGCGCGGCATACGAGTTGATCCTTTCGTTCTCGGGCGGTTTCCGCGCCGGGGCGGAGTTCCTGATCGAGGTAGCCTACAAGATCCTGGTCGCGGCGCTCTTCGTCCGCGTGATCTTCGGATGGCTCGGATACCATCGGTACACGCGTTGGCTGCGGCCGGTGTACTTCTTGACCGACTGGGTGGTGGAGCCGATTCGCCGCGTGCTTCCGCCCATGGGTCAGCTCGACTGGAGTCCGCTCGTCGCTTGGCTGGTCCTGATGCTCCTGGAGCGAATCCTTTTGTTAGGCCTGAGACTCTGATGGCCGCGGCGACACTCAGGCGCTTTGATCGACCGGACGAGACCCGGCGGTTCGAGAAGGGAACGTTCGATCTCGTGAAGATCGGGGGCGTGACGGTCGGACGTGCGAGCTACGAGCCGGGGTGGAAATGGTCCACCCACGTGGGGCCGACCGCGGGAACCAAGAGCTGCCAGGTGGAGCACGTGGGCCTCGTGGTGTCGGGGCGTTGCCGAGTGGTGATGGACGATGGCCGAGCGTTTTCCCTCGGCCCTGGTGATCTCTTCCACATCGCGCCCGGGCACGATAGCTGGGTCGAGGGCAACGAGCCGTACGTGTCGCTCCACTTCCTGGGCGCCGACCGGTACGCCAAATGAGGCTCCTCAAGGCGCTCATCAACCTGATCGTCGGCACTCTGGTCGGCGCCCTGGGAAATCAGCTGTTCGGCGCCTGGGGGCTGGTGCTCGGGTTCATCGCAGGGGGCGTGGCCGCATGGTGGGTAGCGCGACGTCTATTCGAGTGACACCCGGTTCCCCGCCTTGAACACGCGAAACAGATAGTAGAGCGAGGGTAGCAGGACCACGGCGCCAAGCACCAGGGCGGCGAGCGCGAGCCGCAGGGTCGCTGGCGGGCCGGCCGCGGCGGCCACCGTCAGATCCGGCGGCAGGATGTACGGACGCTGGCCCAGCGCCCAGCCCCACAGGATGAGCGACACCTGCGCCGCGGCGGCCGCGCGCGCCAGGCGCCAGCGGCGGTACCAGAGCGCGGCGAGGGCCGTGACCGCGGCCGCGCCCGTGAGCAGGTGCAGCGGCACCGCCCATGACGCGAAGACCAGGGCCCTTCGCACCGCCGTGGGAGACAGCAGGAGCGCAGACAAGGCGACACCAAAGAGCGCGACGCCGGACGCGAGCGCTCGCCGGCGGAAATCCTCCCGTAGCTCCCGCTCCTCCCCCTCCATGGTCAGATAGACGGCCGCAAGAAATGCGAACGCCACCAGCGCGAACGCGCCTACCGAGAGAGCGAAGGGATTGAGCCACGGTGCGACGTACGTGGCATAGAACGCGTCTCCCGTTCCCGCAGCGCGATCCGCCAGCGCGCCCGATGCGATCGCGCCTACCGTCGTGCCGAGCAGCAACGGGGTGATGAGGCTCGCCACCGCGAACACAACCCCCCAGTGCCGTTGCTCCTGATCCCCATGCCCGCCGCCACCGTACCGCCAGAACGTGAACGCCGAACCGCGCAGCACAATGCCGATCAGCACCAGAGATAAGGGGATGTGTAACAGCGTGCCGAGCCGAGCAAACGCGGGAGGGAAGCAGGTGAAGAGCAGTACGAGCGCAAGAATCAGCCAGACGTGGTTCGCTTCCCAGACGGGACCGATCGCCTCGGCGATGAGTTCGCGTTGCCGTTCCTTGCGCGGACCGGTCGCGAGCAGGTCCCAGGCGCCACCCCCGAAGTCCGCGCCGCCGAGCAGCGCGTAGGCGTTGAGCGCGAGGAAAATGACCCCGGCCAGCACGTCCGCGAGCGTCACGTACCGCTCCCTGACCGCATGTAGAAGCCTCTCCACTCCGGCATCGTGGGACTCCGCAGGATTTGCCGATACAGGAGCCAGACCACGATCACCCCGAGGAAGCAATACAGGAGCGTGAACGTGAGAAATGGCACGACGAGGCCTGGCATGGGTGTGACGGCATCCGACGTCCGCAGCACGCCGTAGATCACCCACGGCTGCCGCCCCAGCTCCGTGACCATCCACCCCGCTTCCACCGCGATGAAACCCATCGGCGTGGCGAACGCGATGGCCCGCATGAGCCAGCGGTGGTGCGCGAGGTCGCGCCGGCGCCAGGCGAGCCATCCCACCCAGAGCGAGACGAGCGCGAGGTAGGTGCCGAGCGCCACCATCACCTGAAACGAGAGGTGGACGGCGGGGACGTTGGGCCAGTCATCGCGCGGGACGGCGTCGAGTCCCTTCACCACCGCGTGCGGATCGTGGAAGGCCAGGAGCGAAAGGGCGTACGGGATCTGGACCGCGAAGCGAGTCACGTGCGCGTCGACATCGGGCCACCCGCCGAGCGTGAGGGGCGCGCTGGCCTCCGTGCTGAACACCGCCTCGGCCGCCGCAAGCTTCACCGGCTGATGGACGGCGATGTGGCGCGCGGCTAGGTCGCCCGATAACGGCTGCAGCACCGCTGCGGGAGCCCCGACCATGAGCGCGATCTGAAGCGCGCGCCGATGAAACGCGTTTGCCGGATCCCTGAGAAGAAGCACGGCGTGGATCCCCGCCACGGCGAAGCCCGTCGCGGCATAGGCCGCCAGCGTCATGTGAATCGTCTGCGACACGGCCGCCGCGTTACCCATCGCGGCAATCGGATCCACGTTCACGGCACGGCCGTCCACGAGCTCGAAGCCCGCCGGCGCGTTCATCCAGGCATTCGCGATCACCACGAAGATGCCCGACGCGGCGCCGCTGACGGCCACGCCCACGCCCGCCCAGAGGTGCGCTCGAGGCGAAATCCGGTCCCAGCCGTACAGGTAGATGCCGAGAAAAATCGCCTCCGTGAAGAAGGCAAAACCCTCGAGCGAGAACGGCATCCCGATGATCGCGCCGGCGAACTCCATGAAGCGGGGCCACAACAGGCCAAGCTCGAACGACAGCACCGTCCCGGACACCGCGCCTACCGCGAAGAGGGTTGCCGTCCCTTTGGCCCAGCGCTTGGCGAGATCGAGATAGATGTCGTGGCCGGTCACCTGCCAACGCCGCTCGGCCAACACCATCATGAGCGGCATGGCGATGCCGACCACCGCGAACACGATGTGAAACGCGAGCGAGATGCCCATCTGGGAGCGGGCGGCGAGGAGATCGGACATTAGAGGCAAGATGGGGGAGGTTTGGGAGGTTGGGAAAGGTTGGAGGAGGTTGAATCGCCACGGAACAACCTCCCCTAAGCTCCCGAACCTCCTCTAACCTCCCCCAACCTTCCCCTCCAGGCTAGATTGCATCCAACAACTGTCTCTCCCGTGGCGATTTGTCGGCGTATTGCGGCCACGTTAAACAAGTCGCTAAAAAGCCAGCCCGTTTGGCGACTGCTTGGCCGAACGGGCCTTCGATTTTACGGATGATGGATAACGGATGACGATCACTCTGCGCGATCTGCTCGCCGACGGCAAAGTCCACGTGCTCGATGGGGCGATGGGCACGATGCTGTACGCCAAGGGCTTTTTCCTGAATGTGTGCTACGACGAGCTGAACCTGAAGCAGCCCAAGCTCGTGCAGGAGGTGCACGAGGAGTACGTGCGTGCCGGCGCCGAGATCCTCGAGACGAATACCTTCGGCGCGAATCCCCTGAAGCTCGGGAGCTATGGGCTCGCGGACGAGACGGAGAAGATCAACCAGGCCGCTGCGGAGCTGGCGCGCCGCGCGTCCGCCGGTCGCGCCAGCGTGGTGGGGGCGATCGGACCCCTGGGCGTGCGGATCGAGCCGTTCGGCCCCACCTCGCGCGACGAAGCGTGTGGACACTTCCGGCGCCAGGCGCGTGGGCTGATCGCGGGCGGCGTGGACGGGTTCATTCTCGAGACCTTCTCGGACGTGAACGAGATCCACGAGGCGCTGCGCGCGGTGCGGAGCGTCTCCGACCTTCCGGTGATCGCCCAGATGACGATCGGTGACGATGGGCTCACCCATTACGGCACGGGGCCCGAAACCTTCGCGAAGCAGCTCACCGATTGGGGCGCCGACGCCGTGGGCGTCAACTGCTCCGTCGGCCCCGCTGGAGTGCTCGAAGCGGTCGAGAAGCTCGTCAAGGCCACCGACCGCCCCATCTCGGCGGTGCCGAACGCCGGGCTCCCCAAGGACGTGGGCGACCGAAAGATCTACCTCGCGTCTCCGGAATACATGGCGAGCTACGCGCGACGGATGATCGAATCGGGCGCGCGTATCGTTGGCGGCTGCTGCGGCACCACGCCTGAGCACATCAAGAAGATCCGCGACTACGTGGCGAGCGTCGTGCCCCGGCACCAGCCGGTGGTCGTCTCGCGCGAGGCGGTCGCGGCACCGGCGGGGGTTGCCGCGGTGCCGTTGGCCGAACGCTCCCCCTGGGGGAAGAAGCTCGCCGCCGGTCAGCTGGTTACGAGCGTGGAGATCGTCCCGCCGCGCGGCGTCGATCCCGCGCCGATGCTCGCGCAGTGCCGTGCCTTGAAGGCCGCCGGCGTGGACGCCGTGAACGTGCCCGACGGGCCGCGCGCGCAGAGCCGGATGGGCGTCCTGCCTTCGGCGATGCTGATTCAGCGCGAGGTGGGGATCGATACCGTGATTCACTACTGTTGCCGCGACCGCAACCTGCTCGGCATGCTGTCGGACATTCTGGGCGCGCACGCGGCGGGCCTGCGGAACATCCTCATCATCACGGGCGACCCTCCGAAGATGGGGCCGTATCCCGAGGCGACGGCGGTGTTCGATATCGACTCCATCGGCCTCACGAACCTCGTGTACCGGCTGAACCACGGGCTCGACCCGGGCAACAACCCGATCGGCGCGCCCACCAAGTGGGTGATCGGCGTCGGGGTGAACCCGGGGGCCGTGGACCTGGACCGCGAGCTGTCGCGCTTCGCCTGGAAGGTCGATGCAGGCGCCGAGTTCGCAGTGACGCAGCCGGTGTTCGATCCGCGCCAACTCGAGCAATTCCTGAAACGGGTCGAGCAGTTCAAGATCCCGATCGTGGCGGGCATCTGGCCGCTCATCTCGCTCCGAAACGCGGAGTTTCTCGCGAACGAAGTCCCCGGAGTGTCGGTGCCCGACGCGGTGCTCGCCCGGATGCGGCAGGCGCAGGACAAAGGCAAAGAGGCGGCCCTGGCCGAGGGCGTGAAGATCGCGCGGGAGATGTTTCAGCAGGTGAAGGACACGGTACAGGGCGTCCAGGTCAGCGCGCCGTTCGGGAAAGTGGAAGTCGCGTTGGAGGTGTTCGGGTGAGCTCGGACGCTTTCCTGCAAGCCGCGGTGGAGGAAGCCGAGCTCGGTCTCCGTGAGGGAGGAATCCCGATCGGCTCCGTGGTGGTGCACGGCGGCCGGATCATCGGCCGCGGTCACAACCGGCGTGTGCAGCGGGGGAGCGTCGTGCTCCACGGCGAGATGGACGCGCTCGAGAACGCCGGTCGCCAACCGGCGGCCGTCTATCGCGAAGCGACTCTCTACACGACCTTGTCGCCGTGCGCGATGTGCAGCGGAGCGATCCTCCTCTACGGCATCCCCCGAGTCGTCATCGGTGAGAATCGCACGTTCGTCGGAGAGGAGCAGCTGTTGCGCTCTCGGGGGGTCGAGCTTGCCGTGATGCAGGATCAGAGGTGTATTCGCTTGATGGAGGGGTTCATCTCGGCTCACGCTGCGCTGTGGAACGAAGATATCGGGGAATAGCTCGATGTTCGTCGGTCACTATGGTGTGAGCTTCGCCGTCAAGCGCGGCGACAAGACGATCCCGCTGTGGGTGCTGTTCGTCGCCGTCCAGCTGCTCGATGTGTTCTGGGGCGCGTTCGTCCTCTTCGGCATCGAGCGTGTGCGCATCGTCCCGGGCATCACCGCCTCAAATCCGCTCGATCTCTACTACATGCCCTACACCCACAGCCTCGTGGCCGCAGTGCTGTGGTCGCTCGGCGCCTACGTCTCCTACCGGCTGATTCGTCGCTTCGGCGCGTCACATCGGGCCGCGTTGCTCGTGGCGATCGCCGTCTTCTCGCACTGGGTGTTGGACTTCATCGTCCATCGGCCCGACCTGCCGCTGTACGACGACTACCCCAAGGTCGGGCTCGGCCTCTGGAATTACCCTGCCCCGGCCTTCCTGCTCGAGATCGCCGTACTGTTCGGGGGGATGTTCCTCTACCTGCGGTCCACCACCGCCACCCCCCTCACCGACCGGCTGGGACGCTTCGGGATGCCCGTCTTCGGAGTGTTGATGCTCATCGTCCAGGCGATGGCGTTCTTCGGCGCGCCGCCACCGAGCGCTGCCGTGGCGGCGATCGAGGCGCTCGTGTTCTACGCCGCCTTTGCCGCGGTCGCCGCCCGGCTCGAGCGACGCCGGACCTAGGGACCCACCGCGTGCCCGAAGCGCTCGAAGGCCTGCTCCCGATCGCTGTGGCCGCGTTACTAGTGGGCGCCGCGTTCGTCATCTCCCGCGCGGTCGTGCCGTTCATCGGCTGGCGGCGCGGCGCGATCCGGTTCCGGAGCGAGCCCATCCCGGATGCCTGGCGAGACATCGTCGCACGAAACGTCCCGGTGGCGAGCAGTCTCTCGGACGACGAGCGCGAGCGTCTGCTGCGTCTCGCCCAGGTCTTCGTGCATGACAAGCCCTTCGAAGGCTGTGGAGGACTCGAAATCACGGAGGAGATGCGGGTGACGATCGCGGCCCACGCCTGCCTGCTGCTGCTGCACCTCGAGGGCCCCTGTTATCCCACGGTCCGTCGTATCCTCGTCTATCCCAGCGCGTTTGTGCCGAAGATCGCGCTGCCGATCCATTACATGGGTGTCGTCCCCCCGCCAACCCTTGAAGCCGGTGAAGCGTGGCGCAACGGAGTGGTGGTCCTGTCGTGGGACAACGTGCAACGCGGCGCGGCCAACCCGGCGGACGGCGACGACGTAGTACTGCATGAGTTCGCCCACGCACTCGACCACGAAGACGGAGACGCGAGGGGCACGCCCGTGTTCGAGTCTCCATCCCTGGTGCGATCCTGGGCTGGGGTCCTGTCGGCGCGCTTCAAGCAGTTGCGGCAAGACGTGGATGAGGGTCGATCCACTGTGCTCGACGCGTACGGGGCCAAGAACCCGGCCGAATTCTTCGCGGTCGCGACGGAGACATTCTTCGAGAAACCCGAGCAGCTCAAGGACTCCGAGCCAGACTTGTATGACCAGCTGCGGCAGTTCTACCATCAGGATCCGGCGAGCCGTGGCAGCCGCCCCGGCACGGGATGAGGAGAGAACCCTGCTTGTGCCGGCGGCCTCACCCGTTCATACTCCACGTTCGCGTGCGGATTACCCTGATCGGAGGCAGGATGATGCGTACCGTGTTTTGCGCTGCGCTGATCGTCAGCGCATGCGCTCCCGGCGATCGGTCGCGCCAGTCTGCCCCCGCGGGCCCGGCTCAGAAATACGCGGGAACCTGGGAGGGGCGCTCCTTTCGCAGCGCGTCCGACACCGGCACACCGATTCGAATCGTGGCCCACGTGGCGCAGGACGGAACGCTACGCGCGACGCTCATGTTCACCACCGTCCAGGCGCCACCCATCCCGATCCGTGCGCGCGAGGTCAGCGACACGGCCCTGGTGAACGAGATCGGGCCGTACCACAGTCCGACGGCGAACGCCGATGTCGTCACGCGGACCACGGGCAAGCTGCGTGGCGACTCCCTGAACGGCACATTTGAGATGCGCCCGGCCGCCGGCGGCAAAGCCATCATGACCGGAACCTTCCGCACCGCACGCGTCACGCCGTGAGGCTGTGAGCGCCGCCGAGCAGCGCGCCGCCCCCCGGCGCGCGCTGACCGTGGCGCTCGCGGTGTACGGCGCGTACCTCCTCTTTCAACCCGGCCACTACAGCTGGCTCGACAGCCTCGATCTCGCGATCCACGAGTTCGGGCACCCGCTGTTCCGAATCTTCGGCGAGTTCATCGGCTTCCTGGGTGGGACGCTGATGCAGCTCATCATGCCCGCCGCGTTCGTGACGTATTTCTGGCGACGCGGCGATCGGCACGCGGCCACCGTCGCGTTGTGGTGGGTCGCGCAGAATCTTTGGAACATTTCCATCTATATCCAGGACGCCCAAGCGCAGGAATTGCCCCTGGTCGGCGGGGGCGAGCACGACTGGACCTACCTGCTCGGCCGGCTCGGCCTCCTGAATCATGATCGGCTCATCGGTGGGGTCGTGCGCGTCGCCGGCGCGGTGACATACGCGTGGTCCTGCCTCAGGGGATGGACCTACGCTGGCGGCGAGAACGCGTCGTCGTAGCTTAGCTCCGACTCCAAAGGAGCCTTCATGCCGACCGCCAACGTAAACATCCTCGCCGTCCTCGTCGCCACCGTGCTGACGTTCGTGCTCGGGATGGCGTGGTATTCCCCGGCCCTGTTCGCCCGACAGTGGATGGCCGCCCAGGGCTACACGCCCGAGAAGCTCGAGGAGATGAAGCGAAGGGGCGTGACGCGGGCCTACGCCGTGTCCGTGCTCTCCAACCTGGTGACCGCCTATGTGATCGCGCTGCTGGCGTCCTACACGAGCTCCACGACGCTCGCACAGGGCCTGTGGCTCGGCTTTCTCTCGTGGCTCGGCTTCGCCGCGACGATCGGCCTCACCGCCAACATGTTTTCCGAGAAGCCCCTCGCCGCGTGGGTGATCGACACGGGGTACCAGCTCG
>DATLVU010000045.1:0-78306 GCA_035577025.1 Gemmatimonadales bacterium
AGCGGCAGCGACTCGGTCACTGTCGACGGGCGGGCGTTCGCGACGATCACGGTGCAAAACACCGGGTTGGGATATGTCGGGGCGCCGGGCGTCACCCTCACCGCCGCGGACCAGGCCGCGCTGCGCAGTCTGTTCGAAACCTCGGTCGACGTGTTCGCCGTGGACGCCGTGCTGTCGCTGCCTGCGCTGACCTTGAAGATCTAGCCGTCCGGATTAGGCCCCCCGCCCCCCCCTGCCCCCGCCCCCCCAGTGGGCGGGGGCTTTGTGTTAGCGTGACCTCGACCGGCGACGGGGCTCGTAGGCCGCGCGCGCCTTTCGAGCAACACCCGATCGAGCGACCACGCCCCGGTGCCATACACGACGATCATCAGCAGCCCACCCATCATGCCGAGATTCTTGAAGAACTCGGTCATATTCGCCGCGGCCGCCATCCCGTCGAGTCGCCAAAAGTCGTGGAGCCGAACGGTCACCATGCCCAGGTAGACGAACAGCACGGCCGCGGTGGTCCGCGACCACAAGCCGAGCGCGAGGCACGCCGAACCTGCCGCCTCGATGACCAGAGCCATCCCCAAGAGGAGCGGGATGAAATGCATCCCGTGCGTCGCCATGTACTGAGCCTGGCCGGACCAACCAGTGATCTTGCCATTCAGCGCGACCAGAAACTCCGCGATGAGCAAGAGGCGCGCGATCAGAGGAAGGAGGCCGAATCGGATGTCAGCGCGTGAGCCGTCCATGGTCGCACAAGTTACGCGCGCCGCGAAATCGCGATGGTCAGGGAGAGGTCAGGAGCACCGGCGCGTGGTCGCTCGTGCCGACGTTTGCCTCGACGACACAGCCGGTGGCTCTGGCCGCCACGGTCGGTGACGCCAGCACATAATCAATCCGCCAGCCGATGTTGCGTGCGCGCAAGTTGCGCCACGGCGCCCACCAGGTGAAGAGGCCCGGATTGTCGGGATCGAACGCCCGTCCCAGGTCGGCGAGGCCGCTGTCGAGCAGCGTCTCGAGCAGGGTCCGCTCGTCGGGTCGTTGACCGATCGCGTTGAGCTTGCGCTCCTTGGGATGAACATCGAGGTCGGTCCGCGCGATATTGATGTCGCCGCACACGAGCAGCTCGCGCCCCGCGGCGCGCACTTCCCGTACCCAGTCGGTGAGCCGAGTCAGGAACTGCAACTTCGCGGCATAGTCCTTCCCGCCGTTCGGAACGTAGACGGACGCGATCACCAAGTCGTCGATCTCGGCCGTCACGATGCGCGATTCGACGTCGAACGGCGGATGACCGAATAGCGGATCCGCGGCGACCACGTCGCGCCGAATCAGCAGCGACACGCCCGAATAGCCCTTGCGGCCGTGCCAATACGCGTGATACTCGGCGAGGTTGCACACCTCCGGGATCTGCGCCGCTTCGGCCTTCAGTTCCTGCAGACATACCACGTCCGGTCGCTCGCGCTCGAGCCACTCCCGCACCTCGGACGCACGCGCCCGGATGCCGTTGACATTCCAGGTGGCGACTTTCATTCCGAAACTTTCCCCTCTGCCTTCCCCGTATCTCCCGGTGACCTCTACACACCGCCCGTTCCACGACCGGAGGGCACATGAGCTCGGTCCGCAATCCCGGGAGAGTGGCTGGACTGTGGTACCTACTCCTCGTTCTGGGTGGCCCGCTGCGCCTCATCTATATCCCCAACAAGCTGTTCGTGCACGGCGACGCCGCCGCGACCGCCGCGAACATCGCCGCGCACCCGCTGCTCTTCCGATTCGGCATGGCGAGCGACCTGTTCGGCGCCGTGGTGCTGATCTTCCTCGTGCTCGCATTCTACCGGTTGTTCAAAGGGGTGGACCAGCAGCTCGCGGTGCTGCTCGTGATCACCGGCGGCGTGATGCCGGCGCTCATCAACTTCGTCAACGTGGTGACCGACGCCGGCGCCCTCATGGTCGCGCAGGGCCCAGGCTTCCTGTCGGTGTTCGACAAGCCGCAGCGGGACGCCCTGGTCATGGTGTTCGTCCAGTTGCATCACCACCAGATTGTCGCCGCCGAGGTCCTGTGGGGGCTCTGGCTCTTCCCCATGGGGGCCCTGACGTACAAGTCGGGATTCCTGCCGCGATTCATCGGCGTGTGGCTGTTCATCAACGGTTTCGCCTACGTAGTCCTGAGCCTCACGGGGCTCTTCTTCCCGGACTACCAGGACAAGGTGTTCATGTACTCCCAGCCGGCCCTGTTCGGAGAGCTGGCCATCATGCTGTGGCTCGTGATCAAGGGGGCGACCCCACTTTCTTCCTCACGAGAGCAAGCGATCCTGTCATCCTGAGCGAAGCGCGCGGAACGCGCGCGTAGCGAAGGATCTCTTTCGCGCTCGGAATCGACAAGCAGATCCTTCGCTTCGCTCAGGATGACAGCCTACGCGGGCTTTTAACGAAAGGAGAACCATTCCCGGGCTAGATCCTCCCAGGCAGGGTTACGTGCTTCGACCAGACTGATCTTCCGCGATCGCCTCCAACCTTTGATCGCCTTCTCGCGGGCAATGGCGTCGCGAATGTCCGCAAACTCCTCGACGTAGACGAGGCGGGTAACACGGTACTTGCTGGTGAACCCTGGGTTCACACCCCGCTTGTGCTCGTTCACGCGCCGCGCGAGGTCATTTGTAACGCCTATGTACAACACGCGGGAGCGACTCGCCATGATATAGATGTAGTAGGTTCGCATGACCCACCAGGATGGTGGATCTGGCTCTTACGCCTGTCATCATTCTTGCGCACGCATGGCGTGTTTCTTCTCCTCCTCTCCTCCCTCTTGCCCACAGAGTGAGCGAGCCTGTCATCCTGAGCGCCGCAGGCGCGAAGGGCCTGCCCTGAGCGCAGCGAAGGGATCTGCTTGCAGGCACCGCGGGAGGGCGCATGGGCCTTGCAGGGGTCTTGGGCCGGGCCTGAGATTGATCCTCTAGTCCGGAACCGTCCTCCTCAAACGTTGTCATATCGAACCCCCCGGCTGCGGCACCGTGCCGCACGCCTTACCTTCACAACGAGGCACCGATGAGCGACTTCATCTTTCTTTATCGCAACTCCCCCGCCGCACGCGAGGCGGCGATGGGCACACCCGAGCAGCGCCAGAAGAACATGCAGCGTTGGATGGCGTGGATGCGCGACCTCGAAGGCAAAGGGCACCTGAAGAGCGCCGGCCAACCGCTCGACCGCTCGGGAAAGCTCGTGCGCGGCGGCTCCAAGGCGGTCACCGACGGCCCCTTCGTCGAGGCGAAGGACGTGATCGGCGGCTACTCGATCATCGAGGCCCGGGATCTCGCCCACGCCGCCGAGCTCGCCAAGGGCTGCCCGGCACTCGACGGCGCGGAGGGCTCGGTCGAGGTCCGGCCGGTTCTGGCGCTCGAGATGTAATGCCGCACCAGCCGGTGGACCTGCACGAGCACCTCTTCCGGCATGAGGCGGGCCGCATGACCGCCTCCCTCACGCGCCTGTTCGGGGTGCAGAATCTCGCGCTGGTAGAAGACGTGGTGCAGGACGCCTTCTGCCGCGCCCTCGAGATCTGGAAACTGCGCGGCGTGCCGCCCAACCCGTCGGCGTGGTTGATGACGACCGCGCGCAACCGCGCGCTCGACGTGATCCGCCGCGAGCGCACGGCGCGGACCTTCGCTCCCGAAGTCACCCGACTGCTCGAGACCGAGTGGACCGCCGCCGGTGTGGTCGCCGAGGCGTTCTCTGGCGACGTCGTGCTTGCGGAGCAGCTGCGCGTGATGTTTTCGTGCTGCCATCCCGATCTCGCCGAGCCGGCCCAGATCGCCTTGATCCTGAACATCCTCTGCGGGTTCGGCGCACCGGAAATCGCCGCGGCGTTCCTGACCGGCCGCGCCGCGATCGAGAAGCGGATCACGCGCGGCAAGAGAGTGCTGGCGGGGTCTTCCACCCTGTTCGATCTCTCGAATGCCGACTTTGCCGCGCGCCTGTCCGCGGTGCACCGGGCCCTATACCTCCTCTTCAACGAGGGCTATCACGGTGCCTCGACACAGGGCGCGGTCCGTGCCGAGCTGTGCGAGGAGGCGATGCGCCTCACCGCCCTGCTGCGCGAGCATCCGGTCACCCGGACACCCGCGACGTTCGCGCTGTCGGCCCTGATGGCGTTGCACGCGGCGCGCCTGCCGGCGCGCATCGACGCCGCGGGCGAGCTGCAGTCACTCTGGGAGCAGGACCGCTCGACGTGGAATCTTACGCTGATCACCGAGGGCCAGGAGCTGCTCGATCGGTCCGCGGCGGGCGACGAGCTGACGCCCTACCACGTCGAAGCGGCGATCGCCGCGATACACTCCGCGGCGCCGACCCTGGAGGCGACCGACTGGAATGCCATCGTCACCCTGTACGATCGGTTGATGGAGATCGCGCCGTCGGCCGTCGTCGCGCTCAACCGCGCCATCGCGATCGCGCAGCGCGACGGCCCCGACCAGGGGATCGAAGCGATCGAGCGCATCGCGGATCGGGAGCGGCTCGGTGCCTACCCCTTTTTTCCCGCGGCCCTGGGCGAGCTGGAGCGGCGGCGGGGCAACGTGGGCGAGGCCCGGACCTATTTTGGGCGGGCGCTCCGACTCGCGCGGAGCGATGCCGAGCGGCGGTATATCGAGCGGCGCATCCCCTCAGCGGAGTGACTCGTCCAGCCCTGCATCCGCGAGGTTTTGCGGCGGACGAATGCGAAACACCCTTCGACATCCCGGGCACAGCATCTCGAACGCGCGCTCGGGCAGCGCCTCCCGCCGACTGCAACGGGGACAAACGGCGTAGCCGGAACCCCATTTGACAGGCAGATCAACCGCGTCGTAGGGACGCGGCACGACGGACCAGGCGTCCGGCCGCACGGTCACGATCTCGAGGCACTCGCGCGGCACGCTGAGGGTACGGTGGGTCAGGTCGAGCCAGGCGGCTTCCGGCGTCAGCCGGATGACCTGATACCAGGCGCCACGTCGTACGCCCACATTCACGTCACCCGCGACGCGGGCCCAGGGCGGCACGTCGGGCATGGTCTCCTCCGGCTGGTTCCCACACCACTAACTCGGTATCCCGTAGGAACCTTCGCCCGCGAGACGGCGTGCGGTCCGTGACACCGGTCACTCGGTCGGGTCCTCACCCCCTGTCCCCCTCTTCTTGGGGTCCTCACCCCCTGTCCCCCTCTCCCTTCGGGAGAGGGGGGACTAGACTTCGCGGGAGGCCCGTACGACTCGTGCCTCACCGTTCCCCGGGTTGATTGACAGGAGAACCTGCCATGTCTCGATACGTTCTGGCCGTTCTGCTCGCGCTCCCCGCCATCGCCCCTGCCCAAACCGCGCTCGGCGACTGGCCCTCGTACAATCGCACGCTCACGGGCGAGCGATTCTCGCCGCTCGCGGAGATCAACCGCGCGAATGTCGCCCGGATGTACGAGGTCTGCACGTACACGCTGCCCGAGGTGACGTCGCTCCAGACCGGCCCGATCGTGGTGAACGGAACGATGTACTTCACCACGGACACGATCTCCTACGCGATCGACGCGAGCACCTGTGCCGAGAAATGGAAGCAGGTCCGGCACAGCGACACGCCGAGTGCCCTCGCGGTGCATCGTGGGTTTGCCTACGCGAACGGACGGCTCTTTCGCGGCACGTCCGACGTCCACGTGATCGCGCTCGATACTACGGACGGCCACCTCATCTGGGATCAGGTGCTCGACGCGAAGGGCCCGGGCGTCTCGCTCCCGATGGCCCCGGTTACCGGCAAGGGCGTGGTGTACGTGGGCAACGCGGGGGGCGATCAGGCAGGCGTCACGGGTCACGTGTACGCCCTCGACGCCGGGGATGGGCACGTCGTCTGGAAATTCAGCGTCGTTCCGGATAGCGGCCCGGCCCGCGCGACGTGGACCAACCCGGCGTTCCCCGTCACCGGCGGTGGCTTCTGGACGTCGTTCACGTTGGACACGGCGAGCGGCGTACTCTACGTGCCGGCGGGCAACCCCGCGCCCGACTTCGACATCGCGCGCCGCACGGGGGACAATCTCTACAGCAATTCGGTGATCGCCCTCGATGCCGCGACCGGACGGATGCTCGCCTACAACCAGATCGTCACGCGCGACGCGCACGACTGGGATGTGGACAGTCCACCGACGCTCGTGGTCACGCCCTCGGGACGCCCCATCGTCGCGTCGGCGAACAAGGACGGGCAGCTGTCCGTGCTCGATCGCTCACGCGTCAAGCGTCCGAGCGGCGCAGCGGGCGCGCTGCCGCTCGTCTGGCAGATGCCGACCACCACCCGCGCCAACGTCGATGTGCCACTGTCGCGCGACAGCACCGTTCGCTTCTGCCCCGGGTTTCTGGGCGGTGTCGAGTGGAACGGCGCCGCGTACAGCCCGCGGACCAACGCGCTGTACGTGGGTGCGGTCGACTGGTGCGCGCACGTGCAGCTCCTGCCGGACACGGCGTCGGTCCCCGCCCCCGGGGCGACCTGGTTCGCCGCCGCGAACGATCTGCCACACATGTTCGATCCGCCCGATCAGGCCAAGGGCTGGGTCACGGCGTTCGATGCCGAAAGCGGCCAGGTCCGCTGGAAGTACGCCGCCGCGCATCCGATCCTCGCCGGCGTCACGCCGACCGCCGGCGGCGTCCTGTTCGCCGCCGACTTGGGCGGCGAGCTGTATGGGTTCGGCGCGGCGGACGGTCGCGTGCTGTGGAAGACCGATACCGGCCAGTCCACCGGGGGCGGCGTCGTCACTTACCTCGCGGGCGGGCACCAGCTGCTCGGCGTCGCGGCGGGGATGAAGTCGCCGGTGTGGCCGGGCGGGGCGGAGCGCAGCCGGATTCTGGTGTTCGGCGTCCGGTAACGACGGGTGCCGCGAGTCCTCGTCAGACCACCGGTCGCCACAGGAAGAAACCCACCGCCAGTATCGCCTGGCACACCGCGAACGCGACGGCCACGCGAGTCAAACGCTGGCGGGGCACGACCAACGCCAGCCAGAAGAACAGTGGGAACAACACGGCCGTAAACCTGCCGAGCGAGATGAAGAGGTGGGCCGCCACAGGTGGAAAGATGTTGATCGCGATCCACAGCCCGTACGCGATCCCGAGGCGTTGTGTGACGGGGAGGATCGACGTGGCCGCCCAGAAAAAGGCCGCGATGTCGCCGACATAGACGAGCACTTCACTCACCTTCACGCGCAGGTCCTCGGCGGTGCGCACGGGATCGGGCGCGGGAGCGCGCCCCAGCAGCGGCATGCCCCACGCGGCTTGCCCGTGCATCCATGCCAGGGCGTCACCGAATCGCCCGTAGAGATACGCCGAGAAGATCGCGGTGCCCGCGAGCGGCGCCAGGGCGGCCAGGATGGCCGCGACCCGCCGTCGGTCTCTCCACCAGGGACCTGGACTCGTCGCGCCGTCCGGAGCACTCGACGGAGCGCTCGCCGCGAGCCACAGCAACGGGAGCGCCAGCCAGAAGCCGTTCGGACGGGCGAGCCCCGCCGCGACGCCGCACAGGGCGGCGAGGAGCAGGTGTCGCCGTCGCATGGCGTAGAAGGCGCCGACCGTGAGCAACAGGAACAGGGACTCGGTATAGACCACCGAGTAAAACAGGGCGAACGGGTACGTGGACACGAGCAGGATCACCGGCCACGCTTTGTCTTCGCCCAGCTCGAGCGCGGCCAGGCGGTACAGCAAGACGATCGCGCCGGCGAATGCCGCCAACGAGACGATGGTGCCGGCGAGCAGCGGATGGCCGCCGAGCAATGCCCCGCCCCACCGCATCAACAGCGGATAGAGGGGAAAGAAGACCACATTCTGGTGCAGAAACACCGAGCGGTCCCACTGATAGCCGGTGGTGGCGATCTGGTGGTAGAAGTCCGTGTCCCAGCGCGCCTGGAGATTCACGAGCTCGTTCGGCGACACGCGCCAGAGCGCCTCGGCGGTCGGGGCGGGCACCGTCCCGATCAAGGTCACGGCGAGGGCACCAAGAAGGAGAACCGGCAACCGCGTGCCGATCAGACTGAGCCACACGGAGGATCGAACCGTCGCGGGAGGGGGGGGGCGCCAACGCGGGAATTCCACGGTACGGCCTCCTTGCGACGCTCGGCAGCGAGTTGCGGGTTGAATCCTGTCGTGTCAATTACTGGTTACGAAAATATGCTACTCTGTCCCGCTGACTCGAGGCCCTGTCATGCACACTCGTCGGTCCGCCATGTGGCTCCTGCCGTGCCTATTCTCCGTCCTCGTCGCCGGGCGCTTCGCTGAAGGCCCTGGTCCAGTGGAGCTCCCGCCCTCGATGCTCGCGGGACTCCGGTGGCGCAACCTCGGCCCGTTCCGCGGCGGTCGCATCGCGGCCGTTACCGGCGCCATCGGCCAGCCCGGCGTCTATTACATCGGTCTCCCTGCCGGCGGCGTCTGGAAGACCACGAGCGCGGGCGAAACCTGGTTTCCGGTGTTCGACTCGATCACCGTCGCCTCGTCCGTCGGTTCGGTCGAGGTCGCTCCGTCCGACCCCGACGTCGTCTACGTCGGGATGGGCGACATGATCACGGGCGGCTCCATCAACGAGGGGAACGGCGTCTATAGGTCCACCGACGCGGGCCGCACCTGGCAACACCTCGGGCTGGATGATACCAAGCAAATACCATCGATCCTCGTCGATCCGCGCGACCCCAACCTCGTGCTGCTCGCGGCGCAGGGCAACGCGCACCAGAAGAGCGACGCGCGCGGCGTGTTCCGCTCGACCGACGGCGGCAAAACGTGGACCAAGACGCTCTACGTCAACGATTCGACGGGCATCCAGAAGATCACCTGGGCCGCCGATCATCCGGAGATCATGCTCGCGACCACCGTGGCGCACTATACGCCCCCGACGCCACCGCCGAACCGCGCTGGGGGCGGAGGTGGGACCGGCCCCACCAACACCGCGCTCTACAAGTCCACCGATCAAGGCCTCACCTGGCACGAGATCACGGGCGGCGGTTTGCCGCGCCTCTTCGGGCGCACGTCCGTCGCCGTGGCCATGCACACCAACGCCCAGCGCATGTTTCTCATCGGCAACTTTGGGCTGTACCGTTCGGACGACGGCGGGACCAGCTGGCGGCAGATGGACGCGGCCGATCGCCGCATCGCCAATGGCCAGGGCGGCTATAACTGCGGCGTCTACGTCGACCCGCAAGACCCCGACGTCGTCTACACGATCAACACGTCGAGCTACAAGTCCATGGACGGGGGCAACAGCTTCACCGGCTTCAAGGGCGCGCCCGGCGGCGACGATCCGCAGCAGATGTGGATCGATCCTACCAACGGCCGGCGCATCCTCCTCGGTCTCGACCAGGGCGCCGTCGTCACTCTCGACGGTGGCGAGACCTGGAGCTCCTGGTACAACCAGTCCACCGAGCAGGTCTACCACGTCGCCGTGGACAATTCGTATCCCTATTGGGTGTACGCGTCGCAGCAGGACGCCGGCGCCGTGCGTGTGCGCTCGCGGGGGAATCTCGGCGCCATCACGCCGCTCGACTGGGACCCGGTGAACGGCTGGGAATGGGGCACCGAGCTGCCCGATCCGCTGCACCCCGACGTCGTGTACGCCTCGGGCTTCGGCATCGTGAAGATCAGCTACCCGAGCGAGCAATGGATCGACGTGAGTCCGAACCTCGATCCGGCCCTGAAGGGCCGGGTCACGATTTCGCAGCCGCTCGCCTTCGCACCGTGGAATCAGCACGAGCTACTGGCCGGGCTTCAGTACGTGATGGCCACGACGGATGGCGGCGCCCATTGGACAAAGTTGAGCCCCGACCTGGGCTACGCGAAGGGCGTGACGCCGCCCCCTGACTCGCTGCGCGGCCGACCGGGCCAGCCGGTGGCGGGCGCGATCGAGGCGCTCTCGGCGTCGCCGCTGGCGCGCGGCAAGATCTGGGTGGGAACGAACAACGGCCTGATCGAGCTCACGCGCAACGAGGGCAAGAGCTGGGACTACGTGAGCATCCCCAACCTGCCCGATTCGACCCGGGCCGACATCTCGAGCGTCGACGCGTCGCATCTGAACCCGGCCGAGGCGTACGTCGCCGTGGACCTGCACCGCACCGGAGACTACCACCCATATCTCTACCGCACGCGCGACTACGGCCGGACGTGGACGCTGATCGTGAACGGCCTGCCCACCGACCAGCCGAGCGGCGGCTTCGCGCGCGTGATCCGGGGGGACACACAGAAGGCCGGCCTGCTGTTCGCGGGCACCGAGAGCGGGATGTACGTCTCCTTCGATGACGGCGACCACTGGCAATCCCTGCAACTGAACCTGCCCAACACGTCGTGTCGCGACCTGGTGATCAAGGGAAATGATCTGGTGGTGGGAACCTACGGGCGCGGCATCTGGGTATTGGACGACTTCTCCCCGCTGCGTCAGATCGCCTCCGCCGGCGAGCCGGTACATCTGTTCGCGCCGGGTGACGCCGTGCGCGTGCGCCGCAACGTCGGTTGGGACACACCGTTCCCGCCCGAAGTGCCGCACGCCTTCAACCCGCCTGACGGCGCTCTCATCTATTACTACCTCGCGGCGAAGCCTGCGGGAGATATCACCCTCGATGTGCTCGACTCGGCCGGCGCGGTGGTGCGCCACCTGTCGAGTGTTCGTGGCGCCCTGGTCGCCGAAGCCGCCCGGCCACCCGAGCCCAATTTCTGGTTGGCGACGCCCGAGCCGCTGCCGACGGCCGTCGGCACCAACCGCGTGAACTGGGACGTTCGTTACGACGCCCCAGCCGCCCTGACGCACACGTTCGAGATCAGCGCCAACCCCGGCCTCACACCGCCGTCGCCCTTGGGGCCGTTGGCGTTGCCCGGTACCTACACTCTGCGCCTCACGGTGGACGGCAAGCGCTACATCCAGACCGTGAGGGTGCGCAACGACCCACGCTCGCCGGCGACGCTCGCGGACCTGCGCGCCCAGCACGCCCTCCAGATGGCGATCTACCGCGCCCTTCAAGAATCGTGGGACCGGTATCATGAGGTCACCGCTATGCGTGCGGCGGTGGCGGCGGATACGGGCGCGCCCGCCGAGGTCGCGACCGCCGCGAAAACGCTCGACTCGGCACTCGCCGCGGTGGCGGGCAACCCCGACAGCGTGGGCGGATTCGGTCGGCGCAGCACCCGGGGACCACCCAGCTTCGCGAGCGTCGACGCCAGCCTGGTGCGCCAGCTCAACGGCCTCGAGACCGGCGACCTCGCTCCGACCGCAGCGATGCAGCGTGACTACGACGGGGCTTGCGCCGATCTGAAGACCGCCGTGGCCGCGTGGGCGAAAATCAACGGCACGGGACTGGCAGCGTTCAACGCTGTGCTCACGCAGCACCACCTCCAAGCCGTTGCCGCGGCCGCGACGCCGCCGGTACCCGTGTGTGCAACCATTAGAGGGCGCCCGTGACGAGGACTGCCGCGCTCGCCGGCCTCGCGCTCGCGCTCGGCGCCCAGCTCGCCGCGCAGAACCCGGAGGTCGCCCGGTGGCGACGCCAGGCCCAGGCGGTCACGATCATCCGGGATGATTGGGGCATCGCGCACGTGTACGGGAAGACCGACGCGGACGCGGTGTTCGGCGCCGAGTACGCCCAGGCGGAAGACGACTTCAATCGTGTCGAGACCAACTATCTGAACGCCCTGGGGAGACTCGCGGAGGCCGAGGGGCCGGAGGTGCTGTACCAGGACCTGCGCCAGAAGCTGTTCATCGATCCCGACTCGCTCAAAGCCGAGTACCGGGCGAGCCCACCGTGGTTGCGCCGGCTGATGGATGCCTTCGCCGACGGCCTCAACTTCTATCTCTACACACACCCGGACGTGAAGCCGCGCGTCATCAGGCACTTCGAGCCGTGGATGGCGCTGTCCTTCACCGAGGGGAGTATCGGCGGTGACATCGAACGCATCGACGTACCCGCGCTGGCGGCCTTTTACGACGCTGACTCCGCCGCCCGAGTGCCACGTACGGGACGGGGAGACGGGCCGGATGAAGACCCAGGCGGCTCGAACGGCATCGCGATCGCGCCGCGACTTACGCGCGATCACCACGCCCTGCTCTGGATCAATCCCCACACGTCGTTCTATTTCCGCTCCGAGCTGCAGATGGTGAGTGACCAAGGACTCGACGCGTACGGCGCCACCACCTGGGGACAGTTCTTCATTTATCAGGGGTTCAACCCGACCTGTGGTTGGATGCACACGTCGAGCGGCGTGGACAACATCGACGAGTTCCTGGAGACCGTGGTCGAGCGCGGCGGCCACTACTTCTACCGCCACGGGCAGCGCGAGCTGCCGGTTGTCACCCGCACCATCACCGTCCCCTTCCGGACCGACAGCGGCACCGCGCAGAAGACCTTCACCGTCTATTACACGCGGCATGGACCGGTCGTCCGACGGGAAGGCGACCGCTGGGTGAGCGTGAGCTTGATGCAGAGCCCGGTGAACGCGCTGATCCAATCCTACTCGCGTACCAAGGCGCGCGACCTCAGCGCGTTCCGCAAGATCATGGCGCTGCACACCAATTCCTCCAACAACACGGTCTTCGCCGACGCGTCGGGCAACATCGCGTACTTCCACTCCAATTACATTCCGCGGCGCGACACCTCGTTCGATTGGACCGCGCCGGTGGATGGGAGCGACCCGGCCACCGACTATCACGGCGTCCTGTCGGTCGACGAGACGCCCAATGCCATCAACCCATCCTCAGGGTGGGTCTACAACTCGAACAACTGGCCCTGGTCCGTCGCAGGGCCGTCGAGCCCGAAGCGCACAGCGTTCCCCCGCTACGTCGAGACCGGGATCGAGGAGACACCGCGCGGTTACCACGCGCTGCGCCTGCTCACGGGCTCCTCCGATTGGACCATGAGCTCGTTGACGGCCGCGGCGTTCGACAGCTACCTGCCGGCGTTCGAGCGCTTGCTGCCGCCGCTGCTCGAGGCGTATGACCGGCTGCCGCCGGGCGACTCGCTCAAGTCGCGGCTCGCCGACCCGATCGCGGTGCTCCGCGGCTGGGATTACCGCTGGGGCGTGGGCTCGGTGCCGACGTCGATTGCCGTGTTCTGGGGTGGCGCGGTGACGCGGAGTGTCCGCAGCGAAGCGCTCGCGGCCGGGATGTCGCCGCAGACCTACGTCGTCACGCGCGCGACGCCCGAGGTGCTCATCGGCGCGCTCGACGCCGCGACGAATACGCTCGCCGCCGACTTCGGCACCTGGAAGACGCCCTGGGGCGAGATCAACCGCTTTCAGCGGCTCGACGACGAGATCGCGTCGCATTTTGACGATGCACGGCCGAGCATCCCCGTGCCGTTTACGTGGAGCGGGTGGGGCTCACTCGCGTCGTTCAGCGCGCGCGCGTATCCCAACACCAAGAAATGGTACGGGACGAGCGGCAACAGCTTTGTGGCCGTCGTGGAGTTCGGGGACAGCGTCCGCGCGCGGGCGGTGACGGCCGGTGGGGAGAGCGGTCAACCCGGCTCGCCGCACTTTCAGGACGAGGCGGAGCGGTACGCGACGGGGAACCTACGCGAGGTGTATTTCTACCGGTCGCAGCTCGAGGGGGGGCACACCCAGCGGGAGTACCATCCGGGGAATTGAGGGAGATTAAGGCTTGGGGCGTCCGCTCCGAATCAACATTAGCAACGCCCCCACCAACCCTACCGCGCTGGGATCGATCCCGGCGACGTAGTCGACGAGCCCCCGGGCGACCATGCGGAATTGAGTGCCATACGAAGTCATGCCTCATAAATGAAGGAGGGCTCCCTAAGGTTCCCCCTTCTCTCACCTACACCCTGAAGAGGTAGCTCACCTTCGCAAAGAACCCGTCCGAGACCCTCGTCAGACCCCGGAAGCGGAACGCCGTCGGCTCCACCATGCTGTCGCCGTACCCCAGATAGGCCACAGTGCCGGGCGTCGGATGGTAGGAGAACAACCAGTCCAGGCGAAACGTGTTGCTCGCGCTGGCGGTGGTGCGCGTGAATGTCCCCGTCACGGAATTGTGAATCAGGATGGCGCCGTTGGTGCGGGAGTCGTCGCGCAGCGCCGCGGTCACGTTCGAGGTGTACTGCCCGATCACCCGCAGAAAAATGGGTCGCGACAGCTGATATTCGATCTTGAGGCGCGGAACGCGGATCCGCGACACGATGCTGCCGTCGTCCGGACGGTTCACCTGCTGGTGCTCGTAGATCAGCTCCGTCCGGAGCTGCCCCGTGGGTCGCCAGGTCAGATCCAGGTTCCCGAGGTAGATATGACCGTTCGCCCACTCGAAGAAGTTCTCATCCTGCCCCACGAGAAGAAACGCGGAGAGCGAGAAGGTCTGGAAGCTCGGCGTTTGGACGCTCGCCGCGTAGTCGAAGTTGGGGACGCGCGGCGTGCCGGTGAACGGGATCGTATCCACCATGGCTCCGCGCACCCGCTCGATCCGATAGTTGGCGTACAACGGGGCGGGATAGCCGAAGGATTCGATCGACCACGCCAGCCCGACCTGCCAGCCGCCCCGCAGCGTGAATCCGGTGGCGAAGTCGGCCTGGCGATCGTCCGGCGTCTGGCCCGCGGAGAAGTGGCGATACTCGTCCCACGTGTACGCCAGGTACACGTTGGCGTTGAAGCTCTCGAGCCAGGACCCCGGAGCGCCGACGATCGTATAGCTCGGAATCATGCTGTTCGAAACCACGTTCGGGCGCGAGATGAACCCGCTCGCCGCCCGAAAGTTCTCCCCTACCCCACGGCTCAGCACCGTCAGACCGAACCTCCGCCCCGAGCGCACCAGACTCGCCCGCCAGATCGGGGCCCACACGGTGGGCGCGGCCGCCGAGTCGCGCGTCGCACTCCCGCCGCCCTGAAAGGTGAGCGCCCAGGCGCGGCCCAGCTCGAGACGGCCGTCCAGCGCGGCCACGCGGTTGAAGCCCGCGCCGTCCACGCGGTCCGTGTACACCAGCCCGAGACTGTTCTGGCCTCCCGTGCCCAGGTCGTGGCGCAGGCGCAGGGCGCTCATCACGGGATGATCGGTCCCGCTGACCGATGCGTCGGTGCCGTCCACGCCCGAGAGGGCGGCGATCGTGGTCCCCCCGAGCTTGCCGGTGAGCTTCAGCGCGCCCTGGGGATCCACCAGCCGGCGCGTGTAAATCAGCTGGATCGGCGACTGAAACAGCTCCAATCCGTCCAGGAAGAACGGCCGTTTCTCCGGATAGTTCAGCGCGGTCCGCGGATCGAACTGGATCTGAGGCACGTCGGCTTCCACCTGCGAGAAATCCGGCCGCACCGTGCCATTGAGCGTGAGGTTGCTGGTGACGCCCCAGCGAACGGTCGTGCCGAGCCGCGGCGCGCCGCCGCCGTAGGTCCACCCCGACGCGTCGGGCCCGCCGGAGACCGTGCTCGTGGCCTCGGGCGTCACGTCGAGCACCAGGCCGCGCGCGAGGCCGGTCAGGCCGGTGAGCGTCCCATTCTGCGCGAGGAACGAGGCTCGGGTCTGGAGCACCCGGGTCCAGGTGTGCTGATGGCCGGTGGCCTGCTCGACGCGAATGACGTTGATCCCCCAATCCTGCGGGTCGCGCGCCTGGTAGCGCAGAGTCTTGAAGGGGATGCGCACCTCCACTTCGTAGCCCCAGGCCGTGAGGTGGCCCTTCGACTCGTACACGTAGTCCGGACTGAGATCGAGCGTGTACGCCCCCGTGCTCACCGCCGACAATGTGGTGGCAATCGTGCGCGCCGCGTCCACCAGCGCGCCGTCGGCCTGGGCGCCGAGGGGGTTCACGCCGAACACGAGCGCCTGACGGCGATCGTTGAACGTGTCGAGTAGGATCTCGACGTAATCGTCGCCCGAGATCTTGTCGCGGTCGGCGAGCGTCGCCCGTACGCTCGCCGAATCTTGGTACGCGCGGATCCCGAAGTAGATCGCGTCCGGCGCGTACCACACGAGGACCACGGTCGAGTCCTCGGCGGGACGGTTGTCGTTCGGGAGGTACTGGGAGAAGTCGCGCAGGACGGCAGCGCGGGTCCACGCGGGTTCGTCGAGCCGGCCGTCGACGGTGACCGTGGCGTCGGCGATCCGCGGGACGGCGACCGCGGTCCCGGGCGGCGTGCCCTGGGCGAGCGCGACCGTGAGTGCTAATGAATTAGCACTTACGAAGAAAAAAAGAGAGATCACGGGTGCAGGCACGGCGTCAGCATGCCCAGGCCGTAGATCGCCGCCGCGCCTGCCACGAACACCAGCGCGCGCAACGCGAGGTGCCCCCGCCCCCCCCGCCCCCCCCGCCCCCGCCCTCTGTCCTCCCGGGCGCGCGGCTCGTCCAGCAGGGCCCGCACGCGATACTCGAGCGTCGAGGGCGCAGCCATACCCGCGCCCACGACGATGCCACTGCCGTGTGCCGCGGCGCGCATGATCTCCACCAGATGCGCGCAGTACTCAGACGCACGGGCGCCGGTGTCGATCACCGCCTCGTCGCACGTCCGCTCGCGCTCGAGCCGCACCCGCCCCGCCGCGAGCCATACCGCCGGGTGGAACCAGAACACGACCGTTACCGCCTCGAGCAGGATTTCGACCATCACGTCGCGCCGGCGCACGTGCAGCAGCTCGTGCAACAACACCAACCGGAGCCGCTCGACGGACCAGTGGACGGCAGCCGCAGGCAGCGCGACCACGGGGCGGCGCACGCCCCAAGTCGCCGGCACGCGCACCGCCGCCGAGACGAGGAGCGTCACGGGGCGCGAGACCCCGGCGAGACGACCGGCGGTGGCGAGCGCCTCCGTAGCGTCGGGCCGGCCGAGACCGGTGGCCCGGGCACGAATGCGACGGAGCGCCACGAGGCCGGGCACGAGGCGGAGCGCCGCCACTACCGCGCCCGCGGCCCACACGAGCCCGATCAGCACGGCGCCGCGGGCCGTGCGGGGCTCGGTGATCGCCACCCACGTCGCGGGCACCTTGAAGAAGTAGGCAGGGAACAGGAGGCCCGCGAGCGGCAGGAGCACGGTGCCCGCGATCACGAGCAGCCACAAGTCGTGGCGATCCCGGGCCGGCGTGCCGCGTAACGCGACGGCGGCGACCACCGCGCCCACCACGAGCAGCACGATCTTCGCGAGCGCGGGGACCGGGGCGAAATCCACGCTACCGCCCCTCGCGCTGGGCGCGCCGCACCAGGTCGCGGAGACGATCGAGGTCCTGCTCGGTGAGTCCCTTCGCCGGAACCTCGAGGAGCGCCGCCACCGCGCCCGGACGGGATCCACGGAAGAACGTGCGCACGAGATGCTGGAGCGCGCTGCGCTGGGCGTCGCCTGGCGACACGGTGGGCTCGTACAGGTAGCGCGCACCGTCCCGGCGGTGGCGCACGTGACCCTTGCGCTCGAGATAGGCCAGCATGGCCCGCACGGCGGAGTAGCTCGGCGGATCGGGCAGCTCGCGCATCACGTCGCCCACGGCGGCCCGGCCCAGCCGGTACACGACGTCCATGATCTGACGCTCGCGGCGACCCAACGTCTCGTGACCGGTGCGTGGCATCGGCAGGAATATGCTAATCGATTAGCATACCTGCAAGGGGACGGGAGGACGCGCTACGTTCCGGCCATGAAGGCGTTCCCCATCGCGCCGCCGATCGAGCCCATGCTCGCAAAGCTCGCCGATACCCTGCCCGACGGCGGGCACTTTCTCTACGAGCCCAAATGGGACGGCTTTCGCGCCATCGTGTTTCGCGGCGCGTCCGATGTCTACATCCAGAGCCGCGACCTGAAACCGCTCGACCGCTACTTCCCGGACCTGCACCAGGCGCTCCTCGACCAGCTGCCCAAGGCGTGCGTGATCGACGGCGAGATCGTGATCGCCGGGCCGCGTGGGCTCGACTTCGACGCGCTGCAGATGCGGCTGCACCCCGCCGCGTCGCGTGTGGCCAAGCTCGCCCAGGCGACGCCCGCCTCGTTCGTGGCGTTCGATGTTCTGGCGGCGGGCGGCAAGGACAAGAGGAACGCACCGCAACACGAGCGACGCGCGCTGCTCGAGAAACTCTTCGCCGAGGTGGGACCACCGCTCTACCTCACGCCAATGACCGAGGACCGCCGCATGGCGGCGCAGTGGCTCGAGCGATTCGAGGGCGCGGGTCTGGACGGCGTGGTCGCGAAGCCGGCGGGCGGGACCTACCAGCCGGGGAAGCGCGCCATGATCAAGATCAAGCACGCGCGCACGGCCGACTGCGTCGTCGCGGGATTCCGCTGGCACAGGACGGGAGCGGACGCCGTCGGCTCACTGCTGCTCGGCCTGTATGACGACCACCGCCGGCTGCAGCACGTCGGCGTCACCTCGTCGTTCACCATGACGATGCGCAAGCAGCTCGTGAAGGAGCTCGCCCCGCTCCGCAAGAACGCGCTGAAGGACCATCCCTGGCGAGACTGGGCCCGGACTGAGGGAGAAGGGGGCCGCATGCCCGGTGGCCAGAGTCGCTGGAGCGCGCGCAAGGATCTCTCGTGGGAGCCGCTCCGCGTCGAGCGAGTGTGCGAAGTGAAGTACGACCACATGCAGGGAGATCGCTTCCGTCACGCCGCGACGTTCCTGCGCTGGCGGCCGGACAAACAGCCCAAAGACTGCCGTTACGATCAGCTCGAAGTCACGGCTCCCTACGACCTCGCCAAGGTCTTCTCGTCGGGGTCCAGACGCTCCTGACGGGGCCGGAGCTTGACCGGCACGTGCTGCAGATTCACCCGGACGCGCGTCCACGTGGACGACCGGCCGCGCATCGAGTCGACCAGCACATCCGCGGGCTCGAGGTGCGCCGCGGCCTTGGGGTGGCGCGCTTTCCATCGTTCGAGCCCCGCGAGCGCGTCTTGCTTACGCTTCGCGCGGCCGATTTCGATCAGGGGATGTTTCGCGGCGCGCGCCCGTGAGGGCTGCACCCGCGGCGGCTCGCCGCGCTGCTTCCTGTAGTGCGGGGGCCACGGCGCGTCACCCTGGCCTTCCCGCTCGTCCCGTGCCGAGAGCTCGAGCAGTCCCTCGAGTGACCCCGTGGCGTCGTCGATCCCGGCGTGACGATCACCGATCTTCGCGAACCGCTTAGGCATGGTGGCAAGGGTGAAGTCGGCGGGGTCGATCTCGTCCACCTCGCCCCACGAGAGCGGCGCCGAGACGCGGGCATCGGGGGTGGGCCGCACCGAATAGGCCGAGGCGACCGTGCGGTCCTTGGCGTTCTGGTTGTAGTCGACGAACACGCCGTGCCGCTCTTCTTTCCACCACTTGCTCGTGGCGAGCTTGGGTGCCCGGCGCTCGACCTCGCGCGCCAGGGCCAGCGCGGCCCGGCGCACCTCGCCGAAGCTCCAACGCCGCTCGATCCGCACCACGACGTGCATGCCGCGGTTTCCCGACGTCTTCGGCCAGCCGGTCAGCCCGAAATCCTTTAGTGTCGCATCGGCCACGTGGGCCACCTGGCGCACCTGCGGCCACTTGACGCCGGGCACGGGGTCGAGATCCACGCGCAACTCATCGGGATGGTCCAGGTCTTCCGCGCGCACCGGGTGGGGGTGCAGCTCCAAGCAGGCCAGATTGGCGAGCCAGGCGAGTGCGGCCGCGTCGCGGGGCACGACTTCATCGGCGCTGCGCCCCGAGGGGAAGCGCAACGATACGACCTCGATCCACGGCGGACGGGCCTCCGGCGCGCGCTTCTGATAGAAGAACTCGCCGCCGACACCGTTCGGATAGCGGACCAGCATGTTGGGCCGCCCGCCGGCGCCGCGCAGCGCACCCTCGGCCACGGCGAGGTAGTAGCGCACCAGATCGAGCTTCGTGTATTTCGGCTTGGGGAAGAGCACCTTGTGCGGGTTCGAGATCGCGATCTCGCGCCCGTCGACGACGAGGGCTTCAGGCTCGCTGCCACCCTCTTTCTGGGTTGGTGCTCGCCGCGCGCGGGAGCGCGGCATTTCAACGCTCGCCGGAGGGGGCCGCGATGTACGTGAGCTCGCGTCCTTCGGCGGCGCAGCGCAGCATCAGCGCGCCGCGGCTCATGTCACCGCGCCCGATGAATTCCTGCGGAACATGTAATCGGGGCCCCAGCACGTCCCGCAGCGGCTGCAGGTACTTGGGCGTCGCGATGCTGCCCAGGAGCACGACCGCGTCTCCAGGACTCAGCTGCTCGGCCAATCGCGCCGCATCGCGACGCAACGGACTGGTGAACCGTCGATTGTCCGGATCGACCGGGACGCGCGCGACCGCGCGCAACCCCGCGAGATCGATGGTGGCACTCGCGGGACGGAGCCCCAATCCCGGCACGATGACCTGCACACCGAAGCACCCGTCCGGCGGATGGGCGAACGCCGACGCGTAGGCCAGCTTGCCTCGAAAGTACAGGCCACTCATGAAGGTGTAGATCTCGCCCACGGTCGCACCGTCGCTCGATCGAAGCCGTTGGGCCAGCACCGACCGACCATCCCTGCGCAACAGAAAACCCGCGCGCTTGCCCGCGCTGTTCGCGGGTGAGAGCAGGAATACTCGGCGCGGGAGCATCTAGAGCCGGTTCTCTAAAACAGCCTCCGCCACAGCCTTGAGATGCACCTGCATGTCGGTGCTCATCTTCTGAATCGCTCGCTCTATGGCTTTCAGTTGCTCCAGGATCTCGTCTTCCTTGGACATCGTATGCCTTTGTTTCGGGGATATGGAACAATCTAACCGGTACGTTGGCGGGCTACGCCACCGTCCGGCCGCCCGCGGCCAGCCATGATCCGCTCAGGATCAAGAGCAATCCGACCAACGACATCAGGCCGAGATGCTCGTGCAGCACCAGCACACCGACAATGACCGCCACCACCGGGTTCACGTATGTAACGATGCTCGCCCGGCTCGGGCCTGCCTCGGCGATCAGCTGGAAGAACACCACGAGGCCGAGCACTGTGCAGACCACACCCAGCACGGCGATCGCCGCGAGCGCGGGGGGCCCCGGCATTCCTTGCGGGGGCTGCGCCAGAGCAGCCGGAAGCAGAACCACCGTGGAGAGCACCAGGCTCGCCGCCACGGGACCCAACGGATCGAGATCGGCCAGGTACCGGCTCACGATGATGGGCGCGGCGGCGTAGCCGAGCGTCGCCGCGAGAACGAGCGCCGCGCCGAGCAGCTCGTGGGGCCGGCCGCCGACGTCCACGCCGAGCAGGGCGATCACGCCGCCGAGACCGACCACCAACCCCACCACGCCGAGCCCGGTCGGCCGGTGGGCGGGCGCGAACCACACCGACAGGAGCGCCACGAGGAGCGGCATGGTCGCGATGAGAATCGCGGTGAGCGACGACGAGATATACTGCTCGCCCATGGCGATGAGGACGAACGGCACCGCGATCTCGCACGCGGCATAGGCCGCGATCCACCACAGTCGTCCCCGCAAGCCTCGGAAGACGCGACGCCCGAGCACGAACGGCAGCAACAGCGCGGCGCCGAGCGCGACCCTGCCCCAGGCGAGGAAGGCGGGAGGGACGCCGGCATCGACGGCAATCTTGATGAAGAGATACGGCACGCCCCAGATGACGGAGCTCAGCGCGAACAGCAGCCAGGCTCGGGGGGTCACTTCACGGAGCGAGAAATACCAGTTCGCGTAACTCGCACTCGCCTTCCCAAGTCGGCCAGAGGTCCCGATGGAGCTGCAAGAACCGGCGCGTTGCCTCGATGGCCTCGCGCTTCGATGCCGCCTCGAGGATCGCGAAGCCGCCGATGACCTCCTTCGCTTCGGCGAACGGCCCGTCGGTAATCGTCACCTTGCCCTTCGCGATCCGCATGCGGACGCCCGACCCGCTCGTCCCAAGGCCCCCGGTCGAAACCACCGATCCATCCTTCAGGGAGTCCCGCGTCAGCTTGTCGATGGCGTCGAGCAGCGCCTGCGGCGGCGCCCCCTGGTTCTCGGCCGACTTCACGATCGAAAGGAACCGCACGACTACCTCCCAGATTTGACGTTAGTGACCGTTGACGAGACCAGCGACGCTGCGCCGCCCCAGGACTACCACCGTCGCCAGGATGCTCGCGACGAAGGGCAAAACGGCAGGTGCCACGCCCAGCATCGCTATCGTGGTGGTGGTAGCACCGAGCGTAATAACCGCCAACCCAGCCGCCGCGACCGGCGTGAGGCCCTCGCCGACGTGGAAGAGCCCAGGCAAGATCAGGCCCAGGGCGCCGGTCACCTCGCAAATGCCGATGAACTTGATGAACGTTGGCGGGAACGGCGACAGCGTCGCCAACGCGGCCAGCGGCATTGCCAACTTGAACCCGCCGGCGAAGAGGAACAGAGCGGCGAGCAACCCCTGGATGACCCACAGCGTGACGCGGGCCCGCTTGGTTGTGAATGGCATCGGTCGTGTCTCCCCTTTTTGAGCCATGGAGCCGGTGGACCCGATCTCCTATACAGGCGTCGAACGGAGCGGATCGGAATCGACAGGGCTGGGAGGCGATCTCAGGTTACGAGCCTCCCCAGACGGCCTTGATGTCGACCACGGGCGTACCGTCGATCGCCTCCATCGGTCCCACGCGCAGCCGGGTGCCGGCGATTTCTCGCACCGTCACGCGATGGAGCCCCAACGGGTTAGGGCGATGCGGAGACCGGGTCGCGAAGACGCCGGCGAGTGGATTCTTGGGGTCGCCGCGGGGGTGCACCTGAAGAACATCGCGATCGGCCAGGTGCAGCCACGTGACGATGACCACGTCATCGCCCGGCGCGATACCGAGCAGAGCACGAGAGAACGTCGGATCCACCTCGAGCCACGCGTCGGGTGCTCCCTCCGTCCCCTGACGGGGTGCGTCCTCGACCGCTCGGAGCGTGGAACGAATCTGACCGATCTGGTGCAGCGTGTATCTTTTCCGCAACGGAGTGACTCCCATGAAATACGTCTTGCTCTACGAGTCCACGCCAGACTTCCGGTCGAAGGTTCCGGCGCACATCGAGGCGCATCGCGCCCTGTGGAACACGTTTCACGCGGATCGGCGGCTGCTCATGGTGGGCCCCTTTACCGACGAGCCAGCGGGCGGCGCGATGGGCGTGTTCTCGAGCCGCTCCGCTGCCGAGGAGTTCGTGCGAGCCGATCCCTTCGTAACGCATGGGATCGTGGCGCGTTGGACGATCAGGGAGTGGAACGAGGTACTGGCCCCGTCGAAAACTTCACCTGGGTATTCGGCTCCGTGACCTCGGAGCCCTGCAGGGCCGCGACGAGCAGGAGTGTCGCGATCATGCGGTTATAATAGTCCCTGTCAGCACGAACGGCGAACCCTTCAGGAGAGGACGATGGGCAAAGGCACGATAGCCATTCTGACCGGCGGCGGAGACGTCCCCGGTCTCAATCCCGCTATCCGCGCGATCACGCTGCGCGCGCTGCGCGATGGCTACGAGGTCGTAGGCATCCGGCACGGCTGGGGCGGGCTGGTCGACTATGTACGCGATGCGAAGGCCGACAACAGCGAGAACGTCCAGCCGCTGACGGAAGCCGAAGTCAATCGCGTCGGCCGCACGGGCGGAACGTTCCTCCACACGTCGCGCACGCGCCCCAGCCATTTGCCACTCGAGCGGGTGCCGGCGCACCTGACCGGCTATGACCAGCCGATCAACGACGTGACCAAGGATGTGCTCAAGAACTTGGAGCACATCGGTGTGGACGTCCTGATTCCCATTGGTGGAGATGACACGCTCAGCTATGGCAAACGCCTGCACGACGAAGGGGTGAATGTCGTGGCGATACCGAAGACGATGGACAACGACGTCTATGGAACCGACTACTGCATCGGCTTCAGCACCTGTGTGACGCGCACGATGGAGCTCGCCCAGCGGCTCCGCACGTCGGCGGGTTCACACGAGCGCTTTCTGGTCGTCGAGGTGTTCGGGCGCTACGCCGGGTTCACGGCGCTCCTCCCAACGATGGCCGGCGCGGCGGATCGCTGCGTCATCCCCGAGCATCCGGTCAACGTCGACCGCCTGGCGGAGCTGCTGACGCAGGACCGGAACAAGAACCCGAGCCGCTATTCAGTCGTGCTCGTGTCGGAAGGCGCACGCCTCACGTCGCAGGACGGCATGAGCTTCGAAGGCGGGGAGACCGACATGTTCGGGCATCGCAAGCTGGGCGGGATCGGCGACCAGATCGGAACGGCGCTCAAGGAAGCGTCGGCGAAGTACAACAAGGGACGCCGCATCGACGTCGTGAACCAGCGGCTCGGCTATCTCGTCCGCTCGGGCGATCCCGATGCACTCGACTCGATCGTCCCGATGGTCTTCGGCAACCTCGCGCTCGGCCTGGTGGGGAAGAAGCAATACGGTCGCCTGGTCAGCATCCACCGCGGGTTCTACGACACGGTGCCGATCTCCAGCGTGACGTCGGAGAAAAAGTTCGTCGACATCAAGAAGTACTACAATACGGACCGGCTGCGGCCCATCTACCAGTTCGATGGCGCGCCGCTCTTCATCGTGACGAGCGACTGAGACCTAGAGCCGATACCCCACGAGCGTCCCCGGCACCGTCCGCAGGAACAGCATCCCGGCGACGTCGTCCACCGCGTAGACCGGTTCGCGCTCCTTGCCGAGGTCGACGCGCGAGCGCGCCTGCGCGCTCTCCTTGTCGATCTGCAGCAGGACGTTGCCGTTGCCCTCGGGCGCCTTCGTCAGCATGAATACCGAGCTCGGCACGGCGAGTGAGGCCTTGAAGCGCTTGGTGGCGAGCGCGGCCGACTGGCGCGAATAGCCCGTCAGCTGCGCCCCGCCCTGCGTGTACGCCGTCGCCATCTGCCCGGTAATCCGCTTGGCCATCGTATCCGTGGCGTTGCGGGACGCCTGCGCGAACGCGTCGCCGTACGCGGACGCCGCCGCGCCGTACAGGCCGGCGCGTACCGCGTTGAGGGTGTGCAAAGCGCGCAACAGTCCCGGCAGCTGGGGTGCCGGGTAGTAGACCTGTTGCTTCACCTGCCCGTCCCGCCCCACGACCACGAGATTCTGCGACGAGATGAGCACGATCCCCGCCGGGCGAACCTCGAGACTCGTCACGTCCTCCCCACCCTGCAGCTTGATCTCTCCACTCAGCGCCTTGAACGTGCCGGCATCGCGATCCACGGCGTAGAGTTTGTGATCCTTGTTCGCGAAGGCGTACAGCGTGCGACCTTCGACCGCGTTATACAGATAGGCGCGATGGTCCCCCTGAATGGCATCCTTGAAGCGCAAGTCGCCGCTCCCGAGGTCGACGACGTTCACCTCGGCGTCCGTGCCCGCATCCGGGCGCGACACATACAGCAGGCCTGCCGGCGTCAGCTCGGCATACGCAAGCTGCCCTTTGATCTTCACATCCTTCTTGAGCCGGAGCGTGGCCGTGCCCACGTCCAGCACGTTCACGAAGGTCTTCGACTCCGCATCGGTCGTCAGCACCGCGGCGTCGCCCACGATGAGTGCGTCGGTGACGTTGCCGCGCATATGGAGCGGCTTCTGGGCGATCGTCGTCCCATCGTCGTACCGGGCCACGTTGAGTCCGGTCTGCACCACGCCGTTGATGACCACCCGGCGATTGCTGGTCCCCTCACCCTCGGGTGCCCCTTCGGGGAGCATGATGATCCCGGCGGGATGCTGCACGATGTCGCGGACCCGTCCGTCCACGGTCGCGGGCTGAGCCCACAGCGCTTGCCCGTCGGCCAGGCGGTAGGCCATGAGGCGTTCGTCGAAGCTCACGTAGATCCGATCGGACTTCGCAAGCGATGGGTAGAGCTGCACGTGGTGCGGCAAGCTGCCCGAGCGCGCGGTGGGCAATGTCGCAGTCCAGCGTACGGCCCCCGTCTTCGCATCCATGGCGCGCAGGCCGCTGAGCGTGTGCACCACGATCATATCGGGCCCCGCCTGAAGCACCTCGAGCGCGGTCGCTTCCGACGCGGCGCGCACCAGGTTCTGCATCAGGCCGCCCAGCCCCTTCTTCTTGCGCTCGGTCTGCTCGAAGAGCGTCTCGTTGGCCCAGCGCTGCTCACCGGTGGCGAGATCGTACAGCGCCACAACCGGCGGCCCTTGGGCCCGACGGCCGTGCAGCAGCAGGGTCCCGCTCTGTGGCAGTACGCGCTTGGTGACGACCTGGGCGAGGGACAGGCGCCGCGAGTCGAACACGACGGCGCCCGTCACCGGGTCGAAGATCACGAGGAGATTGGGCCGCGCGGCCTCCATCAGGAGCGATCCCTCGACGATGCGCACGCTATCCACCGGAAGCCCGCCGAGCTCGGCTTTCTCCCAGGTGATCTGGCCGGTCTCTATGTCCACCCCGGCGAGCGCGGCGTCGGTTGAGACGAGCAGCGCGCCCGCGGGCGTGACCTGCTGCCAGCGGATGTCGCCTTTCATCCGGGCGGTCCACGCGGCCGTGGCTCCGGCCGGGGCCGGGGCGGGGGCATGCGTGGCGGTCTGGGCGGCTGCGGGCGCACAAACGACGAGCGGTGCGAAGAACAGAAGCGCGCAACGAGCGGACGCGACGGTCATGGCGATCCTCTCCCTCCCCCCTCCAGGGTGGTGGAACAGCGGGCCCCCATATCCCCCCAGTGCAGGCTGAAACGCAAGAGGGGACGGTCGTGCTGAGGCTGAATTCAGTGCTTCGGCGGTGCCGCGCGAGGAGGATAGGGTCCCAGATATCTCAGGGTCCGAAGGGGTCGCTCGAACAACTTCTTACCGCGAGAGAGGTCCTCCACGACGACGCGCTCCGGGACAAAGAACACCAGCTTGTCCTTCCACATCAGCCAGGTTCCGGGAAACGCGTCGCTGACGACGTGTCCCACACGCTCACCGGTCACCGTGGAGTGCACCACGAGATCGTACTGGTAGTGCACCGTTCTGCTCTGGTAGCGCTGTTGGCAGGCTCCGACGACGGTCCGTCGGTCGGCTGACACGCTCACGCCGGCGCTGTTCCAGGGCACGTGGCACAGCTCGACATCGGGGAGGACCGTTGTACCGCGGGTGCGCCGCAGCACGATCCGCATTGTCTGCGGGTCGTCACGCAGTAAGGCCGCTCGCACAGTCAGCCCTTCGATCTCGAACGGCCCGAGGCTGTAGCCCGCCCGTAGGTCCGTCTGCACGACAACGTCGGTGTTCGGGAACTCCTCGTTGACGGGCACGAGCGTGCCGCGAGCGAGGTCGACCCGCGCCGCGCCGGTCTTCGTGTAACCTGGTCGAGGATTGGGAGTGAGAACGGGAGAGAATGGCGTCATCACCGCTCGCCAGACGACGTAATCCCAACCGCTGCGCGAAACGCTCCACATCGTCGTCATCGAACCCAGACCGCCTCCCACGATTCCCACGCCACTTCCCTGCCCCCACACCGGAAGCGTCGCCAGGACTCTCCCCGAGCGCGCACTCAAAATGGCCAGCCGCCAGCCGTCTTTCCCGGGCGGTACGGCCATGAGTGCGAGGAGGCGGTCCTCGCTCACCATGATGGGAAAAGAGGCTTGCTTCGTGCGCCACAGCAGACGGCCGGAGCGGAGATCCAGCGCTTCCAGACCTGAGTCCGGGCGCGCGAGGTACAGTCGCGGGGAGTCCCCGACCTGGACCAGGGCGCTCTGCGAGATGGCGTAGGACTCGGACCTGGGCTCGGCCGCGCTCGAGAGTAGAGCGATGGCCGCGAGGGCACTCGCGAGGTTCCGCATGGCGGCCAATCTACGGGGCTGCGTCGTGGCGGGGGTTGACGCAGGCTACACCTCGCTATATATAACCATATGGTTATGCAAGCCAGCCTCGATGCGACCTTCGCCGCACTGGCCGATCCCACGCGCCGCGCCATCCTCACTCGGCTCGCGTCGGGTGAGGCATCGGTGGCGGAGCTCGCCCGCCCCTTCGCCATGAGCCAGCCCGCGATCTCGAAGCACCTGAAGGTGCTCGAGCGCGCCGGGTTGATCCGCCGGGGCCGCGACGCGCAGCGCCGGCCGCGGCGGATCGAGCCGAAGCGACTGGCCGAAGCCACCGAATGGCTGGAGCGCTACCGCCGGCTCTGGGAGGGGAATTACCAGCGCCTCGATGCGTTGCTCGAGGAGCTGAAAACCAAGGAGCGAAAATGGGACAGCTAAAAGTCACGATGCCGTCCGATCGCGAGATCGCCATGACCCGCGTGTTCGATGCCCCGCGCACACTCGTGTTCGACGCCCACACCAAGCCCGAGGTCGTCAAGCGGTGGCTGTTGGGGCCACCGGGCTGGACGATGCCGGTATGTGAGATCGATCTGAGGGTAGGTGGGAAGTACCGCTGGGTGTGGCGCAGTGACAATGACGGAAGCACGATGGGGATCGGCGGCGTGTACCGCGAGATCGTGGCGCCCGAACGCATCGTCACCACCGAGCGGTTCGACGAGGCCTGGTATCCGGGCGAAGGGCTCAATACCCTCGTGCTCGTCGAAAAGGGCGGACGGACCACGCTGACGCAGACGATGCGCTACGAATCGAAGGAGGCGCGCGACGCGGTCCTCAAGTCGGGCATGGAAAAGGGCGTGGAAGCGAGCTACGACCGGCTCGCGGAGCTGCTGGCGTCGATGCCGGCTGCACGATGACCATAACTCAACGGTGAGAGAGGCTCTATGCAGAAGATCGTCCCGTTCCTCTGGTTCGACGGCAAGGCCGAAGAGGCAATGAACTTCTATGTGTCGATCTTCAAGAACTCGAAGGTCGTTCGCGTAACCCGCTATGGAGACGCGGGACCCGGCCCGAAAGGGTCGGTCATGTCCTGCACGTTCCAGCTCGAGGGCCAGGAGTTCTATGCCTTGAACGGCGGGCCACAGTTCAAGTTCACGCCGGCCATTTCCCTGTTCGTGAACTGTGAGACGCAGCAGGAAGTCGACGAGCTTTGGAAAAAGCTGCTGTCCGCTGGCGGGCGAGAGGATCAATGCGGGTGGCTGCAGGACAAGTACGGCCTGTCGTGGCAGATCATCCCCACCGCGCTCGGACAGATGCTGGGCGACAAGGATCCGAAGAAGGCGAACCGGGCCATGCAGGCCATGCTCAAGATGAAGAAGATCGAGATCAAGGGCTTGCAGGCGGCATACGACGGGCGGTGAAGGCCTAGCTTTAGGCACCCAGCACCTTGATGAGCTGCACCTGGCCGGCGTGGTACACCGCGTGGCAGGTGATGCCCAGCACGAGGTTGAACCGCTCAGCCTCGTCGAGCGGCGAGCGGACGGCACCCGAGCCGATCTTCGCGAGGATGGTTTCGAGTCGGACTTGCTCACGCTCCAGCGTGCTGACGATCGCGGGCCAAGCGAGGTCGCGCTCGCTCGAGATGGCGAACCAATCGGCGCCCGTGAGGGGAAAGGGCTCCCCTTCGCGGCCCGAGAGCTGGTTCGCGACTGAGCGGACGCACCAGGCGTGATGCATGGCGATCTCGGCGACGTTGTGCCGGCCCGGGCGGGGGCGATGAAAGGCGGTAGTAGCCGACACGTCGGCCAGCGCCGCGTTCATGTTGGGTCCGTGCCATGCGCCCGGTCCGTACCCTTCTTCGAGGATGCGGGCGGGCAGGCTCTTTTCGGTGGTTGCTGGGCTCATGGGGTCCTCTCTAGAATTCGCCGTATGGGTGTACAGCCGTGTCGGCACGGATGATACGGAGCAATCGGCCCGCCGTCTTGGGGAAAATTGCTCACGAGGTGGACCGGGCTTTGGCGCTTCGGGCCAGGACCGGGGCGCCGGGCGGCACGACGCCGACCCGCCTGGCCCAAGGAGCGGGGTGGTGCGTCGACGACGTGATGTGCACGTCCGGGCCCGGCGACCGGCCGTTTGAGGAGGAGCACCGGTCGGTGTCGATCGCCATCGTGCTGTCGGGAACCTTCGAGTATCGGGCGTCCTCAGGCGGCGCCCTGATGACGCCTGGGTCGCTCCTACTCGGCAACCCCGGGCAGAGCTTCGAATGCGTCCACGCCCACGGCGCCGGCGACCGTTGCATCGCGTTCCGGTTCTCACCGGAGCTGTTCGAGCAGCTCGGCATGGACGGGAGCACCCCGCGGGGCCGCGCGGCTTCCCGCTTTCGCGCTCCGCGTCTGCCACCGCTCAAGGCCTCGGCCTCTCTCGTGGCCCAGGCTGCCTTAGGTGTCGTCGCCCCAGCGGCCGCGAGCGAATTGTGGGAAGAGCTCGCGTATCGGCTCGCCGCGGCGACGCTTGCACTCTCGTCGGGAGAGGGAGAGCGGTTCCACCCCGGGCGACCGCCGGCAGGCGCCCTGGCGCGCATCGCGGACAGTGTGCGCCGCATCGAGCGAGACCCGGGGGCGCCGTGGACACTGAAGCAGTTAGCCCACGAGGCCGCGCTGAGTCCCTTCCACTACCTGCGGACGTTCAAGCGGGTCACCGGCGTTACGCCGCACCAGTTCATTCTGCGGGCCCGCCTGCGCGCCGCGGCGCTTCACGTGGCGGCGGACGAGGCAAGGATCATCGATGCGGCGGGAGCGACAGGGTTCGAAGACCTTTCGAACTTCAATCACGCCTTCCGTGCGGAGTTCGGCGTCGCCCCCCGAATGTACCGAAGGATCGCCAGCCGCCGCCCGCTCGACATCCGCAGCGGCGGCTGACGCTCCGGTCCTAGTGGCGGTGGACCGGCTCCACCTTCACCGTCACGCCCGACGCGGATGCATCGATCGTGGCGGCGTCATGACCGTCCGACTTCCCGACCCGGACGCCGACCCGGATCTCCTGCGGGCCGTCGATCATCGCGTTGACCTTCGTGAGAGTCACGGTCGCCGCCTCGGGACTGAGCCCGTTCCACGCTCCCGTCGCGGCGTCGGGGATGATGCCGAGCAGCCCCGTGAAAAGAATGTCGAGCGCGAGAATGCCACCCCGCATGTGGTGCTGAATCTGGAAGTGCCCGGGGCTGTAGCCCGCCTTCTCGAAGGTCAACGAATAGTCGTTCTTCCGCTCGAGATTGATGGACGTCGGTGTCGTGTACTCGCCGGTGGGCGGCGACGTGGTCACCTTCGCCCCGTCGGGCGATGACTGGACCTGAATCGTCTCGTGCGCGCCGCCGAACATCAGGCCGCAAGCGGCGACCGATGGTGGCAGGATGGCCAGGCACAGCAGTGACAAGGATCTGCGGAACTGCATAACGACCTCCTGTGATGGGACGGACCTGTTCGTCACGACCGACCGTGGTGGGCGGCACCGGTCGCGAGGATCGCAGCGGCGCGTTCCAGCAGGGCCAGCTCGCGGCGCAGCGCGCCGATCTCACGCCGGATGTGCGCCAGCTCCTCGAGCCGCGGGGTCGGTGGGCGGCGGGCGGTCCCGCCGCGTAGCAACTGCTTCCATCGCCGGACCTGATCGGCCCGAATCCCGAGCTCGCGCGCCACATCGGCCGCGCTGCGGCCGCGTTCGACCACTTGGTCAACAGCCCGTCGCTTGAAGTCCTGGTCGAAAACGCGCCGTTTCACCGTTGGAGGGATACGCCGTGGCTAAGCGCGCCGCATGGGGCGTTTGCCCTATGTGGCGAAGCGTGGCTTGGAGGGGTTCTGCGGAGAGGAGGCGCTCAGGTTGGTGCCCGGCCCGACTCGGTCGGGCACCCCCCTCGGCCCTGCTAAAGCGACTTCAGGAATGCCACCAGGTCGGCCTGCTCCTGCTGCGTGAGCCTCATCTGGAAGCGCAGGTTATAGAAGCCCACCACTTCGTTCAGGCTCGCGCCCGCGCCGTTGTGGAAATACGGTGCGCGCGCCGCCAAGCCCCGCAGGATCGGGCCCTTGATCCGTTCCACGTCGCTGCAGTTCCCGGTGATCAGCGCGCGGCCCGGATCCGTTGTGAAAATGGCGGGGCTCCCGCCGCATGAGATCTGAAAGACCGGCAGTTCCGGCATGCTCAACTGCGCCAGGGCCGCGCGGATGTTGGGGTCCTGCTCGTACTGGAGCGCATGGCTCGTCCCGATGTCGAGCGGCACCGGCAGCGAGTGGTTACCGACGTTCGGCGAGTCGTGGCAGGTCGTGCACGTGCCGTTGATCACCGGTAGGTTGAGAGCATCGTTCAGCCCACGGACGCTCGTGATCGAGAGCGGATGCGTATCGAAGATCTCCTCGCCGCGAGCGACTGCCGTCCGCGCTTGGGTGTATGTGCTCCGGTCGGAGCTGGGCAGGTTGAGCCATGGCCCGTAAATCGTGAACGCCGACGGGTCGAACGGTGTCCCGGCCGGATTGCCGCCCAGCGGGTCGTTGATGCCGGGGAAGAACGGCTGGCTCGCCAGCTCGAACGGCCCACCGTTGGCACCCTGCGCCTCGAGGATGCCCGCCGCCTGGTCGGAGCGCTGCGACGTGAACAGGGCCAGCTCGAAGTCCACGATCGCGGAGACCTGCGCGCTCGTCGGCGCGACGGCCGCCTGCGCGTGGCCGAGCGTCGCGTCCATCGCCTGATGGGTGAGACTGGCGCGGAGGTTCGCCGCGTGGGTCGCAGGATTGTTGAGCGGGGCGACCGTCTCCCGCCCGTCGAACATCACGGTGCTCAAGAAGGCGAGGTTCGTGGCCGGCAGGGGGCGCCGATACATCGAGGCCGTCAGGCCGTTCACCGGATCGTCGACGAGGGCGCAGTTGTAAGGATCGTGGACCGCGGTGATCGTGAACTGAGCGGTCTTGGGCACCGTCAATCCGATGCGAATCAGCCCGTTGTTGAGCAGCAGGCTGTGGGCACCAGGCCCGCTCCCCGGAGCGGCGGTTGGACAGTTGGCCCCGTCAACGGAAGCAAACAGCGGGTCCGTCCCGCCGCTGCTAGTGAACCGGGCTTGGGCGTTGGCGGCCGAGAAGCTCAGGGCATTCTCGACCAGGTGGCAGGTGGCACAGCTCCGGCCGTTCGTGCCCAGGGACTGGAAGAACGGGTTCCCCAGGTCGATCGACCCGTTCGTGCTGTAGGTGGCGACAGTCCCGCTAGGGTCGGCTGCGGGAAACAGGTTGCCGACCGCCGCGGCGGCATCGAGGGAAAGCTCGCGGGGAGCCTGCACGGGGGTCGGCTCGCAGGCGGCGAACACCAACGCCGCGGCCGCGAGAATGGCCCGGCGCGGGGAGCCGGGGATCGTCCTGGTAAACATCGATGTGCTCCTGCCTGAAGGTTGCCTTCAGGAGGTATATCGGAATCGGGTCCCCAATCCCGACATGGGGGGCCCTGGCTAGCGCGTGGCCAGGGACTTGAGGAGGGTGTGAGCCTCGACGGTGAACGGGTGGCCGGGCCCGAAGCCCACGGCGAGGGCTCGCACCGCGGCCGCCACGGCGCCGCGGGCTCCGGCAGTGTCGCCGGTGGCGAGAAGGGCCTGGGCCTCGAGCAGCCGCGCGTGGCCGACCCATCCGCTGCGCTCCGCGGCGAGGGAATCGACCGTGGCGAACGTCGCGGCGGCGCGGGCATACTCGAGGGCCGTGGCCGGCTGGCCGAGATCGAGCGCGGTCCGAGCCACGAGGAGTACCACCGGCCGGAGCCGCGTCCGTCGCTTGCCCTCGTAATATCCGTTGGAGCGCAAGGCGGTGAGCAGGCTGGCCTGGGCATCCGCCGCGTGTCCATTCGCCAGCGAAAGGATCCCGGCCAGTATTGTCGTGTCCGGTACCAGGTCGTCGGTGCTCTTCACCTTAGGATAGGCGCGGGCGACCCTGGCGAACCTCGCCGCGCTGGCCCGCGCCCGGGCCATCTGGCCGAGCGCGATTTGCGCTCGCGCGAGGCCAAAGAGTCCTCGCCCCTGCCAGAACGGATTCGCCTCGGCATCCGCTCGGGTCACGATCATCGCGAAGTACTTGCTAGCGGAGTCGGCGTGACGCTCCGTGAGCGCTGTCTCCGCGTAGTGAATCAGGGGTTGCCAGTCGATCCGGCCGTGACGGTCGGCGGCGGCCGCTCGGATCAGCACGTCGTGCAGCATCCGCTCGGCTTCCGCCGTCTCCCCGAGCCGGACGAGCGAGAGAGCGGCGTCGTGCTCGATGATCATGCGGGAGAGCATTCCGCCGCGTCCGGTGCTGTCCATGCCCTGCATGGCGCGGGCGAAGGTCGCGAGGGCCTCGCGCGGGTGCCCTCCTTCCTGCAACGCCGACGCCAGGCCGCTCATGATGCCGAAGTACTCCGCGTCGTGAGTCTGGCCGAGCTGCTGCTTGATCCCCAAGGCGCTCCGAAACGCCGCCACGCCCTGATCGCTGTGCCCGGTCTCGAACTCCAGGTCACCCCGAGATTGCAGGCATTGGACTTTCACGATCGGGTCCGGCGCCAGGGCCAGGAGCGATTCCGCGACGGCGAGCGTGGATCGCGCTTCGTCGTACTTCCCCTCGAGTCGCTGCGCATCCCCGCGGTCACACCGCACCTGCGCCATGAGATCGGGGGCCCCGAGCGCGGTCGCGATCGAGTCCGCCCTGGTCAGGAGGGTGTCGCGCACGCGCCGGTCCCCGATCTCGCCGTAGCGGTCGGACAGGTCCACGAGCAAGGACACGAGGAACCGCGGATCGCCGCCCGACTGCCGCAAGAGGAGGTGACGCCCGCGATCCAGGATCTCCCCCATAGTCATCGGCCGGTCGCCGACTTCGGACAAGAGCAGCGTCTGAAACTCGACCTGGGCGTCGGCTCGCCGGGTCTGGTACCGGGCTTCATCGCGCTGGATGCGGGCCGCCCGGGCCTGCAACGCCGTGACGATGGCGGCGCCGACCAGCGCGAGCCAGACGGCCGTGCCCGCGAGCACCGCCCCACGGTAGCGGCGGACGAACTTGCCGGCGCGGTACGTCCACGTTGCCCGGCGAGCCGACACCGGCATGTGGTTCGCGTATCGCGTGAGGTCTTCGGCCAATGCGGCCGCCGTTCCGTAGCGACGGGCGGGGTCTTTCTCCAGCGCCTTCGCGACGATGTTGTCCAGGTCGCCGGCCAGGAGCTTGCGGAGCCGATCCAGCGTAACGGCCCGAGACAGCAGAACTGGCTCCACCTCGATGATGGCGAGCGCCCGAGCGGCCGGAGTGGAGCAGTCTTCGTTCGTCGGGTGGCGCCCCGTGAGCAACCGGTACAGCAGGATGCCGAGCGCGTAGATGTCCGTCGCGGTGGAGATCGGCTCACCGCGGATCTGCTCCGGGGCCGCGGAATCGAATGTGAGGTGCCGGTCCTTGGTGACCGTGTCGTCCTCCGGAGCCCGCTCGAGCAGTTTGGCGATGCCGAAGTCGAGGAGCTTTACCGTGCCGTCCTTGGTCACCAGGATGTTGGACGGCTTCACGTCGCGGTGGACGATCAGATTCGTGTGCGCATGCGCGACGGCCGCGAGCACCTGCTGGAAGAGCGCGAGGCGGGCCGGCACATCGAGGACGTGTTGATCGCACCACGCATCGATGGGAGCGCCGTCCACGTACTCGAGCACCAGGTAACGCTGGCCGCTTGAGCTGACCCCGGCGTCGAGCAGCCGGGCGATGTTGGGGTGCGTGAGCCGGGCCAGCACCGTGCCCTCGCGACGGAAGCTCGCCTCGCCCTCCTCCCCGCCCACGGCGAAGTTCAGGAACTTGATCGCGGCCGTGCCCTCGAAGCGACCATCGCGGCGGCGCGCGAGCCACACCGTGCCCATGCCGCCCTGGCCGAGGGGGCGTTCCAGCTTCCACGGGCCGAGCACGAGCGCGTCGGGCGAGGCCAGGAGATCGGCGGCGGCCTCCTTGCGCCTAGGATCCAGGAAGCCCTCGGCGTCGGCCCTGGTTTCACGCGCGAGCAGCCGCTCGAGCTGGGCGGCGACCTCGGGCTGGTCCCGCCGCCGCTCGGCGAGCCACGTGGCGCGGGTCGCCGGATCGAGGTCCAGCGCCGTGTCGAGGAGCGCGCTCAACGCCTGCCAACTGCTCGGGTCGAGAGGCGTCGTCATTGGCGCAGCTGATGATGGAGGATGACGCGTGCCTTGCGCCAGTCTCGTTGCACCGTACGCTCGCTGACCCCGCGCACCGCCGCGATCTCGACGAGCGGTAGTCCGCAGAAGAAATGCAGATCCACGAGCTCGGCCAACGCGGGATCGAGCGTGGCGAGCTCGTCCAAGGCCAGGCCCAGCTCACTCAGATCCGCGTTGTCGGAGCCCTGGGGCGGGGGGACATCCACGTTGCTGAGGGGCAGGAGCTGGAACTCCCCTCCTCGCTTGGTCGCGGATCGGCGTCGCGCGTAGTCGATGATCAAGCCCCGCATTGCGCGCGACGCGTACGAGAGGAAGCGGGGGCGATCGGGGAAGCGGAGCTCCTGATTGTTGCTGAGGCTCAGGTAGGCCTCGTGCAGCAGCGTCGTCGTGCTGAGCGTGCATCCGAACGGGAGGCCACGCAGGCGCCGCTGTGCCAGGGCGTGCAGCTCGTGATAAAGGGCCGCGAAGAGCTGCTCGGGGGAGCCGCTCGCTCGCAGGTCGGCGTTGGGCTCGGGGGAATCCGGCACAGCGGCGCCTGGCGGCTCTCCCACGTGACGATGCGGTGGAGTGGCCATTCGATCGTTGCGGCGGCGCAACTTACGGGCCACGGTGACGGTGCAGGTTAAAGCATGAGAAGCGGTTACGCCAGTTGGCCGAAGCCAGCGCTGTAGGCAGACTTCGACAAAACTGACGAGTTTCATCGCCAGGGCTTCATGCTGCAACGGGGACCACGTGCGCGTCACCGGGCTCCCGCACCGTCCCAAATCGGGCTATCTCATCCCCGGACTCTAGGTGCACACGATGACCGCAACCTGCACGCATCTCGACCAGGTGAAGGACGTGAAGCCGCGCACGCCGGACGGCTGCGAGGAGTGCTTGAAAATGGGCAGCTGGTGGGTCCACCTGCGGCTCTGCCTCGCCTGCGGGCACGTCGGCTGCTGCGACCAGTCACCCAACAAGCACGCCACCAAACACTACCACGGCTCGCATCACGCGATCATCCGGAGCTTCGAGCCGGGCGAGGACTGGGGCTGGTGCTATGTGGACGAGCTGATGATGGAGCCCGCCCCGACGGCGAAGCGTCGATGACGGGCGACGTCTGGCCGGCACTGCCACTGGACGCGTGGCGGGACACGTACGCCACGCTCCACATGTGGACGCAGATCGTCGGAAAAACGCGTCTCGGGCTCGCGCCGATGCAGAACCACTGGTGGCAAGTGGCGCTGTACGTCACGCCGCGCGGCTTGACCACCTCGGCGATGCCGTGCGGCACGCGCACGCTAGCGGTGGATTTCGACTTCCTCGACCACGAGCTGAATGTGCGAACGAGCGACGGCGCGACCCGCTCGATTCCTCTGGTCGCGCAGTCAGTGGCCGATTTCCACGCGGCGTACCGGGCGACGCTCCATTCGCTCGCGGTGGACGTGCGCATCATGCCGCGCCCCGTCGAGGTAGTGACGGCGATTCCGTTCCCGCAGGACCGCGAGCACGCCGCGTATGAAGCGGATGCGGCGCAGCGGTGCTGGCGGGTCCTGGTCCAGGCCGATCGGGTACTCCAGGAATTCCGGGGCCGCTTCATCGGCAAGTCGAGTCCGGTGCATTTCTTCTGGGGGGGGTTCGATCTCGCCGCGACGCGCTTCTCAGGACGGCGGGCGCCGGCGCACCCGGGCGGCGTCCCGAACTGCCCCAACTACGTCATGGCCGAGGCGTATTCACACGAGTGCGCGAGCTGCGGGTTCTGGCCGGGGAGCCTCCTGGGGCCGGGCCCTTTTCACGAGCCCGCGTTCTACGCCTATGCCTATCCCCAACCCGAGGGATTCGCGGATCGCCCCGTCCGGCCGGACGGCGCGTATTACCATCGGGACTTAGGCGAGTTCATCCTGCCGTACGACGTGGTGCGCCGCGCCCCCTCCCCCGACGAGGCCGTACTCGCCTTCGTGCAGTCGGCGTACGAGGCCGCCGCGGATCTCGGGCACTGGGACCGCGCCGCGCTCGAGCGGCCCAGGTAGCGGCGGATGCCCACCCCCCGCACCACCCTCACCGCCCCGGTCGGTCGCGGCGATCATGCGTTCGGACCCCCCGACGCTCGCGTGACGCTCGTCGAGTACGGCGATTTCGAGTGCCCGTTCTGCGGCCGGGCCTATCCGGAGCTCAAGCGGGTCCTGAAGGAGTTCGGTCCCAAAGTTCGGTTCGTGTTCCGGCATTTTCCCCTGGTCGAAGAGCACCCGCACGCCCAGCACGCGGCCGAGGTCGCTGAGGCGGCCGCCGCGCAGGGCAAGTTCTGGGAGATGCACGATCTCCTGTATCAGCGGCAGCAGGCGCTCGAGGACGACGACCTGCTGAAGTACGCGAAGGAGCTCGGCCTGGACGTGCCGCGGGTCCAGCGTGAGCTGACGTCTCACGCGCACGCGGCGCGGGTGGAACGCGACGTGGTGAGCGGGGCGCAAAGCGGTGTGAGCGGGACGCCCAGGTTCTTCATCAACGGCCGGCCGCACGAGGAGCCGGGGGATGCCCGGACGCTCGCCGTGGCGCTCAAGCGCGCGCTCTAGCGCGCCGTCAGGTCGACTCCTTGCGCGCCTTTTTCCCCTTCCGTTCCCGCTGCGTTCCTAAGCGGGCGGCGATCACCCGGTCGCGTCCCGCGTTCTTTGCCTCGTACATCGCGGCGTCGGCGCTCGCGATGAGCTCCTCGGGTGTGTCGCCATGGGCAGGATACTCCGCGGCACCGACGCTCACGGTCATCGGTCCCCCATCGAACGCCTCCGACGCGACGCGGGCCCGAATCCGCTCCGCCACGATGAGGGCCGTGCTAAGCGGCGCCTCGATGAGCATCACCACGAACTCCTCGCCCCCGTAGCGCGCCACACTGTCGACCCCGCGCGTGGTCCGGCGCAGGATCTCGGCAATCGTCACGAGCGCGGCGTCGCCGGCGAGGTGACCGTGGGTGTCGTTGTACTGCTTGAAGTGATCCACATCCGCGAGGAGCACGGAGAACGTCCGGCGCAGCCGTCGCGACCGCTGCACCTCGTTCGCGAGCGTTCCCATCAGGTGACGCCGGTTGTACAACCCGGTGAGCGCGTCCGTCACCGAGAGCCGCTCCAACTCTCCCTGGCTCTCCTTCTCCCGAACACGGGTGACGAGGTTCTTGAACACCTGGGACAACATGCCGATTTCCCCACTGCCCCCTACCGGGACCTCGACCGAGAGATCCCCCGCCGCCACCTTCTCCACAACGGTCGTCAGGCGCCTGAGCGGTCGCACGATGACCAGCGCGATGAGCCCCGTGATGGCACCGATCGCCGCGAGGAGGAGCACGAGCGAGGCCACGGTCCCGCCCCCCAGCCCCCCTGCCTCTTGAAGGGCGCTACTCGGCATCTCCACCACCGCCGCCCAGTGGAGCGCTGGCAGCCGTCGTTGGGTCGCGACCACCTCTTGGCCGTCCGCTCGCTTGTAGGTGACCGCCACGCCTTCCTTATCAAGCAGGGCTTGGGTGGCGGCAGGTGGAAGCTTGGTCCGCATCAGCTCCGCCGAGCTCTGCCCGGGCGTGAGGATCAGGCGACCCTGGTCGGTGATCACGTACACGTCGTGGGCCTGGGTGGCGGCCCCCCCCCCGCCACCGTCACCTGCGGAGAGCCGCTCGAGCACATCCCCCACGGCGCGCAAGTTGATCTTCGCGGTGAGGGCGCCGAGGAACCGTCCATCCGCGTCGCGAACCGGGACGGCCAGCGTGACCGCGGCCTTCGCGATGCCGGTGTCCCAGTACGCGTCGCCGATGAGCGCCTCGCCGGTCCGCAGGCCGTTCAGTTTGTCGAGCGAAAACTGGACCCCGCTCATTCGGCCGCCGCTTCCCGCCACGACGTGGCCGCGGGCGTCGAGCACCACGAGGGCCTCGCAATCCGCTGAGCGCTCGCGCACGGAGTTCAGGTAGTCGCGCAGGCGGATGAGCGCGGCGGGACCGGCCCGCCCCTGGACGCGAGTGAGGTTCTCCGAGACGGTGTACGAGCTCGCCGCCACGTGCAGGTTGTACAGCCGCTCGTCGAGCCACTGCCCGACCTCCCAGGCGGCCTCGGCGCTCACGCCACGCAGCTCGCGGGCGACGCGATCGCTCCTGGAGCCGCCGCCCTGGCGCGAGGCGACCACGAGGATCACGAGGGCCGGCACCACGGCGGCCGCCACCCCCAGCACCAGGACTTGTCTGCTGATGCTGTCCAAATGCAACGCGCGCAGCCGGCTGGCGACGGTTTCTTGCCAGGCAATCACGACCGATCATCCTTTCGGGATGCCGCAAAATTAGGGTTCCGCCGATTCCCGCAAGTCCGGGGACCCTTTTACGGGGCGACCGCCTCAGCTTTTGGGGCCATGACAGGCTGCCCGCGGGTCACGGACCAGTACAGGGCATAGCAGGTTGTCGTGAGCGCCGCCGCCGCGAGGAACGCCGCGCCGGGAACGGGCACGGGCGCCGTAGGGGCCGAGAAACGGCCAAAGAGCTGGCTCATGAGCGGTGGCCCGAGGATCGAGGCGAGCGAGTAGAGGCTCGCAACGGCGCCCTGGAGCTCGCCCTGCCCGTCCGCCATCACTCGGCGCGACATCAACGCATTCGTGGTGGGCATCACCGTCGCCCCGAAAAACCAGGTCACGAGCCACGCGAATATCATCCAGCTGGCAGTCGCCGTGGCATATCCGAGGTACCCGACGCCCGCGATCGCGATGCCGATGAGCGCGGCCCGGCGCTCGCCCAGGCGCGGGACAAGCAACCGCAAGAGGGTCGCCTGGCTGACCGCCATGATGAGCCCCACCAGGGCGAGCGAAGCCCCGATCATGCCCGACGACCAGCCGAACCGGTACGTCGTGTAGAACGACCACGTCGCGGGCATCACCTGCTGAGCTAGCATCCAGAGAAACAGCGCGCCCAGGAGCCCCAGGACGACCGGGTACCGCCGCATTTGTGCGAGGGTGCCAAGGGGATTGGCCCGCTTCCAATCGAACGCGCGCCGCTGTCCAGCGCCGAGCGTCTCCGGTAGCACGGCGACGCCGTACGCGAAATTGAGCAGGCTGAGCCCGGCGGCAGCGAAAAACGGCGCGCGCGGCCCCAGGCCGCCCAGCAGGCCGCCCAGCGCGGGTCCCACGATGAATCCGACGCCGAACGCCGCGCCGATCAACCCGAAGTTCTGCGCCCGGCGCTCGGGCGGACTCACGTCGGCGACGTACGCATAGGCCGGCGTGAACGACGCGCCGGCCATCCCGGAGATGGTGCGCCCGAGGAACAGCCACCCGAGCGTCGGCGCCAGGCCCATGACGAGGTAGTCGACGCCGAGCGCGCCCACGGCGTACAAGAGGACGGGGCGGCGCCCGAACCGGTCCGACAGGTTGCCCAGCACCGGGGCGCAGAGGAATTGCATGACCGCGTACGTGAACGTGAGCCAGCCGCCGTACATGGCCGCCCGGCTCACGCCCGCTCCCGTAAGGCTCATGAGCAAGGCGGGCAGCACCGGGAGGATCAGCCCGAATCCGATCACGTCGAGCAGGACCGTGATCGCGATGAACACGAGCGCGTGTTTGCCGGGGGGCCGGGTCATGGGGCGGCCGTAAGTGTCGCCCGGTGCGACTGGTCCGGCAATGGCTCTTTGAGCAACCCGGAACCCGATATTGTTATGGTGATCGGAGACCGCCAGGAGGCACCATGTCCATCAGACCGATCAAGTCGATCGTCCAATCGCAGCCCACTATCGAGGGTGCGGGCGTCAAGCTGCGCCGGGCGTTCGGCTTCGGCAAAACCAATGAGTTCGACCCCTTCCTTTTGCTCGACGACTTTCGCAACGAGCATCCGGAGGACTACCTCGCGGGATTTCCGTGGCATCCGCATCGGGGGATCGAGACGATCACCTACGTGTTGAGCGGGACGGTCCAGCATGGGGACAGTCTGGGGAACCGCGGCGCGCTCGGCGCCGGGGACGTCCAATGGATGACCGCAGGATCCGGCATCCTCCACCAGGAGATGCCGCGTGGAGATGAGCGCGGCCGGATGCATGGATTCCAGCTCTGGGCCAACCTGCCCCGAACGCTCAAGATGACCGATCCCCGCTACCAGGACATCCTGGGCAAGGACATCCCGGAGGTCATCGACGACGATGGAACGCGCGTACGTGTGGTCGCCGGGAGCTTCTGGGGGAAGACCGGCCCGGTGGAGGGCGTCGCCGCCGAGCCCCGCTACCTCGACGTGTCGATCCCGCCGGGCGTGCGCAAAACCCTGCCCGTCGAATCCTCACGTCATGCGTTCGCCTACGTTTTCGAGGGAAGCGGGAGCTTCCGGGATGCTTCGTCACCCCGCGGCGTGCTGACAGAGCGGGTGGGCGAAGGGGGCAATGACGCCCTGGTGCGTGACGACACGGGCAACCGGTCGCTCATTCTGTTCGACTCGGGCGATGAGATCACGGTTCGCGCGGGGGATCAGGGGATCCGGTTCTTGCTCGTCTCCGGGCGCCCGCTCGAAGAGCCGGTGGCGTGGGCGGGACCGATCGTGATGAACACTGAGCAGGAGCTCAGAAAGGCCTACGCCGAGCTGCGCGAGGGGACGTTCATCAAGCACCCCTAACGTGAAACGAGGGGCCAAGATTGGCCCCTCGTTGTCGCAACGTTCCGCGGTCGCGTGTTAGATGCCGTCGCCCTCGTGTCCGTTCCCGTTGCCATTGCCATTGCCACTGCCGTTGCCGTTCCCGTTACTGAAGACCTTCGAGCGTCCACCCGTCACGGCCAGCCAGCGCCGGCGCATCGCCGTCAGGTCGTCGAGCTGCTGCCGGAGCCTCGCGACGTCGGCGTCCACCAGCTGAATCCGCCAATCGATGTACTGCTCCGCCTGATCGGGGGTCCAGTCGGCTGGACCTGTGAAGGTCAGGCGCTCCTTGACTGCACCGTCGTGCCTGACGGGCAGGTCCTGCACGTCGAGCACGTCTACCTTCTCCAGAACATCCATCACTTTACGTCCCATCAGGTCAAGCTTCCGACCCATGCGGTCCTCCTCCTCCCGGCGGTTCCTCTAGGGCGCGTCGTGGCTATATATACTATAGAGACTATAGTGCACTGGCTATATATTACTCATCCACTTACTATAATCAAGGGGTCCATCCCTTCCCGTAAGGAGAGTGCATGCCGCGATATCGTGGTCAGGTGGTTCGCTACCGCCGTACAGGCGTGGTGCGCTTGCGGTTGCGTGAATTGTTGGAAGGACGGAGCGTGTCGCCCTACGGACTGAGCAAGTTCACCGGCTTGAGCCTCGCCACCGTATACCGGCTCACCAGACCCTCTGGGCGGTTCCGCTTGATTCGCGCCGATACGATCGAGCGCCTCTGTGGGGCGCTCCGAGTCAGTCCTAGCGAGCTATTCGACTACCGGAAACCAGCCGCCCGACCGGGCGATCAGTAGCGCACGTTGAGCCGCAGGGAGGCGACCGCGGCCGGTCCACGATCCTGGTTGTATCCCGGATTGTGGATCCACTGCACGTCGGGGCCGACCTCTACATAGGGCCCCAGTTGGGCGCGGTAATACGCCTCGAAGATGCCCTCCGGACCGTAGCGCAGGCGCCCGTCCCCGAGGAGAAACCCCTGCCCTCCGGCGGCAAGGTACGCGCGATGGTCCGCCGAGAGCCCGTGCACCACGTACGCCAGGCCTACGCGATCCACCGGCCGCCGCCAGTGCGTGCCCGCGAGTTGTAATCCGCCGCTCAGGTGCCGGTCCGCCTCCGTGAACACGAAGTCCTCGGTACGGCCGTCGTTCCACCCGGCCCGCGCGAACAGTCCCGTCTCGCCGCTGTCGGCGAGCGGCTGCTCGACGTTCAAGCCTACTCCCACTTTGGTGCGGCCCGGGCGGTCGTCCGCGACGATGTCGGGCGTCGTCCCCAGGGCCGCGGCGCGGGTGAGCGCCTCCGCGTAGCTGCCCATGCGCGCGCGATTCTCGTACGCGAGGGCGCGGATGACGGTGCCATCGCGTCCGGGATGGATCGTGAGCTCGACATTGTCGCCACGGGCGTGCGGAAAGCTCGAATCGAACACGTTGCCGTTGGCCATGGTCGGCATCGCGAACGAGCCGACGCGCAGCGCCCAGCGGGGCTCGACCCAGGCGACGAGCGCCCCCCACGTGTACCCGCGGGTATCGGCTGCGAAGTCCCACGCCGTGTTATTGAACAGACCCCAATTCATGAACTGCGTGCGGGTCGCGTTGGCGTAACGGTTCTGGTCGAAGTCGTCCGACGCCGCGAGCTTGCCCGCCTTCACCTCCAGGCGCGCACTCGGCTCGACGCCCGGCAGCTGGTCGATGCCCCGGACGAGCGTGTCTCCCGCCGTCCCGAGGGGAACGACGTATCGGACGATGATGCGCGCCAGGTACGGCCCTCGGCTCAGGTTGGCAGTGCCCTGCCGGATGACGTCGCCGTTCGTGATACCCGCGAGCCCCGTCGCATTGCTGATCCCGGCGCCCTGCGCCATCTCGACATCGAGGTACGCCTGGAGGTGCGCCAGCACGCGCGCGCCGAGATAGACCCCGTAGGTGTGCGTCGCCTTGGTGTCGCTGGCCGTGTCGAGGCTTTTGGGGCCGCTATAGAGCGCGGGGGACGGGAAGAGATGCTGGCCGATCACCGTCACCTGGGCGCCGAGCAGGGGTCCCTGGCCGGATGCGGGCACAAGGGGCCAGGCGAGGACCGGCAGCAGGATCAGAGCGCGAAAACGCACGCCATAGGATAGTATGCCTTCGTCCATTTGACGCGCGCTTGGCCGCACCGTATCTCAGCGTGAAACGCTCAACGATCCTGCTCGAGGAGGAGTGCATGCCACGGCGTCCCAACGTCCTGGTCACGGTGCTCATCGCCACTCAGGTGGGGGCCCAGCAGCCGCCCGCGAAACCGGCGCTCGCCTATGAGGAAGTGATGATCCCGGTGCGCGACGGCGTGCACCTGCAGACGGTAATCCTGACGCCGACCGACAAGACGGGGCCGCTCCCGATTCTGTTCCGGCGTACGCCGTACGGCGTACCGGATGGCCCGATCGTGCAGATGCCGACGAGCCTCCGGGAGCTGGAGCAGGACGGTTACATCATCGTGCTCCAGAACTTGCGCGGCCGATTCAAGTCCGAAGGCGTCTTCAAGCTCACGTCGCAGGTCGACCTGACCGACTCGACGTCGACGAACGAGACGACGGACGCATACGACAGCATCGAGTGGCTGATCCACCATGTGCCGAACAACGGCAACATCGGGATGTTCGGCGTGTCGTACGATGGGTTGACCACGGCGATGGCCCTGTTGCACCCGCACCCGGCCCTGAAGGCGATCAGCGAGCAGGCGTCGCCGGTAGATCAGTGGATGAACGACGACATGCATCGCTACGGCGCGCTGCGGGAGAGTTACGCGTTCGAGTACTCCGTGCTCGAGCAGGCGGACAAGAACAAGAACACCAACTTTGCGTTCGAGACGTACGACACGTACTCCTGGTACCTGAGTCTCGGGCCGCTCTCGAACATCAACGCCGGCTACCTGCACGGCTCCCTGCCCTTTTGGAACGACGTGGTGGCGCACCCCGATTACGACGAGTTCTGGAAGAAGGAAGCGTGGGTGAGCCAGCTGCACGCCTCGACGGTCCCGAACCTGAACGTCGCGGGGTTCTGGGATCAGGAAGACCCCTGGGGGCCGTGGCAGATCTTCCGCCACGCCGCCGAGCACGATCCCGATCATACGAACTTCATGGTTGCCGGCCCGTGGTATCACGGCCAGTGGCGGGCACCAAAGGCCGACAGCATCGGGTTGATCGCGCTCGGCGGCCACGAGACGGCGCGCGAATATCGTGAAACGATCGAGGCCCCCTTCTTCCGCTACTACCTCCACGGACAGGGCGAGAAGCCGACCTGGCGGGCGACGACCTTCCAGTCGGGGTCCAACCGTTGGCGGACCTACGCCGAGTGGCCGCCCAAGGACGCGAAGCCGACCAGCCTCTATCTGCACGCCGACGGCTCCCTGTCGTTCGAGGCGCCGCGGGGGCCTCGCGCGTACCGGGAGTACATCTCCGATCCCGCGAATCCTGTCCCCTACCGCCAGCGCCCGATCTCACCGACCTACCCCGGGGCCGATTGGCGCACCTGGGAGGTGCAGGACCAGCGGTTCGTGGACCAGCGGCCCGACGTCCTGACGTTCGTGAGCGCGCCGCTCGAGCACGACCTCACGATCACGGGCGAGGTGGCCGCGGACCTGTTCGTGTCGACCTCGAGCACCGACGCCGACGTCGTGGTCAAGCTGATCGACGTCTATCCCGACAACGCGCAGCCGAACGCCTGGGATGCCGATGCGGGCCCCGCGCCCGGGCAATTCGCGCGCTCCGTCAACGGGTACGAGCTGCCGATCGCCATGGAAGTCCGCCGGGGCCGCTACCTCAAGAGCTACGAACGCCCGCAGGCGCTCCCCGCGAATACGCCGCTCGAGTGGAAGATCCCGTTGCGCGACCGCGATCACGTTTTTCTCAAGGGACACCGGCTGATGGTGCAGGTACAATCGACCTGGTTCCCCGTGATCGACCGCAACCCGCAGAAGTTTGTGCCGAGCATCTACGCCGCGACCGCCGCCGACTTCGTCAAGGCGACGCAGCGCGTCTACTGCTCGGCCGCGCAGCCGTCACATCTCGTCCTCCCGGTAGTACAGTAGAGCCTAGAAGCGCCGGAAGGCCGCGAGCGCCGACCGGCAGTCGCGCGCCAGCCCCGGTTCGAGCGCCGAGCACAGCTCGAGCGCCTGGGCGTCCGAGTGATAGAAGTAGAGGAAGTCGAGCACCGCGCCCTTGACGCAGTTCGATCGCTGCTCGGGGCCGGCGCCCAGGCTGCATGTGGTGACCGTTCCCGGCACGCGGTTCAGGCTCACGGCAGCCGCGTCTCGCCCCACGCTCTGATAACAGGTGGCGCGGAACGGCGTTTCGACCCCGGCGCAGAGCGCGAACACCTTCCGGAAATCCCCTCCCGTGGCGCCGAGCGCGTACGACGTCTGGTTCTCGAAACAGGAAACCTTGTACCGCGCGTCCACGGCCGTGCAGGGATAGAGGGGGTCCTCGGGCTTCAGATACCGGCTGAAGTGCCCGCCGTGCTCGCCGTCCACGATCAGATTCTCCATGAAGACGCCGTTGTGACACGCCTCCTGCTCGACGGTGCCCGTGAGCCCATCGCAATCCTTGAGGGCCTCGAACAGCGAGTCGTCCCGCATCGCCATGATGCCGTGCCCCAGGCCGTGCACGCAGTTGTAGTACGCGAGGGAGTGACGCTCCTTGCCGGGCACGGCGGCGCAGGCGGAGTCCAGATTCGCGAGCAGTGTCGCGCGCCCCGCGCCCGCCGTGAAGCCCTGGAGCACGCCGTGATAGTAGCCCGAGGCGCAGAAATCGTCGCCGTGCGCGAACGCTTCGGGAATGCCTGAGTACTTCTGGAAGGCCGCCTGCCCGATGTGGTGCGTGATGGCGTGGCAGAGCACCTGTACGCGCTGGTCCGTCGGATAGTGCGCCTTCAGATCCGTGAACGCCGCGGGCACACCCGCGCCGGCGACGATCGCGCTGTAATACGCGGCATAGCAATTGAACGACGGATCGTGCCTCTCCTGGCATGTGCCCTGGCGAGAACAGCCGAGGAGGCCCCCGGCCACGACGGCGACCACGATGAGCGCACCGAGGCGCTCGGTCGTCGAGCGGTCGGCCAGTGTGATTCCGATCCGGGAGGGGCGCGGGGGGTCCAGCTACTTCCAGCCCATGCGCTCGCGAAGCGAGGTGATGTGCGCGGTGTGGTGCCTGCCGTGCCAGGAGTACTGGGCCAGCAGGTCGTCGACCGTGGGTGTGCCCCACTCCGCGTGCTTCGCGGTGCGCGCGAAATCGGCCGGAGTGAGGGTCTTGAGGAACAGCACCCAGCGCCGGTGGAGGGCGGAGAGCAAGTCGAGCGAGATGTCGATGGGCGCGGTTCGGGCTTCGATGAGCTCGGCCCAGCGCGCCTCGTCGTAGGTCTTGAGGGTCGGGGTCTCCTCGGTGCACGCCAGCTTGAAGCGTGCATAGGCGTACATGTGGCTGTCCGGCACATGGTGCACGACCTGGCGCACCGTCCACCCACCGGGTCGGTAGGGCGTATCGAGCTGGCGATCGTCGAGTCCCTCGACGGCGCGGCGGAGCCCGTCGGGCGCGGTGGCAATCTGCTCGATGCACGTCGCGCGCTGAGCGGGGGTCAGCGTTTTCACGAGTTTGAACTGCCCGATCGGGTACCGGAGGTCAGTCATGAGTGTGCGCGCGGCGTCCGTTGACGGGGAATCGGCAGCGTGACGGTGAACGTGGTGCCGCGCCGTATGGCCGAATCCACCTCCACCGTGCCGCCGAACATCTCCTCAGTAATCTGTCGCACGACCGTGAGTCCCGTGCCCGACCCCGAGCCGAATTCGCGCGTGGTGAATCCGGGCTCGAAGATCCGCTCCAACAGCTCGGGAGCGATCCCGACGCCGTTGTCGCGCACCGCGAGCCGCAGAGTCTCCCCGGTCTGCCCGAGGGTGACCACGACCGGCGTCTTGCGCTCCTGCGACGCGGAGACGGCGTTGCGGATCAGATTGGTGAGCACCTGATACAGCGCGTTGGGGTCCCCCTGCAGGAACACCCCGCTCACGGTGATGATGCCCTGGAGCGCGATGCCGCGTTTGCGGGCGAGGGGCCGCTCGAGCGCCACACACGAGCGAGCGACCTGCGCGGCGTCGAAGCGCTCGGAGCGCGCCAGCCCGCCGCGGGCGCGGTCCTGGATCGAACGCAGGAACTCGATCGCCTGCTCCATTCCCTCCCCCACCCCGCCCAGCTCCTCCAATAACTCGCCCCGAAACGTCGGCTCGAGCGAATCGGACGCCCGCACGAGCTCCAGGCAGAGGTCCAGGCTCGCCAGCGCCGCCGTGAGCGGGTTGGCGACTTCGTGCGCGATGACGCTCGGCTGTCGAATCAACTCGGCGAGCGCATCCGGCTCGGCGAGCCGGGGCGGGCGGCTTTGAGTGGAAAGCGGGTTCGCTTGGTCCACGAGGCCCAGGCAGAGTCCCGCGAGCTCCAGGGTGATGCGCTCCCGGCTGCGTCGCTCGACGCCATCGGGCGGCGGCGCGGCCGGCTGCTTGCGCACGGGGGCCACGCACCATTCTCCGCCTCCATCCAGCCGGCACCCCACCCAGCTGCTTCCTTCGATGACCGGAGCCCCCCAGTGGTGGAGGGTGCGATCGACATCCAGCGCTGTGTCCTCCGGCGCGGGCCGCGCGGCGCTGGTGAGCACCGGCGCGACTTCGGCGCGTGAGGAAACCTGCCACAGCGTCACGGTGCGACCCTGTAGGGCCACGCTCGCCTGACGTAACACTTCGCTACGGCGCGCCTGCACAGAATCCGGAACCGTACGCGTCTCCAGCGAGAGGGGAAACAGAGCGCACGCGCCCGAAGCTGCACATTCTGCACTCCGCTTTAGGTTAGAGGCGTCGGCCCCGCTTCGATAGGGCGTTTTTGCGGCACGAACGGGTCCGAATGCGACACGTGAGCCCCTCATGGCGTGTCGGTGCATTGCCCCCCAAGCCCCTCGCGCTGCTCGTCGGTCGCCGCGGGGAGCGCTTCCCGCAGGAGCCGGCAGCCCTCCCCCTGAATCGGCCCGATGGTCACCGCCGCCTCGAGCATCCGCAGCGCGCGCGCCGGGGCACCATTCGCCAGATACGCCCGTGGCTCGTAGAACGCGAGCCACACCCAGATCCGCGCGAGCTGGCGGCGGGCGCTCGCAGCCTCCAGGCTGTCCCCGCGCTCGACCATCTTTTGAAGATCCAGGATGTGGAGCCTGCGGGTCACATTCTCGAGCGAGGAGGCCTCGCGCCCAGCCCGCTCGCGCTCCAACTCCTTTTGGAGCTCCAGGCCCTGGCGCTGGTCCCGCTCGGCGAGCCGGTGCGCCTCGGTCTCGTATCGGACGACCCTGGCGTCCCCGGCGAGCGCCGCCGCGCGCTCGACAGCGGGGTGCGCCTCGGGCCAGCGCGCGTAGTCCCGGGCGATCGCCTCGTTCAGGCGCAAGGCCTCCACCGCGCGCCCGCTGGCCTCGAGCTCAGCGGCCCGCGCGAGCTCCGCCGAGAGGCGCGCGCGCACCCAACCGGAGTCGACGGCCCGCAACCCGCCCACCATGGCCCGCAGCTCGAGCCATTCGAGCGCCTCGCCGCACATGGCGGCCGGCGGCCAGCTGTGGGGGCCGTCGAACGCGGCGAAGCGATACGGAACCCGCGTCGTCCGAAACCGCTCGCTCATCGCCAGCATTTCTTCGTAATTGAAATCCCGCGTGCCCGCGGTGCCGAACACGGCGAACGTCGAATCCCTCGCGAAGGCCGTCTCCGGACCCCCGAGCGCGAACCCGAGCGCTCCCCCGTCGGCGATCACGCCCGCCGTGTGGCCACGCAGCCTGACGGCGAACTCCAGCGACACCCGCGAGGTGCCCGAGAAGCCCGCGAGGTAGACGCGAGCGGGGTCGATCGCCAGACGCTGCGCCGACGCGAGCATCGCGTTCATCGCGTTCACGTTCGGCTCCGGCGGCCCATCGCTCAGGGTGTTGTACGAGCTCATCACCACCCAGCCGAGCCGGTCGGCGGCGTCCTCGAACAGCTTTTCCGCGAGGAGCGCTCGACCCCGGGGGTCGAGCACGAAGAGCACCGGCCACGTGCGGGCCGTGCTGTACCCCGGCGGCAGGTACAACGCGTAGGTCTGCGACGTGTCGCTCGCGGCCGTGACGCGCTCCTCGAGATGGCCGGCCGGGCCCTGGGCGGCGAGCGGGCCGGGCAAGGCGCCCATCATCGCGGCGGCGAGCGCAAGGTGCCATTCGTAACGGATTGGGTTTCGACTCAACACCGCCCCCGTGTTTGCCGTGGCGTCGGCGCCACACGTGAGAACCGGCACGTGCCGATCTTCGTCGCTCCAAAAATCTGTAGAGTCGCCACTTAGCTCGCACCTCCTGGCCCGTTCGGGAACTGTCAAATCGCGGCGCGATTGTTGCCACCCCTCGACACACTCCATGGACGCTGCCCCAGCCGCGCCGCCCGTTGTGCTGCTCGTCATCGCGAAGGAGCAGTGGATCGCCCACGCCCTTCGCGGGAATCGATTCGCCGTTGTCCAGATCCATACCGCGACCCTGGCCCGCGAGCTCGCGCGCGATCTGCGCCCCGACGCGATCATCGTCGAATCCGAGCTCCCGGACATGTCCGGGCTCGATGCCTGTCGGTTGCTCAGGTCGGACCTCGATGTCGGCCATTGCGTGCCGATCCTCATGGCGGGGCCCGAGAAGCCGACGCCCGAGGACCGCGTGACGGCGCTCCGGGCAGGCATCTGGGCGTTTCTCCGCCAGCGCGACGACGCGAAGGACCTGCCACTCACGCTCGAAGCCCACATCCGGGCCAAACGCAGCATCGACAGCGCTCTGGCCGAGAACGCGCTCGACCCGGCGGCCGCGCTGCACGGTCGCGCCGTGCTGGCGCGCCGCGCGCGCGAGCTGGGCGGCCTCATGGCGCGCAAGCACGGGGCGCTCGCGTGCGTGGTCTTGGCTACGGACGCGGCGTCCACTGATCCGACGCTCGCCAGCCGAGTCGCCCGCGCGCTCCGGATCTCCGACGTCGTGGGCCTCTTGAGCTCCACGGGAATCGCCGTCTTGGCCCCGGGTACCGATCATCAGGGCGCCGCGATATTGGCCCGGCGGCTCGCCGGCATCCTGAGCGTCGAGACCGCCGACCGTGCCGCCCTGGTGCCGGGCTCCTCACTCCGGGTCGGGTACGACGCCGTCGCCAATCTCAAATACTCGCCGATCGATCCGGTCGACCTGCTCGTGCGCGCGGATGCCGCCGTGCAGGCCGGCGTCGCCGAGCCGGGAACGCCCTGGCTCCGCCGCTTCGAAACCGCCGCGACCGTGCGGCCGAGCGGCCCAACGTCGCTCCGCCCGGCCACTGGTCCGCCGGGAGACGGTCCCGCCGAGAGGACAGCGTCTGTATGATCACACACCGATTCCTGCGCCCCGTGCTCACTGGTGCGGCCCTGCTCGCCGTGCTGAGCTGCGAGCGCTCCTCACCGCTCGGGGTCGAATCCCACGCCCCAAACGCCGGTCTCCTGGGCTGGGCGCCGTCGGTCGGGCTGCTCCGTTGCTCACCTCTTCCGGCCGACTCGGTCACCCAGACGATCGGACCGGACGGCGGCACGCTCTCGGTTGGGACGCATCGTCTCACGATTCCCGCGGGCGCGCTGGCGGCGCCGGTGACGATCACCGCGATCGCTCCGTCGGACACCGTGAATCAGGTCCGGTTCTTCCCGGAAGGCCTCACGTTCGCGAGCCCGGCGCTGCTCACGATGAGTTATGCGAACTGCGACCTTCTGTACGGGCTGGTCCCGAAGCAGATCGCCTACACGACTGACGACCTCAGCATCCTGGCGCTCCTCCCGTCGATCGACGACTTCTGGGGGCAGCGGGTCACGGGCAGCCTTCAGCACTTCTCCACGTATGCCATCGCCTGGTGACGTCGACGGACCGGTGCTGGAGGCCACGCCCGGTCCGCGGAGCGCCGCCGATCTGTTGCAGGAAGCCCGTGCACGAGAGCGTGGCGGGCGCATCCCCGAGGCGATCGTCGACTACGAAACCGCGATCGACACAGCCCAGGGCACCGGGGAGCCCGCCGTTCTCGCGGAGGCGTTGCGCCGGCTGGCCATCCTGCGGCAGCAGCGGGATGAATCGATCCAGGCGCGCGAGCTCTGCGACCGCAGCTACGAAGTGGCGCGAGCCATCGGGGACGACGGTCTCGCCGCCGAAGCGCTGAACACGCTGGGCGGGCTGCACCTCGCCACGGGATCGCCCGCAGAGGCACGGCTGGCATTCGTACGAGCGCTCGAGCTCGGTGGGTCGCGTCGCGATCTGAGCGCGCGAGTGCATCAGAACCTCGGCATCCTCGCGAACATCCAGGGCGACCTGGAGGAAGCGATCGCGCGGTACGAACGGTCGCTCGCCGCGTACCGGGACTGCGGTGACGAGCACGGGTGCGCCATTACCTACCACAACCTCGGCATGGTGAGCGCCGACCGCGGCCTGTTCGCGGCGGCCGACACGTACTTTCGCGAAAGCCGGGTGCTGGCCGGGCGAACCGGGGACGCGTATCTGCAGGGCCTGTGCCTGGTAAACCGCGCCGAGATGGACGTGACGCGGCAGCGCTTCGAGAACGCGCGGCAGGACGCCGAGGCGTCCCTGGCGCTCTTCGACCGGTTGGGCGCCCGGGGCCCGAAGGCGGACGCCTATCGCGTGATCGGCACCGTCTATCGTGAGACCGGTCGCCCGGCGCTCGCCGAGTCGCGGCTCCACGCGGCCATCGACCTGGCGGCGACCACGGGCTCGGTGTTGAGCGAGGCGGAGGCTTCACGTGAGCTCGCGCTATTGTACCAGACCATGGGGCGCAATCAAGACGCGCTCACGTTTCTTAATAGGGCGTACCGCCTGTTCCGCCGGCTCGACGCCCGGGTCGATCTCGTCCACGTGGGCGGTAAGATGGCGGCGCTCGAGGGCGCCTACCGCGCGGTGGTACGCGAATGGGGCCGGTCGATCGAGTCGGCCGACTCGAGCACCTTCACACACTGCGAACGGGTGGCGCGGTCCGCGGTCGCCGTGGCGCGCGCCCTGGGGCTCGATGACCAGGCGGAGACGGCCATTCTGCTCGGCGCCTACCTCCACGACGTCGGGAAGGTGCGCGTCCCGCACGAGCTGCTCCACAAATCCGACCCCCTCACGCCCGCCGAGATGGCGATTGTGCAGATGCATCCGGTGTGGGGCGTCGAGCTCCTCGCCGGCATCGAGTTTCCGTGGGACATGAAGCCCATCGTTCGCTGGCACCACGAGCACTGCGACGGCAGCGGCTATCCCGACCGGTTGCAGGGAGACGAAATCCCGCTGGCTGCCCAGATCGTGGGGATCGTCGACACCTACGACTTGCTCACGACGGGCCGGTGCAACGAGCGCTCGCGCAGCCCGGCAGAGGCCATCGCGCGGATGACGGCGTCGCGGCGCTGGTGGTCGGACCGCGTGTTCGAGGCGTTCATCGCCGCAGTACCGCCACCAGGCTAAGCACGCCGATCGCGAGGCCCAGGGCGATCTTCGCGGCCGCGGCCGCAGCTCGTCCCACCACGGCTCCCCACCCGGCGCCCACGGCCACGACGGCTTGGCGCGAGTAGGCGTACTCGAACAGCGCGGCGCCCCCGAACGATCCGACGAACGCGCCGATCACGCTCCCCACCACGGGGACCGGGACACCCACCACTGCCCCGACGAGGCCGCCGATCAACGCCCCCCAGCCCGCCCGGTGTGAGCCGCCGTAGCGCCGGGCGAAGCGAAAGCCCAGCCAGCTCTCGACGATCTCGCCGACAAACGCGAGCGCGAGCACGATCGCGATCGTGGCGACGCTCTCGGAACGAAATTGCGTGAGCCAGCCGAACGCGAGATACCCCAATACCATCACCCACAGGCCGGGCAGGCCGAAGGGGATGAGGAGCAGGCCCACGACGCCGCAGGCGGCGAGCAGGACGACCGCCAGCACGTCGCTCATACGCCAACGCTAACGCGATAGCGCCGCGGAGACGATCCCCACCGATACAGCGAATCGCACCAGACTCGCCAGGTCGTGAATGTCCAGGCGCTTCATCACCTGGGCCCGGTGCGTTTCCACCGTCTTGACGGACAGGCGCAGCCGCCGCGCCACGTCGCGCGTGGAGTGGCCCGCGGCGATCATCTGGAGTACCTGGCGCTGGCGGTGGGAGAGCCTTCGCAAGGCTTCCCGCTCCTTCAAGGCCGCATCGATGGCGCCAGCCAGACGCGGGAGATTCGCCGTGGCGACGAAATCGGCGGCGCCCGCCTTGAGCGTCTCCAGCGTCGACTCGCTAAAGGCGGGCGCCACGATGAGCAGCGGCGTCTCCGGCCGGCGGGCCTGGGTCACCGCCAGCGCCTCGCGCGCGCTGAACGCCGTGAGTGGCTCATGGCACAGGACGACGTCGGGCGCGAACTCGTCGAGGGCACGCGCGAGCGCAGTCTCCCCCGCCACCCGCATCACCGTGGCCTCGGGCACGATCCCCTGTAGCGCCGCCGCGACCTGCGGCGGCGCGCTCGGGTCCTCGAGCAGTGTGATGCGCAGACACGCGGGCTGAGGGTCAGTCATGGGGCCTATCGGGAAACACCCGATATCCCGGTGCATAGAGCGGGCCGCACGCGGCGCCCGACGCGGCGCCAGGAACGGGCCTCGCGGCTGGGCGTTGCGCGTCCGCGACGTTGGAGACGGTTCAACAGGTCGTCCGGGCGCCGCGCTACATCCGCCTACCCGGGTCCCGACGTATCATTGTGCACATGCTCGAATACCGTTGCGGGAGCGCCCCGCCACCCTTCCCCGGCGCCGATAGCGCCGTCACATTGAAGCCATGACTCTCCCGCACAGATACATTGAAGCCATGACTCTCCCGCACAGATACAAGGGAATCGCGCTCGCGCTCGGGCTCGGGGTGGCGGCGCTGCTCACGTCCGTCGCGCGAGCAGCTGCGCAGAGCGAGACGAAAGGGTGGAATCCGATGCATTTCAAGAAGCTCAGTGACGCCGAGCTCAAGAAGACGCTCTCGCCACTGCAGTACGAAGTCACCCAGCATGCGGCCACGGAGCAGCCGTTCCGGAACGAGTACTGGGACAACCATCAGGCCGGCATTTACGTCGACGTCGTGTCGGGCGAGCCCCTGTTCAGCTCGCTCGACAAGTTCGACTCGGGCACGGGCTGGCCGAGCTTCACCAAGCCGCTCGAGCCCAGCAACATCCGCGAGGACGTGGATCGCTCGCTGTTCATGGTGCGTACCGAAGTGCGGTCGGCGCACGGCGACTCCCACCTCGGCCATTTGTTCGACGACGGCCCACCGCCGACCGGCGCCCGGTATTGCATGAACTCCGCCTCGCTCCGGTTCATTCCGGTCGATCGACTGGTCGCCGAAGGCTACGGGCAGTACCTCCCGCTGTTCCAACAGGCCGCCGCGAAGGACTCGACGAAGCACCGCTAGACTCGCCCGGTCGGACCAGCCTTACACCCGACCCACCCGGAGAGCGAGGGGCCAGCGGACGATACGGATCCGTTCCGCCGGCCCCCACACCCGTGCGAGCGCGCGGTGGAACCCTTCCAGGGGAGTGGGCCCCTGGGCACGCTGCAGCGCCCACATCGCGGACCAGGTCCCGACATATCCGACGACGTCTGCGAAGCGCCACTCGAGTCGAATCTCGAGGTCGGGCACTTCGGAGGAGAGCTCCTCGAACGGGAACGGCAGGGATCGGTAGCCCTCATCCACATGCCGTCGCTCGGGAGGCCAGTACGCGCCGAGCACGTCGTGGTAGAACGGTCTGACGACCGCGTCCACGTCGGCGTCCACCATCATCACGCCGTAACTGATCAGTGCGACGATTCCACCGGGTCGCGTCACGCGCCGCACCTCCGCGTAGTACGACGGGAGGTCGAACCAATGAGCCGCCTGGGCCGCGGTCGATAGGTCCACCACGCCGTCCCCGAGGCCGCTGGCCTGGGCAGGCGCGCAGCTGTAGGTGACCCTCGGATGGGCGGTCGCGCGCGCGAGCTGCTCGCTGCTCGCATCCGTCGCCCAGACCCGCTCGAATCGATCCGCCAGGAGCAGGGAGAGCTGTCCCGAGCCGCAGCCCGCATCCCAGGTGAGTCGTCGGGCGGGAGCCAGCCGCGCGAGGAGGTCGACCAACGCCGTCGGATACGTGGGGCGGTGCGTCGCGTAATCGGTGGCGACTTGGGAGAAGTGATCCTTGAAGTCGCTCCCCGAGGCGGTCACAACACGAGCTCCCAGATTTCGGCGACGAGCGATTTCCCGAAGCTGTGGTGGCGCTCCGTACGGGTCCGACGGAACCCGGCGGCCACGTACAGGCGCCGCGCCGCTTCGAGCTCGCTCTGCGTCCACAGCACGAGCTTGCGATACCCCGCCTGTCGCGCGAAGCGCACGCATTCATCCACCAGCCGGGTACCGAGGCCTACCCCGCGCGCTGCCGGCTCGACCAGCAGCAGGCGCAGCTGCGCCACGGTCCGGGACTTCTTCACGAGGAACACACAGCCGATCACGTCGCCGTCGCGCTCGGCGATCCAGCAGCGCTCCCGCCTGGCGTCGTAGCGCTGGACGAAGCGCGCCACGATCTCGGCGACGAGCGCCTCGAACTCCTCATCGTACCCATACTCCCGGGCGTAGAGCGCGCCGTGGCGGTGCACGACCCACCCCAGGTCGCCCGGCTGGGGGCCGCGGACGACGTACGGGGTCGGTCGGGCGTCGCGATCGCCCAGGAGCTGCTGGACGGTCCCCATCGCCCCGACGACACGGCCCTGGTCGCCGCCCGAGAGGCCGGCGAGGATCGCCGCGATCTCATCATGCGAGCGGGCGTCGAGCGGGGCGAACGCTTTCCGGCCGTGCGACGTGAGCGCGAGGTGACTCTGGCGGCCGTCCGCGGGGGAGCGCGTCTTGACCACGATGCCGCGCCGTTCGAACCCGCGGAGAATTCGGCTCAGGTATCCCGCGTCGAGCCCCAGCTCGCGCCCCAGCTCCGTCGCCGTGGGCCCATCGCGGTGCGCCAACTCGTACAGGACGCGCACCTGCGTGAGCGAGTACGGGCTGCGATACGCCCCTTCCCGCAGCACACCGATCTTCCGCGTGTAGAACCGATTGAAGCGGCGGACCGCTTCCACGCGCTGCTCCAGCCCCCGTGACTCCATGCCGTCAATGTCCGAGACATACTTGACTGTGTCAAGTACTTTTTCTCGAGGCGCCCCTGCTTAGATTTCCGCTCAGACCATGGCCGACCCGACCACCACCCGACCGCCCAAGAAGACGATCACCTCCGGCGCCTGGCAGGAAGCGCGGAGCCTGGTCTACGCGCACCGCCGGCGCCTCGGTTTCGGGCTCGGGCTGCTGCTGATCAACCGGGTCGCCGGATTCGTGCTCCCGTCCTCTCCCAAGTGGGTCATCGACCGCGTCATCGGCCAGCACCGGCCCGACCTCCTGGTGCCGCTCGCACTCGTGGTCGGGGTGGCCACGCTGGTCCAGTCCGCGACGGGATTCGGTCTGTCGCAGATCCTGGGCGTAGCGGCGCAACGCGCGATCACCGACATGCGGCGTACGGTGCAGGCGTACGTGCTGCGGCTGCCGATCAGCTACTTCGATTCGACCAAGAGCGGGATTTTGATCTCCCGGATCATGACCGACGCGGAGGGCATCCGGAATCTCGTCGGCACGGGCCTGGTACAGCTCGTCGGTGGCCTCGTCACCGGCGCGGCCGCACTCGTGGTGCTCTTCGTTCTCAACTGGCGGCTCACGGCGATCGCCATCCTGATCCTCGGCTGCTTCGGCGCCGGGATGGCCCTCGCGTTCTCCAAGCTCCGGCCGTTGTTTCGCGAGCGCGGCAAGCTCAACGCGGACGTGACCGGCCGTCTGGGCGAGACCCTGGGCGGGATCCGGATCGTGAAGGCGTACCGCGCCGAGCGGAGCGAGCGGCTCGTGTTCACGCGCGGGGCAAACACGCTGTTCCGGAACATCGCCACGACCATGACGGGGATCTCGGCGGTCGGGTCGTTCGCGACGATCATCATCGGCGGGATCGGGATCCTGATGATTCTCGAAGGCGGCCACGCGGTACTCGCCGGTGCGATGACGTTGGGGGATCTCTTCATGTACGGGATCTTCGTGGGGCTCGTGGCGCTGCCGCTGATCAACATCGCATCCATCGGGACGCAGATCACCGAGGCGTTCGCGGGGCTCGACCGCATCCGCGAGATCCGTCGCCTGGTCACCGAGGACGCCGAGGACGGTGCCCGCGCCGAGCTCGATGGCGTGCGGGGCGACATCGCCTTCGAGAACGTGAGCTTCGAGTACACGGCGGGCACCGACGTCCTGAAACGCGTGTCGTTTCACGCACCCGCGGGCTCGACCACGGCGCTCGTCGGCTCCTCCGGCGCGGGCAAGAGCACGCTGATCAGTCTCGTCCTGACGTTCAACCGGCCGAAATCGGGCAGGATCCTGGTGGACGGCCGCGATCTCGCGTCGCTCCGGCTCGGCGACTACCGCCGGCAGCTCGGCGTGGTGCTGCAGGACAACTTCCTGTTCGACGGGACCGTGGCCGAGAACATCGCGTTCGCCAAGCCGCATGCCACGCGCCGCGAGATCGAGCAGGCGGCGCGGATCGCGCACTGCGACGACTTCGTGCGCCGGTTCGAGAAAGGCTACGATACCATCGTGGGAGAACGGGGCGTGAAGCTCTCCGGCGGCGAGCGCCAGCGCGTGTCGATCGCGCGCGCCATCCTCGCCGACCCGCGGATCCTCATCCTCGATGAGGCGACCTCGAGCCTCGACTCGGAAAGCGAGGCCGCCATTCAGGACGGCCTGCGCACGCTCCGGCACGGCCGCACCACGTTCGTGATCGCCCACCGCCTCTCGACGATCCGCAGCGCGGATCAGATCCTGGTGCTCGAGGGCGGCGAGATCGTCGAGCGCGGGACGCACGCCGAGCTCCTCGCGAAGCACGGCCGTTACCGGCAGCTGTACGACAAGCAGTATCGCTTCGAGCAGGACCGGTTCGTGAACCCCGGCGAGGACTTTACACCCGAGCCCGAGACCGCGGCTCCCGTCTCGCCCGCCCCGCTGACGCCACCCGGCCGGCTCTAGCCCCCGCCTCCGAGCTCCCGCCCCCGCGCTCTGGCGCGCGCGCTCGGATCGTCCTACACTAGCGCATGCCGCTGATCGACACGAACCACGGCCGGGCGGCCCTGGTGGTGCTGCTGCTCGGCGCCGCGTTGCTCTACGCGCTCGCTCCGTATGCCACCGGGATCATCGGTATCCCAGTGTTGTACGCCGTGTTCGCCCCGGTGCACGACTGGCTGGGCATGCGCGTGCGGCCTCGCCTTGCCGCCGTATTCGTGGTCGTCCTGGCTCTGTTCCTGATCGTCGTTCCCGGCGTCTCCTTCGCGGGTCTCATCGTCAACCAGGCCCAGGAGATCGCGGGCGGCGTCATCCGCAATCCCTTGCTTAGTCGCCTGCGCGAGCTCAAACTCGGGGGCATCGACCTCGGACCCCGGCTGGCCGACCTGGGGACGCAGGTCGTCGGGTGGCTCGGCTCCTCGGCGTTCGGCCTGGTCGGTACCGCTACCCGGCTGGCGCTCAATCTCACGATCTCCTTGTTCGGCCTGTTCTATCTGCTGCTCCAGCCGCAGGAGACCTGGGAGGCGGTGCAACCCTACATCCCGTTCTCGGCGAAAAACACGGAGAAGCTGCGCCAGCGGTTCCGCGACGTCACGAGCGCCACGATCGTCGGGACGGGTCTCACGGCGGCGATTCAGGGGACGATCGTCGGGATCCTGTTCTGGATGACAGGGCTCCCGAACGCGGTGTTCTGGGGCGTCGTGACCACCGTGTTCGCCATCCTGCCCGTCGTCGGGAGCGGACTCGTATGGGGGCCCGGCGCCCTCGCTCTCATCCTCGGCGGCCACGCCCTGGCCGGCGTGTTCCTCGCGTTGGTCGGTGTGGTGGTTGTCGGAAACGTGGACTATGTGGTCCGCCCACGAATCTTCAAGCGGTGGGCCAACATTCATCCGCTCGTCACGCTGCTCGGCGCATTGGCGGGCGTACCGTTCTTCGGGATTCTGGGACTGCTGATCGGACCGTTGGCGCTGTCGTACTTCTTTGAATTGATAAAGATGTACCGGGAAGAGTACCTCGCTTAGCGTCTAGCTTTTGCCTTTCCTGTCTCTCGCCACTCCAGACTTGGTCCTAACTTGAGGAGATCTAGCGGGTCCACCGTTATCTCTCCATAGGTTCCCCACCAGTGCAGATGCGCTCTCGTCACGCGGCCTGACGCTCCCACCTGACCGATCACCTGGCCACGCTCGACCGTGTCGCCGGGCACGACGAGAACGCGACTGAGGTGAAAGTAGCCGGTGACCAGACCGGCCCCGTGATCGATCAGCACGGTCGTACCGCTGTAGTAGAGGTCAGCCACCAGGGCCACGACGCCGCGGTTTGCTGCGTGGACCGGCGCACCCCACTGTCCCGCGAAGTCCACGCCATAATGCCGGCTTCGCACGACCCCGTTGAAGATGCGGGGGATACCGAAGCCACTGGTGATCACGCTCGTCCTGGGCCGCTCGAACGGCTCGTGCCACAAGCGCGGGGTCTCGTGCGCCCGCTCCCGGAAGCCGTCCACGAGCTCGCTCTCGAGACGGATGCGCTCCTTCAAAGAGTCGGGCGGCCGCGCGAACTCCGGAGCGACACGCAGCCGTTCGCCCGGCAGGCGACGGCGCCGTACCGGGAGGGGGACGGTGGCAGTATCGACCGCACCATCCGCGTAGGATCGCACGACGCGCGCGACCGCGCTGTCGGACCCGAAGGGCACGCCGCCGAGCGCGTGGAAGCCATCCGCCTCGCGCTCGAAGTGCAGCGCCTGGCCCGCGAGCGTGCCCTGCACGTCCACGACGCTGTCCGAGCGGACGGTCAGGATCACGAGCGAGCCCTCGAGCGGCGCGTGGGGACTCCAGGTGATCCCGGGCGGCCCCCAGCTCCGGAGACCGAGCAGGAAAGTGGCGAGTGCGAGCGCGGAGATGGTCAGAGTCGGGCCAGGGCGCGACGCGCGGTCTCGACGGCCGGGCGGCCGCCGTCGCCCCCTTGCATCTGTGCCAGATACTCCGTGTACCGGGCCCGCGCGGCGGACCGATCGGCTGAGAGCTCCGCCGCCCGGGCGACGCCGAACAGGCTGCGCGATCGCCGGCGCTCGCGCCGGAGGGTGGACTCGTACGCCACGCGGGCGTCGCCGTAGCGACCGGCGGCGAGCAGCAGGTCGCCCTCGAGCTCGCGCGCCGGCAGGAGCTCCCCAGGCGTCACGGGATGTTTTTCCGTCACGTCCTCCAGATCGGCCGCGGCCTTGGCCTCACGGAGCGCACCCGCGGTGTCGCCGGCGGCGAACAGCACCCACGCAGTCACGGCCTGTTTCCTGATGCCCACGATGCGCGACCAGTTGTAGCCCGTCTGTCCCGCCAAGGCGGCCTCGATCCCCGCGAGCGCAGCGATCTCGGCGCGCGCCTGCGCCGTGTCGCCGCTCCGGGCGGCCCCGATGCCGCGCGTGAAGTGGCCCAGGGCTTCTCCGATGCCGCCCTTCCCCGCCGCGCGGACGGGCAAGCGCGCCGCGGCCACCCAGTCGTCGCGCTCGAGGGGGACGCGGGCTTCCATCGCGACGCGGTTGTAGTTGGTGACCAGCGCGTCACTCGTGATCGCGGTGGTGAGTGCCAGCCCCTCGCCGACGGTGCGCCGGGCCGTGGAGTCCCGCCCCTCCTGTAGATAGCCGTATACCATGTAATCGACCGCGTGAAACTGCTCCGGCGCCACGCCGCCCAGATTCTGCGCGCGCGCGTACGTGATACCGGCATCGAGGGCACGCTGGTTCGCGACGATCGTTTCGTCCCATAAGCCAAGCCGAATGAAGATGTGCGACGGCATGTGCTGGGCGTGCGGGGCGGACGGGGCGATCTGCGCGTAGCGCCGCGCGGCATCGAGCCCCAGCGGCGCGAGCTCGGGCGAGTCGTTCGCGTGGATGATGTAGTGGGCGAGGCCCGGGTGCTGGGGGAAACGACGGAACAGCGGATTCAGGATCGCCGCGGCCTGCTTCTGCCTGACGAATGTCGTATCGGTCGCGGACGCCGTCGCGACGAGGGACAGGGCGTAGGAGATCGCCACCTCGGGGTCATCAGGCACATCGCGATACAGGCGCGCGAGCGTATCGGAGTACGCCTGCAGCCGCCTGGCGTTCGGGACGTTTTCGTAGTCGCGGTAGAGCGCGCCGACCGCGGCGATGAATCCGCGCTCGCGCGCGGTAGGCGCCGGAACCGCCTGAGCGCGGATCGCCGCGGCAGCGCCCTTGCGCAGGTTCTCACCCGCCGGCCCTCCGACGAACGGATTGCCCCACGCGTTCACGGCCATGCCCCAATAGGCCATGGCGCACGCCGTGTCTGCCACGGCGACCGCCTTGAACGCGTGGGCGCCCTCCTCCCACCAAAACGAATGGAGCAGCGACATCGCGCGCTCGAAGCGCGCCTGCGCTTCGGCGTTGCAGGATACCGGGAAAGTGACGTGTCCGAGCGTCTCGGTGGCGTGGTCATGGTCCTGGGCAGCGAGTCGGCTGGCCAAGAGCACGAGGAACAGGAGGAGGTGAGGGTGCGAGCGGCGCATCGACGGGCTGCCGGCGTTGAATGTGACTGTAATCTAGTGCTTCCCTTCCTCTGCCCCCAGCACCAACGCCACTCCGTTGGTCCACCCGAACCCGTCCTGCGTCGGGTACTCGCCTCCACCGGCGCGCCGCCGCACGTCCACCACGTCGTACTTCTCGATCATCTTCCTCGTCGCCGCATAGACGCGCCGGTTGAGTGCGAGCCAGCGGCGGCGAGCGGCGTCCGCCAGGTCCGGGCGGCCGTAGCGACGCACGCCCTCGATCGAGAGCCACTGGAGCGGCGGCCAGCCGTTCGGGGCGTCCCACTGCTGGCCCGACGCAATCAGGGTCGTGACGAACCCGCCAGGCTTGAGAAAGTCCCGCTCGAGCCGCGCCGCGACCGCGCGACCCTGCTCCGGCGTGGCGAGCCCGAAATAGAGCGGTGCCGCCGCGGCGAGCGTCGGGCGGTCCGTCACGCGCTCGCCACTGCGCCAGCGGACGTCGTAAAAGAATCCGCTCGCGGAGTCGAACGCCGCGGCGAGGAGCGCCCGGCGCCGCGCCTCGGCATCCACGTTGAACCGACGCGCGACGTCCGCATCGCCAGCCCGCCCCCGCGCGGCGCGCAAAGCGGCGATCATACGCTCGGCGTGATAGAGCAGGCTGTTGAGATCCACCGGCGCGAGCTCCGTGGTCTCGAGCGTCCGCAGGTCCTTGGGATCGCGCATCCATCGGCTCGAGAAATCCCAGCCGCTCTCGGCCGTGGCGCGGATGTTCCGGAAGAACGGCTGCCGCCGCTCTTCTGGAACGGTCTGACCGAGCTCGTAATCGGGTCGGAAGGACTCCGGCCGCGGCTGGGGGTCGTCGTCCCAGTACCGATTCAGCACCGATCCGTCGCGTAGCTTCACCACGCGGCGGTAGGCCTCGCCGGGCTGGAGCCGCTCGGCGCCGTCCATCCAGAAGGCGTGCTCCGCTTCGAGCGCGTCGAGATAGCCCAGGGCGTGCGCGGTGTCCGTGGCGCCCGCGTACAGCCCCACCATCGCGGCGAAGAACGGCGGCTGACTCCGACCCAGATAGTAGGTGCGGTTGCCGTTGGGAATGTGCCCCACCGTTCGAATCAGGTAGGCGAAATTGTCGAGCATGCTCTTCACCAGATCGGTCCGGCCGCTCTCGATCAGGCCGAGCATGGTGAAGTACGAATCCCAGTAATAGACCTCGCGGAAGCGTCCGCCCGGCACGACGTAGGGCTCGGGCAGGGCGATCAACGACGACAGGGCCGTATCGTGCGATGGCGCGCGCGTAAGAACGGGCCACAGCACCCGGATGTGCTGCTCCATCGTCTGCGAGCGGTCGCTGTGAAAGTCGGCGGCGATCGTCGGCGGCATCTCGAAATACTCTGAGACGAACGCTTTGAGAATGAATTCCGGCGCGCGCCGAGCGGAATCGTAGCGCGCCACGATCTGTTGCGGTGCCACGAGCGGCCGCGCGTCGACGAACGTCTTGGAGTCCGGAAAGATCCCCGATAGTTCAACCGCGGCGAAGAGGGGCCCGAGGTCGCGCGACGGATCGTACCGATCCGGAGGTTGGTGGAGGTTGGTGGAAGTCCTGGAGGGTGTGGAGGTGCACGCAATCGCGAGGGCGAGTGCCGCATACCTCCACCAACCTCCACGCCCTCCACCAACCTCCACCAACTTCGCGGCAGTGCTCATCTGAACACGTACCATAGGATCCCGATCGTCGCCGCCAGGACCACCGATAGCGTGACATTCAGCCTGCTCGGCGCAGCCTCGACGGGCGCGGTCACGTCCACCTGACCGCGGGTCAGTCCCACGGTCTTCACGGCCGGAGGCGGTGGCGTCGCGAGGCTCACCGCGATCAAGATCGCCGAGCACAAGAGGAACAACAGCGCCGCGAAGTGCAGGAAGTTGACGTTGGCGAGCCAGGCCCACACCGTGCCGCTCGCGAGGTGCGCCTTGCCCAGCTCGAGCCCCAGGCGCAGCACGCCGAGGACCAGCCCCGTCACGAGCGAGGTAACCGCGCCGGCGCCGTTCAGCCGCGGGTACAGCACACCGAGCAGGAAGCACGCCGCGATCGGCGGCGCGATGTACGCCTGCACGCTCTGCAAGTAGATGTAAATCTGCGGCGAGATGAACTTCGTAAATGGAATCCACAGGAGGCCCAGGCCCACCAGCACGACGGTTGTGAGGCGGCCGACGGCCACGAGCCGCGCCTCGCTCGCGTCGGGCCGCCATTTGCGGTACACGTCCCACGTGAGCAGGGTCGAGCAGGAGTTGAACGCGGAGGCGAGCGAGCTCATGAGCGCCGCGAGCATGCCGGCGAGCACCAGGCCCTTGAACCCCGCTGGCATGAGCCGCGTGACGAGCGTCGGGTAGGCGGTGTCGGCCGCCCCACCGCGGACATCCGAGAAGAGCGCGGCGGCGATAATTCCTGGCAGCACGAAGATGAAAACCGGGAGGATCTTCAGGAACCCCGCGAAGATCGTGCCGGTGCGTGCCTCTTTCACATTCCGCGCGGCCAACACCCGCTGCACGATGTGCTGGTCCGTACACCAGTACCACACACCGAGAATCGGCGCGCCGAACACGATGCCGGTCCAGGGAAAGTCCGGGTGGTTGATCGGCTTCCACATCGAGAAGAAATCCGCAGGGACGCGCGTCTCCAGCCCACTCCAGCCGCCCACCGCCTGCAGGCCGATCACGGCCAGCACCGCGGATCCGATGATCAGGACGACCGCCTGCATCACTTCCGTGTAAATCACGGCGCGAAGCCCTCCCATCACCGTGTAGACACCTGTGATGACGATGAGCACGACGGCGCTCGTCCATACGCTCCAGCCAGTCACCGCGCGCACCACGATGCCACCTGCGTACAACGTCACACTGATCTTGGTGAGCACATACCCGATGATGGACACCCACGTGAAGTACGACCGCGCCGTGGGGTTGAACCGCCGCTCGAGAAATTCCGGCATGGTGTACACACCGCTCCGCAAGTAGAACGGCACGAACAACCACCCCAGGAGCAGCAGAATGAGACAGGCGAGCCATTCGAAGTGGCCCACCGCGAGCCCGCTCGCCGCACCGGTCCCCGCGAGACCAACCAGGTGCTCGCTCCCGATGTTGGACGCGAACAGGCTCGCCCCGACGGCGAACCAGCCGACATCGCGGCTCGCGAGAAAGTAGTCGGCACTGACGTTCTTCTCGCGCTTGGCGGCCCAGTAGCCGATCCCCGCAAGGAGCAGGAAGTACGCCGCGATCACCAGGAGGTCGAACAGATGAAGAGAGGTCATGGCGTATGATGGTTGAGGAGGTACTGAACAGCGAGGTCGGTCAGACTCCACAGCTGGACGTCCGAGCTCGTCCCGTAGCGCGTGGGCACGAGCCGGCCGTTGTCGATCCGATAGCTCCACAGCTCCGCATGCCGCAGCCCGGAACGATCGACCGCGGCGACGGTGCGTTGCAGCGCGTCCGCGAGCGGCGCCGGATCGGAGCCCGAGGGCAGCGCGGCGATCTGGAGGGAAAGCCCCGCCAGCAGGATGTTCACGTCCCGGCCCCACACGACCATCGGTGAGTGGTATTGATCACGACGAAACGTCTCCCACACGTCGCGCGGAGCATACGCGTCGTTAGCGGTCAGCGGGCCCACCCCGTCTACGAACAGCCCCGTGGGGTAGGGGCGCATGATCGGTCCGATGAGCTCGAGTGTGCGATCGCGGCCGAGTGAATCGAGCAGCAGCGCCATGGCGGGATCGGTGTTGACGATCGGGATCGGCCGGCCGGCGCCGTCGAGCGACAGGGCGAGAAACCGAATTGAATCCTGCTCGATGCCCGCCCGCGTTTGTACTGCCAGCCAATAGTCGCGCTCCTGCTGCGGCAGCCAATTCACTCTCTTGGAGACCCGCTCCGCCACGGCACCACCCGCGAGCGAAACCTGGAAATGACGCTCCGCCCGCTTCCAGGTGGCGACTGCGCGCGCGAGCGTCGCCCGATCCTTTGCGAACGTGGCGAGCGGACCTTTGGGGATCGCGGGCTTGAGACCGAGCTGGCTCAACGCGTCGAGGATCGTCCCGATGCTCTCCAGGGCGTGCGGCACCCAGATGGCGTTCACGTCCATGGCGAATCGACCGCCGCCGTACCCCGCACGGCTGTCCCGCCAGCTCGCCGAGATCCAGCGATTCTTCTCATCGGGCGAGCGCGGGAAGCTGACCAGGTTCGTGGCCACGGGATCGCGGGCGTACGGCGCCGCGAAGCGCGCCACGTAGTCGAGATTGGCGACGAGCCGCGCGAGCCGATGCTCCGCGCCGAGAAACCGACGCTTCCGATCGGCGGGGACGCGGGAGTCCGCGAAATAGCGGGCGGCCACCACTGGCAGCTGGAAGTCGTCGTCGATCATGATGTAGTTCTCGCGGGTATCCGCGAGATGGGCGAGCACGGCTCGCGCCTGCGCGAGCCGCCCGGCCGCCACCAGGCGATTGTACTCGGCGGCGTGCTCACGAATCGCCTGGCCGCCGAGGGCCTCCTCATGGCTCACGTCTCCGTCGGGCGCAAGCTTGCGGAGCGCGCTCGCGATCACATGCTCGGGCATCTCCGGCGCCCACACCGGCTGCATCAACAGGGCGGTCATGAACATATCCCGCCCGAAGTACGTCGCGAAATTCGGCAGCCCGGCCATCAACTTTTCCCCGTAGCACAACAGCTCCATGCCCCGCACCTCGCGCTCCAGCCGCCGAAACCGCTCGGCGTGGCCCCCGTGGCCCCCCCCAGTGTCCGCGCGGACCGCTTCATAGAAGCGGCGGAAGTCGTCGTTGAAGATCTCCGGGCGGGAGAGGGGCGTCAGCGCCGGAGCATCCGTCGTCACCCGCACGCTGACGCGTATCGGCCCGCCCGCCGGGCGGCGGATCGTGAGCACACTGCCGGCGAGCGCGGGGACCGTCTCGCGCGGATCCCCCGCAAGCTCGAGCCACAGGTGACCTTTGCCCTCGAAGCTGGTCTGCTCGACCCGCACGGCCCAAGTCGTATCGGCGCGGGTCAGGGTGATGCGGGGGGAAAGTCGCGCGCGGAGCCCGTCGACGGTCTTCACCTCCAAAAGGGCGAGGTGACGCGCACGCTCAGTCGGCTTGAGGCGCGCGAGATGGTCGATCAGGTCGGTGAGCTCGTGCTGGGGGAATGGCGCCGCGTCGAGCGGGAGCGTGTCACGCCGCGCGTACTGCAGGTCCCGCTCGACGCGCATGGACCCGAGCAGGAGGAGGCCGACGGTGACCGTGGAGGGGGCCTCGAGCCCGTAGGCGAGCGATCGTGTGCGACCGTTCCCCCCAGCTGATTCGCTTGCCACCGCTCGGGCCGTGCCCCACGTAACCTCGGCGGGCTTCCCGCCCGAATCCCGGACGGTGAACCCGACGCTCTCGTCGAGCGCGTCCGCCCAGAGGTTCACGACCCGTCCCGTCGCGCCGTTGACGTACACCTGGAGCGCGTTGCCGCGCGAGTCGCGGTAGACGCGCGTGGTGTAGCCCTCGTAGGCCGCGGGGTCGTCGAGGCGGGGCTCGGGGAAGGACAGGTAGGGCGCCACACTGTCGCGAGTGAACTCGCGGCTCGGCGTACCCACCCTCAAGGGTGGGCCCGGCGAGACGCTGCCCTGAAGGGCAGCGATCAAGAGGGCGATCATCGCGGGAGAAACCGCGCCGAGTCGCCCTGGACCACGATGTCGAATGTCTTGCCGTGCACGGACACGTGCTTGAGCATCAGGCGTGTGATCGCTGACGGAAGGACAGGGCGATACACTGGCCGCAGTCCTTCGTCGGTGATCCGCAGCCCCGTGTAGCCGTAGATCACCTGTTGCAGGAACCCGCCGGCGCCGGTGAGGAAGTTCACCGCATCGTTCCGGGGCGTCTCCGCGAGCGCATAGAACGGTGGCCGCACGTGTCCCTCGTAACTGAGCGGGAGGAGCGTGTCGACCAACGCGCGCTCGCCCAGCTCGGCCGCGATCACGGGGTAGAGCGTCTCGGTCATCATCGCCCCGCCGCCCTCCTTGATCATGAGACGGATCGCGCTCTCGATGTCGTTCCGCTTGGCCGTGTCGCTCATCGGCAGCCCCAACGGAAAGGCCAGAAGCGGCACCACCGATCCGCGCTTGGCTTCGGGCGCACCCTCGTAGGTCGGATGGTACTGGCCCGCGGAATCGTACGGGATGTAGAGACCGGCCGCCACGCGACCCCACAACGTGTCGGGAGCTCGTCCCACTCGGGAGCTGGCGAGTGTAGCGAGCTGGAGGTTCTTGCGGGCGACGGCATTCGTGTACGTGTCGTTCCCGATGCCGATGAGTCCCTCGTCGACCGACACGATATGGGTGATGTCGTAGCGCTGCTTCGCGGCGTTGAACGTTGCGCGGCTCGCCCAGAAATTCGCCGTCGCGCGCAGCACCGGCTCGCCGTATCGCGCGAGCCACGCCGAGTCGCCGGTGGAGAGATAGTACTGCCATTGCGCGAGGGCCACGTCGCCGGTGATGTGATTCTCGTAGAGGGCGTTCTGCCAGGCGAAGCGCGGCGTCGTCTCGACGCCCAGCTCGTCTGATTCCCAGGGGTACATCGCGCCGCGGTACCCGTTGGTGCGCGCGTTCCGCTCGGCAGCCGGGAGCGCGCGATGGCGGAACATGACTATGGACCGGGCGAGGTCCGGATGCAGCACGAGCAGCGCCGGGAACATCCACGTGTCCGCGTCCCAGAACACGTGGCCGTAGTAGCCCGCGGTCGAGAGGCCCATCGGAGGAATGCTCTCGCTCGTGCCTTCGCGGATGCTCGCCATGAGATAGAACTGCATGGCGTGGAGCACGCGCTGCAGCTCGGGATCGCCGTCGACGACGATGTCGGTCTGCCACAGGCGACGCCACGCGGCGCGATGCGTCTCGAGGGTTGGGGTGTAGCCGGCGGCCAGCGCCGCGCGTGTGGCCGCCGAAGCTGCCGCGCGCGAGCGGGCGAGCCCGATATACTTGGCTACCGTGATCGGGACGTCAGGCGTCGTGCGGAAAGTGAGCTCGAGCGCTACCCCTGAGTCCGAGACCACGGGACGCACCGACAGGGGCTTCTCGCGCGCGGGCCAGGCGACCCGCGCCGAGAATGCCACTGGCGTCCCCCGCCCTTCGGTCCGTCCCGCGAGCCAGACTTCGCTCGCGGTCGCTCCCCGACTCTCGACCTTGACGTAGCCGGGATACCAGACCTTCTCGAGCGTCCAGTCGGGCTCGGTGTGCTCGAGCTTGGCGAGCGCGAGCCGGTGCGGCGCGGGCCGGGGACGGAGCGGCAGCGAAATTGTCACTGTCCCAGAGTCGTGGGGCAGCAGCACGAGACTCACGACCGCGAGCCGTGGGTCCGCGCGCGAGATGAACGCCTCGACGGAAACAGCCGTGTGGCGGTCCCCGTGGAGCCACTCGTAGCTGGTCGTCAAGACGCCCTCGTACATGTCGAGCGTCTGGCGGTAATTGCGCAGGCTCGTCGAGTCGAGCGTGGCCTGGCTGAGCCAGTGCTGGCCATCCGAGACGTCGATCGCATTCCAGGCGGGGAGGGCCGCGATGCGCGGGACATCGCCCGGGCCATGGTCGTAGACGCCGGACGCATAGGAGAGCGAGGCCGCGGCGCCGAGTGGGCTGGAGACGAGGCTGAACGCGCCGTTGCCGATGAACGCGGGGGCACGGTACGTGGGATCGGTGGTCGAGACGATGAAGGTGGAGTCTTGGGCGGCCAGAGCGACAGTGAGGAACAACAACGACGTGGCCAGTGAAAAGGTAGGGGCGCAGCGTGCTGCGCCCCTACCGATTGGAATCACTGGCCCACGGGCCATCAGGTCAGAACTTGTACCCCATCGACACCATCAACGCCCGCGGCAGAATCGGGCGCGCGAGGAAGTCTGCACCCGTCGACCCGCCCACCAGGCTGAGCCGCGGGTTGCCCTCTTCGAGACCGATCGACTGATAGACGTTCAGCACGTCGGCCCTGATGGTGATGCCGTTCGACGGAATGATGTACTGGGCCCCTAGGTTGAGATAGCTGTACGTGGGCAGCTTCGTCGTGCAGCCGAGCGTCGAGGTGCAGCGACGGTCGACAAAGTGCCAATCCCCGTCGAAACTCACGCCCGACCTTGATCCATACGTGATTGCGAGGTTGCCGACGATAGGCGGCACGCCGGACAGTAGGGTCCCGACGTCGGCGCCCGTGGGACACGTCTGGACCGTGCCCGGCGCCCCCGTGGGACAGCTCGCGTACACAGCCTTGAGCAGCGTCCAGTTCGTCTGGGCGCCGAACCCGCTGTTCGGAAGGTGTCCTGAGCCCTCGAGCTCGAGACCGTAGGAACTCACTGACGGATTGGCCTGAACAATCCACTCGGACTGCCCGGTCCCTGGGTTCGTGACAAAGCCCTGGCTGACGATGTCCTTCAAGACCGTGTAGAAGCCGTCAAGTGTGACACCGAAATTGCGGGACGCGTGCTTGACCCCGACCTCACCGGTCCAGTTGCGCCTGTCACCGAACAGAGCAACCTGCTGCGATGCGGACGGGAAGATGAACTCGTCCAGCGCGGGCATCTTGTACGCCCGGCTCCCCAAGGCGTAGAGTGATGTCTGATCTGTCAGGGCATAGTTCAACCCAATCGAGGCAGCCCAATCGCCGATGCTCTTGGCGAAGTGCCGATACGACGAGGGCGTCCCCCAGACATCCTGGTTCACCAAGTGGATCGAGTTGAGGCTGTCGCCGTTCACCGCTACGGTTTGAGAGTTCTGCGACGTCTGAACGTAATTGTCGTTCTCGTACCGGATGCCCAAGTCGGCACGCAGGCGCTCGCTCAGCTTGAAGGAACCTCCCAGCACCGCTGAGAACACCGTCGTCTGGCCTTCCGCGTTCACGAACGGGCCTGACACAAACCTCCGGAAGCCGTTTTGCGTAGCGGCAAAGTTGTTCAGATTGACCACCGTCGACTCGGGAACGGTTGCGACCGTATAGTGGTAGACGACGTTGGCATTGTTGATATGCATGTCGACGAAGTGCGGGTTGTCTTGCACGTCGGTGATCACATCCGTGAACCGCCACTCGTTGGTCTGCTGGTAGTTCGCGAAGTAGAGACCCAGCGAAAGGTTGTGCCCGCCTTCCAGCGCTTTCCTAAACGTGAGCTGATCCTGGAATGCCCTAAGCGGCTTCACCACGTGGATATCTTGACCCGGCGCCAGGAGCCCGTTCGCGTTGCTGAAAAGCGACGGGGTTCCGTTGATATCCGTCACGTTGGGATACGTGAGTCCGTAGGTGTAGCCGGGCTGCAGGCCGATCGAGATGTTCTGCGCGTTGCCCGGGATCGTCCCGTTGCCCTGCAACACACCTTGATAGTAGCTGCCCCAGTACTGCGTGAGATATCTCCGTACGGCCGTGTCCGCCGGCATGACATCGCCCGGAACGAGCGCGTTCCATTCCTGGTGGTCCTGCATGAGCTGCGCGCTGTTCTCGATGCTCCACCCCTGGTCGAGGTTGAACCCGGCGGTCGCCGTCAACCAGTACGCCCTCGTCAGCAAACCGTTGTCCAAGGGCAGATTCATCTGGCCGTCTGGGGTTGGAACCGAGATGTTATTGGCTTCGTTCGTATTCATCGACCCGTAATTCGAGAACCCGGGCACGTACTGCGGGCTGTTACCCCCGTTGAAGGGCAGGTCCAGGATGAACTGGTTACGATCGTCGATAACCTTGACGGATGTCCTGAAATACCCGTTGCTGAAGTTTCGCGTCAGGCTCGCTTTGAATTGTCCGCCCTGCGTACCTGGGAATCCAGGATCTCGTACGCCGCGGTTGTACCGATAGAATCCACCGATGTTGAATCTCCAATCCGGCGTGAGAGGGCCGTTCACATTGAAGTCGGTGCGTGCCAGCTGCCCTGTCCCGCCGTACGCCTTGACGCTCCCCTGAACCTCGGGGCCTCCGCTCTTGTTGATGAGATTGACGATTGCTCCCGGCGTGTTCGATCCGAACAACGCAGAACCAGCCCCACGCACGATTTCCATTCTGTCGATGTTTTCATCGATCCGGAACAGGTTATCGGCGTTCATGAAGAACGTGTGCATCGTGGGGAACACCGGAAGGCCATCTTCCATGAACATCACGTATTCCACGCCAAGAATTCCGCGCATGGTGTAATTCTCGTTCACCTCACCACCCGAACTTTCAACACGAGTGAAGCCCGGCACGTAACGCAGTGCTTCGCTCGTGCTGCGCGGCGCGGCCTGAACGAGATCGGCAGCGCTCAGCACCGTCGTCGCGTTGCTCGTCTCGAGTTTCGTGCGCGGTGTTTCGGTCCCCGTCACGACCACAGCCTCGAGTTTCAGAGGATCGACCACCAACGTGAAATCCGCGCTCGCCTCCCTCCCGGACGCGACACTGACCGTCTTGGTCTGGCTGCGATAGCCGATGATCCGGACGCGCACGACGTGCGAGCCCGCCGGGACGGCCTCGATCGAATAGACGCCGTTCGAGCCGGTCACGGCACCTTTGCCGATCTGCTCGATGTTGACCTGTGCGCCGGCGACAGCCGCGCCTTGCTCGTCGGTCACCTTGCCGCCGACGGTTCCGGTGCCTCCCTGCGCCATCGCGCGCACGCCCGGGAAAGCGAAACCCAGGGCGACTGCGGCTGCGAGGGTGCGCCAATGATTCGTACTAAGCATGTGAGACTCCCCTCCGTAGAGTGAGCGATGCCACCGGCATACGACTGGCAGGAGCTGCAACCGACGTCACAGTGCAGATGGTCATACGCTAGCGCGCCTACAATGACCGCGGAGCGCGCACTCGTCAAGGAGGTCACAAGTCGTGACGGCACCTTATTTGTTGCGCGTTTGCAACAAGTAAACCGGCACGCCCAGGGTGATGAGGAGCGCCCCTACACCAGCGTGTGCGGGATTCGCAAGCACAGAACTCAAGACGACGTACGCCGCCGCGAGGACGAATACCCCGGCCGTCCACGGATAGCCGGGGACGCGAAATCCAGCGACGGGCCCGGGGCTGCGTGCCCGATACACGAACAGGCCCGCCACGGTGAGCCCGAAGAAAATCCAGTCTCCGAACGCGACGTAGCTGACCAATTGGCCGAACGTCCCGGACAGGGTCAGCACAATCGCCCAGACCGCCTGCAGGAGGAGCGCGGCGGTCGGGGTCCGGTACTCGGGATGCAGCCGAGCGAGTGCTGGAAAGAAGACGCCGTCCGCCGCCATGGCCTGAAACACGCGCGGCGTCACGAGAATCACGAGATTCAGGAATCCGAACGTCGAAACGGCGATCCCCGCCGCGATGATCGTGCTCCCCACCGGCCCGAGGACTGCCCGCATCACGGCCGCCGCCGGTGCCGAGCTGGCGGCGAGCCCGCCGGGTCCGAGGACGCGCAGATACGCCAGGTTCGCCAACAGATAGACCGCCACCACGACCACCACGCCGAGCACGAGCGCGCGAGGCAAGTTCCGCTCCGGCTCGATGATCTCCTCAGCGATGAAATTCGTCTGCTGCCAGCCGCCGTACGTGAAGAGAATGGGGACGAGGGCGGTACCGAGACTCACCGCTGCTCCCCACACCCCCGCCGGGGCGGTAGAGGTCGGTAGAGGACCGGAGAGGGCGGTAGAGGTGGTGAAAGACAGGCCGACGGCGATGAGGGCAGCTAGCGCGCCGAGCTTTAGGACGGTGAAGACATTCTGTGTGATAGCGGCGGGCTTGACCCCCAGGTAGTTCACACCCGTGAGAAGCACGATCGCCCCCACCGCCACAGGAGACGTGAGGCTGGGAGAAAGACCCACGAGCGCGAGGGTGTAGCTGGCAAAGGTCACCGCAACTGCCGCGATCGCTCCCGTCGCAATGACCAGCAGCAGCGCCCATCCATAAAGGAAAGCGGGGAGCGGACCCCATGTCTCCCGCAAGTAGACATACCCGCCACCCGCCCTGGGCCGCCGTGCGCCCAGCTCAGCGTAGCAGAACGCACCGACGAGCGCGACCAGCCCCCCCACAACCCACGCGATCAAGATGAACGAGGCGGATCCGACGCGCGTCGCGACCGTGGAGGGCGTGAGAAAAATACCGCCCCCGATGATGCCGCCGATCACCGCCATCGTGGCGGAAAACAGGCCGAGCCGGCGGGCGTACGTGACGGCCGAGGTCGATGCGCTCACGCAGCAGAAGATGCCGGGGACGGGGTTGTTCGGATAGCATCAACCCCCTTCCCTCCGGCGGTCCTCCGGTGCACGTTTTTTTCAATCCTCCGAGGAGTAGCCCTTCATGCCCCCGATCAGTTTCACCGTCAACGGCAAGCGCGAGACCGTGAACGTCACGCCCGACACGCCCCTGCTCTGGGTGCTGCGGGACACGCTCGGCCTCACCGGCACGAAGTTCGGCTGCGGCATCGCGCAGTGCGGCGCGTGTACCGTCCACCTGGACGGCGTGGCGACGCGCACCTGCGTGCTGCCGGTCGCGGCCGTCGCCGGGAAGAAGGTGACCACCATTGAAGGCCTCTCGAAGAACCGCTCGCACGCGGTGCAGAAGGCGTGGATCGAGGAGGACGTGCCGCAGTGCGGCTACTGCCAGTCGGGCCAGATCATGGCGGCCGCCGCGTTGCTCGCCAAGACTCCGCATCCGACCGACGCGGACATCGACGCCACCATGACGAACATCTGCCGCTGCGGGACCTATCAACGCATTCGTGCCGCCATCCATCGTGCGGCGGGAGCGTAACGTGGGCGCCCGCTCGGAAGTCTCGCGGCGCGAGTTCCTGCAGACGGCGACGGTCGCAGGCGCAGGTCTAGTCATCGGATTTCATCTTCCGGTCGGCGGCCGCCGCGGCATCGCGTATCCGTCGACCTTCGCGCCGAACGCCTGGCTGCGGATCAATCCGGACGAGAGTGTGCTCGTGATGGTGGATCGCTCCGAGATGGGGCAAGGAGTCACGACGTCGCTGCCGATGCTCCTGGCCGAGGAGCTCGAGGCCGACTGGTCGAAGATCAAGATCGAGTTCGCCCCAGCGGACAAGGCGTACATCAACCCGATGTTCGGCATGCAGGGCACCGGCGGCAGCACGAGCATCCGCGCGGCGTACACGCCGCTCCGCAAGGCCGGCGCCGCGGCGCGTGAGATGCTCGTCACCGCCGCCGCCCAAACGTGGGGCGTCGACAAGTCGGAATGCCACGCCGAAAAGGGCGCGGTGGTCCACGCGTCGAGCAAGCGGCGTCTCACCTACGGCAACCTCGTCGGGAAAGCGTCGACCGTCCCGCTGCCCCAGGACGTCCCGCTGAAGGAGCCCAAGGACTGGAAGATCCTCGGCACGCGGGTGAACCGCCTCGATACGCCGTCCAAGGTGAACGGCGAGGCGGGATTCGGGATCGACGTGAAGGCGCCAGGCCTCCTGGTCGCCGTGATCGCGCGGTCTCCGGTGTTCGGGGGAAAGGTGAAGAGCTTTGATGCCGCGAAGGCCAAGGCGGTGCCAGGTGTCCGGCAGGTCGTGCAGATCTCGACCGGCGTCGCCGTCGTGGGCGACGGCTATTGGCCCGCCAAGAAGGGGCGGGACGCGCTCGACATCACCTGGGACGAGGGCTCCACCGCGAGTGTCTCGAGCGCCTCGATCAGCCAGCTGTTCGCGAAGAATGCCGAGCAAACCGGCGCGGTCGCGCGCCACGACGGCGACGCGCAGGGCGCGCTGTTGGGCGCGGCCTCAAAGATCGAGGCCGTGTACGAGCTGCCGTTCCTGGCGCACGCAACCATGGAGCCCATGAACTGCACGGCGCACGTGCGCGCGGATGGCGTCGACATTTGGGCGCCCACGCAGTTCCAGACGGGCGCGCAGGGCCTCGGCGTGAGCATCGGAGGCGTGCCACCCGAGAAGGTGAAGGTCCACACGACCTATCTCGGCGGCGGATTCGGCCGCCGGTTCGAGCTGGACTTCATCAAGGAGGCGCTCGAGACGTCGAAGGCTGCCGGCGCACCCGTCAAAGTGATCTGGTCCCGCGAGGACGACATCCGCATGGCGCAGTACAGACCCGCAAACTACCACCGGTTCCAGGCGGTACTGGACGCGAGCGGGCAGCCTGTGGCGTGGACCCAGCGGATCGTCGCACCCTCGATCATGGCGCGCGTGTTCCCCGACAACGTGAAAAACGGCCTCGACGGAGAAGCGGTGGAAGGTGGCGTCGGGATGCCGTACGCGATCCCCAACGTCCACGTGGACTACGCCCTCACGGACACCGGCATCCCGGTTGGCTTCTGGCGCTCCGTGAACAATTCGTTCAACGGTTTCGCGGTCGAGACGTTCATCGACGAGCTGGCCGCGGCCGCCAAGAAGGACCCGTACGAGTATCGCCGCGATCTGCTCGGCAAGGCGCCACGCCACCTCGGCGTGCTCAACCTCGCGGCGAACAAAGCCGGATGGGGAACCCCGTTGCCGGCCGGGCGCGCACGCGGCATCGCGGTCTTCAAGTCGTTCGATACCTACGTCGCCGAAGTGGCCGAGGTCTCCGTGGACTCGGACGGCGTACCGCACGTGCACCGCGTCGTGTGCGCCGTGGACTGCGGACCCGTGGTGAACCCGGGCATCGTGGAAGCGCAGATGCAGAGTGCCATCGTCTACGGTTTGACGGCGGCGCTCTGGGGCGAGATCACGATCGATAAGGGCCAGGTGCAGCAGAGCAACTTCCACAACTACCGGATGCTTCGGATGGCGGAGATGCCGGTCGTCGAAGTGCACATCGTCCCCAGCACGGATTCGCAGGGGGGCGTGGGCGAGCCCGGCACCCCACCGATCGCGCCAGCGGTGTGCAACGCGATCTTTGCGTTGAATGGGAAGCGGATCAGGAAGCTGCCGATAGGGAAAATCGTTTAGTCCTCACCCCTTGTCCCCCTCTCCGTTCCGGAGAGGGGGAACGAGGGAGGGGACGCGCTGAGTCCCCCCTCTTCCCAGAGGGAGAGGGGGTCGGGTGTTATGAGGGACTGAAGTCCCTGCTCGGCGCCATAGGCGTCCTTAAGGACGCGCGCTCGCCGAGGGCGGCCTTCAGGCCGTCCGAACAACCGGAGGAATTCTCGTGGCTCCCACCGTCTCTCGCCGTCAGTTCGTCGAGACAACCGCCGGTCTCGTGATCGGATTCTCCATCGGACCGAGAGCCGTGCCGGGCGCGCTCGCCCGTCGCACAGGCCCCTTCACCCCCAACGCCTGGATCCGCATCGATCCGGACGGCATCGTCACACTCACGCTCGACCGCTCCGAGATGGGCCAGGGCTCCCAAACCGGCCTCGCCATCCTGCTCGCCGAAGAGCTCGACGCCGACTGGTC
>DATLVU010000046.1:0-90959 GCA_035577025.1 Gemmatimonadales bacterium
GGTCCCCCCCCCGTCCCCCCCGTCCCCCCCGTCCGACCGTCCGACATGACGCGAAGACAGGCAGACATCGCGCTTCTGCTCGCGACCGCGCTCTGGGGCACGAGCTTTGTCGCGGTCAAGAGCGCGCTCGGATACGCGACGCCGCTGGCGTTTCTGACGATCCGCTTCGGGCTCGCCGCGCTCGTCTTGCTCCCGGGCACGCGTCTGCTCCCACGCCCCGGTCTCTCCGAGCTCCGTGGCGGGGCGCTCCTGGGGCTTCTGGTAGCCGTCGGGTTCATCGCGCAGACCGCGGGGCTCGTGATCACCACGCCCTCCCGGTCCGCGTTCATCGTCGCCGTCTCCTCGGTGCTTGCGCCCGTGATTGCGCTCGCGCTCATCGGCGAGCGACCCAACTCGCTCACCGTGGGGGCACTCGCGCTGGCCACGTTGGGCATTTATCTCCTCACCGCGCCGGACGCCGGGGGCCTGAACCGCGGCGACCTGCTCACCCTCATCTGCGCCGCCTGTTTCGGCGGCCAGATCGTGGCCGTCACAGAGCTGGCCCGGCGCTACGACGCACGGCGATTGGTGTTCATCCAGATCGCTTCCACCGCCGTGATCGCCGGTCTGGCGACGGCCCTGTTCGAGAGACCCCACATCCAGTGGACGTGGACCTTGGTCGGCGACCTCGCCTACACGGTCCTGTTCGCCAGCACGTTCTGCTTCTTGTTGCAGATGCGCGCCCAGCGCGAGATGTCGTCGGCGCGGGCTGCCCTGATCTTCTGTTTCGAGCCCCTCTTCGCCGCCGTGACGTCGTGGCTAGTCCTGGGCGAGCGGCTGTCCCTGTTGCAGTGGAGCGGGGGGGTCCTGATCTTGGTGGGCATGGTGCTCGCGGAATTGAAACCTCGTGATCCGTCGTCCGTTATCCGTCTTCCGTTAGTCGAGGATGAGATCCGTCAACGGATACCGGATGACGGATAACGCATCATGAACGTTCTCATCGCGGAAGACGATCCGGTTGCGCTCGGTGTCGCGAAGGCCGTCCTGACGGCGGCGGGCCATCAGGTATCGGTCGCGGAGAACGGCGAGCTCGCCCTTGGGCTCTGGCAGCTCTCGGATCAGCGCGTGATCGTCTCCGACTGGCTCATGCCCGAGCTCGACGGCCTGGAGCTCTGCCGCCGCGTCCGCGCCGTGCCGGACCGGCCCTACACGTACTTCATCCTGCAGACGTCGCGCAGCGGGCGGGAGAGCTTTCTGGCGGCGATGGACGCGGGCGTCGACGATTTCGTCACCAAGCCGGTCCCCGCCGACGAGCTCAAGGCACGGATCCGCGTCGCAGAGCGCATCATCGGATTGCGTGAGCAGCTCGTCACCCTCGAGGGATTGCTGTCCGTGTGCAGTTACTGCAAGCGGATCCGAAACGCCGACGGCGGGTGGGGCTCGCTCGAGCGGTACATCGAAAAGCGCTCGAAAGCGGAGTTCAGCCACGGCGTGTGCCCCGACTGCTACGAGAAACACCTGAAACCCCAGCTCGGTGGCTGACGCCCGTTGAAGTCGCGGTCTGGAGCAGCGATATTCCTCGCCGTCCTTCCCGAGTAGCTCAGCTGGTAGAGCAGCCGGCTGTTAACCGGCGGGTCGCAGGTTCGAGTCCTGCCTCGGGAGCTCCGGTTCTGAAGACTCTAACTCAACAGGTGGTGCACGGGATACCGAAATACGTCTCCGTGACACTTGAGCACATCGAGTAGCTCGAGGCCGGACGATCGGCGCACGTCGTAGAGACAGAGTGTGGCAACGCGGAACCGCTTCTGCAGTTGGTCGTAGTTGCGCTCGTACTCGAGCACCTCGTGCGGTGCGAGCCGTTTCCCCAAACCCCTCGACACGTCCCCGACGACCCGCACCAAGCGCGCACCCGCCTTGGTCGCCGCTGCAAAGCACCTTTCCCAGTACTCCAGTTGGCCCGCCGCCGACCCGGCATACTCGGCGAACACCAATCGCCCCGTGTCCACATCCGCCTGGATGGAGGGACGGCGCCTTGCGAGGTGGGCGAGAAGCTGATCTCGCGTGTCGGGCTCGAGCGCGAGGTAATTCGCCCTCTGCGGTCGCAGGGCGTCGGCGAGAAACGCCGCGGCGAGGCTGATCCGGCTCAAGTCACTGCCGTACAGCCCACACACGTGGCTCCCCTCGATCGGCGGGAACGACGAGCGCGCCGGAGCGGCGACCGGCTGCTTCTCGGCGAACGCCAGGAGGTCGTCGCGCCTGAACCGGCGCTCCCGCCGGCGGCCGACACGCAAGCAGGCGAGCCGGCCCGAATTCGTCCAGCGTCGCAGCGACGCCTCGCTCACGTTCAGGAATCGCGCCGCCTGCTTGATATCGAGGAGGTCTTCGTGGTGGCTCATGGACCCTATGCCGTGCCATCCCGCCGGGCTATATTGAGCAGCAAAGCTCAGTAAAGTATATCATAGTTGGTAACCCGGACGCAACACGGGTTCCCATCGTTGCGGTCGCCGAGCGTGTAATAGATGGCACGAATCCTGGTGATGGATGATGACGAAGTGCTTCGGGGCGCGCTCCGCGTCGTCCTCGAGGCAGCCGGCTACGACGTGCTCGACGCGGGCGACGGGGAGGCCGGACTCCGGTTGCAGCGCGAGCAAGGGGCCGATCTCGTGCTCGTGGACATCTTCATGCCAAAGCGAGATGGTCTCGGCGTTATCCAGGCGCTCCGCGCAAGCGATGCACAACCGAAGATCGTCGCCATGTCGGGAGGAGGGCACACCGGACAACGGGAAGTTTTGAAGTCCGCCGCGGCCGTTGGCGCTTCGCGCACGTTGCGAAAGCCGTTTCAACCGCGCGAGCTCCTGACCGCCATTCGCGAGGTGTTGAATGAATCGAGACCTTGAATGCCGCAAAAGCGCCCCCCCGTGCCGCAAAAACACCCTAGCGCGTGACCCTTACGTCGCATAACTGCATGCTACGATTTCACCTACACTTGAGCTCGGTGCTCCGCTCCGGTCCGTCGCACCCCATTATCGGAGCCGTCGAATGAGCCTGGCGCCGGAAGTGGAGATCCTGCTGGTCGAGGACGATCCGAACGACGTGGAGCTCACCCTGCGGGCCTTCCGCGCCCGCAACCTCGCGAATCAGGTCTTCGTGGCGCGCGACGGCGCGGAGGCGCTCGACTTCTTTTTCAGTGACAAGGCGCATCCTCTGCGTGACATCGGTGTCACGCCCCGCGTAGTCCTTCTGGATCTCAAACTCCCGAAGGTCGACGGTCTCGAGGTCCTGCGGCGGCTCCGGGCCGATGAGCGCACCAAGTCGCTGCCGGTTGTGGTCCTCACGTCGTCCAACGAGGAGCCCGATATTACGGCGGCGTACCGGCTGGGTGCCAACAGCTACATCGTCAAGCCCGTGGATTTCGAGGCGTTCGCCCGGGCCGTCTCCGAGGTGGGATTGTACTGGGTGCTCCTGAACGAGCAGCCGCGCTGACGCGATGCCTGCGCCGATCCGCATACTCCTCGTGGAAGACGTCCCGGACGACGCGGCGCTCGTGGAGCGCGAGCTGCGCCGCGCGGGCATCGGAGGCGCCACCCGGCGCGTGGACTCGGAGCGCGGATTTCGCGCGGCGCTGAACGAGTTTACGCCCGACATCATCCTCTCCGATCATTCGCTGCCGTCTTTCGGTGCGGGCGACGCGCTGCGGATCGCGCTCCTCGAAGCTCCGGACACGCCGCTCATCATCGTCACCGGCAGCCTCGACGAGGAAACGGCCGCCGAGTACATCAAGGCCGGCGCGGCGGACTACGTCGTCAAGCACCATCTGGAGCGGCTCGGGCCCGCCGTCCTCCGGGCGCTCGACCTCCGCCGAGCGCGGAGCGAGAAGGTCCGAGCGGAGGAGGCTCGCCGCCAAAGCGAGGAGCGGTTCCGTGCATTGATCGAGCACGGCGCCGACGCGGTCGCGCTCCTTGCCCCCGATGGCACGATGTTGTTCGCCAGCCAATCGACCGAGCGCCTGCTCGGGTTCTCCCCAGCCGAGCTCGTGGGCCGTCCCGGCTTCGAGCGCATTCACCCCGATGACCTCCCCGGAGTGAGGGCGACATTGTCCGAAATCGCCGCCCTGCCGGGTAGCCCGCGCGCCATGGAGCTGCGCTGGCGTCACAAGGATGGTTCGTGGCGCTACATCGACGCCGTCGCGGTCAACCGCCTGGCCGAGCCGGCCGTGGGCGCCATCGTCATCAACTTCCGCGATCAGACCGATCGCCGGCAGGCGGAGACGGCGCTGCGGGAGCAAGAGGAGCGGTACCGGACCCTCGTCGAAGGCGTGCGAGACGTGATCTTCGCGCTCTCTCCCGAAGGCACGATCGCGTCGCTCAATCCGGCGTTCGAGACGATCACGGGCTGGCGCCGCGAAGATTGGGTCGGCCGGCCGTTCGAGAAGCTCGTGCACCCCGAGGACCTGCCCTTCGCGCTCGAGCTGCTCGGCCGCGTGGTTCGGGGCGACCTTCGGGCCGTCAGCCAGTTCCGCGTCTCCACCGCGAAGCACGACTACCGCATGGGTGAATTCTCCGCCACGCCCCAGCTCCTCGAAGGACGCCTCATCGGCATCCTCGGCATCGGCCGTGATGTCACCGAACGCGTCCAGCTCGAGCAACAGCTGCGCCAGGCGCAGAAGATGGAAGCAGTCGGCCGCCTCGCGGGCGGGATCGCCCACGATTTCAACAACATCCTCACCGCGATCACCGGCTACGCGGACCTGTTGCTCGAGGACCTGGGTCCCACGGATTCCCGGCACCAGGACGTGGCGGAGATCCGTAAGGCCGCCGATCGAGCCGCCGGGCTCACACGGCAGTTGCTCGCGTTCAGCCGGCAGCAGGTCCTGCAGGCCAGCGTGATCGACGTGAAGACCCTCGTAGGTGACCTCCAGAAGATGCTGGGCCGGCTGCTCGGCGAGGACGTGGCGCTCGCCACGCAGCTCGCGCCGGACACCGGCCGGGTCAAAGCCGATCCCGGACAGCTCGAGCAGGTGCTCATGAACCTCGCCGTGAACTCACGGGACGCCATGCCGCAGGGCGGCAAGCTCACGCTCGAGACGTCCAACGTGGACCTAACCGAGGGATACGCTGCCGATCACTACCCGGCCCAGCCGGGATCGTACGTCATGATCGCCGTGACCGACACGGGAACCGGCATGAACGAGGAAACGCAGGCGCACATGTTCGAGCCGTTCTTCACCACCAAGGAAAAGGGCAAGGGCACCGGGTTGGGGCTCGCCACCGTGTACGGGATCATCAAGCAGAGCGGCGGGTTCATCTGGGTCTATAGCGAGATCGGACATGGCACCACGTTCAAGATCTACCTGCCTCGCGTGCAGGAGTCCGCGGACGTCGCCAAGGCCGGGGCGGCGCGCCGCCGTGCGGCGCGGGGGTCGGAAACCGTCCTCCTCGCGGAAGACGAGGCACCGGTGCGGGCGGTCGCGCGCCAGGTCCTCGAGCGCCACGGTTACACCGTGCTCGAGGCGCCGAGCGCGGAGGCCGCGTTGGATATCGCGGCGCGGTATTCGGGCGCCATCCATCTCCTCCTGACGGACGTCATCATGCCTGGACTCTCGGGCCGCGAGCTGGCGAACCGCCTCGCCGATCTCCGGCCGGAGGCCCGGGTCATCTTCATGTCGGGCTATACGGACGACGCCGTCACGCGACACGGCGTGCTGGAGGCGGGCCTGGCCTACCTCCAGAAACCGTTTACACCGGACGCCCTCGGCCAGAAAGTGCGCGAGGTGCTCGACGAATGAACACGGAAGTCGCAGAAGCCACCTTTTCCCTCACCCTCTCATGACCCAGAAAGCGGCGTCCCAACGCATGATCCTGCTCGTCGAAGACAACCCCGACGATGAGGCGCTGACGCGTCGCGCCCTCGCCAAGAACAACATTCAGAACGAGGTTCTCGTGGCCCATGACGGCGCCGAGGCCCTGGACTATCTCCAGGGTACGGGCACGCACGCCGGCCACCCCATCGCACCCGAGGTCATCCTGCTCGACCTCAAGCTTCCCAAGGTGGACGGCCTCGAAGTCCTCCGACGCATTCGCGCGGACGACCGCACGCGCCTCTTGCCCGTCGTGATCCTGACCTCGTCGCGTGAAGAGCGTGACCTGATCTCGGGGTACGGGCTCGGGGCCAACAGCTACATCCGTAAACCCGTCGACTTCCAGCAGTTCGTCGAAGCGGTGCGCCAGCTCGGCCTGTACTGGCTGGTGTTGAACGAGCCACCGCCGCCTCGCCGGCCTGCGGCGTAAAGCCACGAGGCTGGCGTGACCCGGGTCACGGGGCACGCCAGCCCGTTGCTTCCCGCCCCGTCCGGGTGAGTATTTGGTCCCCGAAATGAAAACCGCTAAGCCCCCCGTCTCCCGCCACCAAGACGCCGCCGCCGAGCTCGAGGCGCTGTTCGCCGCGATGAGCGATGTCATTCTCGTGCTGGATGTTACGGGTCGTTACGTGAAGATCGCCCCCACCAACGCCGCCCTGCTCTACCGTCCGGCGCCGGAGCTGCTCGGACGCACCCTCCACGATGTGTTCGAACCGGCGCTCGCGGAGGAGTATCTCCAGCAGATTCGCAGCGCCCTCGAGCGCCGTGAAACCGTGTACTACGAGTACGCGCTGCCGATCGGCGGGCAGGAAGTATGGTTCGCGGCGGCGATCTCCCCACTCGGCCCGGACCAGGTGGTGTGGGTGGCGCGCGACATCACCGAGCGTCGGGGAGCCGCCGAAGCGCTCCGCGCAAGCGAGCAACGCTTCCGCCAGCTCGTCGAGCATTCGAGCGACGTCATCATGCTGCTGGGACGCGACGGCGAGGTGCTGTACGCGAGCCAGTCGACGCAGCCGGTGCTGGGCTACGGATCCACGGAGAACGTGGGCCGAAACGTGTTCGAGCTCATCCACCCGGACGACCGCACCGCCGCGCTCGAGCTGTTCGGCGAGCTGATGCAGAAGCCGGGCCATCTCGTGAAGACGGAGCTCCGCGCGCTCCACAAGGACGGGACGTGGCGCCGGCTCGAGGCGGTGGGGGTGAATCGCCTCGACAACCCGGCCATCGGCGCCATCGTCGTCACGTACCGCGACATCACCGAGCGACAGCGGACGGAGCAGAACCTGCGCGAGACGCTGTCTCTCTTGAACGCGACGTTCGAGTCCACCGCTGACGGCATCCTGGTGGTCGACCTGGCCGGGCGCATCCTGAGCTTCAACCGCAAGTTCGCCGAGCTTTGGCGGATCCCCGATTCGGTACTCGAGCTGAAGGACGATCGGCAAACCGTCGCGTTCGTGCTGGAACAGCTGGCCGAGCCGGAAAAATTTCTGAGCAAGGTCCGGGAGCTGTACGCGCGTCCCGAAGCGTCGAGCTTCGACGTCCTCACGTTTAGGGACGGGCGTATCTACGAGCGCCTGTCCCAACCTCAGCGCATCGGCGGCAAGAGCGTCGGGCGCGTGTGGAGCTTCCGCGACGTCACCGACACGCGGCGCGCCGAGCGGGTCCAGCTCGCGACTTACCGGATTTCTGAAGCGGCCCACTCGGCCCGTAGTCTGCAGGACCTGTTCGCCGCGATCCACGAGATCGTCGGCGAGCTGATGCCGGCGAAGAACTTCTACATCGCCCTGTACGACCCCGCGAGCGAGCTGCTGAGCTTCCCGTACCACGTGGACGAGATGGATGCGGACTTCCCGTCCAAGCGTCCCGGCAAGGGCCTCACGGAGTACGTGCTCCGCACGGGCCAACCCCTGCTCGTCACGCCCGAGGTGCAGGCGGAGCTCGAGCACCGTGGTGAGGTGGAGCTGATCGGCGCGCCCTCCATCGATTGGGTGGGCGTCCCCCTGAGGATCGGCGACCGCACCATCGGCGTCCTGGTCGCCCAGACGTATGCCCCCGGGGTCCGCTACGGCGAGACCGAGAAGCACATCCTGCAATTCGTGTCCGCGCAGGTCGCCATGGCGATCGAGCGCAAGCGCACCGAGGAGCAGCTCCACGACAGCGAGCGGAAGTACCGGCTGCTGTTCGCGACCAACCCGGAACCCATGTTCGTGTACGACTTCACGACGCTGCGCATCCTCGCGGTGAACGACGCGGCCATCGCCCGCTACGGCTACTCGGGGCCCGAGTTCCTGGAGCGCACCATTCGCGACATCCGCTCACCCGAAGAGCAAGCCCGGCTCGACGATGAGCTCGACAACCGCCCCGACGAGGGCGCCGTGCGTACGGGGGTGCGGCACCGCGCCAAGGACGGCAAGGTGTTCGAGGTCGACCTCGTGGCGCGACCCATCGAATTCGCGGGCCGGAGGGCGCGTCTCGTGCTGGCCCACGACGTCACCGCGCAGCGACACCTGGAGGAACAGCTGCGCCAATCGCAGAAGATGGAGGCCGTCGGGCAGCTCGCGGGCGGGATCGCCCACGACTTCAACAACCTGCTCACGGCGATTCTGGGCTCGACCCAGCTGCTCCTGCACAACATGCCCCCCGAAGATCCCCGCCGCGAAGATGCCGAGGAGATCAAGCTCGCCGGGCACCGCGCGGCCGAGCTCACCCGGCAGCTGCTGGCGTTCAGCCGCCGCCAGGTGCTCGCGCCCAAGGTGCTCGACCTCAACGCCGTCGTGGCCAACATGGAGCGCATGCTGCGGCGGTTGCTCGGCGAGGACATCGAGCTCGTCACGTCGCTCGATGCGACGGCGGGCGCCGTCAACGCCGACCCAGGTCAGCTCGAACAGGTGCTCCTGAACCTCGCCGTCAACGCTCGCGACGCGATGCCCCCTCCCGCGGGCGGCCGCTTGAGCATCGAGACGGCGCGGTTCACGCTGCACCAGGAGCACGTCGAGCGCCGGCATCGCTTGCCGCCCGGCGACTACGCCTGTCTCGTGGTGGGCGACACCGGCGTCGGCATGGATGAGGCGACGCAGGCGCACCTCTTCGAGCCGTTCTTCACGACGAAAGAGGTCGGCAAGGGTACCGGACTCGGTCTCGCCACCGTGTACGGAATCGTCAAGCAGAGCGGCGGCTATATCTGGGTGTACAGCGAGCGCGGGCGCGGCACGACCGTCAAGGTATATCTGCCTCGTGTACCGGGAGTGGCGGAGACCCCCCCCCTCGCCCCCGCCCCCGCGCCCAGCGAGGTGCGCGGCGGCCACGAGACCGTGCTCCTCGTGGAAGATGCCGCCCCCGTGCGCGCCCTCGCCCGGCGCAGCCTCGAGGCGCATGGCTACCACGTAATCGACGCCTCCGACGGACCGAGCGCGCTGGAGCTCTCGGCCCGGCACGGAGCCCCGATCGATCTCCTCGTGACCGACGTGGTGATGCCGGGCATGAGCGGCCGTGAGCTCGCTGAACGCCTGGCCCCCGTGCGTCCGGGTATGAAGGTGCTCTACACGTCGGGCTATACCGATGACGCCATGGTGCGGCAGGGTGTCCTGAATGCCGGGGTGGCGTTCCTGCAGAAACCCTTCGTGCCGGACTCCCTCGCGCGGAAGGTACGAGAGGTTCTGGACGGCAACTGAGGGCGGTCGCCTACCCGCGGTCCAGGATGTCGCGCACCTTTCCCAACAGATCGGCTCCTGTCCACGGCTTGCGCAACAGGGGCGTCGAGGGGTCGGGGCTCATCGCGCGATCCGGGTCGGAGTAGCCGCTGGCGAAGAGGAAGGGGACGTCCCGGCCCTCCCGGCGAGCCGCGTCGTACAGTGCGCGCCCACCCAGGCGCGGCATCACCAAGTCCGAGAACACGAGTTTGATGCCGTCCGTGTGGCGCAGGGCCTCGAGCGCTTCGAGCCCGTCCGCCGCGGTCACGACCTGGTAGCCCGCGTCCTCGAGAATCCGCTTGGCCGACCGCCGCAGCTGATCGTCGTCCTCGACGAGTAGGATGGTCTCGCGGCCGCCGCGGATGGCCCGCTCGCGCACCAGGCTGCGGGCGCGCGCGGCGGGCTCATCCGTTGTCGGAACGTAAATCCGGAACCGCGTCCCCTTCCCCGGCTCCGACTCCACCTCGACTCCGCCTCCGTGTTGCTTCACGAGGCCATAGACCGTAGCGAGCCCGAGCCCCGTCCCCTTCCCCGCCGGCTTGGTCGTGAAGAACGGCTCGAACATGTGGGTGCGCGTGTCCTGGTCCATGCCGATGCCGGTATCGCTCGCCATCAGGCACACGTGTTCACCCGCGCGACGGGTCCCCCAGGCGACGTGCTGCTCCTGCGTGATCTCCACGCGTCTCGTCTCGATCACCAGGACGCCGCCATTCGGCATCGCGTCGCGGGCGTTGGTGGCCAGGTTGAAGAGGATCTGTTCGGCCGCATGCGGATCCGCCTTCACCTCCGGCAGATCAGGGTCGCCGGACACCACGATCTCGACATCCGCCGGGAGGATCCGCCGGAGGAATCCCGTGAGATCGGTGATCAGCTCGTCCAACCGCACGGGCTGAAGGTCGAGGCTCGTACGCCGGGCGAAGCCGAGCAGTTCCTGCACCATGACACGGCCCCGCAGAGCGGCCGCGACGATGTCGCGCAAGTCGGTCTGCGCCTCGGGACGCTCGGGGGGTATCGCCTTGCCGAGGAGCTGCGAGTTGGCGAGGATGATCGTGAGCAGGTTGTTGAAATCGTGGGCGATGCCGCCGGTCAGCTGGCCGATCGCCTCCATCTTTTGCGACTGGCGCAGCTGATCTTCCAGCGCGCGCCGTTCCGTGATGTCTTCCGCGATCGTCTCGAAGGCCTCGATGGATCCGTCGCTCTTCCGGACGGCCCGGCCCGAGAGGCGCACCAGGATGCGCTGCCCGCCCCGACGCTTCCAGGTCACCTCCGCGCCTTCCACGATGTCTCCGGCGTCGAAACGAGCCAGAATTTGCCGGCGCTGCTCGGGGTCGACGTACACCTGCGTCGTCAGGTCCACGCCGAGCAGCTCCTCGCCCGACTCATACCCGAGCATCTTGACCAGGGCGGGGTTGACGGTCAGGAACCGTCCGTCGAGCGTGGACCGGTAGATCGCGTAGGCGGCGTGTTGCACCAGGGCGCGATGGCTTTCCTCCGAGCGCCGCAACGCCTCTTCGGCCCGACGCCGGTCCGTGATGTCCGTCCCCACACCGATCACGCCGACCACCGCACCGCCGGGATCCCGGACCGGGGAATACCAGCTTTCGAACACCACGCCGAACACTTCGACCACGGACGAGAACGTCTCGCCCGCGAGCGCCCGGCGCATGTCGGCGAGCGCCTGCGGCAGATCCGCGTACAGCTCGAACGCCGAGCGGCCGACCAGGAGTCCCGGCCGAAGCCCGAGGGCGTCGAGGCCCCGCCCCTCGACCATCGTGAAGACACCGTGGCGGTCGAGTGCGAACAGGACGAGCGGCGCGCCGGAGATGACCGTGCGCAGCCGCTCTTTGTTCTCACGCAACGCCCGTTCCTGCCGCAATCGCTCGGTCACGTCGCGGGCATTCACGATCAATTGCGCGAATCCGCCGCCATCCAGGCGCGCCTGGCCCACCGCCTCGAGCGTGCGCCAGGAGCCGTCCTGTGAGCGGAAGCGGAACTGCGCGGTCTGTGGCGTCGCCGGTTCTTGAATCGCCTTGGCCAGCGCTTCGCCGACTCGCGGGATGTCGTCGGGGTGCACGTAGTCGAAGGCGCTATGCTCCAACAGCTGCCGCGGCTCGTAGCCCAGCACGCGCTCCACCGATGGGCTCGCGTAGCGGAAGACGCCGTTCTCCCCCACGATCGTGACGATGTCCGACGCGTTCTCGATCAACGAGCGGAAGTGTTCTTCGCTGCGCCGGAGCGCGTCTTCGGTGCGGCCGCGGTCGATCGCAGTCGCCAGGACGTTCGCGATGGCCTGAAGGAAATGTGCGTCATGAACGGTGAAGTCGCGGCGCGTCCCCGTGTGCGCGCCCAGAACGCCGAACGGGCGATCCTTGCCGTGCACGATCACGCTGAGGCTCGACACCACGCCGTGCTGCGTGAGCAGCGGAGCGCTCCCAAACCGCGTGTCCGCCCGCAGATCTTCGACGACCACTTGGCCCGTGGAGCGGAGCACGAAGCCGGTGTAGGAGTCCGCGTCGGAGGGCAGCACCGTCCGGCCGACGCTCCCCTCTCGCCAGCCGACGCCCGCCCGCAACAGCAGCGTGCGACTCTCCGGACGAAGCTCGAGCAGGCTCGCGAACTCCACCTCGAGCGACCGCGATGCCAACGCGACGGCCGCGGCGATGAGCTCGTCGACCGGCGCTCCGGCGAGCGCCTGTTGGCCCAAGTGCGCCACGGCCTCCTGCTGCCGCGCGGTGGCGCGCAGCTGCGCCTCGCTTCGCGACAGCTCGGCGTCTCGACCCGCCGCGTCCTGCCGCAGCAGCCTGAACCGGTTCGTGCTCACGCCTGGTGGGCCTCTCCCTGGTGCCGTATGGAATCGAGCGCAACAACCTTGCAGACTGTGGCCTGCTTTTCCATTATGACCCCCACACGAGCACCGTGCGCCAGGTCACCGAAGAACTCGCAAAAGGGCCAGAATCAATGATTTGCAAGGGGGCGTCGTGACGCAGTACATCGTCCTGCGGGACCTGGCGATCATCTTCGCGGTCTCCCTGCTGGTCATCTGGGTCTTCCATCGAATCAAGCTGCCCGCGCTCCCCGGCTTCATCGTCGCTGGAGTTCTCGTCGGCCCCAACGGGCTCGGCCTCGTTTCGGACGTGCACCAGGTCGAGAGTCTCGCCGAGGTGGGCGTCATCCTGTTGCTCTTCACGATCGGGATCGAGTTCTCACTCAGCCGGCTTCGCGAGATGGGCCGTCAGGTGGTGGTCGGCGGCGGCTCGCAGGTGATCCTCACCACGGTGCTGGCGACCCTGCTCGCCGTCGGTCTCGGCGCCCCATGGCCGGTCGCGGTGCTGCTGGGCTTTCTCGTGGCTCTGTCGAGTACGGCGATCGTCCTCAAGGGCCTCACGGATCTGGGCGAGATCGACGCCCCGCACGGCCGCCTCTCCACCGGCGTGCTCGTGTTCCAGGACCTGTGCGTGGTACCGATGATGCTCGTGCTCCCCTTCCTCGCCGGGCAGTCGACGGGAGGTGTCACCGGCCTCCTCTTCGCGCTCGGGAAGGCCGGCCTTGTCGTCATCGGCGTGCTCGTGCTGGCCCGCACCATCGTGCCGCGCGCGCTGTCCGAGATTCTCAAGACGAGAAGTCGCGAGCTGTTCCTCATCGCCGTCATTCTGGTGGGGACGTTGACGGCGCTTGGCACGGCCGCGGCCGGTGCCTCGCTCGCGTTGGGCGCGTTCCTCGCGGGACTCGTCATCTCGGAGTCGGACTACGGCCACCAGGCGATGGCCGAACTGCTGCCGTTCCGGGACGTGTTCATTTCCCTGTTTTTCGTCACCGTCGGGATGCTGGTGCAGACCGAGTTCCTGCGGGCACACCCCATTCTGGCCGTTGGCGGCGTCGTGCTCGTGATGGGGGGGAAGACGCTCCTGGCGGCGGTTGGGCCCGCCCTCCTGGGCTATTCAGGCCGGGTGGCCCTGCTGGCGGGGCTGGCGGTTTCCCAGATCGGCGAATTCTCGTTTGTCCTGGCGCGGGAAGGACGCGGCGCCGGCCTGCTGCCGGAAGGGTTGTACCAGACGTTTCTTCCCATCGCCGTCTTGACGATGCTCGTCACGCCATTTCTGCTCCAGGGCGGTCCCGGCATCCTCGACCGGCTCGAGCGTTTCGTGCCGATCAGGCGCCTCCTCCCCGGCCTCCGGTCGGAGGTCATTGCGATGGCGGACCAGCCGCTTACCGATCACGTGATCGTCGCGGGATATGGACTCAACGGGCGCAATCTCGCCGCCGCCCTTCGCTCGATTCAGGCTCCCTATCTGATCGTCGAGCTGAATGCGCAGACGGTGCAGCAGGCCCGGGGACGCGGCGAGCCGGCTTTCTACGGCGACGCCACGCGCGAAGAGATCCTACGAGCCCTGGGCGTGGAGCGAGCCCGAATGCTCGTGGTCGCCATCTCGGACCCCGGGGCGACGCGCCGGATGGTGCGCGTGGCCCGGGGCTTGAACCCGCACATCCATATCATCGCGCGGACCCGGTATGTGGTCGAGATTCCCGAGCTCACCCGCCTCGGCGCCGACGTGGTCATCCCCGAGGAGTTCGAGACCTCGATCGAGATCTTCGCGCGCGTGCTGGCCTACTACAACGTCCCGCGCGCCGACATCGACACACTGGTGGACCGGATCCGCGCGTCGCACTACGAGGCGCTGCGCAGCGGCGACGGAGCCGGCCGACTTCACCTCGGCACGGTCGCCGGCGTTCCGCAGATGGGCGTCGAGCGTTTGCGTCTGACCCCCGAGTCGCCGCTCGTTGGAAAGAAGCTTTCCGCCACCGGCCTGCGCACCCAAACGGGCGCACTGGTGCTCTCCGTGACCCGGGGCGATGAAGAGATCGCCAACCCCGGCCCGCAGTTCCGATTGGCGGCGGGCGACGTCCTGATTGTCGTTGGCCAGCCGCACCAGCTTCGCGCGGCTGCGAAGCACATCGCTGGCGAACTTGTGGCACCACCGCGACAACAGGGGGCCTAAGCTGTTGGTTCGATACCACCCGAATAATTAGCGAAAACGTAAGAAAATTGGGCATTATCGAGCGAGTGTATGCTCACTCCAGCGCATAAGGCATGGCAATACATAAACTTACGTGCGCACAAGGCCCCCTAAAGGTACGCAAGACGTTGCCGCGCTTCCGGTTGCGTTTTCCACACGACCAGGTTTTTCGCCCCCCGGGTAGATTCCCGCCATGCCCTTACCCCCCCTGTACGGCCACGAGGGGACGAGAAACCGGCTGGTAGGCGCCATCGCCTCCGGCCGGTTGCCGCAAGTACTCCTGTTCGAGGGCCCGCGTGGCGTGGGGAAGCAACGCCTGGCGCTGTGGTTGGCGCAGGCGCTGGTGTGCGAGAAGGACAACGCGTGCGGTGAATGTCGGCACTGCAAGCTGGTGCTGACGTTGTCGCATCCGGACGTGCACTGGTTCGTGCCGCTCGAGCCGTCCAAGCGAGCCGTCGACCAGGACCGGCAGATCGAGGCGGTCGAAGAGGCGCTCGCCGAAGAGATGGCGGCGCGGCGAGAACGCCCGCTTTATGACGCACCGTCCGGGATGGCGCTGCACAGCATCGCCGCGGTCCGCCTGTTGTTGCGGCGCCTCCCATACCGGCCGGCGTCGGCGCGGCGGAAGGTGTTCGTGATCGGCGACGCGGAGCGCTTGGTGCCCCAGCCGGGATCCGAAGCGGCCGCGAATGCGTTGCTGAAGGCCCTCGAGGAACCGCCCGGGGACACGGTGTTCGTGCTCACGAGCGCTGAGCCTGAGGCCCTGCTGCCGACGATCATGTCTCGCGTCGTGCGGGTTCGCGTGGCACGACTGGCCGACAGCATCGTGGCAGTGTTCGCGCAGCGGGAGCTGGGCGCGAGTGCGCAAGCTCAGGTCCGGCAACTGGTTGGGTCGGCTGATGGGTGCCCCGGCAGGCTCCTTGCTGAAGGGGGCCGTGGGGACGGGGGCGAGGGCGTGGCCCGGCGCTTCCTGCAGGCGGTCGACGGAGGTCCGGTGCCGCAATTGGCGTTCGCCCTGGCGCAGCAGCCGTTCCAAGCGCGAGGAGGCTTCACCGGAATGCTCGACGGACTGCTCGATGTGTTGCGGGAGCAGGCGCGCGGGGGCCGGGAGACCGGAAAAGTCGTGGCGGCGATCGCGCGGGTGCTTGAAGCGCGCGGTCTGGCGCAGGGCAATGTGAACCCGCAGCTCGTGTCGGCCGTATTGGCCGCGGATCTGCGAGCCACGACTGGAGCAACGGCGTGAAACTGTCACACGTAGACGAAGCGGGCCGGGCGCGCATGGTGGACGTGGCGGGGAAGCCCGCTACGGTCCGCGCGGCGGTGGCCGAAGGAACGATCCGCATGTCGCGCGAAGCGTTCCAGAGCGTCGCGGAGCAGCAGATCGCCAAGGGCGATGTCCTGGCGGTGAGCGAAGTGGCGGGGACGTTGGCGGCCAAACGAACCGCCGAGCTCATCCCGCTCTGCCATCCGCTCGGCCTCGATCATGTCGAGGTGGAAGCCAGGCTGGATGAGCAGCTGCCGGGGGTGCGGGTCCGGGCGGCCGCGAAGGCGGTGGGTCGCACCGGTGTCGAGATGGAAGCACTTACGGCCGTGTCGGTCGCGCTGTTGACGGTTTACGACATGGTGAAGGCCGTGGATCGGGGAATGGAGATCGAGAAGGTCCGCTTGCTCGAAAAGACGGGCGGGACCCACGGCGACTGGCGACGCGACGCGGTGGATTGACAGGAAATTGATGGGGCGGTGCCAGTATGGACCGCACGTTCTCACAAGAGAGGGCTATGCGGACGACGACTCAGAAGTTGATGTTGCAAGGAGGGCTCATCTTGCTCGGTGCCCTGATCGTCAGCAGCATCGGCGGTTGGGCGCGCCGGGCTACAGCCGACGATCAGCCGGCGCCGCTGACGGCGCCAGCGCTCATCGGAGAGCTGCGGTCGCTCGAGCAGTCGCTCGAGGCGACCCGGGGCGAGCTCGCCGTCGCACGGCTCCAGCTGGAGCGCGCCAACGCGATCATCGACTATTCGACGCATTACAACATCGCGGCCGATCTCGCGGCGGCGATCTACGACGTCGCGCTGGCAGAAGGCGTGGACCCGGCGCTCGCGTTCCGGCTCGTGAAGATCGAGTCCGGGTTCAACCCCAAGGCGAAGAGCAAGGTGGGGGCGATCGGCTACACCCAGGTCTTGCCCAGCACGGCACGCTTGTACGAGCCGGGCCTCACGACGTCGCAGCTCTACGAGCGCGGCACCAACTTGCGCCTCGGGTTCCGGTATCTGCGGGACCTCCTGGAGCGCTACGAGGGCAACCCGGACGCGAAGCTGCGCCTCGCGTTACTCGCATACAACCGTGGCCCCGGCAAGGTCCAGGAGCTGCTGGACGCCGGTAAGGATCCCCAGAACGGCTACGCCGCGGCCCTCATGAAGGGGTACCGGCGGAAGACCTGACCGGCAGCGCGTGGACGACGAAATGACGAAGGCGTAGGGCGAACCGCCCTACGCCTTCGTGTTTTCCGGATGGCGTGGCGTCAGCAGGTGGTCGTGCACTTCTCCGGAATCTTCAGCACATCCCCCGCGCGCAGCACCGACCCCATCGTCAAGCCGTTGTAATTGAGCAAGGATGTCAGCGAAATCCCGTAGCGGCGCGCAATGACGCTGGCCGTTTCCCCGCGCCGGATCCGATGGCTGCCACGACTCGCCTCCGTGCTCGAGACGCGGCGATACCGTGGCTCGGGCGGCACCGACCAGGCCGACGCCGGCACCACCCGGCCGCTCATCGGAATGATGATCCGCTCCCCCACACGCAGCGTTCGGGACCGGAGCCGCGGATTTGCGCTTTGGATCATCGCGACGCTCACCCGGTAGCGCTGCGCGATCTCCGAGAGTGTCTGGCCGCGCGACACGTAGTGATCGACGAACGTGATCCGCGAGGTCACGGGGAGGCTGTCGTAGCGCTCCGCGACCACAGTGCCCCGCCCCCGCGGCACCCGCACCACCACGCTGTGGCTGGGCGGCGTCACACCGCGGACGAACTGGGGATTCAGCTCGAGCAGCGTCGCCACCGTCGTGTCCGCGAGGCGGGCGATGACGTCGAGGCCGGTCGCGTCCGGCACCGTGATCTCGTCGAACGTGAGGGGCGCCAGGGGATCGACGTGGAAGCCGTAGCGGTCAGGCTGCTTGGCGATCAGTGACGCCGCGATCAGCTTGGGCACGTAATCGCGCGTCTCGCGGCGCAGGTAGCGGCGGTCGGAGAGCTGGAAGAATGTGTGGTCGTCCACCGAGTCGGGCTCGCCCGGCAGGCGGTCGATCCCCCGCTCGATGCGGCCTACGCCGGCATTATACGCCGCGGCGGCGAGGTACACGCTCCCCAACCGCTGCCGCAGGTCCGCGAGGTAGTTCACGGCGGCCTCGGTAGCCTTGAACGGGTCACGCCGCTCGTCCACCCAGGGATCCACCGTGAGCCCATACAGGCGGCCGGTACTAGCCATGAACTGCCACATGCCCACCGCCCGCGCCCGGCTCACCGCGGTGTTCGACAGCCCGCTTTCGATGAGCGTGAGGTAGAGCAGATCCTCCGGAAGGCCCTTGGCGCGCAACCGTTCCCGGATCATCCCCTGGTAGCGCCCCAGGCGCGACAGCCAGATCTCGAACCGATCGCGCGCGTCTACCTGGAAGAACTCGAGGTACTCGAGCACGCGCCGGTTGGTAGCGAAGCTCGACACGTCGATGTCGAACGTCGGCTCAGGCGATGGCGCGGCCCCGATGGCGCTCCGCCCCTCGGGGCCGAACAGCCGCACTGCCTCCCGCTCGACCTCTTCGCCCTTCACGGAGGCGTTCGCGGGCGGCGCGCCGGCGACGCTGTCGGGGTGCGGGCGCGGACCGTGCAGGCTGTCGAGGACCTTCTGATCCGCCGCGGAGTCTTGGGCCGCCTTGGCGGCGAGTTGCGCGATCGAGTCCGCGTGCTCCGGAATCGTATCGTGTGCGACCGGCACGACGGCACTCGTCGCCGGATGGCCTCCGCCGCAGGCAAAGACCATCATCCCGGCGCCGAGCGCCGCGAACACTCCGAGCAAGCGAATCCGTGCGTTCCCCATCATCGTGTCGCGAAGAAATTCCCAAGTATGCGGTTCGTGGCATTCAATACTGCAAGCGCCGCGCCGCGAGGTGGGTCGGCCTCTGCCAGGTACGCGCCGACCAAACGAGAGGCCCGTGACTCTTGTCGCGCCGAGAGTGAGACGATCACCACGATCGCGTCGAACGCCCGCACGGCTTTGACCCCCAACAGCTCGAAGCCCATCTTCGGCTGTACCACGCGCTCCAGCGCCCGAACGGTCGCCTCGGCACAGCATCGCAGCTCGCCAGCCTGGGAGATCACGCCGTCGGACTCGCCCTGGAACTGCCGCCCGTCGGACCAGGTCAGGACCACCTTCGCTCGGCAGCGTCCGCTGGCAAGCCGCTGGAACTCGAAGTCCTTGAAGCGGAGCCGCTGCTCTGCTCCCCCACCCCCACCCCCTCCCCCTCCCCCGCCCCCGCCCTCGGGTGACTCGCCCATCAATGGTGCCGTCACGGTCGTCGCTCCATCAGTCGAACCGAACTTCGATCTGCTGCCTGGCCCCCCCCTGGTCCTGCGGTTGCTCGACCACGTCGACCTCGAGGCGCGGGCGTCCCTGAGTGTCGCGCTCGGCTGAGACGACCAGAATCATTCCGCTCTGGAGCTCGACGCGGATCTGCCGCAGGTCGGACCGGACCGTGACCTCTCGCACCGCCTCACCGCGTAACCGCGCCACCGCCAGGGCGATACGACGCAGATCCTGCAGTTCGGGCTGGCTCACGCCAGTCGCTCGGCGAGAAGCTGCGACAGGGCCGCATCCGGAATGCGCTCGGCCTGAATGAACAACGACGACTTCGACGTGGCCTCGAGCGGATACAGGGTCCAAAACGACCGGCCGGACCGCTCAGACGCCGATCGGAAGGAAAGGACCAGTTGCCAGGCCTCGGCGTTCGCCGGCCGTTCGGCGAGGGCATCCACGTGCCAAACTTGGTCGCCATGGGCGATGACCCTCCATGGCATGGATCACCTCGGGAACAGGGCCCGGCAATATGTGGCTAACCCTAAGTCCTGTCAATAGTTGGACTTAAGGGGCCGCGCGACCCGACCGGGTTTGTGCTCAGTCTCGGCGAGTCACCAGCGCTTTGAACCGCTTCGCGAGCTGCTGGGTGGTGGGGCCGGGCTTCCCGGTGCCGATCGCCCGGCCGTCGAGTTTTGTAACGGCGACGATCTCGGCGGCCGTGCCGGTGAGGAACATCTCGTCGGCCGTGTACAAATCGTAGCGGTTGAGCGGGAGCTCTTCGACGGCGAATGTGGCCTCGCGCGCCAGCTCGATCACGGCGTCGCGGGTAACGCCGCGGAGGATGCCGGCATACGGCGGCGGCGTCTTGAGCGTGCTGTTGGTGACGGCGAAGAGGTTCATGCCACTCGCTTCGGCGACGTACCCCTGCGAGTCCAACATAATCACCTCATCCACGCCCGCCGCGATCCCCTCGACCTTGGCCAAGATGTGGGCGAGGTAGTTCAGTGACTTGATGCGCGGGGACAGGCTCTCGCGATGGCTGATGGGCGTCGGCGCGGTGAGCGCGGTCAACCCGTGCTCATAGCGCTCCGGCGACCAGAGTTGAATTGTGTCAACGATACAAATGACGGAGGGCTTGGGGCACTTCCGCGGGTCGAGTCCGAGATCCCCGACGCCGCGCGTCACGACCAGGCGGAGGTAGGCGTCCTCGAGCTCGCTCTTCTCCACGGCCTCTTCCACCAGGCGATGCATGGCGGGTTTGGCGAGTGGAATCTCGAGCCAGATGCCTTTGGCCGAGGCGTACAGTCGATCGAGATGCTGGGCCAGGCGGAACACTCGCCGGTTGTAGACCCGGATCCCCTCGAACACGCCGTCGCCATACAGCAGGCCGTGATCGAACACCGAGACCTTGGCATCGCCGCGGCCGTAGTACGTCCCGTCGATCCAGATGATAGGCGGCATAGTCCCCTTAGCGTGAGTAGGCGACGATCTTGTCGAGGATCGTGCGGGCGAAGTCCTTGTCCCACGTGACAGCGCTCTTCTTCGCCACCACCTGGATCCGGGAAGAGCTTGTCTGCTCAGCCTTGATTGTCACCGTGATGTCGCGATCGCCGGAGGTGCCGTCGACTTCCCGCTTTTCCCCGTCTGCGTCCTGTTCGGTCGACGACTTTGTCTGGTGGATCTTGAGCTCGTCGAACGCCCGAGTGGTCGCGCTCGCCGCGCGGTCGACCGGAACGGGCACCACGGATTCGACACCGCGCTGGGTCAGGTAAATGCCTCCGCCCGCACCGGCGCCGGCCGCGGCCACCACGCAGGCGCTGAGCACCGTGACTAGCAGGGCCCGAAGCATACTCCATGCCGTCGATGTGGTCATTAGAACCTCCATGACGCCTCTAGGAGTCTGTACTACCGCATCTTGCGCGAATATACCTGCCCGTCCGCTACCCCGCCTACCGTAACTTGCCGCGCGCTCTGTTACCCAGATCACGGCACGCCGCACCCCGAAACCGCGATTTGTAGCCCATGGAACCGACTCTCGGATGGGCTCGGGTGTGGTTCGCGGCCAAGCGCGACGAGGAAGCGGATCCCCGCCTGAGAAATGGTGCGTGGTATCCCGTGCTGAGCCAGGGGGACCAGCGCGCCGTGCTCGATGTGTCCGGCCACCGCGTGGCGGTATCACAGGATATGATAGAAGTGCGCCCCAAGCGGCCCGACCGATTCACCGTCGTCTACCGCACGTACGATGATCCGAACCCCGCACGCGGTACGCGCGCGGACCTGGGCCGCCGCTATGCGGTCTGCCCGTACTGCGCGTCGCGTGTGTTGTTGCGCGGTCACGTCATTCCTGCGGTAACGACGTGTCACAAATGCGGCCATCAGGGCATCGTGGCTTGGTGGGAGACGGGATGACCCGGGCGGGGATCGAACCCGCGACCTACGGATTAAAAGTCCGTTGCTCTACCAACTGAGCTACCGGGTCGGACGCTGAAACCTCGCGAGGAGCAACACCTTACACAAGCTCGCCAGTGACGGGGCAGAACAGACCGTTACGCGACAGCACTCGTCGGGCTCTTTACCACAGATGACCCCTGCCGCAGATCGCGCCCGCCCTCACCCTGACCGGGCTTCCGACCGCACGCTCGTGCGGCGTATGTCGATCGGCGACGAGGGAGCCTTCCGTGAGCTGCTCGCGCGGTTCCGGAGTACCGTCTACGCGACCGCGTACGCGGCCCTGCTCGACCCTGAACACGTCGAAGCCGCCGTCGCCGATGCCTTCCAGGAAGCCCGCCGCACGGCGACCCGCTTCCTCGACACCCGGGGCACCGTCTCCGGCTGGTTGACACACCTCACGAGACTCTGTATCGCCTCCCGTCAGCGGATCCGTCGCTCGAAGGCCTCGTAGAGATTATCGTAGTCCACAATGAATGCCGTGCCAGCCTCGGCCGCCGAGGCGCGGCCGAACCGCATCGTGCTCGCGCTCTACGTGGCGAGCGCGGTGCTCATCACCTTCCAGCAAGCCGTCCTCCGCCACTCGAACAACCTCAGCATCTTCCGCACGGCGACCTATAATCTGATCGCCGGTCGGGATTTGTACGCCGCCAACCCCGAACAGCATTTCGACTACTACAAGTACAGCCCGACCTTCGCGCTGCTGTTCGCACCTTTCGCCTACCTGCCCTTCGCGCTCTCGTTCTTATGCTGGACCCTTCTGAACGGGCTGCTCCTGTGGTACGCCATCAACCGTCTACTCCCAGGGCGGCCCGCCACGGTCGCCCTCCTGCTGCTCTACCTCGAGGTGTTGCTGACGCTGCAATACGGCCAGAGTAACGCGCTCGTGGCCGCGTTGATGATCCTCGCGTTCGTCGCGCTCGAGCGGGGCCGGCAGACCGGCGCCGCCGCGAGCATCACGCTTGGCGCGGCGGTCAAACTGTTCCCCCTCGCCGGTGTGTCCCTGGCCGCGCTCTATCCCAGGCGACTCCGCTTTGCCGCGATCATCGCGGCCACCGTCGCGGTGGCCGTGGCACTCCCGCTCCTCGTCACGACGCCCGACACGTTGGTGGCGCAGTATCACTCGTGGCGGGCCATCGAAGCGAAAGACGCGCTTCGGCGCGGGTACTCAATGATGCACTACCTCCACGCCTGGCTTGGAGTCGACTGGCCCAACTGGCCGGTGCAGATCGCCGGCACGCTGGTCCTCCTCTTGCCCCTCGCGGTGCGGTGGGATCGCCGGGAGAGCGTCGACTTCCGCCGGCTGTTCCTCTACTCGCTCCTCGTGTATGCGGTGCTGTTCAACCATGCGTCCGAGCCGCCGACGTTCATTGTGGCATACGCCGGGATCGTCCTCTGGTACGTGGGCTCACCGTCGGGCCGCCTCCGCACCGGAGTGATGGCGCTGACGCTGCTCGTGATGCTCGTGGCCGACCTGGATGTGTTTCCGCACGGGTTCAAGCAGGACTACCTGGTCCCATATCGAATCCGCGGGATTCCCACGCTCATCGCGTGGATCGTGATGCAATGGGAGCTGCTCAGCCGCTCGACGCCGCCCCCCAAGCGGACTAGCTTTCCGGCGCCCGATCCCCGTTCACCCGAGGTAACCTCCTGAGCGACGCACCCGCCACCATCGAGCACGTTTCCGACACCGCGCGCTGGGTCGCACTGTACCGCGCGATGGAGTCCGAGCGGCCCGACGCCTTGTTCCACGATCCCTACGCGCGCCGCCTGGCGGGGAAACGCGGGGAGCAGGTGTTGGCCGGCATGCCGAAGGGCAAGGCGTTCGCGTGGCCGATGATCGTGCGGACGGCGGTCATGGACGAGCTCATCCTGCGCGCGATCGAGCGAGACGGCGTCGACACCGTCCTGAACCTCGCCGCCGGGCTGGACACCAGGCCTTATCGGTTGCCGCTGCCACCCTCGCTCCGCTGGATCGAGGTCGACTTCCCGGACGTTGTCGCCTACAAGAAGGAGCAGCTCGCCGGAGAGCGTGCCGTGTGCGCGCTCGAGCACGTCGGGGTCGATCTCACGGACCAGGATCGCCGGCGCGCGTTGTTCGCCCGGGTGGGAAGCTCGGCCCGACAGGTCCTCGTCGTGAGCGAGGGCTTGCTCATCTATCTCGCCCCGGAGCAGGTGGCCACGCTCGCCGCCGACCTCGCCTCCCCTTCCACCTTCCGCTGGTGGCTCCTCGACCTCGGGTCTCCCGGTCTGCTCAAGATGATCGAAAAGTCGTGGGGTCCCATCCTGGCCGCGGGGAACGCGCCCTTCCGCTTCGCCCCGGCTGAGGGGACGCGCTTCTTCGAGCCCCATGGTTGGCGGGAAGCGGAGTTCCGCTCCACTTGGGACGAGTCGATCCGGCTGAAGCGCACCATGCGCGGGGCGTGGCTCTGGTCGCTGATCGGACGTTTCATGCCCAAGGCCAAGCGCGAAGAAGGCCGCCGGTTCTCCGGGATCGTGATGCTGCAGCGTCGCTAGGCATCCTTCATCTCACCACCAGACAACAGGGACGACTCGAATCATGCGACACAGCCGATGTCTCATCGCTGGTCTCGCCCTCGGCGCCGCCGCGTGCGCCAAGCCGACTCCGCAGCCCGCGGGCCCCAACGTCGTGACGATCAGTGCGGTGGACTACGCCTTCAACGTTCCCGACACCATCCCGGCGGGCCTCACGACGTTCCGTCTGATCAACCAGGGGAAAGAGCTGCACCACGCCTCCCTGATCCGGCTGAAGGACGGCAAGACCGTTGCCGACTTTCAATCTGGGCTCCAGGCGGCGATGAAGACTCAGGGTCCACCGCCGCCGTGGATCTCGTTCGTGGGGGGTCCGAACGCCGTGACGCCGGGGGACACGGGCCTGGCGACCCAGACGCTCGAACTCGGCAGTTATGTGTTCGTCTGCTGGATCCCGACGGCGGACGGCACGCCGCACATCATGAAGGGGATGATGCGCGCGATGGTCGTCAAAGCTCCCCAGGCAGCCCCGGCGCCAGCAGTCGCCGAGCCCGCCGCGGGTTTCTCGATCACGCTCAGCGATTACGACTTTGTGCTCTCTGCACCCCTAACGGCTGGCACGCACACGATCCGAGTCGAGAACGGCGCGCCGCAGCCGCACGAGGTCGTGATCACGGCCTTACCGCCGGGGAAGTCGCTTCAGGACTTCATCGCGTGGGAAAAAGGCGGAGAGAAGGGCCCGCTTCCCACCGGGAAGTGGCTGGGCGGCGTCGTGGGGATGGATCCCGGCGGGCATGCGCAGTTCACCGCGACATTCGCGCCGGGCAACTATCTGTTGTTGTGCTTCTGGCCTGACGCCAAGGACGGGAAGCCGCACATCGTCCATGGGATGGCGAAGCAGATAACGGTTAGCTAAGGCGGCACGGCGGCACGGCGGCAAGAGGGCGGCACGGGTCAAAATCCCCCCTGCCGCCCTGCCGCCCTGCCGCCTCTGCCGCCTCTGCCGCCTTCTAACCGCTTTTCAGAAGATCCACCTCAACCCCGCCTGCAGCTGCCGCGGGTCGCCGAGGCCCGACCGGATCGTCCCGTCGAAATTCAGGAATGTTCCCACACCAGGATCTTTGAAGTTGTCCGCGTTCGTGACGTTGAAGATCTCGACCAGGGCCTCGAGCTGCTGGCCCTGCGGACCCACCGCGAACGGCCGGGAGAGCCGGAGGTCCCACGAGAAATAGGCGTTGTCCTTCCGCAGGGTATTCCGCAAGATGATGCTGCCGTCCGCACAGATACGGTCGGCCGGTCCGGTCGCGCGGCTTCCCGCGGGGGGCGCGAAGGGGTTGCCCGGACGCGGTCCGCAGCTGGCCGACGTCGGCTGCGCCGAATAGTAGCTGACGCGGTTGTTCAGGTAGAAGCCGAACACCTTGGACAACACCCACGCATTGACGCGGTGCCGCTGGTCCCGGTCGCTCCAGTTGTACTCCTTCACAAGCGAGTCGGGTCGGGCGTATCGGAAAGTAAACGGGTCGCGCTCGTTATCGTCGTCCGACTTATCGAACGAGAGCGTGTAGTTGATGTCGAACTGGAAGTTCGGGTCCAGAACCCGTTTCAGTCCGACGGTCACGCCGTTGTAGCGGGACTTGGCGCTGCTTTCGACGCTGAAGAGCGAGCCGATCCCTGCCGGCCCTGACCCGAACGGGCTCGCGAAGACCGTGTCGTTGCGGTTGATGAACCGCGTCAAATGGTCCGTGCGTGCATGGGTGTAGCTGATCGACGCCGCCAGGTCGTTTGCAATCTGGCGCTCGTAGCCAACCGTGATGTTGAGGGTTCGTGGGTTCTGGAAGTCCCGATCGACCACGTAGACGGTCGGCTGGAACGGTGTCCCGGTCGAGAGTGGGAGGAGGCTGTCGAACGCCGGGGGTGGCAGGAAGCTCACCGTCGCGCTCGAGCCGAACAGCGTCTGTCCCAACGAGCCATTGGTGCTGCGGACGCTCGCCAGGTTCAACGCCGGAATCCGCGCGTAATACAGACCCGCGTTGAAGCGGACCACCTGCTGCCCGTCGGCGTTCGGGTCCCAGGCGATCCCCAACCTCGGCTGCCACATCTTCCAGTCGGACGGGATGGTGCCGTCAGACGGGAACGTAAAGCGCCCCCGTGCGTTCACCACGGTCGAGTCGATCCAGGGGTGAAAGAAAACTTGCGACGGGGGGGTGATCGGATCGGGCTCGATCTGCGCTTCCCACCGCAGGCCGTAGTTGACCGTCAGCTTGGGCGACGGCTTCCACGTGTCCTGGAGGAATACGGCGAGCTCGTTCTGGGTAATGGTCTGCGTCCCCGCCTGCTCGACGGTGTTCGACCCTACTCCCGATTGCTGAAGGTACAGGAGGACGGGGCCGGTGATGGTTGCGGTCCCCGGGCAGGTGAAGCCCGGGAAGACGCCGCTCGAGCCGTCCGAGCATTCGATGTAGTGCGAGCCCTGATTCACGAAATTCTCGAATCCATGCACGCTCGAGAACGCCATGCGCCCGCCCGCAAATCCAATGAAGACCTGCGTCGTCGACGTCCGGTTCCACTCCCCGCCGAACTTGATCAGGTGATTCCCGCGGGAAATGGACACGTTGTCGAGCAGCTGGACGCGCGTGTCGTGGTCGTCGGAGATCGGCAGGAAGAACGGTAAGCCAAAGCGAAACGAGTTCACCGGATCGATGTCCGTGTCGTGGAACGGCACGCTGGAACCGAAGATCGACGATACGCCGGTGGTATCGCCCAGGTGGTTCCTCGGGCCGTCGTACGGGCGGGGCCGGTCCTCCCGCGCGAACTGGAACCGGAGCTCGTTGGACGCATTGGATGACAGGAAGGACTGGAGACTCCCGTTCACCGCGTGCGAATGGCTCTGCTCCAGCCCATTGGCGCTCGCGCCCCAGGTGTCGACATCGAACGTCCCATTTTGCTGCTCCGCCCAGGTGTAGTTGTACTTGAGCGACAGGATGTTCTTGTCGGACAAGCGGAAGTCGAATTTCGCGAGCGCTGCGCGCGCATTGTTGGTCCGGGAGATCGAGCCGAAATCGTTCCCGAGCTCCGGGTATCGCGCTGCGAGGAATGTTTTGAGCGAATCAAGCTGCGGACTCGAGGGCCGCGTCTTCTGCTTCACGTCGTCATAGATCTGCTGGTCGTACGCCAGGAAGTAGAACACCCGGTCGCGTTTGATCGGTCCACCCAGCGTGAACCCGAACTGGTGTTGTGAGAAGTCGGGGTTGAACGTCTCCGTCGTGCCGCTCGGTAAGGTGTGGCTCGGCGAGCCCGAGAGCCCATCGAACTTGCCAAAGTAGTGGAGCGACCCCTTCGTCTCGTTCGTTCCGGACTTTGTGATCACGTTCACGAATCCGCCGGAGGAGCGGCCGAACTCGGCGTTCGCACCGCCCTCCACCACGACCAGCTCCCGCACCGCGTCCAGGTTGAACGTGAACGCGGGCCGCTGCCCGCCGCGTTGCTCGCCGAAGAACGAGTTATTGAAGTCCGCGCCGTCCACCGAGACGTTGTTGTGGATGCCGCGCTGGCCCGCCACGGTGAGCTCGTCACCGTCCGGCCCCTGCACGATGGCGACGTTCGGCGTCAGGAGCGTGAGGTTGATGTAGTTGCGCCCGTTGTTCGGGAGGCCGGTTACCGCGGCGGCCGACAGGGGCGTCGATGCCTCCGTTTGGGTCACCTCTACCACCGGGCGGGTCGCCTCGACCGTCACCGCCTGGAGGGTCACCGCGGCTAGCTGCAGTTGCAGGGCCACGGTCTCGCCCACTCCCAGCGCGATCCCCGTGCGCTTCACCTCCGCGAAGCCCACCGCTCGCGCGGTTGCTTCGTAGGTGCCGAGGGGGAGCAGCGTACCGGTGAAGTTGCCCGCCGCGTCGGTTGTGAGCGTGCGCGTGAAGTTCGTCGTCGTCTCGTGCAGGAGGACCTGCGCGTTCGCAACGGGGGCGCCGGCCGGGTCAGAGACCACGCCGCGAATGATGCCGGTGGTAGCCTGTGCCTGCGCATTGAGCGACGCGGGGGAAGTCACCAGAGCCGCGCCGACCAGAAGGACAGGAAGGCGCGAAAGGAGACGCATACCGCACATATGGCCCACAGCCTCCGGAGGGAGAGGTGCAGCAAGGGCGGGGTTGAATTAGCACCAGAATCCGAAGGCGGCAAGGGTGGAGAAGACGGTAGAGGCGGTAGAGGTCGGCAGAGGACAGTATCTTGACCTCTACCGTCCTCTACCGTCTTCTACCATCCTCTACCGACGTCTTCTACCATCCTCTACCGACGCGTATGCAAAACCCCGACATCGCCCGCCTGTTCGACGAAGTCGCGGATCTCCTCGAGATCCAAAACGCCAATCCCTTCCGGGTCCGGGCCTACCGCAACGCCGCGCGCACGATCCGGGACTACCCGGAGCCGATTGCCGAGCTGGTGCGTGGGGACAAGAAAGACCTCACCGAGATCCCCGGTATCGGCGAGGACCTCGCCGAGAAAATTGGCGACATCGTCTCGACGGGCGAGCTGCCGCTCCGCAAACAGCTCGCGGCCAAGCTCCCCGCCGGCCTGCTCGATCTGCTGCGCATCCCGGGCCTCGGCCCCAAGCGCGTGAAGCTCCTGTACTCGAAGCTCAAGGTGAAATCCGCGGCCGACCTGACGAAGGCGCTCGACTCGGGCAAGGTACAGAAGCTCAAGGGCTTCGGGCCCAAGATGGAAGAGAAGATGCGCGCCGGCATCGGCCAGGCGCAGGTGACCGAGCGGCGCATGCTCCTGAACGAAGCCGAGACGCAGGCGCAGGCGATCGTCGGCTACCTGAAGGCGGGCGGCGACGTCCGGCAGATCGAGGTCGCCGGAAGCTATCGCCGGCGGCGCGAGACGATCGGCGATCTCGACATCCTCGTGACCTCCGACGCGAGCGCGGGGGTGATGGACCGGTTCGTCCGGTTCGGCGAAGTGGGGGAAGTCGTATCCAAGGGCGAGACGCGCTCCACGGTGAAGCTCCGGAGCGCCTTGCAGGTCGACCTCCGCGCCGTCGAGCCCGCCGCCTACGGCGCGGCCTTGCAGTACTTCACCGGCTCCAAAGCGCACAATGTCGAGCTCCGCAAGATCGCGCAGGAGCACGGGTACAAGCTCAACGAGTATGGCCTGTTCAAGGGGACGCGTCGCGTGGCCGGGAAGACGGAACAGGAGATATACGCCAAGCTGGGCCTCGACTGGATTCCTCCCGAGCTGCGCGAGGCGCGCGGTGAGATCGCGCTCGCCGAGGAGCATCGTCTACCGCACCTCGTCGAGGTGAAGGACATCCGCGGGGACCTCCAGATGCACACGAGCGCCACCGACGGCAAGGGGACGATCGACGAAATGGCCCACGCGGCGCGCGCCCTGGGCTATGAGTACATCGCCATCACCGACCATTCGAAGCGGGTCACCATGGCCCTCGGCCTCGACCCCAAGCGACTCCGCGAGCAATGGGCGTCCATCGACGCACGGAACGCCACGAGCCACGGAGGGGGCTTCACCATCCTCAAGAGCGTGGAGCTCGATATCCTCGAGAACGGCAAGCTCGACCTCCCCGACGACGTGTTAGCCGAAGCGGACTACGTCGTCGCAACCGTCCACTACGGCCTTACCCAGAGCGAGAAGGAATTGACCCGACGGCTGGTCGGCGCCGCCGAGCATCCATGGGTGGACGCCATCGGCCATCCCACGGGCCGCATGCTCGGCAAGCGCGAGTCGTATCGGTTCGACTTCGAGGCCCTCGTTCGAGCGTGCATCGACCACCGCTGCGCGCTCGAGATCGACGGGCATCCGGAGCGCATGGATCTGCCGGACACGCTGGCCGCGGCCGCCAAGCAGCGCGGTGTGCGGTTCGTGCTCTCCACGGACAGTCACCAGCCCGGCAATCTGCCGTTCATGAAGTACGCTGTCGATGTGGCGAGGCGCGCCGGCCTGGAAGCCGGCGATATTCTCAATACGAAGCCGCTGGCGGAGTTTCGGAAAGCATTAAAGAGAGGTCGGTAGAAGACAGAGGTCGGTAGAGGTCGGTAGAAGTCGGTAGAGGTTGGTCCGGCATTACCTCTACCGTCCTCTACCGACCTCTATATCCTCTACCGACCTCCACGTCAGCTCTAGCTGCACCACCGGGGAAAAGCTCTTGCGGTGATGGGCGGTGAAGCCGAACATCGCGAGGGCGGCAAGGTGATCGGGAGTGCCGTACCCTTTGTTGCTCGCCCAGGCGTACCGCGGGTACCGTCCCCCCAACAGGTCCATGAGTCGATCGCGTACGGTTTTCGCGATCACCGATGCGGCCGCAATCGAGTGACAGTGGGCATCGCCGTCCACGATCGCCTCGTGCGCGCGGCCGAGCTCGGGACAGGGGAGCCCGTCCACGAGCACCGCGTCCGGGTCGATCGAGAGTCGCGCGAGCGCCCGGCGCATGGCGAGAATGCTCGCGCGGCGGATGTTGAGCCGGTCGATCTCCCGCACGCTCGCGGCCCCGACGCCGATCGCGAGCGCCCGGGCCCGCACCACGAGCGCGAGCCGGCTCCGTTTCACGGGCGGCAGCAGCTTCGAGTCTCGCAATCCGCGGATCACTTTGCAATGCGGTGGAAACACGACGGCCGCGGCCACCACCGGACCAGCCAGGGGACCGCGGCCTGCTTCATCCACTCCGGCGACGACTCCCCCCCCCGCACTCCAGAACGCGATCTCGCGTTCGAGCGTGGGGCGGGGGCCTTTCACGCCTCTTGTTTCTCCGCCGTCTCGGGGACCGTCACGCCGCGTTTCTCGCGGATCCGCGCCGCCTTGCCGGCCAGCTGCCGCAGGAAGTAGAGCTTGGCCCGCCGCACGCGACCTTTCCGTACCATCTCGATCTCCGCGATGGAGGGCGAATGGAGGGGGAAGATGCGCTCCACGCCCACGCCCGCCGAGATCTTGCGGACGGTGAAGGACTCGTTGACCCCCCCGCCCCGCCGGCCGATGCACACCCCTTCGAACGCCTGGAGCCGCTCCTTGTCGCCCTCACGCACGCGCACCATGACGCGCACCGTGTCGCCTGGGGCGAACGCCGGCATGTTGGCCTTGAGCCCCTCGCGATCGACCCCTCGTAGCTTGTCCATAGCCAACCCCTAGGCGTCTAGGCGCCAAGACGCCTAGTCAGAAAGATGTTTGTTCCACAGATCGGGACGGCGTTCGCGCGTCAACCGCTCCGCCTCCGCCGCCCGCCACGCCGCAATCTCGGCGTGGTCGCCGCTCAACAATACGGCCGGTACATCCATTCCGCGATAGCTCGGCGGACGCGTATAGCTCGGCGCCGCCAGGAGGCCATCGTAATGCGAGTCGGTGGCCGCGGACTCATGATCCCCCAGCACTCCCGGGATCAACCGCACGACGGCGTCGAGCACGCACAACGCCGCCGGCTCGCCTCCCGACAACACGAAGTCTCCGAGCGACAGCTCCTCAGCACCCAACCCACCGGCCACCCGCTGATCCACGTCCTTGTAATGCCCGCAGAGCAGCGTCAGCTCCTTGCCCACGGAAAACCGCACGGCGTCGCGGTGCGTGAACGCCCGACCGCGTGCCGACAACAGCACGATCGGCGGTCCCGCGCGGAGGTCCTCGACCGCCTCGAAGAAGGGCTCGGGCTTGAGCACCATCCCTGCCCCGCCGCCGTACGGCGTGTCGTCCACGGTCTTGTGCCGGTCGTGCGTGTACTCACGCAGCTGCACGACCCGATAGCACACCAGGCCCCGTTCCGCCGCGCGACCCAGAATGCTGGCCCGGAGCGGCGCCTCGAAGATCTCCGGGAACAGCGTCACGACGTTAATCGTCAGCATCGGCGTCATCCACGGCCACGAAGTGATCGCGCCACGGCTCCACCACCGCGCGCGAGGTCACTCCGACGAACGACAGCAGCCATTCTCGATGATACGCACGCCGGCGCGCCACGATCAACGGTCCGGCCACCACTTCACGCTCCTCATTCACCACCAGCACCCGGGCCTTCGGCGCGAACACCGCGCCCGGGTTCTCCACGAGCGGATAGACCGCCACTTCCCCCTGCTGCCCGTGCGGCTTGCGCAGCCGCCCGACTAGGCGGCGGGCGGGCGTGTGCCGAAGACTCCCGCGCGCTTGAGCAAGGAGCGCACGGTGTCGGTCGGGAGCGCGCCCTTGGCCAGCCAGGCGCGCGCCTGCTCCGCGTTTACCTGAAGGCCCGCCGGATTCGTGCGCGGATTGTAATGGCCCAGCAGCGCGACGAACCGGCCGTCGCGCGGCGAGCGTGAGTCCGCGACCACGATCCTGAAATAGCTTTGCCCCTTGCGTCCTTCACGCCGGAGCCGAATTCGAGTTGCCATAACGCTCCTAGGTCTTTTTCAGAAGCTTCCGCATCTGCTGGAACTGCTCTAGCAGTCGATTGACCTCCTGCACGGTACGCCCCGCCCCTTTGGCGATCCGCAGTCGCCGCGATCCGGTGAGTATCGCCGGATCCGCCCGCTCCTGGGGCGTCATCGACAGCACGATCGCCTCGACGTGCTTGAGCCGGCGATCGTCGGCGTTCACTGCCTTCAAGGCTTGAGCGTTGACGCCTGGCAACAGCCCCAAGACTTGCTTCACCGGCCCCATCGCCTGCATCTGCTTGAGCGCGACCAGGAAGTCCGCGAGGTCCATCCCGCGCTTCGACCTGGCCTTCTTCTCGAGACGCTGCGCCGCCTCCGCGTCGACCGTGGCGGCGGCCTTCTCGACCAGCGCTACCACGTCGCCCTGACCGAGAATCCGGCCCGCCATCCGCACCGGGTCGAAGGGGTCCAGCGCGTCGGGCCGCTCGCCCACACCCACATACTTGATCGGCACGCCCGTCACGCCGTGGATCGAAAGCGCCGCCCCGCCCCGCGCGTCCCCGTCGAGCTTGGTCAGGATCACGCCCGTGAGACCATCACCCACGCCGTCGTGGAATCCACGCGCGAGCCGAACCGCGTCCTGCCCCGTCATCCCGTCCGCGACGAGCAGCACCTCGCACGGGCTCGTCGCCGCGCGCAGTGCCTTGAGCTCGTCCATGAGCTCGACATCGATCTGCAGCCGGCCCGCGGTGTCGACGATGACGGTACGACACCTCGCCTTCTCCGCCTCGCGCACGGCCTGTCGGACCTGCTCGGGGAGGGTACCGCTCCCCGCTCCCCGCTCCCCGGGAAAGACCGGGACTCCGATTTGCGCGCCGAGCTGCTGCAACTGCTCACGCGCCGCGGGCCGCGCCAGATCGGCGGCGACGAGGCCCGGCGCTTTCTGCTCGAGCTTCAGGCGTCGCGCGAGCTTGGCCGCCGTCGTCGTCTTGCCGGACCCTTGAAGCCCGACGAGCAGGATCACCGTCGGCCCGACCGATGCGAACTGTAGGGGCGCAGCATGCTGCGCCACTATCGGGCGCCCCAACGCCTCCTCCGAAGCCCCCAGCATGCGCGCCAGCTCGTCGCGCACCAGCTTCACCACTTGCTGGCCCGGGCTCACCGTCTTGAGCGCTATCGCGCCCACCGCCCGTCCGCGCACCCGCTCGACGAATCCGTCCGCGACTTCGACGCTGACGTCGGCGTCCAGCAGGTGGCGCCGGATCTCCCCGAGCGCCTCGTTCACGTCCTGCTCGGAGAGCACGCCCCGACCCGTAACCCGCTTCAGGACGGCGGCGAGCTTCTCCGAAAGGGCCGTAAACATAAGCCCAGGAAACTAGTTAGCGAATTGACGGAATCCAAGTGGGGGGACTCTCCCCAGCCCTAGCGGGCTGGGCCCGCCGGCTCCCATGTTTGCTCGCTCATCGTTCGAGTGGGTCGGACATGACTCGACTTGGGACCGTCTGGACCCTCGCGTTGGCATTGCTCCTGGCCAGCCACGGGCTACCGGCACAGGTGCCCCAAGAGCAATGGTGTCGATTCATCGCTACCTACTCCGGCGGGTCGTTAGCGGCAACGTGCTACACCGGACTCGATGCGGCGCAGGTCTTCCTGCCCCTTTGGGGGATGAGCATCTCCGGAGGCAACCCGCAGGTCGGCACGGCGGGCTCGCTCGGCGGTTTCGGTCGCGCGTCAGTCACGGCGCGGGTCAACGCGATCACCAGCTCCCTCCCGGACCCCACCAAGGCCTCAGCGATCGTCGTGCCCTCGAGCTTCTCGGGCTTGCTTCCCTCGACATCGGTAGACGCCGCGTTTGGTCTCTGGAAGGGCACCGGTTCCGGGGTGCTGTCAATCGACGCGCTCGGCTCGGCGATCCTCTTCCATGGGGGCGCAGTGTCCGATCTCTGGAGGAGTCGTGGGACCGGTCACTTCCCGGGCGGCGTGCTCGGCGTTGGCTACGGCGCTCGCATCGGTGTGCGCCAAGGTGGGGCGCTGCTGCCGACGCTCTCCCTGAGCTACATGCGACGAACGCTGCCCCGCGTCCAGTACGGGAGCCCGCCGTCGACCTGCTGCGCCGGCGATCAGTTTGAGTTCGATTTGAACCTTCACGCCGACAACTACCGTCTCACGGCTGGCTGGCGCATTGCCGCCGTGGATGTCGCTGCGGGAGTTGGCATCGACCACTACAGCTCAAGCGTCCACATTCACGGACAAGGGGGCACGTTCGGAGGGATCGGGAGTTTTGACTTTTTCCCATTCGGGTTGTCAGCGACGCGCCAAGTGATCTTTGCTGACGCAGGGCTCCGGATCGCTGACGCGAGGCTCGTGACCGAACTGGGGTATCAACCGGGGAAGAACAACCACGTCACAGCCCAGTTTTCCGATTTTGACCCCAACGACGGTCATCCGTTCGCAAACGTGGGCTTGCGCTTCGATCTTTGAGGTCTATCGACTTGCCCGCGTGATCCGGATAGCGGGGACCTTCTTCCAGCCGACCCAGCGCGGTGGCGCGTCCACGAGCCGCACCACGGGGACGCCACTCACCAGAAGCTGTTTGATCTCCGAGCGACGGCCGCGACTGCCGGCCCGACGTTTGGCCCAAGTTCGCGTGAGCCCCTTGGCAAATCGCGTGGCCGCCGCGCGATCGTCCCAGCCTGTGTACCAGACGAGCACGTCGCCGCCCGCGGCGCTCCCCGTGTGGAGCACGATATAGCGGTCGCCATCCCACCCCTCAGCCAGCCGCGCCGCAACGCTATCGTCCCCGAGATACTGCTCGAACAGGAGCCGGATCTCGAATTCGCCCAGATCGTCCTCGTAGCGCACGGCGCTGGGCGCCACGGACTCGAACGTGAGGCGATCCGGTCGATCGCCGGCGGCGTACCGCGCGGAGTGGAGGATCTGCTCGGTCGAGATGGGCATCAGCGCGCCGAAGGGCTGCTTGCCCGGGTACTCGCGGTCGAACCAGCGCACGAATTCAGCACCCCCCAGGTACGGAAAGATCAGGCTCTCGCGCAGCCACAGCGGCGCGCTGGCGAACACCTTCATCTCGGGCTGCGCGCCGTCGAGCGCCGACCGCAGGTTCCAGAGGTTCGGCAGGCTCTCGATCTTCTGCTCCGGCATGAGCACCAGGACCTGGGCCAGCGTCGCCTGTCCCTCGAGGATCGCCTGCGCGGCGCTGCGCCGGTCGTTCTGCCGCTTGAGCTCGACGAGGGAATCGAGGTTCAGGTATTGGTGCTGTAAGGCGTGCACGAGCTCGTGAGAAATCACGAGCCGCGCCTGGCTCGGGTCGATGTCGACCGGAATGAACAGCGCGTTGGAATCGGGATCGAAGTATCCCGCGACCTGTTCCGTGAGCAGGTCGATCATGCTGCGACGGAGATCCAGTGTGTCGGGGATGAGGCCGAAGAGACGATAGGCAGCCTGGGCCCCCGCCAGCTCGGCCGGGGGAAGGTCGTCGTCGAACTTATGGATGACGTAGTCGTGCACCTGGGCCCGGCTGCGGCGAAGCACCACGGGTTGCTGTCGGAACCGGAGACCGATGGCCCGCTCGACGGCCGGCATCATCTGCTGGACGGCCTGCTGCAACTCCGCGTCGTTCTGTACCTCGCGCGCTCGACTCTCACACCCTCCAGTGCCTCCGACGAGAGCCGAGACCACCAAGGTGCACGCGAGCCCGCCTCGACTCACGCCTGCCACTCGATCCCCTTGCCGACAGCGGACCCGACCACGCGCGCGATATCGCGCCCCGTCACGACGATGCCCTGGCGCTCGAGCTCCTGTCTGAGGAGACGGTCGAGTTCCGCGCGCCTTTCGGACAAGGTTGGTGGAGGTTGGTGGAGGTTGGTGGAGGTTGGTGGAGATGAAGGCGCGGAGCGACCTCCGCCATCCTCCCCCGTCCTCGACCGACCTCCACCACCTAGCATTTTCTCTATCTCCGCCCCGATCCGCTCCAGCATCGGAAAAATCTCCGCGACCAGGTCCTCCGCGGGCTCCTGCTGCGGACGCTCGTGCGTGTGGCCCCGCCGGATCAGGGCATCCACTTTGCGCCGCTCGCGGATCAGGCGATCGAGCTCGGGCGACACGTGGGCCGTGGCCTGCGCATGGGCGCACGCTTCGTCCAGGACGTCGATCGCCTTGTCGGGCCGGGCGCGCTCGGGGACGAACCGGTCGGTGAGCACGATCGCCGCCTTCAGGGCATCGTCCGTGATGGCGACGGCGTGGTGTCGCTCGAGGCGCGGGCGCCGGGCGACGAGCACTTCCCAGGTCTGGATCGCGTCGAGCTCCTCCACCATGACCGGTTGGAAGCGTCGCTCCAGGGCCGGGTCGCCCCGGATCCACTTGTCGTACTCCCCTCCGGTCGTGGCGCCGATGATACGGATGTCGCCGCGGACCAGCGCCGGCTTGAGCATGTTGGCCGCGTCCATGGCGGCGCCGAGGGCGGTACCCTGCCCGATCAGATTGTGGAGCTCGTCGACGAAAAGGATCAGATCGGGGTCCGCCGACAGCTCGCGCACCAGCTTGCGGATCCGCTCCTCGTACTGACCGCGGAACGACGTCCCCGCGAGCAGCGCCACGTGGTCGAGCGCCACCACACGGGCGTCCTTCAGGGCGGGCGAGACGTCCCCGGCGGCCACGCGCTGGGCGAGGCCTTCGACAATCGCGGTCTTGCCGACGCCGGCCTTGCCGATCAAAGCGGGATTGTTCTTGCTCTGTCGCAGCAGGATGTCCACGACGCGCGAGATTTCCGCGTCCCGGCACCGCACGGGCTCCAGATCTCCGCGACGGGCCTGGGCGGTGACGTCCATGCCGATGCGTTCGAGTACTTCACCCGATTCGAACAGCCCGGCTAACGGGTCGTCCACGAGTCCGCCTCACCCCGCTCGCAAAAAGCGCACGTACCAGTCGACGAGTGCGTCCCCGAACAGGAACACGATCGTCGCACCCATCGCGAGGAATACCCCGAACGGGACGTGACGCTTCCGCTTGCGGAGGAGCAGCAGAGGGACGTAGACCAGGCTGCCGAACAGCGCTCCCGCGAACACCGTGAGCAGCACGCCCTTCCACCCCACGAACGTCCCGACCATGGCCATCATCTTGATGTCGCCGCCGCCCATCGCTTCTTCTTTGAATACCCACCCGCCCACCAGGCCCACCAGAAAGAGCAACAGGAACCCGGTGCAGGCCCCGAGCACGGCCTGCACGAACCCGCCCACACCGCCGGTCAGCGAGAGGCCAAGGCCGATGACCAAGCCGGTCCAATTGTATTCGTCCGGGATGAGATAGTGGCGCGCGTCTGTGATCGCGATGCCCAGCAGAATCGTGGCCAATGTCGCCGCGGCGAGGAAGCGAACGCTGGGACCATAGGCGAGCATCGCCGCGATCCACAGGAGGCCGACCGCTGCCTCGATGATCGGGTATTGCTTCGAGATCGGCTGACCGCACGCGCGGCACTTCCCGCGCAGCAGCAACCAGGACACGATCGGGATGTTGTCGCGCCACTCGATGCGCCGGCCGCAGCGGGGACAAGTGGAGGGCGGGTGGAACAGGGAGCGTTGCTTTTTGTCTTCGTTGGCGAGGCGGAGGATACAGACGTTCAGGAAGCTCCCGAAACAGAGTCCCAGGAGCCCCGCACCGATCAGGAGAATCGGGTCAACGGCCACGCGTCACCTCGTAGAGCAGGATGCCCGCCGCTACCGCGACGTTGAGTGACTCCGCGCCCTGGGCCAACGGAATGGCCACGCGCTGCGCGGCCACCGCATTGAGCTGCGGGCGAATCCCTGCGCCTTCGTTCCCGACGATGACGGCGATCGGACCCCGCTTCCCGTCCCTCGAGCCAAGGGCGCGATGCAACGGGAGGCCGTCCGCCGCCGCCGCCCAAAGCGTCACGTCGTGCTTGCGCGCCCACGCGATAAACCCTGCATCATCGAGCGGCACCACCAGGTGACGGAACGTGGCGCCCATGGCCGCCCGCAACGCCTTGGGGTTCGTGGGATCCGCCGTGCCCCGCAGTACCACGGTACCTGCGGCGCCGAGGGCATGCGCCGTGCGAATCAGCGTGCCCACGTTGCCGGGATCCTGCACGCCGTCGATGACGAGCGCCACGGCGCCCGCTCCGGGCGCGAAGTCGGCGGCGCTCGAGCGCCGGGGCTCGATCACCGCCATGATCCCCTGCGGCGTCTCCGTGTCCGCAAGGAGGGAGAACGCCCGCGCGCCGACCTCTTCCACCGGCACGGCGTGCCGCCCCAGGTCGGCGACGAGGGCGGTCCCGCGCGCGGTGCGCGTCAGGTCGGGGGCGACGAGCGCGCCCCGGAACGGGACTCCGGCGGCGAGGGCCTCCTCGACGAGACGCACCCCTTCGATCAGCGCGAGTCCCCGCCGGCCACGCGCCTGGCGGCGTTGGAGATCGCGGATCGTCGATAGCAGATTACTGGCGATGATGCGCCTCGCGGATGCCGGGCAAGCTTATCAATATGCGAAGAAGCGTGGGAAGGGCGCTACGTGAAGATCGCCCTCACCATCGCGGGGTCCGATTCGGGCGGCGGTGCCGGCATCCAGGCCGACCTCAAGACGTTCCATCAGTTCGGCGTGTTCGGCACGAGCGTCGTCACCGCCGTTACCGCCCAGAATACCGTGGGTGTTCGCGCCTGGGAGGCCGTGGCGGTGCAGCTCGTGACGAGTCAGCTGGACGCCGTCGCCGACGATCTGCCGCCGGTCGCGGTGAAGTCGGGCATGCTGGGCTCCGCTGCGATCGTCGCCGCCATCGCCGATGGGATCACGCGCCGCGCCCTGCCGAACTATGTGCTCGATCCCGTGATGGTCGCCACGTCGGGGGACCGCCTGCTCGATGCGGACGCAGAGCGGCTCATCGCACAACGGCTCGTGCCGCTCGCCACGCTCGTCACACCGAACCTCGATGAAGCCGAAGTGCTCATCGGGGAGACGGTCCGGACGCCCGACGAGATGGAGCGCGCGGGCCGGGCGCTCGTGCGCCTCGGGGCAAAGGCCGTGTTAGTCAAAGGCGGGCATCTCGCGGGCGACGAGATCGTCGACGTCCTGGTAGCCGACGGAATCGCCCGGCGCATCATTCGGCCGCGGCTCGAGACGACGTCCACGCACGGAACGGGCTGCACGCTGTCCGCAGCCGTGGCCGCCGGCCTCGCGCTCGACCGGCCGCTCGAGCGTGCGGTGCGCGACGCGCTCGACTTCGTGCAGCGGGCGATGGCCGCGGCACCCGCCCTGGGACGGGGCCACGGGCCGCTGAACCACTTCGTGCCGGCGCCCCCCAGGCCGCCGACGGACGGCTGGTAGTGCCGCAGCCCCGCCCGTTTCTCACGGCCCGCTGGTCGGACATCGTCCTCCTGACCTTCGAGGCGCCGGCCGACCTGATTGCGCGCAGCATTCCGGTCGGCGTCGAGCCCGATCGCCGCGACGGGTGTACCCACGTGAGCCTCGTGGCGCTGTACATGCGCGACGTGCGCGTCCTCGGTTGGGGCGTTCCGGGGTTCGGCTCGCATCCCCAGGTCAACTTCCGGACGTACGTCCGTGTCGGCGGCGAGCCGGGCGTCTGGTTCATTCGCCAGCTCGTGCCGAGTCGCCTGATCGCCGCGATCGGCCGGCTGCGCTACAATGAGCCGTTCTGGCCGATGCCGATCCGTCGTCGCGTGATCGATTCGGCCACCGACGTGCGGGCGGAATACGCGGTCGGTCCCGCGGCGCTGGGCTGGCACGTGAGCGTCACCGGCACGCGTGCAGCGGGCTTGCCGCCGCCCGATTCACCGGAGCACTTCTTCACCGATCGGACGCTGGGGTGTCGCGCCCGGCCCGACGGCCGCTTGAGCGTTTTCCGCGTGGTGCACCCACCGTGGGCGGTGCGGGGGGTCCGCGCGCTCGATTACCGGTTCGATTTTGGGTCGCTTTATGGCGCCGAATGGGAATTCTTGAATCGTGCCGCGCCGGTGTCGGTCGCCTTCGCCGAGGGCTCGGAGGTCTCGGTCTTCCCCCCTACGGACTCAGTCGCTTCAGCACTCCCCTGATCAACCGTTCGAGCTGACCGGCCACCTGCTTCCCCGCCTCGAGCACTTCTACGTGCGACAGCTTCTGCGCCGATAACCCCGCCGCCACGTTGGTGATGCTCGAGAATCCCACGCACCGGAGCCCCCGTGCCCGCGCGGCGATCACCTCCGGCACCGTGGACATTCCCACGGCGTCCGCGCCCACTCGCTCGAGCATGCGGATTTCCGCCGGGCTCTCGAAGGACGGCCCCAGGAGCGCCGCGTACACGCCTTCCTCGAGGGGAATCCGCTCGTCTTTCGCCACCTGGCGCGCGAGTGTCCGCAGCGCGGGGTCGTAGGGGTCGCTCATGTCGGGGAAGCGCTCCTCGCCGTCCTCGACGGGGCCGACGAGCGGATTGCGGAACATCAGGTTGATGTGGTCCGCGATCAACATCAACGTCGGGGGCCGGAAGCTGCGGCGAATCCCGCCCGCGGCATTCGTCACGACGAGCGTCTTGACGCCGAGTGACGCGAAGGCCCGCGTCGGGAGGGCGGAGAGTGCCGGCGCGTGGCCCTCATACAAATGAAAGCGGCCGCTCTGCACGAGCACCGGGACGCCCTCGAGCGTCCCACCCACGAGCTCGCCCTTGTGCCCGGGCGCGCCGGGTTCCGGGAACCCCGGGATCTCCTTGTAGGGGATGCGCACCGGATCTCGCACCGCGTCGGCCACGCCGGCGAGCCCTGAGCCGAGCACGATAGCGACCTGCGGCTTTAGTTTGCCGAGTCGCTTGGCGATGACCTCCGCCGCCGCTCGGAGCGTACCTCTCCCCTCTCCCTCCTCCCCGTTCTTCACAGCAGCATCCCGGCCAACGTAGCGGAAAGAAAGTTCGCCAGCGTCCCCGCGATCATCGCGCGGAACCCGAGGCGGGCGAGATCGTGCTTCCGTTCGGGGACCAGCGCCCCGATCCCGCCGATCTGAATGCCGACGGAGCTTACGTTCGCAAAACCGCAGAGCGCGAAAGTCGCAATCGTGAAGGACAGGGGATCGAGCTGCGCCTTCAACGGTCCGAGCTGTGCATAGGCGATGAACTCGTTCAGGACCATCCGCGTGCCGAGCAGGCCGCCGATCGTGCCCGAGTCGTGCCACGGGACCCCCATCACGAATGCGATGGGGCGAAAGATCCAGCCCAGGATCGTTTGCAGATCCGCGGGGAACCACGTCGCATATCCGTGGACCCACCCGAGGATGCCGTTCGTCAAGGCGATCAGCGCGATGAACGAGATCAACATCGCGATCACGTTCAGCATCAGGTGCAGGCCTTCGCTCGTGCCGCGGGCCGCAGCGTCCACCACATTCACGTCGGTCCGCGGGATCTCGATCTTAACACCACCGAGCGTCTCCGGCACCTGCGTTTCGGGCTCGAGGATCTTGGCCATCATGATCGTCCCGGGCGCGGTCATGATCACCGCGGTGAGCAGGTGCCGTGCCTCGATACCGAACGCGATGTATGCCGCCATGATCGACCCCGAAACGTGGGCCATGCCTGCGGTCATCACCGTCATCAGCTCGGACTGGGTCATCTTCGGCAGAAACGGGCGGACGGTGAGCGGAGCCTCGGTCTGTCCCATGAAGATGGATGCGGCCACGTTCAAGCTTTCGGCGCCGCTCGCGCCCATCACCTTGTTCATCATGATGGCAAACGCCTTGACGACGACCTGCATCACGCCCAGGTAATAGAGGATGGCGAAGAGCGCCGATACGAAGATGATTGCCGGAAGTACCTGAAACGCGAATACCACACCGAGGCTCGAGTGTTGCTTGCCGAGCTCGCCGAAGACGAATCCGGACCCGGCATATGAAAACGCCAACAGGGCCGACACGGCGTCGCCGAGCACCCGGAAGATCCGCTGTCCGATCGGCACGCGCAGCACGAAGATCGCGAAGGCGAGCTGCAACCCGACCCCCCAACCGACGACACGCCGGCTGATCGCCCGGCGATTCCGCGACAGAGCCACGCCGATCCCCAGTATGAGCGCGATGCCGAAGATCCCCGTGAGCCGCTGAGGAATCGACCGGGAGGCAGCCTCCGGGACCGGTGCTGGAGGCGGCGTCGCGTGCACGGTGTCCGCCGCGGTGGGCTGCTGGCGTGGCGCCCCCTGGACTGTGTTCCACACGAACCGGGGCAAGGTGAACACGACCAGCGCGCAGACGAACGTGATCGCGAAGGCGAAGAGTGTACGGCGCAGCGCCATTAGAGAGCCTCCAGTTCGCTCTGCACGCGGGAGACCAACGCCACCTTCTCGAAGTCGGGAAGAAACGCACTCTCGCACGCATTCAGCGTCACTCGGGCGAGGTCCGCCTTGGTCAGTCCCAAGACGCTTTGCGCAGCGAAATACTCGTCCGTGAGCGTGATCCCGTCCACCAGTCGCCCATCCGTGTTGAGGGTGACGACCACGCCCCGATCCAGGTACCGCTTGAACGGGTGCTCCGCGAGCGATGGTACCGTATGGGTGTGCACGTTCGACGTGAGACACATCTCGAGCGGGATCTTCCGCTCGATCACGTACTCGAGCAGCGCGGGGTCTTCGCCGAGCCGGGTGCCGTGCCCGATGCGGCGGGCGCCGCACTCGTGCAGTGCCTGGTGAATCGAGTCCGGGCCGTCCCCCTCCCCCGCGTGACAGGTGCACGCCATCCCATGCTGCGCGGCGTACGCGAACGCGCTGGCGTGGTCTCGCGCGGGGTGGCCGTGCTCGGCGCCCGCGAGATCGAACGCGACGACGCCGGCGGTGCGGTAGTCCGCCGCCGCGCGCGCGAGCTCGAGCGACTCCGCCGGAAGCCGCGTGCGGATGCCGCACACGATGAGCCCGACCTTGGTTCCGGTCTCCACCTCGGCGCGCTTGACGCCGCGCAGCGGCGCCTCGATCGCCTGCGCCAGCGTGAGCGCCGGCCGATGGAGCAACGGGGAGTACCGCACTTCGACGTATCGAACCCCGTCGGCCGCTGCGTCGACGACGAACTCGTAGGCGATCCGCTCGAGCGCCGCCGCCGTCTGCATCACTGAGAGCGTGATCTCGTACTTGGTCAGGTACTCCTCGAGGTTTCTGGCGTGCTTCACGTAGAGCGCCTGGGCCAGCCCCTCGGGTGTGTCCGCCGGGAGGCGGATCCCCGCGGCGCGGGCCAGCTCGAGCATGGTCGCGGGACGCAGGCAGCCGTCCAGATGCACGTGCAGCTCCGCCTTGGGCCAGCGGCGCAGCGCGTCCTTGCTGAGTCGGGGCGCGCCCTTACGGGCGCTCACCACCACGCGGAAGATCGCGCCGCCCTCTCCCACCGGATCCGCCGCGTCGACCGTGCGTCCCACGCCGTCGGTCACATACGCCGCGCCACTTCCGAGGAGCTCGGCAAGCCCGTGATCGAGTACTTCGACGGCATCGCGCACACTCGCTCCCCGCGCGACACTGACGGGTCGATCGTTCACGAATACCTGAATCACCGGGCCCCCCCTCCTGCTTCGCGGTGCCACCGTGCGTCGTCGGGCGGGGAGATCGGCTGGCGCAACACCGAGAGGTACTGGATGAGCGCGTCCAGATCGGTCATCCCCACATCGCCCGATGGCAACCCACGGAGCATCGCGTATCCACCACCGCCGGACCCGAGAAAGTCGCTCACCGCGAGGGTGTAACGCCCGTCGCCGTCCACGCCACGGCCATCCGCCAGCCGCAGCTTCATGATCCGGCGGCCGGACGGCTTTCGCGGGTCGTACCACACCTCGATGCCGGCCACGTGCGCGTCGGGCCGGTCTCCTCGCACGGCGTGCTCGAGGGCCGCCGTCAGCACCTTCCCCGACACCACGACGCGCAGCAGACGGTTCTGAAACGGCTCGACGCGGAACAGGTCCCCGTACGTCGCCACGCCGGCACCCAGGTCCGCCCGGATACCGCCATTGTTGACCATCGCGACATCCGTCTTCGCGATGTTGCGCTGGGCATCGGCGATCAGGCGGCCGAGGCCGTACTCATCGCCGCTCCGACGCATCTCCTTGCCGACGCGCGTGACCGGACGGCCCGTGATCGTCTCGATCGCCAGCTTATCCATGCGGATCTCGTCCGCCAGCGCGGGGTCGGGACTGACCCGATCGCTGAAAGGCGTCTCGATCCGTGCGCGCACTTCGCGGCGGCCCGCAACGCGGACGAAGTCCACCACGGCGATCCCGGCGCCGGATGACCGGGCCTGGACGATCGGAATCCCGTTGACGACCGTGTTCACCAATGAGTGCGTGTGGCCGCTCACGATCAGGTCGACGGAGCCCGAATCGAGGCCGCGTGCGAGGTCGATGATTTCGCCGCGACACGCGGTGGGCCCCGCAGGGACACTGGCCGCGCTCGAGTCGGCATCGCAGAACGCGCCGATATGCGCCACCACGATCACGTAATCGGCGGCGGCGCGCGCCTGCGGCAGGACGCGCTTGACCGCGGCCACGGGATCGCGGAAGGCGAGGCCCTGCACGTTCTTCGGCGTGGTTGTCTCGGGGGTCTCCGGCAGGGCGAGACCGATGACCGCGATCCGCGTCCCGCCCCGCTCGATCACGGTGAACGGCAGGGCCCAGTCGGGCCGTGCGAGGCCCGTGGTATCGGTGATGTTCGCCGCCAGGAACCGATAGTGCGCGTCCGCCATACGGGCGCGCAGTGTGTCGACGCTCCAATCGAACTCGTGATTCCCGATCGCCGCCGCGTCGATACCGAGCGCGTCGAGCGCGGCGATCGCCGGCCGGCCGTAATTGAAGTTCGACACGGGCGTTCCCTGCATTTCGTCGCCCGCGTCGAGGCGGAGGCTCGTGCATAGGCACGCTCGCGCCAGGCTGTCGAGCCAGGGCTTCAGCGCGGGCGCGCCGCCCACCTGCCGCCCGCCTGACCAGGGCCACACCTGCGGCTCCAACGCTCCGTGAAAGTCATTGATCGCGAGGACGCGGAGCAGTGTACTGTCGCGTCCCTGCGCGTCCGTCACGACGGCCATGCGGGCGGTGGCGGAGAGAGACTGACTGGGGATGAGTTGTTGGACGGCGGCGACGAGCGCCAGGAGCAGATGCATAGGTGCGCACAAAATTGCCAAGGGCGAGCGCGTTACGCTACCTTCCCGTCGCTCATGAGCGAGCCGACGGCGCACCGCATCCTCGTGGTCGATGACGAGCCGGACATCACGGCGCTCGTGGCGTACCATCTCGCTAAAGCCGGGTACCGCGTCGCGACCGCCGCGAACGGCCGCGATGCGCTGCGCGCCGCGCGCGAAGAGCGTCCGGACCTCGTGGTGCTCGATCTGATGCTGCCGGGCGTGTCGGGATACGATGTGCTTACCGAGCTGCGCCGGCTCGAAGAAACGCGCGACCTGGGCGTCATCGTCCTCACCGCGCGGAAGGAAGAGCCCGACCGGATCAAGGGACTCTCCCTCGGCGCCGACGACTATCTCCCTAAGCCGTTTTCACCGCAGGAGCTCGTGCTTCGGGTCAGTGCCGTGCTCCGCCGGCTCGGCGCTCCCGCCGTCGCCGCGGGCGGGCTGGTCACCGCCGGCCCCATCGTATTGGACCGCAGTGCTCACCGCGTGATGGTCGAGGGAAGCGAGATCGAGCTCACGGCCACCGAGTTCAAGCTGCTGCGGACGCTGATCGAGCGTGAAGGTCGGGTGCAAAGCCGGGCCCAGCTGCTGGAGACTGTATGGCAGGCGCACCCCGACGTGCAGACGCGGACCGTGGACATGCACGTCCAGCGCCTGCGACAGAAGCTCGGCGTGGCGGGCGATTGCATCGAGACTGTGCGCGGCACCGGGTACCGCTTCCGCCGCCCCGCCCAGAGCGCGCGCGGGCGCAAGCGCCCGTGAAGCTCGCCACCCGACTGTTCGTCACGACGAGCCTGCCGGTCGCCGTGGCCGTAGTCGGGTTGGTCGCGGCGGCGGACAGCTTACTCCGCCACAATCTCGAGGACGAAATCGCGCGCAGCCTCGAGCACGAGGCGCGCGTCCTCGCCGCCCTCCTGCCCGCCGATTCGCTCCGCTGGCCCGACCTCGCGCGTGAGCTCGGCGCGGGTATCGGTCACCGGGTCACGCTCATCGATCCCAAGGGCAACGTCCGCGGCGACACCGAATTCGATCGCAACGCGCTGGGCCAGCTCGAGAACCACCTGACGCGGCCGGAGGTGCGGCAGGCCCTTTCCACCGGTGTGGGACGGAGTGAGCGCTTGAGCGCTTCCACCAACGAGCGGCGCATGTACGTCGCGGTGCGCGGCGGGCCGCCCGGCATCGCGATCACGCGAGTGTCGACGACACTCGCCGCCGTGGACGCCCAGGTGACGGCGGTGCAGAGTGCCGTCGCCTTCGCCGGGCTGGCGGCGATCGTCGCGGCCGGCTTCCTCGCCTGGCTCCTGTCGCGCGAGCTCGCGCGACCCCTCGTCGAGCTCGGCGACGCGGCTCGGACGATCGCGGACGGAGGGCCGCCCGCCTTCCCGGCGTCGAACGTGCCGGAGATCGCTCAGCACATCGTCGCCCTGCGCGCGATGCACCGGCAGCTGGACCAGCGCTTTCTCGACCTCGTGCACGAGCGGGAGGAGACGGCCACGCTCATCGAAACGATGGCCGACGGCATCGTCGCGGCCGACGCGCGCGGGGCGATTGTGATGCTGAACCGGGCGGCCCGCCGGCTGCTCGGGTTCGGCCCCGACGATCCCTTCCCCGCCCTCGCCGAGCTGTTTTACGACAAGGCGGCGCGCGAGCTGGTCGCTGCCGCCCTGGCCGGTCGGGAGACGGAGCCGCGGGAGCTCGAGCGGGACGGCCGCCTGCTGCTCGTGTCGGGCCGCGCCCTGCCGAACGGCGGCGCGCTGCTCGTGATTCGCGACGTCACCGAGCTCCGGCATCTCGAGGCCGTTCGCCGCGACTTCGTCGCCAACGTGTCGCACGAGCTCAAGACGCCGCTCACGTCCATCGCGGGATACGCCGAGACCCTCGCCACCGAGGCGAGCGCGGGCACGCAGACCGAGCGGTTCGCGCAGATCATCCTCAACAACGCGAAGCGGATGCAGCGCCTGGTGGACGACCTGCTCGATCTCTCCCGCATCGAGTCCGGACGCTGGCAGCCGACGCCCGCTCGCGTCGACGTCGTGAGCCTCGCGGGCGACACCTGGGCCACCTTCGCCGATAACGCGCGTGAGCGCCGGGTCGAGTTCAGCGCGACCGCCACGGGCAGCCGGGAGCTCACGGCCGATCCGGACGCCCTGCGCGAGGTTCTCACGAACCTGTTCGACAACGCCCTGCGCCACACGCCGCCCGGCGGGCGCATCACGGTCTCCATGGACCCCGCCCCCGGCGGCGTGACGCTCGCGGTCGCGGACACGGGCTCCGGGATCGCGCCCGAGCACCTGCCGCGCATCTTCGAGCGCTTCTACCGTGCCGACCCCGGACGCTCGCGCGAAGAGGGGGGGACAGGGCTGGGCCTCTCCATCGTGAAGCACCTCGTGGAGGCGCACGGGGGCCGCGTCGAGGCTCGCAGTAGCCTCGGCCGCGGCACAACCATCCGTATCTTCTTCCCGGCAGCCGACGTAGCGGCCTAGCGGCCGTTACGCGTTCGTCACACCGCCGTAGCAGCCGCTTGACCGGCGGCCTGCATTCTCCTTGCGTGCGCATAGCCCTCGTCTCCGACACGTACACCCCCCAGGTCAACGGGGTGACCACCGTCGTCCACCGCATCGCTTCCCTGCTGCGGGCGCAGGGCCACGACGTCTCACTCGTCGCACCCCGATATCCGAACGGATCCCCGTCGACCGATCCCCACGAGCTCCGCATCCCGTCGGCGGCGTTCCCGCTTTATCCCGAGATCCGCCTTGCATTCCCGCCGTTCCGCCGGGTCGGGAGGTTCTTCGACGCGTCACCGCCGGATGTCGTGCACGTGCACACGGAGGGCCCACTCGGGCTCGCCGGACGCCGCTGGGCCCTTTCTCGTCGCATACCTCTCGTCACCTCCTATCACACGAACTTCCCGGAATACAGCCGCCACTACGGCGTCGGGTTCCTCGAGCCATTGGTATGGCGTTGGCTCCGCTGGTTCCACGGTCCGGCCCGCGTGACCTTTACGCCGGGAGAGGCGATTCGCGATGAGCTGATCCGCCGTGGGCTCGGACAGACCGCCGTCTGGGGACGCGGGGTGGACCCCCATTTCTTCCACCCTGGACGTCGCGACTGCTCATGGCGGCGCTGGCTCGCCGGCGGGGACGACACGGCGGTCGTCCTCCACGTCGGGCGCCTGGCGCACGAGAAGAACCTTCGGGTGCTGATCGAGGCGTGGCGTCAGGCCCGCGCGGCCCTCGGCCAGCGCGCCGCCTTCGTCATCGCCGGCGAAGGTCCCGAAGCCCGGCGGCTTCAGTCCGAGCTCCCGTTCGTCCGGATGCTCGGGTTCCTGCCCCGCACGGACCTCGCCACGCTCTACGCCAGCTCGGATGTCTGTGTGTTTCCGTCTCACACGGAGACCTGCGGGCTCGTGGCGCTCGAGGCGATGGCGTCGGGGATCGCCGTGATCGCGGCCGATGCCGGTGGCTTCCGGGAGAGCATCGGCCGGGGATCGAACGGCCTGCTGGTCCCGGCGCACGAGCCGGAGGGCTACGCCGCCGCGATCGCGGCACTGGTCAACGACCCCGCTGCCCGGTTCGCGCTCGCGGCCGCAGCCCGTGACCGCGCCCTCGGCCGCGACGTCGTACACGAAAACACCGAGCTGCTCGACCGCTACGCCGAGCTCGCCGGCGTCTCCGATCGGAGGACCTCCCCGTGCGCCGCCTAGTGATCGTCCTGGCCGATGGACTCCGGCCCGACGCGGTATCGCCCACGCTGATGCCGTCGCTCGACGCGCTCGGCCATGCGTATACGCTCGCCCGGCGCGCGACAACCGTGCGACCGAGCGCCACGGTCGCCGCCCTTGCATCGCTCGCGACCGGCGTCGCGCCAGAGACCCATAAGCTGATCGAGCCGGGGCTCAGGTTCCTTCCCCGCCTCGGCAAGATTCGCCCCGTGGCCTGGGAGTTGGCGCGCGCCGGCGTGCCCGTCGACATCGTGACCGCCGATCTGGGGCCGGCGGCGCTGCCGGTCGCGTGGGCGCTCGCGTCGACGGCGGGTGTCCGGCGGCTGGTCGCGAAGGGGTCGAGGGCTCGGGAGACCGCAGCGGCCGCCGCGCGGCTCTTGTCCCAGCGGGACGAGGGCATGCTGTTCGTGTATCTGCCGGACTGCGATCGCGCCGGTCACGCCCACGGTTGGATGTCGGCCCCGTACCTCGAGGCCGCCGTCGAGGTGGATGCTGGTATCGGCCAGCTCTCGTCGTGGACCGAGGACGCCGTGTTCGTCGTGACGGCGGATCATGGCGGCGGAGGCGTGACCGCTAACGAGCACGACGAGCCCCATCCGGTGAACGACCACATTCCGCTCGTCGTGGCCGGGCCCGGGGTGACGCGGCGTCACCAGCTCACCCGCACGATTTCCCTGCTCGACGTTCCGGCCACAGTGTTGTGGTGGTTCGGCGTGCCGGTCCCGATCTGCTACGAGGGCCGTCCCCTTTCAGAGGCCTTTGTGAAAGTCGCTGGCCCGGCGCCCGCGCCCCTGGTGGCGTGATGCGCTGGATCACGCATCTCGGCGGCGCCCGCGTGACGCTCGGCATCGGCCTGGCGCTCGCGGCATTCGGCGAGACCCGCCTCGGGCTCGCGGTGCTCGTGGCGAACGCCGGGTCGCATCTGCTCGTCCAGGTCCTGAAGCGCGCGGTGGCGCGCGCCCGGCCGTGCGACGCGATGGGGCGTCCGCTCGCGCTCGTCGCGCTTCCCGATCCTCACTCGTTCCCCTCTGGTCACGCCGCCGCGGCCACGGCGATCGCCATGACGATTGTCCTGGCCCACCCGCTCGCCGCGCCCATCGCGTTGCCGCTCGCCGGCGTCGTCGCGCACTCGCGCGTCGCGCTGCGCGTGCACCACGTCAGCGACGTCGTGGCGGGCGTCGTTCTGGGGTTGGCCGGCGCGATTGCGACGGCGTACTTCCTCAAGACCGTGTAGGGGAGACGTCGTTCCTCTACGCATTGTCTCGACGTATTTTCTTCACGCCTTTTCTCAACGTCGTTATCGTGGTAGGTATTTGATGATGCCCACCGTCCTGTTTCTCTGTGTCGCGAACTCGGCCCGGAGTCAGATGGCCGAAGGGCTCGCGCGCGCCACGGCACCGGCGGGTTACCGATTCTTGAGCGCCGGCTCGGAGCCAGGGACGTTGCACCCGCTCGCCGTCGAGGCGCTCGCGGAGGTGGGCATCGACATCTCCCACCAGCGGGCGAAGGGCCTGTCCCGGATTCCGCTCGACGAGGTGAACACCATCGTCACGTTGTGCGCCGAGGAAGTGTGCCCGTTCGTGCCGAGCGCGGTGGGGCGGCTGCATTGGGCCCTTCCGGACCCGGCGCGGGCCACGGGCTCTGTAGGCGAGCGGCTCGACGCATTTCGCGCGGCGCGGGACCGGCTGCGCGAGCTCCTCCCCCAGCTATGGGCGACGACGCGGTAGCCCGCCGGGGCCCCGCCTGCCTCGTTACCGGTTCGTTACACACCACGCGCCAGCCTGTGACGGGCGTGCGTTCGCTTTCCTCGCCGATGCTGCACGAACACCACAACACATTCCCCAAGGAGGGGAGACACTCAATGACGTTTTCCCACCGTCGAGCGTTCGGCGTGGCCATCGTGGCCATCGCGGTCGCCACCATGCCGCTCGCGGCCCAAGGCAGCCCTTCGCCTTGGTCTGTCGGCGCCACGGTGTACGCTCAGTACGTCTTCCAGATGAAGGACACCGCGAGTCCCAAGCAAAACAACTTTGACGTGACTCGCGGCTACGTGAACCTGATCGGTCGCTTCTCGGGAGGGGTCTACACCCGCCTAACGGTTGACCTGTTCTCGGTCACCGGGGCCGCGGGCAACGCCACCGGCTCCTATGCCTACCGGCTGAAGTACGCGTACGCCGCCTGGACCCCCACCAACAGTCCCCTTACCTACCGCTTCGGGATGACCCAAACGCCGTGGCTCGATTGGGAGGAAGCGCTGTGGGACTATCGCATGCAGGGCACGATGGCCATGGATCGGAACGGCTACCTCACCGCTTCGGACCTCGGATTCGCGATCGACGGGAAGTGGAACAGCGACAGGGTGAACTTCTCGGCCGATGTCGTGAACGGCCAGGGTTACCATGCGACGAGCGACGGGCACAAGGACGTGCAGGGTCGGCTCTCCGTGCGCGTGATGGACACGAACGATTCGAGCCGGGTGGGGGGCCTCCGCGTTACCGCTTACGCCGCAACGGGCAAGCCGAGCGGGGGGGGGACGCGTAACCGCGTCCTCGGCATGTTGTCGTATCGGTCCAAGGAATACACGCTTGCCGCGGAGGCCGCCGCCACCCGGGACAGCACGGCTGGCGTGCTGAGGGACGGGCATGTGTACAGCGCGTTCGGCGTGTACCACGTTCCACGCTCCGGAGTGTCAGTGATAGCTCGGGTCGATGCGGTTACACCAACCGTGGGCGGGAACCGCCAGACCCGCTACATCGCGGGAATTTCCTATCAGATCAATCCGCAGCTGCGAGCACTCCTCGACTGGGACTACCTGAACTACCAGACTCAGCCGACGCCGCTCGACCGCTTCCGCTCGCAAGCGCTGTTCCAGACCCAGTTCGTCTTCTAACACGGACGAGGTGACTTGCCCATGAAGAATATTCCGCTGCTCGCGCTGACCGCCGCCCTCGCGCTCGCCGCCCCCCCTCCGGCGAGCGCGCAGGTGAAGCTGAACGGCGCGGGCGCGACGTTCCCGAACATCATCTATCAGGATTGGATCATCAACTACAACCGCACCCACTCGGACGTGCAGCTCAACTATCAGTCGATCGGCTCGGGTGGCGGGATTCGGCAGTTCTCCGACGGCACGGTCGACTTCGGCGCGAGCGACGCCCCGATGTCCGACTCGGCGATCGCCGCGATCCAGAGCAACGTGCTGCACATCCCCACGGTCCTGGGCGGCGTCGTCGCGACGTACAACCTGGCCGACGTCCAGGGCACGCTGCGGTTCACGCCCGACGTGCTCGCCGACATCTTCCTCGGCAAGATCACGAAGTGGAGCGACGCCCGGATCACCTCCATCAACCCCGGGCTGAAGCTGCCCGCGGAGGACATCGTGGTGGTGCATCGCTCGGATGGCTCGGGCACGAGCTTCATCTTCACCGACTACCTGTCCAAGGTGAGCCCGGAGTGGGCGAGCAAGGTGAGCAAGGGGACATCGGTGAATTGGCCGGTCGGACTCGGTGGGAAGGGCAACGAGGGCGTTACCGCCACTGTGAAGCAGACCCCCGGCGCCATCGGCTACGTGGAGCTGGGCTACGCGCAGATCAACAAGCTGCCCTTCGCGGCGCTGCAGAATAAGGCGGGCAAGTTCATTACGCCCACCCTCGAGAGCGTCACGGAAGCCGCGGCCGGCGCAATGAAGGCGATGGATCCCGGCACCGATTTCCGGGTGTCGATCACGAACCCGGACGGCGAGAAGGCCTATCCGATCGCGAGCTTCACCTGGTTCCTGCTGCACAAGCAGTACGAGGATGCGGCAAAGGCCGGCGCGCTCGTGAAGTTCGTGTGGTTTGCCGAGACGGACGGCCAGGGCCGAGCCTCAGAGCTCGGATATGCGCCGCTGCCCAAGCAGCTGCGGCCCTGGATCGAGGCGCGGCTGAAAACGATCACGTCCGGCGGCAAGTCGGTCTGGACGCCGGCAGCCCGGTAACCCCTCCTTCCGGCTGCCGTTTTCACCCCCCGCCCGGCGGAAATTCGCCGGCGGGGGTTTTTCTTATCCCTTGCCGTTACACTCCCGTGACAAACGCCGGATACGTTTCCGGGCCCATGACCGCCCTCCCCATCGAGCCCGTCGCCACCGCCGCCCAAGAGCCACGCTGGCGCTTGCTGCGCGGCGTCAACGTCGGCGACCGCGTCTACCAGGGCGTGCTGACCGTCCTGGCGGTCACCCTCCCGCTGCTGCTCCTCGCCCTCGTGGGCGAGCTCCTGGTGAGCGCCTGGCCCGCAATCCGGCGGTTCGGTCCCCACTTTCTCTGGTCATCGGTCTGGGACCCCGTCGCGGGCGTGTTCGGTGCGGCGCCCATGATCTTCGGCACGCTCGCCTCGTCGCTCATCGCCCTCGTGATCGCCGTGCCGCTCGCGTTGGGCGTGTCGATCTTCCTCACGGAATTCGCGCCCAAGTGGGTGCGGCAGCCGATCGCGTTCTTGGTCGAGCTGCTGGCGGCGATCCCCAGCGTGGTGTACGGGCTGTGGGGCATCTTCGTGCTGATTCCGTTCCTGCGCTCGACCGTCGTCCCGTCATTGCGGGCCGTGCTCGGGTGGACGCCGTTCTTCGACGGGGTCTTCTACGGGAATTCGCTGCTCGCGGGCGGCGTGATCCTCGCGATCATGATCGTGCCCTACATCGCCGCCGTCTCGCGCGAGGTGCTCCTCGCCGTGCCGGCGAGCCAGCGCGAGGCGGCCCTCGGCATGGGGGCCACGCGGTGGGAGGCGGTGTGGACCGCCGTTGTCCCCTACGGCCGCGCGGGGCTCATCGGCGCCATCATTCTCGGTCTCGGGCGCGCGCTCGGCGAGACCATGGCCGTGACGATGCTGATCGGGAACCGGCACGACATCGGGCTGTCGGTGTTGCAGCCCGCCTACACGATGGCCGCCGCGATCGCCAACGAGTTCAGCGAGGCGACGACCAATCTCTACCTCTCGGCGTTGTTCGAGGTGGGCCTGCTGCTGTTCGTCATCACCGTGGTCGTCAACGCGCTCGCGCGCCTGTTGATCTGGCAGGTGGCGCGCGGGACCGCGGTAGGGAGCCGCGCCCTGTGAACCCGCGACGGGTCCGCCGCCGGGTGGTGAACGGCGTGATGACGGGACTGGTGGGCGTGCTCTCGTTCCTCGCCGTCCTGTCCCTGATCCTGATCCTCGGGAACCTCGTCGTGAAGGGCGCCTCCTCGCTCGACTGGAATTTCTTCACCAAGAATCCCGTTCCGGCAGGCGAGAGCGGCGGCGGCGTGGCGAACGCCATCGTCGGCACGAGCATCATCGTGGGACTCGCGTGCCTCATCGGCCTCCCGATCGGCATCGGCGCGGGGCTGTACCTCGCGGAATTCGGGTCCGGACGCCTTGGCTGGACCGTGCGCTTCGTGGCAGACGTGCTGAACGGAACGCCGTCGATCGTCGTCGGCATCTTCGCGTGGACGTGGCTCGTGAAGCCGATGGGTCATTTCTCCGCGCTCGCCGGAGCGGTGGCGCTCGCGATTCTCATGGTCCCGATGCTGGCGCGCACCACGGAGGAAATGGTGCGGCTCGTGCCGCACTCCCTGCGTGAGGCCGCGCTCGCCCTCGGGTACCCGCGCTGGCGCACGTCGCTGCGGATCGTCGCGCGCACGGCGCTCGCCGGGATCGTCACCGGGTCGCTCGTGGGGATCGCGCGCATCGCGGGAGAGACGGCGCCCCTGCTCTTCACGGCGCTCGGCAATCTGAATTTCTCGACCCACGTTCTCGAGCCGATGCAGGCGCTGTCCCTGCAAATCTATCAGTACGCGACCGGACCGTTCGACGAGTGGCACCGCCTGGCGTGGGCGGCGGCGATCGTCCTGATGGGTCTCGTGCTGCTGCTCTCCGTCGCGGCCCGCTGGGCCATCCGGCAGCGTCATGGCGCCGCCCGCTGACGCGCGGTTGCAGCTCGAGGCGGTGCGGCTCACGGCGCTGTACGGTCGCCGCGCCGTGGTGAAAGACGTGTCCATCATCTTGCCCGCACACACCGTCACGGCTGTGATCGGCCCATCAGGATGCGGCAAGAGCACCTTTCTCCGCTGTCTGAATCGGATGCACGAGCTCTCCGAGGGCGGGTGGGTGACGGGCACGGTGCTCCTCGACGGCGACGACATCTACGCCGACGCGGTCGACCCCGTGCAGCTGCGGCGCCGCGTGGGGATGGTCTTCCAGCGGCCGACCCCCTTCCCCACGATGTCCATCTACGACAACGTGGCGGCGGGTCTCCGGGTCAACGGTCACCGGTCCCGCGCGGATGTCGACGCGGCCGTGGAGCGCGCCCTGCGGCGGGCCGCGTTGTGGGACGAGGTGAAGGATCGCCTCCGGCGGAGCGCCCTCGCGCTCTCCGGTGGCCAGCAACAGCGACTCTGTATCGCGCGCGCGCTCGCCCCGGAGCCCGAGGTGTTACTGCTCGACGAGCCGACCGCGTCCCTCGATCCCGCGGGCACGCAGCGGATCGAGGAGCTGTGTCACGAGCTGAAGACCAATTACACGATCGTGATCGTCACGCACAACCTGCAGCAGGCCGCGCGCGTGTCGGACTACACCGCTTTCTTCTATGTCGGTGACCTCGTCGAGGTCGGCCGCACCGAGATGCTGTTCACCACTCCGACCCAGGAGCGGACCGAGGCGTACATTACCGGGAGGTTTGGATGACCATGGTCGGACTGCCGGATAGTCGGGCCATACTGACCCCGGACGCGAGTCCGGGGTCCCCGGGCTGGCGCCCGGGGTCGGTGACCGCCACCCCCGTCATCGACGTGCGGGCGTACAATTTCTGGTACGGCGCGACGCAGGCGCTCTTCGACCTGACGTTCACCATTCCACGGCGCGCGGTCACGGCGCTGATCGGTCCGTCGGGGTGCGGCAAGAGTACGTTCCTCCGCTCGATCAACCGTCTGAACGAGCTGATTCCAAACACTCGCCATACGGGCGATATCCTGCTCGAGGGCGTCTCGGTCTTTTCGAGCGGCACGGACCCGGTGGCGTTGCGGCGCGAGGTGGGCATGGTATTCCAGCAGCCGAATCCGTTCCCCAAGACGATCTTCGATAACGTGGCCTACGGACCTCGCCTGAACGGTCTGGCCGCGGAGCGGGAGATGCCGGACCGCGTGGAGCGCGCGCTGCGGCGGGCCGCGCTGTGGGATGAAGTGAAGGACCGGTTGCGCGCGGCGGGGACGAGCCTCTCGGGCGGTCAACAGCAGCGCCTCTGCATCGCGCGGGCGCTCGCGAACGAGCCCGAGGTGCTGCTGATGGACGAGCCGTGTTCGGCGCTCGACCCCGCTGCCACGCAGCGGATCGAAGAGCTGATGGTCGAGCTCAAGCAGAACTACTCCATCGTGATCGTGACGCACAACATGCAGCAGGCGTCGCGCGTCTCGGACTTCACCGGCTTCTTCTATCTCGGTCGCCTGATCGAGTTCGGCGACACGAAGCAGATCTTTACCAGGCCCTCGGACGAGCGCACCGAGGCCTATATCACGGGACGGTTCGGATGAACGCCACACTCGCGCACCGCCACTTCCACGACGAGCTGTCGGAGCTCAAGGCCAAGCTCCTGACCATGTCCGGCGAGGCCCAGGACGCCCTGGGCCGGGCCCTCGATGGGCTCCTCAAGCGTGACCGGACGCTCGCCGAGCAGGTCATCACGGGCGATCGGGCGATCGACGCCCTGGAGCTCGAAATCGAGGAGACCGTAATCGATCTCCTCGCCACGCAACAGCCTATGGCGAGGGACTTGCGCCTCCTCGTGGCGGCGACCAAGATCGCGAACGATCTTGAGCGCGTGGGCGATCACGCGGTGAACATCGCGCAGTCGGCCGAGCGGCTGCTCTCCGCCCGGCTGATCGCGCCCGAGCCCGAGCTGCTCGAGATGGCGCGGCAGGCGCGCGCCATGCTGTCGGGGGCGCTCGATGCCTTCGTGCGGGGCGACGCCAAGCTGGGCCGCGAGATCTGCCGCCGCGACGATTCCGTCGATGCGTTACATCACTCGGTCTTCCGCATCCTGTTGACGCACATGATGGAGGATCCGCACATCATCGGCGCCGCGATGGATCTCTTCCTGGTGAGTCGCAACCTCGAGCGGGTGGCGGACCTGGCCACCAACATCGCCGAGGACGTCGTGTTCGTCGTCGAAGGCAAGACCATCAAGCACCATGCGGAGGAGCGCGCTCCGTAGCGCTGACACCCCGTGGCCACCGCGCCTCCCACTTCGCCCACCGTCGCATCGCCCACGGCCGCCCAGCGCGCCCGTCGTCGCCCGCATCCGGCGCGCCGGCCCGGGACGCGTGTCACCATGTCCACGGCGCCGCGCCTCGCCGCCGTGGACATCGGCACCAATTCGATCCGGCTCGTCATCGCCGAAGTCCAGCCCGACGGCTCCTACCGTGTGCTCGACGAAGATCGTGAGATGAGCCGCCTCGGCCGCGGGCTGTACACCGCCGGTCGCATCGCGGAAGCGCCGTTCGACCAGTCGCTCGCGGCCCTCGGCCGCATGAAGGCCATTGCGGACGGCTACGGGGTGATGGACCTGCGTGCCATCGCGACGAGTGCCGTCCGGGAGGCGACGAACGGTCAGGAATTCATCCGCGAGGCCTGGCGACGGACGCGCGTGCGCGTGGAGGTCGTGTCGGGCGACGAGGAGGCGCGCCTGGCGTTCCGCAGCGTGGCGCGCCACTACGAGCTCAACGGCCGGTTGGCCGCGATTGTGGACATCGGAGGCGGAAGCGCGGAGGTGATCCTCGCGGCCGGCGGCGTCGTCGAACAGATGTTTTCCCTGCCCCTGGGCGCCGTCCGACTCACCGAGCAGCACGTGAAGTCGGACCCGCTCCGGCCCAAGCACTGGCGCGCGTTGCGCCGCGCCATCGACGCCGCCATCGAGGAGGGAATCGGGAAGCCGGCGTTCGTCGCCGAGGTCATGATCGGCAGCGGGGGCACGTTCACGAACCTCGCCGAGATGGCTCAGGCCGAGCGGGACGGGCACGTGACGGGTGCGCGCGACTACACCCTGAGCAGCGCCGACCTGAAGCGGCTCGTCGACCGGCTCCGCGAGACGCCGCTCGAGGGACGGCGGCGGATTCCGGGCCTGAATCCCCAGCGGGCCGACATCATCGTGGCCGGCGCGGCGGTGGTGTCGCGCCTGGCGCGACGTTTCGACACCCAGCGGGTGCTCGTCAACGATCGCGGCGTGCGCGACGGCGTCTTGCTCGGCATGATCGACGACCTGACCGGTGGGACGAAACCTCGGACGGCCGCGGCGGACCGGATGGAGGGCGTGCGACGCTTCGCTCGCGCGTGCCGCTCGAACGAGCGGCACTGCGAGCACGTCGCAAAGGTCGCGGTCCTCCTGTTCGACGCGCTGCGTGACGCCTACGCCCTTCCGCCCGCCGGGCAGGACATCCTTACGGCCGCCGCGCTGCTCCACGATATCGGGTACCTGATCCATCACGAGCAGCACCACAAGCATGCGTATCACTTGATTATGAACGGCGACCTGCGCGGCTTTTCCGCCCGCGAGGTCGAGCTGATCGCGAACGTGGCCCGCTATCACCGCCGCGCGTTCCCCAAGAAGGCACATCCCAACCTGTCGCGGCTCGACAAGGGAGAGCGCCGGCTCGTGCGCCGACTCGCGGGCATTCTCCGGGTCGCCGACGGCCTCGATCGCACCCACGGCCAGCTTGTCACCGGATTGCGTTGCCGAGTCGGCGATGGCTGGGTGCGTATACGCGTGACGGCGACTAGCGATCCGGCGATCGACCTCGAGGACGCGAAACGCAAAGCCGGGTTACTCGAGCGCGCGTTCCAAGCGGAATTGTCCCTCGTCTCGGCGCGCAAGTAAGACCATGCCCGACCGCGCCCCGCCCGCCCATCCGCCCGAGTCGTACCTGAACCGCGAGCTCTCGTGGCTCGAGTTCAACGCGCGCGTACTCGAAGAGGCAGGGGACGCGACGAATCCGTTGCTCGAGCGGCTCAAGTTCCTGGCGATTTTCAGCTCCAACCTGGACGAGTTCTTCGAGATCCGGGTGGCGGGTCTGCAGCAGCAGGTGTACGCCGGCGTGGCGCCCCAAGATTACGGCGCGGATGGCATGGCGCCCGCCGATCAGCTGGCCGCGATCTCGCGTCGCGCGCAGGAGCTCGTCGCCACGCAGTACGGGATCGTGCGCGAGTCCGTGTTCCCCGGACTGGCGGCGGGCGGCATCGAGCGCGTGCGCTACGAGGACTTGACGGATTCCGAGCGGCGGCAGGCACAGCAGCAGTTCCGTGCCAGCATCCTGCCGGTCCTCACGCCGCTGGCGATCGACCCGGGCCATCCCTTCCCCCACGTGCACAACAAGAGCCTCAACGTTGCCCTCGTGGTCGAACGCCGCTCCGGCGGGCAGGCGCGCCGCCACTTCGCGGTCGTGCAGGTGCCGGGGGTCCTCGATCGGGTGGTGATCGTGTCGCGCGAGGACGGCCGCGTGCGCTTCCTGCTCCTCGAGGACCTCATCACCCAACACCTGCGCGAGCTGTTCGGTGGCCTTCGGGTGGTGAACCACACGTTTTTCCGGGTGACGCGGAACACCGATCTCACGATCGAAGAAGAGGACGCCGAGGACCTGCTTGCCACGATCGAGGCGAGCCTAGGCCAGCGCATGCGGAGCGATCCGGTGCGGCTCGAGATCTCCGCCGACGCCGGCGAGACGTTCATCGAAATGCTCACTCGGGCGCATGACCTCGAGGCGCGCGACGTGTATCGCGTCGATGGCCCCGTCGATCTGGCGGCGCTGATGGCCCTGCACCGGCTCGAGGGGTTCGCCGCCCTCCGGGACGAACCGTTCGTCCCGCGCGTCAGCCCGCCGTTCGCGCAGGGGCGCGACATCTTCGACGTGATCCGCGCGCAGGACGTGCTCGTGCACCACCCGTACGAATCATTCGGCTGTGTCGTCGACTTCATCGCGAGGGCGGCGGACGATCCGCAGGTGCTCGCGATCAAGCAGACGCTGTACCGGACGAGCGCCCCGAGCCCGATCATCTCGTCGCTCGCCCGGGCGGCGCAGAACGGCAAGCAGGTCACGGCCCTGGTCGAGCTGAAAGCCCGGATGGACGAGCGGAACAACATCACGTGGGCGCGGACCCTCGAGCAGGCCGGGGTCCACGTCGTGTACGGGATCGTCGGCCTAAAGACCCACTGCAAGGCCGCGCTCGTCGTGCGGCGCGAGGCCGAGGGCATCCGCCGCTACGTGCACCTCTCGACCGGCAATTACAACGGCGCCACAGCGCGGACGTACACCGACCTTGGGTTGTTCACCGCCGATCCGGACTTCGGTGAGGACGCGAGTGCGCTCTTCAACCTCCTCACGGGGTACGCCGAGGGATATCAGTGGCGCAAGCTGCTCGTCGCGCCGCTGGGGCTCCGCGAGCAGCTCGTGGAGCTCATCGAGGGGGAGCGCCGCAACGCGCAAGCGGGTAAACTGGCGCGGATCATCGTGAAGATGAACGCGCTCGTCGAGCCGACGGTGATCGATGCGCTGTACGGCGCGTCTCAAGCGGGCGTTCCCATCGACCTGATCATCCGCGGCATCTGCTGCCTGCGTCCCGGAGTCCCGGGGCTCTCCGACCATATCCGGGTCACGAGCATCGTGGACAAGTTCCTCGAGCACAGCCGGGTGTTCTACTTCGAGAACGGGGGGAAGCCCCGCGTGCTGCTGGCCAGCGCCGACTGGATGCCGCGGAACTTCTGGCGCCGCATCGAGACCGTGTTCCCAGTCGAAGATCCCGCGCTCCGGTCCCGCATCGTCGGGGAGATCCTGCCCCGGATCATGGGAGACAACGTGAAGACCCGGGAGCTTCTGCCTGACGGCACCTACCGGCGTCCACCCCGCGCCGACGGAGAGCCGGTCGTGCGGTCCCAGCTCGCCCTCCAGGAGCTGGCGCGCGAGGCCGCGCGGGAGACGACTGAGCCCCGTCCCCCGTTCGTCCCGGTCGTGCGCCGGCCCCGGCCCTCCGACGTGCCCGAGCGCCGTTCGGCATAGCCCCCCCCCCGTCATGCGTCTCCTCGTCGTCCGCCACGCCGTCGCCGAAGATCGCGAGGCGTTCGCGCGCACGCATAAGGAGGATGCCGCACGACCGCTCACCGCCGAGGGGCGCCGTAAGATGGAGCGCGGCGCCCTGGGTCTGCGCCAGCTCGTCCCCGAGGTGAATCTCCTGGCCTCGAGCCCGTTTCGTCGCGCGCTCGACACCGCGGCAATTATCTCGCATGCTTATGACGAGTTGCGCGTCGAGCGGGTCCCGGAGCTCGCGCCAGGCAGCAGCGTGGACCGGGTTATCGCGTGGCTCCAGAGTCAGCCTACTCAAGGAATCATCGCCGTCGTGGGGCACGAGCCCGATCTCTCTTGCATGATCTGCGCCCTGGTAAGCGGCACCGACAACCCGTTTCTCGAGCTCCGGAAGGGCGCAGCCTGTCTGCTCGACCTCCCCGGACGAGTGGCCCGGGGCGCGGCCACGCTCGATTGGCTCATGGGACCCAAGCACCTGCGGCGTCTCGCCACCGGCGATGACTGATCGCGTATCGGGGTTACTCGGCCAGCCCGCGCCGGCCGCGGTCGCCCGGATCGCCCTCGCGCGCCTCGATGAAGCCCGCGCGGCGTGCGCCCGGCTCGACGATCGCGGCGACCCCGAAGCGCTGCACGATTTCCGCGTCGCCGTGCGTCGGCTCCGTACGCTCGTCCGCGCCTTCAGTGACGAGCTGGACAACGCCATTCCGAAGAAGCTCGAGCGCCGCGTCCGTGACCTCGCCCGTCTCACGACCGCCGGGCGCGACGCCGAGGTGCAGCTCGCCTGGCTGCACGAAGTGGGTGGCCGACGCGGGCCCGGCATCGCATGGTTTCGGACCCGGCTCGAGGACCGGCGGGACCGTGCCTACGACGAGATCCGGCGTTCCGTGCCACACGCGTTTCGCGGCCTCGAGCGCCGGCTGCGCCGCCGGTTCAATGGCGCATTAGCCGAGCCCGCCAGGCGCGTGAGCCCGTTCGCGCCGGCCCTGGCGCGGGAGCTCCGGGCCGAGAGCTCTGCGTTGCGGCAGGAATTCGCGATCGCGCGGTCGGCGAGCGACACGGACGCCGTGCATGGCGCCCGCGTCGCGGTCAAGCGTATGCGGTATCTGCTGGAGCCGGTGGGCGAAGGGGACGCCAGCGCGCGAAGCCTGGTCGAGCGTTTGAAGCGACTACAGACGGCGCTCGGCGAGCTGCACGACCTGCAGATCCTGCTGCGGGAGTTCGGCGAGGCCGCGGCGGAGGCCGCGGCCGAACGCGTGCGTCGAAAGCACGCCCTGCTGCTCCGCGGCGGGCCGTCCACTCACCGAGCCGACGGACCGCGCCCGTCCCCAGCGGGGGTGCTGGCGATCGCCGGACTCGCCGCCCGGCGTCAGGAAGCCGTGTTTGCGCGGGATCTCGCCGAATGGCGAGACGGGGCCCTGGAGGCGCTGGCGGGTGACGTGGCGCGCTGGGCCGGCACCCGGGCGCGGCTCGCCATCTCGCGACCGCGCCTCAACCGCCGCGTGACGATCAAGCGCCGCGCGGAACGATGAGCATGCCGGCGCGGCGCCGCTCCAGGAACTCCGGGTCCGCGAACAGCTTGATCAGAATCATCCCCGCGACAAAGCCGCCCACGTGCGCCCAAAACGCCACGCCGCCCTCCACCTGGCTGAGTGCGGACGCCGTCCCGCCCAGCAGCTGGAGCAGGAACCAGTAGCCCAGCATCACGTACGCGGGCAATGCGATGGTCGTGACGAAGAACCCCAGGAACACCAACGTGTGCACGCGGACGCGCGGATACAAAAGGACGTAGGCACCCATCACGCCGCTGATCGCGCCCGATGCTCCCACCATCGGAACCGCCGATTTCGGCGACACCAGCATCTGCGTCGCCGCGGCGGCGAGACCGCACAGGAGATAGAACACCACGAAGCGCCCATGCCCCATCGAGTCCTCGATGTTGTTCCCGAAGACCCAGAAGAACCACATGTTGGTGATGAGGTGAAACCAGCCGCCGTGCATGAACATCGACGTGACGAGGGTCCACCAATGCGGCGCCGCGTCGATGACGCATTGCATATTGGGACCGACCGGGACGGCCGTGCCCGGCGCCACGGTTCGCAACACCTCGCCCGGGATCAGCCCGTAGTGGCAGACCGACTGTGCCAGCGCCTGGTCGGTGGCCCCGGCACCCTGAACGAACAGCCAGGCCAGGACGTTTATCGCGATGAGACCGACGGTACTGAGCGGCGTGAGCTCGGTGGGGTTCTCGTCTTTATAGGGAAACACGGGACGCTAAAGATAAGGTTGGTGGAGGATGGTGGAGGTTGGTGGAAGATGGTGGAGGTTACAAGCGGTACACCTCCAGCAACCTCCACCATCCTCGACTCCCCTCGACAACCTGTCAATATGGCATCTTCTAAGGGCACGGGGATTGCCTGTGCGACCGGTAGTCAGAATCGCGCATCAACCCCAGGATAGGAGTCGTCATGGCTGAGAAAATCATCGGGATCGACCTCGGCACTACCAACTCGGTGGTCGCCGTCATGGAGGGTGGAGACCCGGTCGTGATCCCGAACGCCGAAGGTGGTCGCGTCACCCCGTCGGTGGTCGCGTTCACCAAAGACGGCGAGCGGCTCGTCGGCCAGGTGGCCAAGCGTCAGGCGGTCACCAATCCCCAGAACACCATCTTCTCGATCAAACGGTTCATGGGCCGGCGCATGGATGAAGTCAAGGAAGAGATCAAGCGCGTCCCGTACAAAGTGGTGTCGGGCCCGAACGGGCTCGCGTGCGTCGAGATCTCGGGGAAGGTCTACACGCCGCCGGAGATCTCGGCGATGATCCTCCAGAAGATGAAGCAGACCGCGGAGGACTACCTCGGCCACAAGGTCGAGAAGGCCGTGATTACCGTTCCCGCGTACTTCAACGACTCGCAGCGCCAGGCCACCAAGGACGCCGGCAAGATCGCCGGCCTCGACGTGGTGCGCATCATCAACGAGCCCACGGCTTCGGCGCTCGCCTACGGACTCGACAAGAAGAAGGAAGAGAAGGTCTCGGTCTACGACCTGGGCGGCGGCACGTACGACATCTCCGTGCTCGAGCTCGCCGAGGGCGTGTTCGAGGTGAAGTCCACCAACGGCGACACCCACCTGGGCGGTGACGACTTCGATGCTCGCATCATGGAGTGGCTGGTCGCGGAGTTCAAGCGTGACCAGGGCATCGACCTCTCCAAGGATCCGATGGCGCTCCAGCGGCTGAAGGAAGCCGCCGAGAAGGCCAAGATGGAGCTTTCGACCGTGATGCAGACGGAGATCAACCTGCCGTTCATCACGGCGGACCAGTCGGGGCCGAAGCACCTGAACTTGACGCTCACGCGCGCCAAGCTCGAGCAGCTCGTGGACGATCTGGTGAAGCGGACCACGCCCCCCATGGAGCAGGCGCTCAAGGACGCGGGGTTGAGCCCAACCAAGATCGACGAGGTGATCCTCGTCGGTGGCCAGACGCGCATGCCCAAGGTGCAGGACGTCGTCAAGTCGTTCTTCAATAAGGAGCCCCACAAGGGCGTGAACCCGGACGAGGTGGTGGCAATCGGCGCGGCCATTCAGGGCGGCGTGCTGGCCGGCGAAGTGAAGGACGTGCTGCTCCTCGACGTGACGCCCCTCTCGCTCGGCATCGAGACGCTGGGCGGCGTGACGACGGTGCTCATTCAACGGAACACGACGATCCCGACCAAGAAGTCCGAGATCTTCTCCACCGCCGAGGACAACCAGACGACGGTGGAGATCCACGTGCTCCAAGGCGAGCGCCAGATGGCGAACGACAACCGCACCATCGGCAAGTTCCAGCTGACCGGCATTCCGCCGGCTCCACGGGGCGTGCCGCAGGTCGAGGTGACGTTCGACATCGACGCCAACGGCATCCTCCACGTGTCCGCCAAGGACAAGGCCACGGGCAAGGAGCAGAAGATCCGCATCGAGGCCTCGTCGGGGCTGGGCGACAGGGACATCGACAAGATGGTGAAGGACGCCGAAGCCCATGCGGCGGAGGACAAGAAGCGGCGCGAGGACATCGAGCGTCGCAACCGGCTCGACAGCCTGGTGTATGAGGTGGAGAAGAACTCGAAAGAGTGGGCGGATAAGCTGGACGCCTCACTCAAGACCCGTCTCGACAAGGGCGTGGAGGGCGCTAAGCAGGCTCTGCGCTCCGGTAACGCCGACGAGATCTCCAAGGCGCTGGAGGAGCTGCAGCAGGCCTACTCCGCCGCCGGCTCGTCGCTCTATGCGACCCAGCGCGGCGCCGGCCCGACGGACGCCGGAGCCGGTGCAGCGGGGGGGGGACCGGGCCAGCCCGAAGGGGCAGCCGGGGGGGCGGGGGGGGGCCGGACAGAAACAGGACAATGTGGTTGACGCGGACTACGAAATTGTAGATGACGACAAGAAGAAGTGACACCCTTTAACGCATGGGATGGAGACGTATGTCGGTACGCACCCGTGATTGGTTGAAGTTCGGCACCTTGGTCGCGATCGCCTTCGTGTTCGGGTTGGCGTTCGCTTCCACCCTGGGCCTGCCCAAGAGAGGCGGCGCGGTCGAGACGAGCACCGTGCTGCCGGCCCCTGCCGCCGGACCGCAATTGGCCCTGCCGGTGGTCAAGTCGGTGAGTGATCTGAGCGACGCGTTCGTCGGCGTGGCGGATCACACGAGGCCGGCGGTCGTGTTCATTCGGTCACAACACGTGGACCGGGGCGACAACCGGCGGTTGCCGCCCGGGTTCGAGGATTTCTTCCCGAACCTCCGGAGGCGCCCGCAGGTCGAGCAGGGCTCGGGGTCGGGCTTCATCGTCTCGCCCGACGGGTACATCCTCACCAACAATCACGTGGTCGCGGGCGCCGATAAGGTGACCGTGCGGCTGTACGACAAGCGCGAGTTCACGGCCAAGGTGGTAGGCACCGATCCGAACACCGATGTCGCGGTGATCAAGATCGATGCCCGCGGCCTGCCGACGCTCGCGTTCGGGAACTCCGATTCGACCCGCGTCGGCGAGTGGGCCCTCGCGGTAGGCAACCCACTCGGCGAGGCCTTCGCGTTCACCGTAACCGCGGGGATCATCAGCGCCAAGGGCCGCCTGCTCGCGGGGCTGCAGCAGACGCGCTATTCGATTCAGGACTTCATTCAGACGGACGCCGCCATCAACCCCGGGAACTCGGGGGGGCCCTTGGTCAACATTCGCGGCCAGGTCGTCGGCATCAACTCCGCCATCGCGAGCGAGACCGGCTACTACGCCGGGTACGGCTTCGCCATTCCGATCAACCTCGCGCGGACCGTGATGGACCAGCTGGTGAAGACCGGGCACGTCGAGCGGGCCGTGATGGGTATCTCCATCCGCGACGCCAATCAGGAGGACGCGGATGCGGTCGGCCTCAAGCAGATCAGCGGGGTGGTGGTGAACAGCTACACCAACGACGACTCGCCCGCGAAGAAGGCGGGCATCCAGCCGGGCGACGTCATCATCGCCCTGGATGGAGAACCGGTCGAAAACACGCCACAGCTGCAGCAGCGAGTGGGCTTCAAGAGGCCCGGTGAGCCGGTCGAGGTCACCTTCCTCCGCCAAGGGGGCGAAAAGAAGACCGTGACGGTCCGGCTGGCACGGGCGCCGGGTGACAGCGATAGCGAAGTGACGACGGCGTCATCGAAGTCCAAGTCCGACGCGTCGACCAAGGAAGAGATGCTCGGCATCTCGGTCGATCCGCTCACCCAGGACGACGCACGCGACGCACGGCTACGGCCGGTGATCGATCGCGGCGGCGGCCTCGTGGTCACCGACGTCTCGCCGGAAGGCCCCGCGTTCCAGCGGCTGCAGTCGAGCGACGATCCCGGCGGTCCCGACATCATCGTCGCGGTGAACGGCACGCGTACCCCCACGCGCACCGCCTTCCGTGAAGTGCTGCGGAAGGTGAAGTCCGGTGACGTCGTGACGCTGCAGGTGCTCGCACGTGCTCCCGACACCACCGACGGCTGGGCGTCGCGGATCGTGAGATTGCGGGCGAAATAGTAGGGGCATGGCATGCCATGTCCCCTACCCGCGCGTCATCGCGCCGCGCAGCATCGCGCCCGATACCAACACCTGCCAGAACACGGGAAGCACGAAGGCCGCCTGGTCGGCCTTCGTGTCTTCCCGGAAGATGAGCGCGAGCCCCATCGCGATGCCGCCCGCCGCCACACCGGCGGTCCCCAGCCAGCGCGGTAGCACCTTCCCGTCGAGCACGCCCCAGCCGAACAGACACGTCGCGACACCGAGGGCGAAACCCGCGATACGCTGAGCCGCGAGCGCGAAGGGGTGCAGCATGTCGAACGCGAAGACCGCTCGCGTCGCTGTCATGCCGGGATCGGCGATCGCGAAGCTTCGCGCGAGCGCCCAGCCGGCCCCCGCCATGAAGGCGACGATCACCATCCACGCGGCGTAGGCAAACGTCCCGACGATCAGTCCGGCTCGCACCGGGCTCTCCCCCGCTCCCCCGGCGTGCGCGCGCGCCAGGCCCACGAGGCCCGTGAGCGCCAGCGGAAAGCTGAACAGAAAGCCCCAGTGAATCGCGCGCCACATCTCGGACTGCGCGATGGTCGTGAGCTGTGCGGCGCCGTCGCCCGCGAGATCGGGATGCAGCGTCCCGGACACAATGGTGAGGAGAGCGCCGATCAGCAGGCACAAGGGAAAGACGATACGACGGGCAAGGGTCATGGAGCATCGCGGGTGAGGGGCCTATACGAGATCGTCTCAACTAACCCCGGGCGCAAGCCCGGGGATCACCGACCTTCCCGTCACCCCGGGCTCGCGCCCGGGGTCAGTACTGGCACCGCTTTGGAGCGATCCTATATTGGAGCTCATGCAGCTGACGCGGATCCTCCGCGAAGGGTTCATCGCCGGGTTGGTCGGTGCGACGGCCGTGGCGCTCTGGTTCCTGATCATCGACACGCTCGCCGGACGTCCGTTCTTCACGCCCGCCATGCTGGGCTCCGCCGTGTTCTGGGGGGTGCACGATCCGAGCCACGTGGTGATCGAATACTCGCGCATCATCGGCTACACCATGATCCACGTCAGTGCCTTCATTATCGTCGGCACCATTGCCGCGGTCCTCGCCGCGGAGGTGGAGGTGGCCCCGCCGACCCTGTATCTCGTCGTGGTGTTCTTCGCGATCTTCGAATTCGGGTTCTACGTCACCGTCGCCATTCTCGCACAGCCGCTCCTGGGCTCGCTCGCCTGGTGGAACGTGGCCATCGGCAACGCGATTGCGGCGTATGGCATGGGATACTACTTGTGGCGGGAGCATCCGAAGATTGCGGAGACGTTGAAGATGCATCCCTTGGGCGAGACAGACGAAGGAGAATAAGGGCGGCCGTGCCGCCCTTATTCTTCGCCGTACGCCTCCCGCGGCACCGCCCTCTCCACCTCACCGCTCTCCTCGCGGGCAGCCCACCGAAACCACACCACGCCCCCGGCGACCCACAGGTACATCGTTCCCACCACCCACATCATCAGCCCACCGAGCTGCTGGTCCGCGAGCCGCGAGAGGCCCCAGACTCGGGGCGCCGTCGCATAGAACGGATACAGCACGCTCTGCGCGAGGGTGATCATCGCCCCCGCGAGCGACATCGGCAGGCCGAGCAGAAAGAGATAGACGAGTTGCGTTGGGTAGCTCGCGCGCGGCAGCTCGGGCACCGGTGCCAAAATGGGCCACCACATGATCACCGCCGTCGCCATGAACACCAGATGCTGCGCGATGTGGAGCGGATGATGCTCGAGCGCCGCCTGGTAGAACCGGGGGAAGTGCCACAACGTGATCGGCGCGGAAAACAGGATCCCCGCGACGAGCGGACGGGTGGCCCAACGCGCGAACCCGACCAGCCAGGGCGGCCGAAGCAAGGGCCGGACGACCCACGCTGGGGTGCCGTACAGCAGGAGTGGCGGAAACGCGAGCGTGAGTACGAGGTGCTGCACCATGTGCGCGCTGAAGAGGTACGTGTCGGACAGATTGTGAAGCGGGCCGTTAAGCGCGAGGCCAAGCACGACCAACGCCGCCGCGAACGAGGCGACCTTGCGTCGCGGCGCGGTGAGTCCCCCCCAGAAAACGTAGAGCCCGCCCAGCAGGGCGAGCCCGATCACCACGCTCGGATGCAGGTCCCAGTGCCGCCACGCGTCGGCGCCCGGGGAGGAAGCGATCATCCGGCCCCCGCGGCACCTCTGAGCGTCAGGGTCCCGTAGAAGATGAACATCAGCGCGATCATGACGGCGACCGCGAGCATGAGCGGAGCGCCGAACAGGAACGTGAAGAACCTGCTGTCGGCCTTCAAGTGCATGTAAAACATTACGACTAGCGTGAACTTGGCCGCCGAAAGCACGAGCAGCACCGGCACCAACACCGGGTGAAATGCCGGGACGTAGAACACGCCGACCTCGAGCAAGGTGAGAATGCCCAGGACGAAGAACACTCTGACATACACGTCGGCCGTCGGGTGCGCGTGTTGCCCGGTCTCCGTTCCCTGCCCCATCACATTCCCCCTCTCGTCCCGCGCGGTCATTGGATCAGGTACACGACGGTGAAGATCACGATCCACACCACGTCCACGAAGTGCCAGTACAGCCCCGTAATCTCGACGGTCATGGCGTTCGCCGGACCGAGCTTTCCCTGCACGGCGCGAACCCACAGCGTGAGCAGCCACAGGACGCCCACGGCCACGTGCGCGCCGTGCGTGCCGGTGAGCACGAAGAAGGTGCAGCCGAACAGGTTCGTCTGGAGCGTCAGTCCCTTGTGGACGAACTCCGTGAACTCGATCACCTGCCCGCCGAGGAAGACCAGTCCGAGCAGCGCCGTCGAGAGCAGCCAGATCTTCGCCCACTTCATGTCGCCGCGCTGCACTGCGGCGAGCGCGAGCACCATCACCAGGCTCGACAACAGGAGGTCGAAGGTGCTCACCGACGTGAAGGGGATGTTGAGAATCTCGTGCGGGTACGGCCCCACGACGCTCTTCCCCTTGTAGATCAGGTACGTCGAGATGAGCGTGCCGAACAACAGGCACTCGGACCCGATGAACGTCCAGAACGCCATCTTCCGGCTGTCGAGCCCCATGCTCGTGTGGTGCGCCACCGCGGAGTGCGTCATGGCTCAAACCTCAAAGGGCTCGAACGCCCACCGGTAAATACCGAACAGGAGCACGGCCACCCCGACGAAGACGATCCACAGCGTGTGCGTGAGGGCCGAAAGGGCCATGATCGGCAGGCCGAGCGCGGCGACCATCGGCCACCACGAGCCCCCGGGCACATGGATCGGCGCGGGAGGCACGGCGGGCGGATCCTGAATGGCAGGGTGCCGCTCGGTGTGCCAGCGCGGCAACCGCCCTGTCACCGTCGGGATCACCGAGAAGTTGTAGACCGGCGGCGGCGACGCGATGCTCCATTCGAGCGTCGCGCCACGCCACGGATCGTTTGACGCACGCTGCCCGTGCCGACTGGTTCGCCACATGTTGAACACGAACACCAGAATCGAGAGGCCGATCAGGAACGCGCCCACCGTCGACACGAGATTCAGATCGCTCACACCGAGCTCGGGGCCATAGGTGTAAATCCGGCGCGGCATGCCGAGCAGCCCGATCAAGTGCATCGGGAAAAACGCGAGGTTCATCCCCACGAATTGCAGCCAGAAGTGCAGCTTGCCGAGCGGCTCGCTCAACAGCCGACCGGTCATCTTGGGCCACCAGTAATACATCCCGGCGAAGAGGCCCATGATCGTGCCCCCGAACAGCACGTAGTGGATGTGCGCCACCACGTAATACGTGTCGGTCTGCTGGAGGTCGGCGGGGGGCGACGCGTGCGACACGCCCGAGAGGCCGCCGATGATGAACATCGCGATGAACCCGACCGCGAAATGGAGCGCGGTGGTGCCGTGGATGTCGCCCCCCCAGAGTGTCGCGATCCAGTTGAAGATCTTCACACCGGTCGGCACCGCGATGAGCATGGTGGTCGCGGCGAACACCGAGTCGGCGATCGGCCCCAGGCCCACGGCGAACATGTGGTGGCTCCACACGCCCCAGCCCATGAACCCGATGAGGATGCCCGAGTACACCACCACCGGGTAGCCGAACAGCGGCTTGCGGAGAACGTGGGAAGCACCTCGGAGACGATCCCCATAGCCGGCAGAATGAGGATGTAGACCTCCGGGTGGCCGAACAGCCAGAACAAATGTTGCCACAACAGGGGCGTGGCTCCCGCCTGGTGCACATAGAAATGCGTCCCGAAGAAGCGGTCGAACATTACGAACACGAGCGCGACCGTGATCACCGGGAACGCGGTGATAATGAGGAACTGCGTGACCAGGGTCATCCAGGTGAACGTGGGGAGCCGCATCATCTTCATCCCCGGCGCCCGCAGGTTGAGGATCGTCACGATGAAGTTGAAGCCGGCGGCGAGCGACGCGATGCCGAGGATCTGCAGGCCCAGGAGCCAGAAATCGATGTTCGGCCCGGGCGAGAACTGTCGCTCGGTGAGATTCGCGTAGCCGAACCAGCCTCCGTCGGGCGCCACGTTGAGCATGCCGGCGTGGAACAGGGGGCCCGTGAGCCAGCTCGCATTCAGGAACAGGCCGCCCGAGAGGAACACCCAGTAGCTGAAGGCGTTGAGCCGCGGGAAAGCCACGTCGCGCGCGCCGATCTGCAGCGGGATGATGTAATTGAAAAACGCGGCCGAGAGCGGCATCAGGGCCAGGAACACCATCGTCGTGCCGTGCATCGTGAACAGCTGGTTGTACGTCTCGGCGCTCACGAGGTGGCCGTTCGGCTGAGCGAGCTGCGCCCGGATCATGAGCGCCTCGATCCCGCCGATCAGGAAGAACCCGAACGCCGTCCAGAAGTAGAGCAGCCCGATCCGCTTGTGATCGGTGGTGGTGAGCCAGGCCTTGAGACCCGTGGGCCCGTGAGTCATCTGGGCGGCAAGGGCGGCGGGGGCGGCGGGGGCGGCACGTTGGCTCATTTCAGACTCTGGAGATATGCCACGACCGCCGCAATGTCCGCGTCCGTGAGTGGAGGCTTCATGCGCGTCATGAGGACGCCGGGCTTGAGCGATGGCGCGTCAGCGATCCAGCTCGCGAGGTGCGCCGAATCATTCGGGAATAGACCGGCCGCGACGGTTATCCGGCTCCCCACGTGGGTGAGATTCGGGCCGATGATCCCCGGCGAGACGCCCTGGATCGTGTGGCAGCCGATGCACGCCGAGCGGGAGAACACCGCCTTCCCCTGTTCCGCGAGACTCGCCTTCGGAGGAGTGGCGGGTCCGCCCTTCTGCTCGTCCACCCACGCCTGGAACGCCGAGTCGCGATCCACCAGCACGCGCAAACGCATGTTGCCGTGGGAGGCTCCGCAGAATTCGGCGCATTGGCCGGAGTAATCGCCCACGGAGTCCGCGCTGAACGCGATGTAATTCACGTGGCCCGGGATCGCGTCGCGCTTGCCGCCCAAGACGGGCGCCCAGAAGGAATGGATCACGTCGGCCGAGGTGATGGCCACCTGCACGGGCTTCCCGACCGGCACGTGCATCTCGTTGGCCGTCGCGATCCCGAGGTCGGGATACTTGTACTCCCACCACCACTGGTGCCCGACGACTTCGACCTTGAGGGCATTCGGTGGGATGTCCTCGCCCGCTGTCGTGAAGATAGTGCGGACCGTGGGCACGGCGACGAAGACGAGGATCACCGCCGGCGCCAGGGTCCAGGCGATCTCGAGGATGGTATGGCCGTGGGCGGGCCTGGGGGCGGCCCGCCCTTCCCGATGGCGGAAGCGCACGAGCGCGATGATCAGCAGCAGCTCGACGACCACGAACACCGCGGCGGCCCACCAGAAGATGTCGCGAAACAGAACATCGGTGGCGCGAGCGAAGTCGGATCGGGGGGCGAGGGTCGATTGTGGAAACGGACCGCCGCAGCCCAGGAGCGCGAGCGCGGCGGAGGTCAGCCACCATCGAGAACGAAGCACGGGCGCGGGGAATCCTCGAGTGACGGTCAGAACGGCGTCAGCATCGGGGACACTAGCACGACCATGGTTCCTCGTCCACCCCGGGCCCGCGGCCCGCCGTTCCACCCGGTCTTGACACCGGCGCCGGCATGTAACCGATTACATCCTCCATGGCACCGGCCGGAGGTGGCGGGGGCATGGTCACGATCCGGGACGTGGCACGCGCGGCGCGAGTCTCCGTCGCCACCGTCTCGCGGGTCCAAAACGAGAGCAGTTTGGTCACGGAGCCGACGCGCCGCCGCGTCCGCACCGTGGCTCGCCGGCTCGGCTACACCCCGCACGCCGCCGCCCGCAGCCTCTCCACGCGCCACACATCGAGCATCGGCGTGCTGCTTCCCGATCTATACGGTGAGTTCTACGCCGAGCTGATCCGCGGCATCGACCAGACCACGCAGCGCCAGGGGTACCACCTGCTGGTCGCGAGCTCGCACAACGACCGGGGGATGATCGAGGCGGCGCTGCAGGCGATGCGGGGGCGGGTGGACGGGTTGATCCTCATGTCCCCGGCCCCCGGTGCGCATGTCCCGGTCCGCGACCTGCCCGAAGGGTTCCCCGTCGTGCTGCTCAACTGCAACGCGTCCGGCAAGGCCTTCGATTCGATCGTCGTCGCGAACCGGCAGGGGGCCTACGAGATGGTGCGGCATCTCCTGGCCCAGGGACATCGGCGCATCGCGATGATCACCGGGCCGTCGCGCAACTTCGACGCGGTCGAGCGCTGGCGCGGGTATCGCGCCGCGATGCAGAGCGCGAAGATCCGTCCGGCGCGCCAGTGGGAAGTCGCGGGCGACTTCAATCAGGCGTCGGGCTTCGATGCGTGCCGCAAGCTGCTGCGATATCAACCGCGCCCAACGGCGATTTTCGCGGGCAACGACGCGATGGCGATCGGCGCGCTCTCGGCGCTCGCGGAGGCGGGGGTGCCGGTGCCCGGCGAGATGGCGGTCGCCGGGTTCGACGACATTCCGATGGCGCGCTACATGCACCCTCCCCTGTCGACGGTCCGTGTGGACATCAGTGCGTTGGGCGAGCGGGCGGCGCGCCGGCTGCTCGATGCTGTGGGGAACGGGCGCAAGCATCACAACCGGCGGGAGACGTTGCCGGTGACGTTGGTCATCCGGGAATCCTGCGGCGGGCGAGGCCAGCCGGCCGCTTCTTCACCTCGTCGTCAGGAGGGAACATCATGAGAATGGGATCCTTTTTGTGCCGACTGGGCCTGGTGGTGGCATCGGTGGTCGCGTTGGCCGGGCTTCCGGCGGCACTGGTGGCGCAGAACAGCACCGGCAGCATCCGGGGCTACGTCACGGACTCGGCCGGCAACGCGCTCGAGGGAGCTCGGGTCGTCGCGGTCAGCGTGCTCTCCGGCACGCAACGCGAGGTCACCACCCAAGGCAAGGGGTATTACGCCCTGCTTGGTCTAGTGCCTGGAGAGTATGACGTGACGGCTCGTCAGATCGGCATGGCGCCTCAGAAGATTCGGGCGCGTGTCCTTGTGGGCGGCGTGTATCCCCTCGATTTCAAGCTGGGGGCTACCGCAATACAGTTGGAAGCGGTCACCGTCGCGGTTGCCAACGGCGTAGAAACGCGCACGTCCGAGGTGGCGACCAACGTGACCCAGCAGCAGATCACCCAGCTGCCAACCGTGAGTCGCAACTTCCTCGACCTCGCCGCGCTAGCACCTGGTGTCACGGCGTCAGAGGATCGTGTCAACGGGGTAGGGTTCAGGACCTTCCAAGGCGGAGGCTCGAGTCCCAATCAGACTAACGTCTTCGTAGACGGTACGAGTCTCAAGAACGATCTGACGGCGGGCGGCGTGAGCGGTCAAGACGCGAGCCGTGGGAATCCCTTCCCGCGAAATGCAATCCAAGAGTACCGCGTCATTAGCCAGAACTTCAAGGCAGAGTATCAGGATGCCGCCAGTGCGATCATCACCGCGACCACCAAGTCCGGCGGGAACAAGTGGACGGGGGACGCGACCTTTGGGTATCAGAACAAAGACTTGGTGGCGCTCGATACCTTCCAGATCGCAGCCAAGAATGCGAGTCCCAATACCTTTAAGAAGCCTGACTACACGCGCTCGCTCATCAGCTTGAGCGCCGGCGGCCCGCTCCAGAAGGACAAGCTGTTCTTTTTCGGAGCGTATGAGGGGAATTACCAGAATCGTGATAACCTTATCACGTTCACACCGCCGAACAATCCCAATCTTACCCCGTTCAACCTTACGCAATACAACGGGAACTTCACGTCGCCGTTTCGTGAGAGCCTGGTGTTCGGCAAGTTGAATTACAACGTCAACGAGAAATCGTCACTCGAGCTGAGCGTGAGCGACCGGCACGAAACGGACGTAAGAGACTTCGGAAATGTGAACTGCTCGATGTGCGCTTTCCAGGAGGCTGTCAACTTCCGTCAGAACGTGACGATCGGGCAGCTCAAGTACAATCGGTTCTCCGGCCCCTGGCTCAATGAAGTGAAATTGGACTACTCACGGTTCCAGCGGAACCCGGCTCCGAATACACCCGGTCTGGTCGCTCAAGTCTTCCACTACCCGGGGCAAGATGCACAGATCGGAAGCAACCTAAGTACGCAGGACTTCGTCCAAAAAGGCTTTGGCGTCCGTGACGATATTACCTACTCGGGGTTCCAGGGCGGCGCACAGCATGTGTTCAAGGGCGGCGTGAGCGTCGACTTCGACACTTACGACATCAACAAACGCAACAACGAAACGCCAAAGTTCGAATATGCCCAGTATGTAGATCCCAACAATTATGGCTGGACCACGGATACGACCGCGCTAAAGTTTGACTTCCGGAATCCCTTTCTCCTCTCGTATGGCACCGGCATCGGCTTCGTCACCACGAACAACACGCGAGTCGGCGCGTACATTCAGGACGACTGGAGCCCGACGCCACGGCTGACGTTCAACCTGGGCATCCGATGGGATTTCGAAACCAATATGATCAACACTAACTACGTGACGCCGAAAGAAGTCGTCGACACGCTCACTCGCTATGTGGACTCGATGCCGGCGCCACACCTGGACCTAAGCCGGTATATCAGCACCGGGAACAACCGGACGCCGTTCCACGGCGCATTCCAGCCACGCCTCGGGTTCTCGTATGCCTTGGACCCTGAAAACAAGACGACGGTGTTCGGTGGTTTCGGCATCTACTACGATCGCTCGATCTTTGATTTCTCAGTTGACGAGATTCAGAAGCTCACGCATCCAACGTACACGATCCGTTTTGCCGACCCTGATTCCGCGCCGAAGCCCGGGCAAGTAGCGTGGAACCCAGCATACCTCACTACCGATACGGCGACGTTGAACGCGCTGGTGCATACCTCTGGTTTGCCGGAAGCCTTCTTGCTCGACAACAAGATGAAGCCGCCCAAGACCACACAGTGGAACCTCGGCGTGCGCCGGATGCTGGGTCAGTGGGCGGCCTCGGTCACCTATCAGGGCCAGCGGGGGACCAATCTCTTCACGTATAACTGGGCGAATATTGGCGTGGATAGCGTAGGTCGGTGCTGCACCAACTTCAATATCGGTGCACACGGTTTCGCCAACATCATCTACTCGACGAACGACGGAAAGACGTGGTACGACGCGGCGTCGCTTCAGTTCGACCGCCCGTACCGCCGTTCGAGCGAGAACTTCGGATGGGGCGCTGGGATCACGTACACATACGCCAAGCGCTCGGTTGCGGGTGTCGACAACTTGGGCGACATCACATCGTCGTTCCCGGGCGGATTCCCCAGGGCAACCGCGATACCCAAACATTCTGATAATGGCGGGAACGACGAGCGGCAACGCATTGTGGGTTACTGGATCACGGACATGCCGTACCTGCTCGGGATTCAGTTCAGCGGTCTGCTCACGCTGGGAAGCGGCGCGATTCTGGATGTCGGTTGCCCCGCCCGCTTCTGCGGGCCGGCCACCTACATCAACGGTGGGTTCACCCCCACGCGCTACAGCGGCGTCATTCCGGGCGCGTGGGCGTACCGGCGTATCGATCTCCGGCTTCGTAAGGATTTCCCGGATATCTCCGGCACCACGCTCGGCGTGACGGTAGACATGTTCAATGTGTTCAACTACCAGAACTTCGGCTGCTACGACGTCGGGTTCCACTCTCCGACCTACGGCCAGTCGACGTGCCTGCTAAGCGATCCACGCCGCACGCAGCTCGGATTCACATACACGTTCTGATCACCCCCCACCGCAGGCCACCGGTGCAGTTCACCGGTGGCCTGCACCGGGAAGTCACGATATTCTCCCCACATGACACCTAGCAGTGCCTCGAGGCTCATCGCTCCGCCGGCCAGGCTCTCGCTGTATCTTGCCTTCTGCCTCCTCGCCGCCTGCTCCACGAACCACGCGGAGGGTCCCCCGCCTCCCGACTCCGCGCAAGCAGCGGCGTTCCTCGACACGCTCGAGGCGCGCACCTTCCACTACTTCTGGGAACTGACCAACACGACGAACGGCCTCGTCCCGGATCGCTCTCCAACTCCGTCCTTCTCGAGTATCGCGGCCGTGGGGTTCGGGCTCACCGCGTACCCGATTGGCGTCGAGCGCGGGTACATCACGCGCGACCAGGCTCGGCAACGCGTAGTCACCACACTTCGCTTCTTCTGGACCGCGCGTCAGGACTCGACCACCGCCGCGACCGGCTACCACGGCTTTTTCTATCACTTCCTCGATATGAATTCGGGGGCCCGCTACCAGCAGGTCGAGCTCTCGACGATCGATACCGCCCTCCTACTCGGCGGCGTGCTGTTCTGCCAATCGTACTTCGCTGACCCCGCCGACTCGACCGAGGCGACGATCCGCGGGCTCGCCGACTCGATCTACCGCCGTGTGGACTGGCAGTGGTTCTCGCCACGCCCGCCCGTCGTGTCCCTGGGGTGGCATCCGGAGTCTGGCTTTCTCGCCTACGACTGGCGCGGCTACAACGAGGCGATGATCCTCTACGTCCTCGCCCTCGGCTCGCCGACCCACCCCGTCGACACCTCGGCGTGGTCCCAATGGACCTCGCAGTACCAGTGGGGCACGTTCTACGGCCAGACGCATCTCGGCTTCGCGCCCTTGTTCGGACACCAGTACTCGCACGTGTGGGTCGACTTCAATGGCATTCAGGACCCCTACATGCGCGCGCACGGGATCGACTACTTCGTGAACTCGCGCCGGGCCACGTACGCGCAGCGGAGCTACGCCACGACCAACCCGGGCGCGTGGACTGGGTACAACGACCGCATCTGGGGCCTCTCCGCCTCCGATGGACCCGGCGACATGACCGTCACTATCGGCGGGACCATGCGGCAGTTCCACAGCTACTGGGCGCGTGGAGCGTCGTTTACCGAGATACAGGACGACGGCACCATCGCCCCCACCGCCGCGGGCGGCTCCATCCCGTTCGCGCCGGAGATTGCGATCCCGGCGTTGTACGCGATGCGCCAGACGTACGGCAACGCGCTGTTCTCGACGTACGGCTTCCGCGACGCCTTCAACCCGACGTTCACGCAATCGAGCGCGGCTGGCTGGTTCGACGTCGACTACCTGGGGATCGATCAGGGACCGATCATCGCGATGATCGAGAACTATCGCACGGGGCTCGTGTGGAACGCGATGCGGAGCAATCCGTACATCGTGCGCGGGCTGTGTCGAGCGGGGTTCACGGGGGGGTGGCTCACGGGGAAGTGTCCGTGACTGCGGCGACCACGCGACACCGGTCTCATTGGAACCTTCTTGAGGACTGCGTGCGCGCGGGTTAGGCTGGAGATGGACTCGAAGGAGATCGCCATGAAGACTCTCTTGTCTTGTGTCATCCTACTGGTCGGTGTGCAGCCTGCCATCGCGGCGCAGACGTTCTATGGAGTCGCCGGTGGTCTGAATTACGCGGGGCCGGATCTAGCCAACTTTCAATTCGCGGATGACCACTACACGCACGGCTTGGCGCTGCAGCTTTCCGTGGGCCGCCAGTTTGGTGACCGATTCGCCATGCGGATGGATGGCTTGATCAATCGATTCGTCGTTCAGCAGCCATTCGTCATCGTTGCGCCGATGTGCCCCCAGGGCGGCTTGTGTGCTCATCCCGCCGCAAGCGGTGGTGAGTCGAACGCGATGGGGCTCACGGCACTCAGGGTGAGCGGGCTTCTCACGCTAGACCCCCCGAGGTATCCGGTCCGGATGTATGTGATAGGTGGCGCAGGCGCCTATTACTTCTACCAGCACCCGAGCGCCGAAGGCGCGGTGCGAGCTGGCCTCGCAGCGGGAGCGGGGTTCACGATCAACGTGCACAACCATTCGCGACTGTTTGTCGAGGGCGTGTACAACCGGATCCTCGGCGCGCCGAGCCAGCCGACGTGGCTCTTGCCGCTCACATTCGGGGTCAGATTCTAGAGATTTTCCCCGCCCTGAAGGGCGGGCTCGGCCGTGGTGTGCCTTTAAGGGCAACATCGCGCCGAGCCCGGGCTTTAGCCCGGGAATACTCTCGAATGACGCCCCTCTTGTGCATTCTCTGGGGCTGCCACCCCGCCTCCGCCGCCGGTAAAGACACCGATATCGAGTTCTGGGCCTTCGGGCGCGAGGGCGAAGTCCTCCAGACCCTCATGCCGGAGTTCGAGCGCGAGCATCCCGGCGTCCACGTGCGTGTCCAGCAGATCCCGTGGACCGCCGCGCACGAGAAACTCCTGACCGCCTACGTCGGGAACGCGACGCCCGACCTGGCGCAGCTCGGCAATACCTGGATCCCCGAATTCGTCACGCTCAACGCGCTCCTGCCCCTCGACTCGCTCGACTCCTCCTCTCCGGACGTAAGCGAGTCGAGCTTCTTCCCGGGGATCTGGCGCACCAATCTCGTGACCGGCCGCCTGTACGGCATCCCGTGGTACGTGGACACGCGTGTGCTCTTCTATCGAAAGGACCTGCTGGCGCAGGCGGGCTACCCGCAGCCACCCACCACGTGGGTCCAGTGGCGCGACGCGATGCGCGCCCTGAAGTCGCGCGGAGGGTCCGGTCGTTACGCGATCTTCGCGCCCTTCAATGAGTGGAACGTCCCGGTCATCCTGGGTCTGCAGGCGGGTTCGCCCCTGTTGAAGGACGATGGCCGATATGGCGCGTTCGGCGAACCGCCGTTCCGACGGGCGTTCGACTTCTATCTCGACTGGTACCGGAGCGGCGTCGCGCCGGTGCTCGGTATCAACGACGTCGGCAACATCTATCAGGAATTCGAGCGCGGCACGTTCGCGATGTGGATCACGGGGCCGTGGAACATCGGCGAGTTCCGGCGCCGTCTGCCGCGCGAGATGCAGGATAAATGGGGCACCGCCCCGCTCCCTGGGCCCGAGGGCTCCGCGTCAGGAGTCTCCATGGCGGGCGGGTCGAGCGTGGTGTTATTCCGGCGCTCCCGCCACCACGCCGAGGCGTGGCAGCTCGCGGAATACCTGGCCCGCCCGGAGCAACAGTTGCGGTTCTACCGGCTCACGGGGGACCTGCCCGCCAGGACTGAAGCCTGGCGTGACTCCGCACTCGCCGGCGATCCCGCGGCGCATGCCTTCTGGGAACAGCTGCAGCGCGTGGTGCCGCTGCCGCAGGTGCCCGAGTGGGAGTTGATCGCCACGCGCGTATTCGATTACGCCGAGCAGGCGGTGCGTGGCGGCGTGTCGACCGACACGGCGCTGGCCCGTCTGGATCGCGAAGTCGACCAGATTCTCGCGCGGCGCCGCTGGCTGCTGTCACGAGTGCCCACACCATGAACGACGCGCGCACCGCGCGGGCCGGCTGGCTGTTCCTCGCGCCCGCCCTGACGTTGATCGGCGTGTTCTTCTTCCTGCCGGTCGTCGCGTCGCTGGTCCTCTCGCTCACGAACTTCGACATCTATGCCGTAGCCGATCCGCGGAACGCGCAGCTCGTCGGCCTGCGCAATTATCGCGACCTGGTCAACGCACCGCTCTTCTGGACCGCGCTCAAGAATACGTTCTACTTCGTGCTCGTCGGCGCGCCGCTGTCCGTGGTGGCCGCGCTCGGCGCCGCGCTACTCGTCAACGCGAAGCTCACGCGATTCAAGGGGTTCTTCCGCACCGCGTACTTCGCGCCGTACGTCACGACGATCGTCGCGATCGCGATCGTCTGGAAGTATCTGTACCACCCGCGCTACGGGCTGTTGAACGCCGTGCTCGGCACGGTCGGGATCGGGCCGATCGACTGGCTCGGGGACGCGCGCTGGGCGATGCCGGCGATCATTCTGCTCGCCGTGTGGCGCAACTTCGGCTACAACATGCTCATCTTCGTCGCCGGGCTGCAGCGCATCCCGGCGCAGCTGTACGAGGCGGCAGAGCTCGACGGCGCCGGCTGGTGGGCCCGCTTCCGCCACATCACCCTGCCCCAGCTCGCGCCCACGTTCCTGTTCGTCGGGATCATCACCGCCATCGGCTACTTCCAGCTCTTTCCCGAGCCGTACGTGATGACGCAGGGCGGGCCCTTGAAGAGCACGCTGAGCATGGTGCTGTACATGTACGAAGAGGGATTCCGCTGGTGGCGCCTCGGCTCGGCGGCGGCGATCGCGTTCGTCCTGTTCGCCGTCATCCTCGTGTTCACGCTCGTTCAGTTGAGAATCCAGCGGGAGGAGTCATGATTGCGGGGCGGGGCGGGCGTCGCATCCAAGAGGTCCTGCTGCACTTGGCACTCCTCGCGGGCGCGGTGGCGACACTCGTGCCCATGGTCTGGATGGTCTCGGCCTCACTCATGCCGACCGGACAAGCGAACAGCTATCCGCCGCGCTTTTTCCCGAGCCACATCACGTTCGAGCATTACGCCGAGCTGTTCACGCGCCTCTCACTCGGCCGTTACATCTTCAACAGTACGTTGGTCGCCGTGTCGGCCACGCTTTGCTCCCTGCTGTTCAACTCGATGGCCGGATACGCGCTCGCCAAACTGCAGTTTCGGGGACGCGGCCCGGTGTACCGCATCTTGCTCGCCGGCCTCGTGGTGCCGGCGCAGGTGACGATGCTGCCCCTGTTCCTCCTGCTCCGGGCCATGGGACTCGTGAACACCTACGTCGGTGCGATCGTGCCGGCGATGGCGACGATCTTTGGGATCTTTCTCATTCGTCAGTACGCGCTGTCGATCCCGGACGATCTGCTGGACGCCGCGCGGCTCGACGGCGCCAGCGAGTTCCGCGTCTACTGGTCGGTGGTGTTGCCGACGATGCGCCCGGTGCTCGCGACGCTCGCGATCTTCACGTTCCTCTCGACCTGGAACGATTTTCTCTGGCCCCTCGTGGTTCTCTCGAACGACGCCCGGTATACGCTTCCCGTGGCGCTCGCCAACCTGGTGGGTGAGCACGCGCAGGACACCGAGCTCATGATGGCTGGCTCAGTGCTCACGGTGCTACCTGTGGTCGTGCTGTTCATGTTGCTCCAACGACACTACGTCGAGGGCATCATGGCCGGCAGCGCCAAGGGATAATTACAGCGCTGCCCCGTTCGTCCGCGCGACCTCGGCGTAGAAGCGCGCGCTGGCCTTCGGTGTCCGCCGTTGCGTCTCGAAGTCCACGTGCACGATCCCGAACCGCTTCGAGTAGCCGAGGCTCCACTCGTAGTTGTCGAGCAGGGACCACGCGAAGTAGCCGCGGAGATTCACGCCCCGGCCGATGGCATCCCGCGCGCCGCGCAAGTGACTGCGGTAGTACTCGACGCGGAGGGGATCGTCCATGGCTCCGTTCTTGGAGTGCGGCGGATCGGGGAACGCCGCGCCGTTTTCGGTGACGTACAAGGGCAGATCGCCGGCCAGCTCCCGAACCCACAGCAGCGTCTCCGCGAGGCCCGGCGCGTATACCTCCCACCCGGTCTCGGTGTACACGCTGTCCGGCTGTCGCGCCGTCCCGGCCCGCGTGGGGAGCGCTGTATCGTCGTGGCGCGTGACGCCGCGTGTGTAATAGTTGATGCCCAGGAAATCGATGGGTTGATGAATGAGCCGGAGGTCCGACTCGGGGAAGACGGGCCATGCGTCACCGAAGATCTCGGCGAGCTCGACCGGGTACGCGCCCTTGAGCACCGGCTCGAGATACTGGCGGTTCATGTACGCGTCGGCCCTTCGCGTGGCGGCGACATCCTGAGACGAGCTCGAGGCCGGATGCTTGGGCTCGAGATTCACGACCAGGCCGATCTGGTGATTCCCCTCCGCGCGATAGGCCTGAACCGCCTTGCCATGGGCCCGGAGCAGATTGTGACTCACGCGCGGTGCTTCCGTCAGACTGCGGTGCCCCGGGGCGAGGGCGCCATGCAGGTACCCCCCATCCGCCACGACCCAGGGTTCGTTCAAGGTCGCCCAGAGCGGGACGCGGTCGCCCAGCGCGCGAAACGCCACCCGCGCGTAGTCGGCGAACCAGTGGGCGATGTCAGGATTGAGCCAGCCCCCGACGTCGTCCAGCGCCTGCGGCAGGTCCCAGTGGTACAGCGTGACCGTGGGTCGGATCCCCCGCTCGAGCAGGGCATCGACCAGTCGATCGTAGAACGCCAGGCCTCGCGGGTTGACCGCTCCCTTTCCAGCGGGCAGAATCCGGCTCCAGGAGATGCTGAACCGGTAGGCGTTCAGCCCGAGCTGCCGCATCAGCGCCACGTCGTCCGTGTAGCGCCGGTAGTGATCGCAGGCCACGTCACCGGTGTCGCCATTGTGCGTGCGGCCCGGCGTGTGCGCGAAACGGTGCCAGATGCTCGGCCCCGCCCCGTCCGCGAGCGGCGAGCCTTCGATTTGGTAGGCGGACGTGGCGGTCCCCCACAGAAAGCCTGCGGGGAAACCGGTCGGTTCACTCATGCGAGTGGTCGGTGCCCATGGCCAAAGTGACGCTCGTCGGCGTCCGGAAAATATATCAGGAGGGCGGCCGGACCCGCGTGGCCGTGGACGGCGTCGACCTGGCCGTCGGGGACGGCGAGTTCGTCGTGCTCGTCGGCCCATCCGGCTGTGGCAAAAGCACCACACTCCGGATGATCGCCGGGCTCGAGTCGATTTCGGCGGGCGAGGTCCACATCGGCGACCGCGTGGTCAACGATGTGGCGGCGAAGGACCGGAACATCGCGATGGTGTTCCAGAACTACGCGCTGTACCCGCACATGACCGTGTTCGACAACATGGCGTTCGGCCTGAAGCTGCGCGGCATGGCGGCGAGCGACATCGACGCGCGCGTCCGCGAAGCCGCGGAGCTGCTCCGCATCGGCGGCCTGCTCGACCGCAAACCCCGACACTTGTCCGGCGGCGAACAGCAGCGCGTGGCCCTGGGACGGGCGCTGGTGCGCAAGCCCGACGTGTTCCTGTTCGACGAGCCGCTCTCGAACCTGGATGCCAAACTGCGCGTGCAGATGCGCCGTGAGATCGCGCGGCTCCACCACGAGCTCGGCGCCACCATGCTCTACGTCACGCACGACCAAGCGGAGGCGATGACGCTGGGCGACCGGATTGTCATCTTGAACGGCGGCAGAGTTCAGCAGATCGACACGCCGCTGGACGTGTATCGCGCGCCGCGGAACACGTTCGTCGCCGGATTCATCGGCAGCCCGGCGATGAACCTCGTGGAGGGCACGCTGGCATCAGAGGACGGTGCGCTGGCGTTTCACGCGACGGGCGGTGCGTTCTCGCTGCTGCTGCCGCCCCGCTGGCGACGGACGCTCGCCACGCATGAAAGCCGGGCCATCCTCCTCGGGATCCGGCCGGAGGACGTCCGCGCGACGGAGCGCGACGCTGCTGGAGTGCGCATGCGGCTGGACTTGGTAGAGCCGCTGGGGCAGGAGCTGCTGATCAGCGCCCGGGTGGGCGGCCACGAGGTGACCGCCCGGCTTCCGCCCGCTGCCGGCTATGTCGCCGGTCAGGACGTCACGCTGTCCTTCGACCCAGAAGCACTGCACTTCTTCGATTCGGAGACGCGGGAGAGGATTGTCTAGGAGTGAAGCGTTGCCGGATGAGGCGTTACCGGGTCAAGCGTCATCGAGTAATGCGTTGTCGAGTGGGGCGTTGCCGGGCGTGGGGTGAAAGGTCGCGCGATATGCTCCGCGCGAGTGAGGCCACCAGGCGGATGCAGTGCGTCCGAGCGAGACGAACCTCTCTCAGCTTCCCGGGGGAGAGATAGTGGAATCCTTCAACCAGCTCAAACACGGCATCCAATTCGTCTAGAGACCCCTTCGCGATCTCTAGGTAGCGTCGAAATTGACGAGGGCTCGATTGCGAGGCGCCCTCTGCGATGTTGAGGACGACGCTGTCCGCGGCGCGGCGCCATTGCGCGCCGATGGAGAACACTTCGACGCGTGGAAGCACTCGGATCAGATCTCGAGATAGAATGGCTAGGCGCTGTGCCTCTTTCCATGCTCTGAGGCGTCGGAAGTCTCCCATGCCTTCCAAGCTCGTATGCGCGCCTTACGGAGCGTCGTCCGTTTCACCCCGTGCGAATCATTTCGTCGCATCACTCCAGCAACGCCTCATTCGACAACGCCCCACCCGGCTACGCCTCACCCGGCAACGCCTGATCCCCTATCACCTTCCCGTCGCAGGCGACGGTAACCGAATCTCAGCAGCCCGCGGAACCACCGCCGCCGCTCCCCCTGCCTTGAGCGCCGCGTTCACGCCTGTGAGATCGCGACCCAGTACCTGCTGCAACGCCACGAGCTGCTCCTGAATCTGTGGCGCGAACAAACGAAACACATCGTACATCTGCGCGGTGGGCCGCGCGTCGCCCGCGCTCGCTGCGAACACCAGCCCACTGAGCCGCTCAGTGGGCCCGGGAGGATAGACCAGACCGTCCTCGTCGGCCTGGCTGTGCACCTGGTACAGCCCATCCTCGATGCGATTGAGCTTGTCGACCAAGGCCCTCGCCGCGTCCGCCGCCGCGGGCGCCTGCGTGGCGTCGGCTTCCAGCTGAGCGCGCACATTTCGGATCCGAATGATCGCCGTCGTGACGGCGTTCACCGTATCGCGCAGCTGCTTCTCGAACGCGAATTGCGCCTGGAGGTCCGCCGGCGTGACCTTGGACCGTGGATCGAGCTTGAGTCCGAACGTTTCGACGGAGGACTTGCCGCCGACGGTGAGCCGCACGCGGTAGGTGCCTGGAAGCGCCAGGGGTCCGTCGGTCGCGACGCCGTTGATGCCCCAGAAATCACGGGCGGGCGGATACTTCATGTTCCAGACGAACATGTTCAGGCCGGCCTTGTTCGCCACCCGCGGCGGAGCGGCCGGGCGGTGCGGCCACGGTTTGTCCTCGTCCTTCAAAGTGTCGAACAGCACGCCGAGGATGCTGTCGACCTTGGTGGAATCGGTGATGCCCGCCTGCTTCAAGCTGTCAGTGCGCGTCTTCTTCACGGCATCGACCTTGAGGCTGTCCGCACGCGTGATCGAATCCTGCTTGCTCGAAAAGCTGCGGATCAGCCGGCCGCGCGCGTCGAGGATGTCGAGCGTGACGTTCCGATCCTTGTCCTTGAGCCAGTAGTAGATCATCGCGCCCGAGGGCGGGTTCTTCCCCACAGGGTGTGCCTCGTTGGGCGGGAAGCCGAAGCCCCCGCTCCAGTCCACCCGGTACGCGTCGCGCGGCTTGAAGAGGTGGGCCGCCTCGCGCGGCGTGCCACGGGCGAGCTGGCGGAGTGGCGTGATGTCGTCGAGGATCCAGAAGGAGCGGCCGTGCGTGGCCGCGACCAGATCGCCTTCCTTGATGGCGAGGTCGTGCACCGGCACGATTGGCAGATTGCGGCGGAGCGACTGCCAGCTCGCGCCGTCGTCGAAGGACACCCACACGCCCCGTTCCGTGCCCGCGAACAAGAGCGCGCGCCGCACCGGATCCTCGCGCACCGTTCGCACGAACTCCGTGGCCGGGATCCCGTTCACGATCTTGGACCACGTATGCCCGTAGTCGGTGGTCTTCCAGATGTACGGCGCCATGTCCTCCATCTGGTACCGATTCGCGGCGATGTAGGCGGTGCCCGGCGCGTAGTGCGAGGCCTCGATGATCGAGACGCGCGTGAAGTCGCCGAGCGCCGGCGGCGTGACATCCGTCCAGGCCTTGCCGCCGTTACGGGTCAGATGGACCAGCCCGTCGTCCGAGCCCGCCCAGATCAGCCCCTTCACGCGGGGCGATTCGGCCAGCGCGAAGATGGTGCCGTAGTACTCGGCCGTGGTCTGGTCGAGCGTGATCGGTCCACCCGAGGGGCCGAGGGTCTTGGGATCGTGCCGCGTCAGGTCGGGCGAGATCACTGTCCAGCTCTGTCCCTCGTTCACCGACTTGAAGAGCACGTTGGCGCCGGAATAAAGGACGTGCGGGTCGTGCGGCGAGATGAGGATGGGCGCGGTCCACTGGAACCGAAACTTCCCTTCGGACGCGGCGTGGCCGTCGGGGCTATCGGGCCAGGGATTGATCAGCCGGAAACTGTTCGTCTTGTGATCGACCCGGCCGAGGAAGCCCGAGTTGTCGCCGCCGTAGGTGATGTCGGGGTTGTCCGGGCGGGCCTGGATGTAGCCCGACTCGCCCGCCACGTCGTACCACTGCCCGCGATCGATCCCGCCGGGCCAACGGCTCGGGCCGCATACACCCGAGTTGTCCTGCTGCGCTCCGCACACCCGATAAGGGAAGTGGTTCGTGGTCTCGACGTGATAGAACTGCGCGGTCGCCACGTCCTGATCCGTCCACGTCTTGCCGCCGTTGAACGAGACGTTCGGTCCCCCGTCGTTCGATTCGATGAGGCGGTTGGGGTCGTTCGAGGCGACCCACAGGTCGTGGTTGTCGCCGTGCGGGTCGACCACGTGCTTGAACGTGACGCCGCCGTCCGTGGACTTGTAGAGGTTGGTGTTCACCGCCCACACGCCGTTCGAGTCCTTCGGATCGGCGAAGACCTTCATGTAGTACCACGCCCGCTCGCGGAGCTTGTGATCCGAACTGACGTACTTCCAATTCGCCCCACCGTCATCAGACCGGTACACGCCGCCCGAGTCGGCCTCGATGAGCGCCCATACGCGAGACGGTTTCGCAGGCGAAACGGTAATCCCGATGTTGCCCCATAGTCCCGCGGGCAACCCCGGGTTCTTGGTCAACTCGGTCCAGTGCTCGCCGGCGTCCGTCGATTTGAACATGCCGCTCCCCGGGCCACCCGAGACGAGCGTCCACGGACGCCGCACCGCTTGCCATAGCCCGGCGTACAGCACCTCGGGGTTCGAGGGATCGAGCATCAAGTCCGCGGCGCCGGTCGAGTCGTTCCGAAAGAGGACCTTGTTCCAGGTCTTCCCGCCGTCTGTGGTCTTGTAGACGCCCCGCTCGGGATTGGGCCCGAAGACGTGCCCCTGCGCAGCGACGTACACGATGTCCGGGTTGGTCGGATGGACCCGCACGCGCGCGATCTGCTGCGTCTCGGCGAGGCCGAGGAAGGTCCAGGTCTTGCCACCGTCGGTCGTCTTCCACACGCCGTCCCCGTGCGAGACGTTGCCGCGGATCGGGAACTCGCCGGTGCCGACGTATACGATGTCCGGGTTCGACTCGGAGACGCCGATGGCGCCGATCGTGCCACCGAAATACTTGTCGGTGACCGGCAACCAGGTGTTGCCCCCGTCGATGCTCTTGAAGACCCCGCCGCCAGTGGTGCCGAACCAATACTCTTGGGGTCGCGCCGCGGAGCCCGCGACGGCGACGCTCCGACCGCCGCGGAAAATGCCGATCTCGCGCCAGCTGAGCGCCGCGAAGACGCTGGTGTCGTAGGGAGCAGCGGTTTTGGCGGATTGCGCCGGCGCGGACCGCGCCGACAGGAGCAACAGGGTGACTGCGGCGAATGGCAACGAGCGAACGGACACGGTGTTCGATCTCCCAGTCAGGGGTGGGTTAGAGTCCCACACATAAGCACTCAAAGGCCAGGGCTCGCAAGGTCAGGGTTTTGTCATCATCGGCATCTCCATCGGCTTCTCGGTGATCGATGACTTGGCATCCGACCCGCGGGCGCTGAGCGCGAGGTCGCCTTTCGCGCTGCGCAGCTTCACCATGCCGAGCGGCACTTCCCGCGACGCCCAAACGTCCGTTCCGTCGTCGCCCGTGACGTGCAGCGCGCGGAATGTACCGGCGGGCACGGTGACCGACTCCCAACCGACCACGCGCGCGCTGGTGCAGTGCGCGGCCCAATCGAAGGCAGAGCTGCCCTGCCCTCCGCTCTGACCCATCATCGCGGCCATTTGACCGGACACCTTCACGGCTGGTTGCCCGCCCCACTTGACGATCAGAGCCCGCGGCGCCGCGGTGCCGGAAGCGAGGCTCGGCGCCAGCATCTGTAATACGCCGCTATGACCCGGGTCCTTACCCACCGCATTCACCTCGAACCAGTAGAGCGTCGTATCGCCCGATCGCTCCGAGCCCACGAGGGCGAGCCGGAGCTTTCCACTGCCCGAGCTGCCCGTCGCGTCGAAAGCGGCCCACTGGCCGACCTGTCCTTGGCCGACAGTCTTGCACATGTCCGCCAGGTCGCCGGGCGCCGGGGCCTGGCCGGCGAGGACAACCGGTGCGAGGGCGGCGAACGCGATGGTGGTCACCAGTCTTCCGGCTAGGCACATGGCGTCTCTCCCTGAGTGGATGACGAGGCTTCAAACATAGCGCCCTCGACGTTTCCTTTCTCCCGTGCCGCGCATCGCCCTCGCCACGTATGCGACCCTTCCGGGCTTGAACGACGACGATCGCCTGCTCGTCTCGGCCCTGGACAAGCAGGGGGTCACGGCCGTCCCCGCCGTGTGGGATTCTCCAGACGTGGCGTGGGGCGACTTCCAGGGCGTGCTGGTGCGCTCGTGTTGGGACTACCACCGGCGGCTGCCTGAGTTCCTGGAATGGATCGCGCGGGTCGAAGGTAATGGACAACGCGTGCTATGGAACCCGCCGGACGTCCTGCGGTGGAACAGCCACAAGGCGTACCTGCGGGACCTCGCGGCACGTGGCGTATCGATCGTCCCGACGCGGTGGGTCGCGCGAGGAGAGCCGTGCGGGCTCGCCGAGGTGCTGCGGCACGAGGGCTGGGGGGAAGCGGTCGTCAAGCCGGCGGTATCGGCGAGCGCGTTCGGAGCGTGGAGCACGACGCTCGCCGGCGCCGCGCCGAATCAGCCGAAGCTCGACGAGATGCTGCGCAGCGGCGACGTGCTCGTTCAGCCGCTCGTGCCCGAAGTCCGCGATCCGGGAGAATGGTCCCTGGTCTTCTTCGAGGGGCGGTTCAGTCACGCGGTGCTCAAGCGCCCCGCGGCCGGCGACTATCGCGTGCAGTGGGAGTTCGGGGGATCGGCGGATGCACGCAAGCCTTCCCGCAAGCTGATCGCGGACGCCGAGCGCGTTCTCGCGGCGGTTCCGGGCGACCCGCTCTACGCTCGCGTGGATGGCGTGGCCCGCGACGGCCGACTCGCCCTGATGGAGCTCGAGCTCATCGAGCCTCATCTGTTTTTCGGGTGGGAGCGCCGGGCCGCGACACGGCTCGCGAAAGCGATCCGCGGCGCGCTCGCGGCGGGTCAGTCGACCCGGAGCCGGTAACCGACACCCGGCTCGGTGAGCAGGTGTCTGGGCTGAGCCGGATCCTTCTCGAGCTTGTGCCGTAGCTGGGCCATGTGCACGCGGAGCGCCGGCGTCTGCGTCACGGTGCTCGCTCCCCACACCT
>DATLVU010000047.1:0-16825 GCA_035577025.1 Gemmatimonadales bacterium
ATGGCGCGTGTGCGACCATGTAAGCGAAATGAACAGCGCATCGAACCACGTGCCGAGTCTCACCCGGTAGTTCCTCACGACGCGATCGAGACGTTGAAGAACCGACCGTGACGGCGGACACACAGTCGCGGCACTCTTCTATCGGCACATGGCTTGCTCGGCGTTCCCCTCCTTTTGATAGGTCGCACCATTCACTCACTCGATCCGGACGCCGGAGGTGAGTCTGGCGCCGGTGTGGAACCGGAGATACCCCTGGGTCTCATTTCACGGTTGGGTCGGCACAGCCCCGCCTCCGTGCGAATCCCCGCTCGGGCGAGCGAGCGGAGCAGCGCAACGTCACCGGCCAGCCTCTCCACCGCGGCGGGGCGGCCGAGCGCCCGGGGCAAGTTCCTCTTTATGGGCGACGAGAAGGTCTACGTCCGCGGCGTAACCTACGGAACGTTCCGCCCTCGTGCCGACCACAGCGAGGTTCCCGAACCCGACGTCGTCGAGCGGGACTTCGCCCAGATGAGGGCGAGCGGCATTAACGCGGTGCGCACCTATACCGTACCGCCGGGCTGGCTCCTCGACGCCGCTCACCGCCACGCCCTCCGCGTCATGATTGGCTTGCCGATCGAACGATACATCGGGTTTCTCGCCGACAAGCGGAAGGACGCTCCGGACACCGAAGCGATGGTCCGCGCCGGCGTGCGCGCCAGCGCCGACCACCCCGCGGTCCTGTGCTACGCGATCGGCAACGAGATTCCCGCGCCCGTGGCGCGCTGGTTCGGGCGCCGGCGCGTCGAGCGATACCTCGAGCGTCTCTACCGAGCTGCCAAGGACGAGGCGCCCGACGCCCTCGTCACCTATGTGAATTACCCATCCACCGAGTACCTCCAGCTGGACTTTCTCGACTTCCTCTGCTTCAACGTCTACCTCGAGTCTCAGTCGCGCCTGCAGGCGTATCTCGCCCGCCTGCACACCCTCGCGGGCGAGCGCCCCATCGTGATGAGCGAGATTGGGCTCGACAGTCGACGCAACGGTGAGCACCTACAGGCGCGCACGCTCGATTGGCAGGTACGCAGTGTCTTCGCGTCGGGGTGCGCCGGCGCCTTCGTGTATGCCTGGACCGACGAGTGGCACCGATCGGGTGAAGACGTCGAGGACTGGGACTTCGGGCTGACCCGGCGGGACCGAAGTCCCAAGCCCGCGTTGCGGACCGTGTCGGAGGCCTTCGCCGAAGTACCGTTCGCGCCGACGTTCCCCTGGCCACGCGCGTCGGTGGTCGTTTGCACGTACAACGGATCGCGCACCATCCGCGAGTGCCTCGAGGGGCTGGGACGGCTCGACTACCCCGATTACGAAGTCATCGTCGTGGACGACGGCTCCACCGATCGGACTGCCCGCATCGTCCAAGAGTACGATTGCCGGTTGATCCAGACCGAGAACCGTGGTCTCTCGAGCGCCCGCAACACCGGCCTGGGGGCCGCCACTGGTGAGATCGTCGCCTACCTGGACGACGACGCTTCCCCCGACCGGCATTGGCTGAGGTACCTCGTCGCCACGTTCCTCAGTACGGCGCACGCCGGTGTCGGCGGCCCGAACGTCCCCCCGCCGGGCGACGGCCCGATCGCGGAATGCGTCGCGCGCGCGCCGGGCGGGCCGGTGCACGTCCTCGTCACCGACCGCGAGGCCGAGCACATCCCCGGGTGTAACATGGCGTTCCGGAGGGCGTGTCTCGACGCGATCGGGGGGTTTGATCCGCGGTTCCGGGTCGCTGGCGACGACGTAGACGTGTGCTGGCGGTTGCAGGAACGAGGCTGGACGCTCGGTTTCAGTCCCGCCGCCGTGGTTTGGCACCATCGCCGCAATTCACTCCGCGCCTATTGGAAACAGCAAATCGGATACGGGCGAGCGGAGGCGATGCTGGAGCGGAAGTGGCCCGAGAAGTACAACCGCCCGGGGCATGTACGGTGGGCCGGCCGCATCTATGGCCAGGGCCTGACGCAGCCCCTTCGCTGGACCCGGGCGAGGATCTATCACGGGATCTGGGGCCTGGCTCCCTACCAGTCGCTCTACGAGCCCTCATCCAGCCTGCTCGGCTCACTGCCGCAGATGCCTGAGTGGCACCTGATCACCGCGATCCTAATCGGGATGACGGCGCTCAGCGCCTCGTGGCGCCCGCTCCGGCTGGCGCTGCCCTTGCTCGTCCTCGGCGTCGCAGTCCCGCTCGCGCAGGCGTGTGTGAGCGCCGTCCGAGCCCGGTTCCCCAACCCGCGATCGGGGCGCGGCCGGCTCGCGCGGCGGCTGCTCACCGCCGCCCTCCACCTGCTGCAACCGCTCGCCCGCCTCCGGGGGCGGCTCAAAGAGGGCCTTACCCCATGGCGCTCCCGCGGCGCGGTGCGACCGGCACCGCTCTGGCCTGTGACGACCTCCATCTGGAGCGAGCGCTGGGAAGCGCCGGACGCGCGACTCCGTTCAATCGAGGCCGCCCTGCGGGCGGCCGGGGCCTGCGTGCTACGGGGAGGGCCACACGACAGCTGGGACCTCGAGGTGCGAGGCGGGTTTGTCGGCGCCGCCCGGATGCTGATGGCAGTGGAGGAGTATGGCGGCGGGCGGCAACTCGTGCGCTTGCGCTCCTGGCCGGAAATCCCGGCTCCCGGGCCGATCCTCTCGGTCGGCCTCGCCGCGGTGGCACTCGCGGCGATGCACGATCGGGCTTGGCCCGCTGCGGCCGTCCTTGGCCTCTGCTCACTCTTGCCGGTGCTGAAGGCGATCGAGGAATCCGCGGCCGCGATGGCCACCATTGCCAGCGGCTTGAGACAAGTCCACGACGAAACGGCAGGCGGCCGGTGACGCAGGACCTCAAGCTTTACCGGCGGATGTTGCAGCAAGCACGGCCGTACGGGCGGTACTTCCTCGCCTTGTTCACGGTCGGCTTGCTCGCGAGCCCGATCGCGCTCCTGAATCCAGTGCCTCTCAAGATCGTGGTCGATTCCGTGCTCGGAGCACGCCCACTCCCGGTGTTCCTCCAGACGCTGTTACCTGCGGAGGCGGGACGGACGCCAGCGGCGATGTTGGCTGTCGCGATAGGCCTCCTCGTCCTGGTCGCGGCACTCGGTCAGGCGCAGGGGCTCGCGAGCACGCTGCTGCGCACCTACCTCGGCGAGCGATTGGTCCTCGACTTCCGGACCCGGCTGGTCAATCACGTGCAGCGGCTGTCTCTGTCGTACCACGACGCGCGCGGCACAGCCGACTCCCTGTATCGGATCCAGCAGGACGGCGTAGCGATCCAATCCCTCTTGGTCGACGGGGTCATTCCGGCTGTATCGGCAGCCGTTACCGTCGGCACGATGATCGTGGTCACCGCCCGGCTCGACTGGCAGCTGGCACTCGTAGGGCTCACGATCTCACCACCGCTGTTCTTGCTGTCGCGCTCCTACCGTCCGCGCTTGCGCAAGCAATCTCGACAGGTGAAGAAACACGAGAGTGCGGCGCTGGCCATCGTGCAGGAAACGCTAGGTGCGCTCCGCGTGGTGAAGGCCTTCGGGCAAGAAACGAAGGAGACCAAGCGCTTCGTAGGCCGCTCGGTCGAGGGAATGACGGCCCGCGTGCAGCTCGCGCTCCTCCAGGGACGCTACGGCGTCCTCCTCGGGCTCACCACTGCGCTCGGCATGGCCGCGGTGCTCTTAATCGGCGTGGGTCACGTCCGCTCCGGCGTCTTGAGTCTGGGGCAGTTGCTGTTGGTCATGGGGTATCTCGGACAGCTGTACCAGCCGCTCAAGACCATCAGCCAGAAGGCGGGGACATTCCAGTCATACCTCGCCAGCATCGAGCGGGCATTCGCGCTGTTGGACGAGCGTTTCGATGTCCTGGAGCGCCCGCACGCGCGTCCCATCGAGCGGGCCACCGGCGCAGTGACCTTTCACGGCGTTTCCTTCGCCTATCGTCCGGGGCACCGGGTGCTCGAGGATGTCTCGTTCCAGGTCGCGCCCGGCGCACGCGTGGCCATCGTCGGAACCACGGGGGCGGGTAAGACCACGGTGGTCAGCCTCCTGACTCGTTTCTACGACCCCAGCGCGGGTGCCATTCTGCTCGACGGCGTCGACCTGCGCGACTACCGGCTCGCCGACCTCCGCGACCAATTTGCCATCGTCCTCCAGGAGCCCGTCCTGTTCTCGACCAGCATCGCCGAGAACATCGCCTACGGCCGTCCCGGAGCGGGCGACGCAGACATCGCGGAAGCGGCGCGAGCCGCTGGGGCGCACGACTTCATCGTCCGACTGCCGCACGCCTACGGCACTCTCGTGGGCGAGCGCGGGATGCAGCTCTCGGGTGGGGAGCGCCAGCGGGTCGCCCTGGCGCGCGCCTTCCTGAAAGATGCGCCGCTCCTGATCCTCGATGAGCCGACAAGCTCCGTGGATGCCGGAACCGAGGCCGCGATCCTGGACGCCATGGATCGCCTGATGCAGGGTCGCACGGCCTTTCTGATCACCCACCGGCGGAGCGCCCTGGCCACCTGTGACGTGCGCATTCACCTGGAGCGGGGACGTCTCGTCGAGGCGGCCCCGACGCTGGCATGGCAGACACCCTAACGTCGACGTCCTCCCGCGCCGTCCTATGGGGGAAGCTCGGATGGCACGCAGCGGCGCAGGCGTGGCACGCGTTCGCTGGCGCCACGAGCGACCCGGAGACCATTGAAGTCCTCCGTCGCGGCAAGAAATCGGCGACCTATCGTCTCGTCGGAGTCGGGCCGGCCGGCGAATCCATCATCGCCCAACGGACACACGTGGCGAAGGCGGAGATCGAGCGAGCGATGTACGACTCCATCCTCCCGCTGCTGCCCGTCACGGCGCCTCGCTACTACGGCACCCGACCGGACGGCGACGGCTGCGCTTGGTTGTTCCTCGAAGACGTCGGCGATCAGCGCGTCCCGCCCGCCGACCCGGTGCACGCCGAGCTCGCCGCTCAGTGGGTCGGGCTGATGCACACGGCGGCGACTACTGTCGCGGCAGCCCGCCGGCTGCCCGATGGGGGGCCGTCGAGGTATCTCGACCATTTGCGGGTGGACCTCCACACCATTCGGGCGAATCGGGCCAACCCGGCGCTCACGCCGGAAGACGCGGCCTTGCTTGACGCGCTGGTGTCCGACCTGGACCGCCTGGATCGCCAGTGGAGCGCCGTCGCGCGCGTATGCGCGGGCGCGCCGATCACCCTCGTACACGGCGACCTGCAGCGCAAGAACGTGTACGTCCGCGCCGGTCCTCGGGGGATGGCGCTCTTCGTCATCGACTGGGAGACGGCCGGCTGGGGTGTGCCGGCCGCCGACCTCGCCTGGATCGACCTGCCGACCTACACCGTGGTGGTGCAGACCGTCTGGCCGCAGTTCCGGCCCGCCGATGCGCAACGCCTCGCGGTCGTGGGACGGGTCTTCCGCGAGCTTGTTGCGATCCGCTGGGTGTGCCCACAGCTGGCCTACGAGGCCGCGTCGTTCCTGACGCGACCCATCTCGTGGCTACGCGTCATGCAACAGCGTCTGGCCGATGCACTGCGCGATCTGGGAGAGCTGACGTGACCTCGCTTACCGGAATCCCTCAACACGCGATTCCCGGGACGGCTGAACCCGGATGGCCGGAGGTGTGCGCGGCGCTCCAAGACTTGCTCCCGGTATGCGGCACGGACGACGGCACCATCGATCTGCAACGCCTGAAGTCCCGAGTCTATCGCCTTCGGGCGGGAGAGAACGGCCGAGCCCGTTCGTTCGTGCTCAAGCGGTACGACCCGTGGCTGGCCCGGCGCAATGAGCTGGTGCTAAGCCGCTGGCTGCCGGCGCTGGGACTGGGGGAGCGGAGCCCGCGGCTCCTCGCCGCCGCCGCCGAACGGACCGGCGTGTGCGTCTGGCACGTGTACGAAGACCTGGGTGACGGCGTGCTTGATCCCGCGAGCGCGGACCGCGGTCAGGTGGCGGCGGCGGTGGAGCTCATCGCGGACCTCCATGTACGCGCCGCCGGTCACGCCCTGCTACCCGAGTGCCGCCACTTCTGCGGCAACCTTGGCATGCCGTTCTTCGTCGCGAACGTGCGAGATGCGATTGCGGTCCTTGAGGCCCTCGCGCCCCCTCGGGTGGAACCGTCGTCGGAGGAGGGTGAGCTCCGCGGTCGGCTGCTCACCCGCCTGTATCGGTTGCGCGACGAGATCCCCGAGCGTGCCGCCCTGCTGGAGGCGCTGGGCGGGCGGGACACGCTGCTGCATGGGGACCTCTGGACCACGAACACATTGATGGCGAGCGCCCCGAGCGGCCCGGTGGCACGCCTCATCGACTGGGATCACGCCGCCGTGGGTCCGGTGAGTTATGACATCTCGACGTTCCTCTATCGGTTCCCAAAGACCGAGCGGCCTTGGATCCTCTCGCTGTATCGCGCGGCGCTGGCGCGCGCAGGCTGGCGATTGCCCGCCGACCCGGACCTGAACGCGCTGTTCGAGACCGCGGAGTACGCGCGCTACGCCAATCGCGTCATCTGGCCGGCCGTCGCTCTCTTGGAGGAGAGCGCACCATGGGGCTTTGCGCAGCTCGCCGAAGTCGAGCGTTGGTTCGACGCACTGGAGCCAGCCCTCCCGGACACATGACCACCGTCGTCCTGTCACCCTATGACGTGGTGAATTTTCCCGAGGGGGGCGGGCATTTCTGGGCGTACATGCAGTACGCCCAAGCCCTGCGGCAGCTGGGGTGCGAGGTTTTCTGGCTGGAGCAGGTCCGCCGGCGGAGGGGCCCCGAGCGGGATGCGCGCGCGCTCGCGACGTTCCTCAAGCGGATGGAGCGTTACGGACTGGGCCAGCACGTCCTGCTCTACACGGTGGGCGAGGGGGACGGCGCGCCAATCGACTACCTCAATGTGACGCCTGCCCGCGCCGAAGCCGTGCTGCGACGGGCCGATTTGGTGCTCAACTTCCACTACGCGATCGACCCACGCATCCTGGGCGGCGCGCGCCGTACCGCGCTCGTCGATATCGATCCCGGCCTGACCCAGCTCTGGATCAGCTCCGCCCAGCTGCAAGTCCCGGCACACGACGTCTACTTCACCATCGGTGAAACCCTCGGAACGGCGGGCCCCGCTTTTCCGGACTGTGGCGTGTCCTGGGTGCATACCCGGCCCCCGGTGTACCTGTCGCTCTGGCCGTACGTGCACGATTCCGGTTGCGAGATGTTCACTACCGTCGCCGGCTGGTGGTCGGGAAAATGGGTGAAAGTGGTCGAGAATGGACACGAAGTCTGCCACGACAACAACAAGCGGGTGGCGTTTCTCAAGTTCCTGTCGCTTCCCGACATGACGTCACAACCGCTCGAGCTAGCACTCCACCTCGCCGAGGGCGATGTCGAGGACCGCCGGTTGCTCGAGCATCACCGTTGGCGAGTGCGCCATGCCCGGGAGGTCGCGAGTACTCCGGAGCGTTACCGGTGCTACATCCAGAGCTCGAGAGGAGAGTGGAGCTGCGCGAAGCCGTTCTTCGTGAAGCTCCAGAACGCGTGGGTGAGCGACCGCACGGTCTGCTACCTGGCGAGCGGGAAACCCGCAGTCGTGCAACATACGGGCCCCAGTGCCTACCTACCTGACGGCGAGGGCCTGTTTCGCTTCACGACGCTCGAGGAGGCCGCGGCTGCGCTCGACGCTGTCAACAGGGACTACGAGCGTCAGTGCCGCGCCGCGCGCGACATCGCCGCTGCCTACTTCGACGCCGTGCAGGTCGTCGGCAGCCTCCTGAGCGAGGCGCTGACATGAGACGGCTGCGCATCGGATTTCTGCTGCCGCGTACCTCGCTCCACAGTCGGAGTTGCATGTGGGCCGTCATGCGGGCGCTCGAGCAAGCGGGCGTACACGTCGACATCGTCCTACCCGCGGACCGAGCCGTAGATCTGTCTCGCGTTCGCGTCGAGCACGACCTGTACGTGGTACGGAAGATGAGCGGCCTCTCGCTCAGCCTGGCGGGAGCGCTGCATCACGCGGGCGCGGCGATCGTGAATCCCTACCCGGTGACCGTGGCCCTGCACGACAAGATCATCGCTTTCCAAATCCTCAATGCTGCCTGCGTGCCTACGCCAGCCACCTACATCGCATCGCACGCCGAGCAGCTGGCTCCACTGTTGGACGACGGGCCGCTGGTCCTGAAGCCTCACCAGGGCGGAGGCGGATACGGCGTCCGCCTGGTCCGCAGCCCCGCCGAATTGACCACGATTCCCTACGACCGGCATACACCGCTCTTCGCACAGCGCTACCACGCACCGCAAGGTCACGACCGCAAGGTCTACGTGATCGGTGATCGCCTGTTCGGCGTCAAGAAGGTCTTTCCACGTCGGACCGAGGAGGAGAAGCGGGGGGAGCCGTTCGACCTCACGTCCGAACTGTGCGAAATCGCCAGGCGATGCGGCCAAGCATTCGGCATCGATCTGTACGGGGTGGACATCATCGAGAGTGGCGGCAAGCCGTACGTGGTGGACATGGACGGCATTCCGGGATACAAGGGCGTCCCGGGTGCCCCTCAGCTCCTGGCCGGTTACCTGCAGCGCGCCGCCAAGCGGGCCGCCGACGGCGAACGAACCCTCCAGCCGTCGTTCAGCCCGCATCACGGCGCGCCCGTCCCGGCGTTCCGCGCCCTGGGAGCCGGCGGATGACCGCCCGCCTGGGCAGCCGCTCTTCTCCCTGGCTGCTGGCGTCGCTGCTCGTCGTGTCGGCGGCGCGGTCGGCTGCGACGCAGGTCGGCACCACCACGGATATCATCACCGGTACCGTCACGGGACCGGACAGCCAACCCCTGGCGGCCGCGAGTGTGGAAGTGATCTCGGTCGAAACCCAAGTGTCGCGCCAGCGCACGACCGACGCGCATGGGCGGTTCACGATCGTGTTCCCCGACGGGGGGGGACGGTATCAAGTCGTCGTGCGATTCATCGGCATGGCAGCGACCCGACTCGACGTCGTCCGCCAAGCGGACGAAGATCGCCTCGTCGTAAACGTCCACATGGGGGTTCGCTCGGTCCCGCTCGAACCGCTCACCGTCACGGCGCAACGGAACGCGCGCTCCGAACGAGCCGGGCCGGGCGCCACCGAGCGCAGCCTCAATCCTGAGCAGTTGGCCCGCCTCCCGATCGATGCGTCCGATCTGAATGCGGTCGCGACCCTGGCGCCGGGGGTCCTGGGCATTGCCGGCAGCGACTCCACGGCGACGGCCTTCTCCGTCGCGGGACAACGGCCCACGGCCAACAACGTGACCCTCGACGGCGCGTCGTTCAGCTCCGGCAGCGTGCCGCAGGACGCCGTCCGTTCCACGCGCGTCGTGACCAGCAGCTACGACGTGGCGCGCGGCCAATTCTCCGGCGGCGTCGTCGCCTCCACGACGCGCAGCGGCACGAACGTCCCCCAGGGCTCGTTCACCTACGCGCTCCGCGACCGCGACCTCGCGTGGGGCGAGGCCACGTCGTCCCCGTTCGGCCAGGGCGCTACTCAGAACCAGCTCAGCGGCGGGATGGGCGGGCCGATCATCCCCAACAAGCTGTTCGTATTCGGCGCGCTACAGGGGCGCTGGCGCGGTCAGGCGCTCCCGTCCCTCGCCAGCGCCGATGCCGCCACCTTGGAGCGGCTAGGGGTGAGCCCGGATTCAGCCGCGCGGTTTCTCGCCCTCGCCAGGGCCAGCGGCGCACCGATGACCATCTCAGGCATCCCCGGAGACCGGATCGGCGACAACACCCTGGCCCTCCTTCGCCTCGATTGGCGACCCGCGGACGCCCATACGTTCACGCTCCGCCTCGACGGTCGCTGGGACTCCCAGGAGCCCGTCCGCGTGGGCACGCTGGCGCTCCCGGCCACCGGCGGGACGCGCACCGAGCGTGCGGGCGGCGTCATGGCCGCGCTCACATCGTACTTCGGGGGGAGCTTCATCAACGAGCTTCGGGGCTACGTCGCCGCGACCCGGCGGGACGCGCGACCGTTCCTTGCGCTTCCCGCAGCGCTCGTGGTGGTGACCTCCGATCTGCAGACCACCGGTCAGGGCGTGGCGACTCTGGCTTTCGGCGGCAACGATGGCCTGCCCCAGCGCACAGACAATCGCAGCGTCGAAGCCAGCGAGGAGCTGTCCTGGCTGCCCGGAAATACCGCGCATCGAGTCAAGCTCGGCGCTTACCTGAACGGCACGCGCGTCGCTGAGAACCAGACGCCAAACCAGCTGGGCACGTTCGTGTTTCCATCGCTCCAGGCGCTCGCCGCGGACAGCGCCGCCCTATTCATGCGAACCATCGCACCGCTCGAGCGCTCGGGAACGGCATGGAACAGCGCCGTATACGCGGGCGATACGTGGCGGGTTGGTCGTGGCCTCCAGCTCACCTATGGCGTACGATTCGAGAGCGCCCGATTCAGCGCCGCTCTGCCCTACAACCGAGCCGTGGATTCGCTCTTCGCGCTGCGCACGGACCGTGTCCCCTCTGAAGTCCATCTCTCGCCACGCATCGGCTTCACGTGGGCGTTCGGAGGCGGAGCGGACCAGACGGCGACTTTCTTGCGGGGTGGGGTGGGCGACTTCCGTAGCCTCACGCCGACGTCCCTCTACAGCGCCGTGCTGGATGCGCCTGGTCTATCAGACGCCGAGACCCAGCTGATCTGTATTGGGCCCGCCGTCCCGATTCCCGACTGGTCGCAGTACGCCCAGGACCCATCCACGATTCCGTCACAGTGCGTGGATACGGCGACGACGGTCACGATCACTCCTCGCCCCAATGTGACCGTCTTCGCTCCGGACTACGCGGCGCCCCGCGCCAGGCGCGCGTCGCTTGCGTACCTGCGGCGATTCCATGGCAACGACTGGGTATCCGTGGAAGCAAGCTACGCGCGTGGCGTCCACCAGTACGGCTTCCGAGACATGAACCTCGTGACCACGCCGCGCTTCACTCTGTCCGACGAGGCCGACCGCCCCGTGTACGTCCCCGCGGACTCAATCGTCCCCGCCACCGGCGCCCTCAGCTCCACAGCCTCGCGGATCCATCCGGAGTTCGGTCAGGTCTTGCAGATCGGTTCCGATCTCCAGTCGAGCACGCAACAGCTCACGCTCGGCTTCATCGCCGTCACGAAGCGCGGCGCGGTCGTCCGGCTGTCGTACACGTTAACGCGCGCGCGGGACCAGTCGTCGTACTCATGCTGCTCGACCGCCCGTGGCTTTGCGGCGCCCACCACCGGAGGCGATCCCAACACACTGGAGTGGGCCACGAGCGACCTGGAACGGCGGCATTCGTTCCTCGGTACGGTGACCTACCCCATTATCACTGGCCTCGAGGTGAGCGCTATCGGGCGCTTGACGTCCGGGGCCCCGTTCACTCCCATCGTCGGCGCCGACATCAACGGCGACGGCGCTCGCAACGATCGCGCTTTCATCTTCGAGCCGGCCTCGACGGTCGATACCGGCGTCGCCCACGGGATGCAGATGCTGCTCGACGGAGCGCCCGCCTCCGTGCGCCACTGTCTTCGGAACCAGCTCGAGCGGATAGCCGCGCGCAACTCTTGTACCGGGCCCTGGCAACCGTCACTCGACCTGCAGCTGAACTGGCGACCCGCTTGGTTCGGGCCGGACCGCCGCCTCACGATGTCCGTCCTGACCGTGAATCTGCTCGGCGGCATCGACGAGTGGCTGCACGGTGCGGCGGGCCTGCACGGCTGGGGCTACGCGACGGCGCCAGACCCTGTCCTGCTCTCCGTCCGCGGGTTCGACCCCACGAGCAACCGGTACCTCTACGCCGTCAACGGGCGGTTCGGCGCGACCGCAAGCGCGAACGGCGGCGTCGCAGTCCCCTTCCAGGTCGGCGTTCAGGCGCGCTACGCCCTCGGCCCAGGCCCAGCCCGCGACCGGTTACGCACCTCGTCCGCCCGCCGCCAAGCCGGCACGGAGGGCGGGCCGGTCCCGGAGATGGCTCCGGCCGGACCAACGGCAGCTGATCCCGCTGGTGCGATCCTGCTGCTCCGCGACTCCCTCAACCTCTCCAGCGAACAAGTCGCGCAACTGCAAGCGATCGCCGACTCGCTCGGCGCCCGCCAGCGCACCTTCTCGGACTCCTCGGAGGCGCAGGCTCAGCGAGCGCCCAATCTCCGCTGGGCCCTCGAACGCGTGCGCCAGGTGCTCACTCCCGAGCAGTGGAGCAAGGTGCCAGACCCGCTCAAGTCTCCGGGCGTCCTCCCGGATCGCTAGACCCCGCGCGTCCAAAATACCCTCGCAACCGCCGGCGCCGACCGTTAGGTTAGCGCGAGGTCGCCCGTGCCCCCACAACTCGACCGGCAAACGCGGATGCTGGTGTCGATCGCCGTTGGCTCGTTCGTGGCGATCGTGCTGGCGTATCTCCTCTCGCCTCCCGACCGGGCGGTCCGGGCGGGGGTGGCCGACGTTTCCTGGACCTGGGCGACATTCTACGCCGCCCTGTGCTGCGTGGCGGCGGCCCGTCGCCATCCGTCACCCGATCAACGACGCGCCTGGTTGTGGATGGGCGCGGGCTGCGGCCTGTTCCTGGCTGGCCAGCTGGTGCGGGATGTCTACGAGCTGGTCGCGCGCGAGCCCCTGCCGTATCCGTCGCTCGCCGACGCGGGGTACCTGAGCGTTTACGTCTGTTTTTTCGTCGCGGTGACGAAGCTCGTCGGGGCCGAGCCGCGCCGTCGCTTCGACGCCGGCGTGCTGATCGACACGGTACTGGTCACGCTCACCGCCGGTGCCCTCGCCTACGAATTCCTCCTCAAGCCGTTCTCCGAGACGGGCAGCCGACTCGCACCGCTCGTCACGAGCATCGCCTGGTCGATCGGCGGCATTGCGGTGTTGTGGGCCATCCTGGTCGAGACGGTACGCCACACGCGCGTCCAGGCGGGGACGGTGGCGGTCTTGTCGGCTCTCGCGGTGCTGTGCGTGACGAACGCGGTGTACGCCCTGGCATCGCTGCGCGGCACCTTCCAGCCCGGCGGAGCGGTCGACCTCGGGTGGGACGCCGGGCTGATGCTGCTCGCCCTGTCCGCGGCGCTGGCGCCGACCCATTCGTCCACACCGGACGCGGGAGCCCCGGCCGTCTCGGGCCACGTCGCGCGGGTCACGGCCGTGGCGATCGGGCTCGCGGGTATCGCCGCGGTCGCGGTCTCACGGGCCCTGTCCCCCGAGCCAGACGCGGGCAGCGCGATTTTGATCGCGCTGGCGGTCGTCGTCATCGCGTGGCGATTCACGCACTCGCTCCGTGCCGACTGGCGGTACACGCAGCTCCTCGAGGAGGAAGTCGCGGCCCAAACCCGTTCCTTGATGAATTCGCTCGCCGCCACAGCCGCGGCGGAGCGCAACATGCGCCTGCTGATGGATTCGGTGCCCGACGCGATCGTCGTCGTGGATCGCGACGGACGCATTCTCGAATCGAACGGGCCGGTCCGCACCCTCGGCGCGCTGGTCGGGCCTGCGGAGCACCGCAGCCTGTTCGACTTCCTCGCCCCCGGTGCCGCGACAGCCGTCCGCGAGAAGCTCGGCGCGGCGTTCCACGGCGACCCGCAACGGTTCGACGTCCCGTTCATCCGTTCCGACGGCAGCCAGGGCGTCGCGGCCGCCCACTACGCCCCGATCCGCGAGGGCAGCGGCATCACACGCGTGCTGGTGCTCGTGCGCGACATCACCGATCAACGCCGCAGCGAGTCGCAATTCCAGCAGGCCGAGAAGCTCGCCGCCATGGGCCAGCTCGTGAGCGGCGTGGCGCACGAGATCAACAACCCGGCGGCGATCATCTCGGGATTCGCGCAAACCCTCCTCCTGGAAGACCTGAAGCCGGAGCAGGTGGAGATGCTGCAGATGATCTACGACGAGGCCACGCGCATCGGGCGCATCACCTCGAACCTCCTGGCGTTCGCGCGCGCCGGCGGGAAACAACGGGCGTTCGTCGACCTGAACGACATCGCGCGCCGCACGTTCGCGCTCCGCTCGTACCACCTCTCGACCTTGAACATCGCCCTGACGCTCGACCTCGACCCCGCTGATCCCAAGATCTGGGCGGACGCCTCGGAGCTCCAGCAGATGCTCCTCAATCTCCTGATCAACGCCGAGCAGGCGCTCGTCACCGTCGACGGGGCGCGCGCGATCACCGTCCGTACGCGGGCGGACGAGCGGGAAGCCCGGTTCGAGGTCGCCGATTCGGGCCCCGGGATCCCGCCCGAGATCCGGGACAAGATCTTCGATCCGTTCTTCACCACTAAACCCGAGGGGGTCGGGACCGGACTCGGCCTCTCCATCTGTTATGGGATCGCGCAGGAGCACGGCGGTCGGATCTGGGTGGAATCGGAGCCCAAACACGGGGCGCGCTTCTGTATCGTGCTGCCGCGCGAGCCCGGTCCCGTCACCCGGCCCGCGTCGGACGCGAAGGCCTCGACCGGGATCGCGGCTCCGCCGGCCTCGAGGGGAGGTCAGGCCGCATCCCATCTCAGAGTCCTCGTCGTGGACGATGAAGACGCGCTCCGCGACGCGTTGTTGCGGTTCCTGCAGCGTCGTGGGATCGCCGGGGAAGGCGCGTCCGATGGGGCGGCGGCCTTGCGCGCGCTGCGTGAGCGGCCGTTCGACGTCATCATCTCTGACGTCCGCATGCCCGGCATGAGCGGCCGGGAATTCCTGGATCAACTGCGTCGCGAACGTCCGAGCCTCGTGCCGCGCCTGGTCTTTTCGACCGGCGACACGTTCGCGCGCGACACGGCCGCCCTGCTTCGCGACTCCGGGGTCCCAACCGTGACCAAACCGTTCGACTTTGCCGAGCTCGAGCGGGTGATCCGCGATGTCGCCGCGCGGGCGGCGGGCAAAGGGCCGGTCTAGCGCTTCACCCAGGTCGTTTCAACCACTCGAAGACGAGCAGGGCGAGAACGACGATCCCGAGCGCGGCGAGCCACCATAGCGAGCGGCGCGATGCGGGCGCCGTCACCGCGGCGCGCGCCACGGGCATTCGGGGAGACGTCCCCAGACCCTCGACCACCAGCACCGGTCCCCCGCGCCCCAGGGTGATCCGGTCGCCTAAACGCACCGGCATCGGCGCGTCCACCCGCTCTTCGTTCACGAAGGTGCCGTTGCTGGACCCCGCGTCGCACAGGGTCAGGGCTCCCGATGCGCCGACCGTCAACTCCGCATGGACGCGGGACACGACACTCCCCACCGGGTCCGCCAGTCGCAGCTCGCACTCGCGCCCGCGACCGATCCGGATGCGTACGCCGCGGGCCTCGTACAGGCGCCCAGTGGCGGCATCGAGCAGCGTGATTCCATACGCCCGCGCGTCCACTGGGGAGGGCTCCTGGATAGCTACAAGCGGGAGGGCACTCCCCCTCCCCTGGCGCGGCGGTCGGTAACGAGCCGACGCGGTACCGGCGAGCGACGTGGCTTCACACGCCGCTCGCGGCCGGCCCGACGAAGCAGTCCGGTGCGGCGTTCGCTCGCGACGACGACGGCGGCATGCCGCCGATCGCCGGACGACCGCCGGTCCACGCCGGACCGACGGTCGTCGAGCTGGCGACGGTCGATGGAGGAGCGGCGGTCGGGCAACGGCTGGTAGGCCATGAGACTCTCGCGGGCCGAGAGGGTGGGCGCCAAACCTACCGGCCGATCGCCGCCGCGGCTAGTGCTCCCGGCGCTCCCGGAGACGGCCGTCGATATCAGTCACTACGTCGTCGACCTTGCCGTTCTTGTACCAGCCCTTGTGCTTCCCGTGATCGCGACGTTCGGCGAGACTCCGCACCGCCACGCGGTCGCCGTTGCGCGACACGAACACGCGGACGATATCGTCATCGTTGTCACCGCGGTGCGCCCAGACGATTCGATCGGGACCGTGCGTCTCAACTCGATACACGACATAGCCGCGCTGCACGAGGACCTCGCGCGTGACGACCACGACGCGGTCCGCCGGCACCACATACTCGTACTGCGCGGGCTCCGCATACACGACTTCGGCGCCCGTATAGCCCGGCGCGCATCCGGCGACCGCCATCGGCAACACCGCGACCGCAAGCGAGATATGTGAACGGATCATCATAGCATTCCTCCTTTGGTCCCTTTGAAGACTCCGGACGCGATGGAATGTTTCGCCCGCCGTGTGACGGGAATCACACACCTCGTGCTAACTTGCGGTCGGTCATGGACAATCTGGCTCACACCCTGATCGGCGCGGCCCTCGGGCGCACGGTCGCGGCGCGGGACGTGCCCGCTGCTGGCTGGATCGGCGCAGTGGCGGGGAACGCGCCCGACATCGCCGAGCTCTTGTTGCGCCCGAGCTCCTGGTGGGGCCACGACGGGGCGACCTACCTCGTGTTCCATCGCGGGATCACGCACTCGCTCGCCGGCGCGGCCATGGAGATCGCTGTGCTCACAGGTCTCTTCGGCTTGATCGCACGGTGGCGGGGACGAAGTCCGCCCTGGCGCTGGATCGCCGCCTGCGTCGCCGTCACGGTCGCGAGCCATTTGTACCTCGACTGGCAGGGCTCCTACGGCCTGCGCCCGTTTCTCCCGTGGAGCGGACGGTGGTATTACGGGGACTGGGTGGCAATCGTGGACCCGTTCTTTTGGATCGTCCCGCTCGTGGCCCTCGCCTGGGGCGAGCGCCGGCACTGGCGCCCCGCGTTGGTCTACTTGCTCACGCTCGCAGCCGTCACGGGCCTTGTCGTCTGGGCTGGGCACGGGAGCGGCCCGGTCGCGTGGTGGGTGCAGGTCGTGACGATCTTGGCGGCTGTCGTTGGCCTGGTCGGATGGGAGCGACATTGGTTCGGCGTCGCGGGGCGTCGCCGTGCCGCCGCGTACGGTCTCCTCGTCCTTGCCCTCTACGTCGGCGCGAGCG
>DATLVU010000048.1:0-95685 GCA_035577025.1 Gemmatimonadales bacterium
CAAGACCGCACCGAGCGTCAACGTGCGCGCCATGAACGTGTGGTTGTACTGCGTCATGCTGCGGAATCCAGTACTGGTGGTCGCGGACACCTCGAGGGCATGGAAGTCCGTCGGGTCCTGCTGCGCGCTCGGGATGCCGAACGCGGGGAAGCTCGCCCCGGCCCCTCCGCTATAGAGGAAGGCGGTAGCGCAGTTCGCATTCACCTGATAGGACATTTGCTGGAGAACCTCCTCACCCCCTAGGAGGCCGTTGAGCGTGATCGTGGCGGTGGCCGGCGTGAACGCCTCGACGGCACCGAAATCGAGCACCGGAATGGTGCTGTTGTCGGCAAAGTTCTGACTCCGGCGGATGATCGCTCTCTCTCCGCTGCCGAGCAAATCGTGCGAATACGCCACCAGATCCTGATTGCCGTCGGGAACTGTGTTGAGTGTGAAGGTCGTGGTGCCGAAGCTCGCCGATGCCGGCTGCCCGCCTAGCGCTATCGACGTGATGTCAGTCCCCGAGGTTCCTGTCACGCTACCGTGGATCGTCTTGCCGCTCGGCGGAGGTGGACAGGTCACGAAAGTTCCCGCGGTGAACTCTGCCTGGGTCATGAACTGCACGGTGAGTGTCGCCAAGCCGCTCGCGCCAGTCACCACATACGCGACGCCACCGCCGCTGCTCCCGATTGTGAAGTTGTAGACATCGCCCGTGCCTGTGATACGGGCCCAGGCGCCTGTGCCGTTCTTGGCGGCGACCCAGGCCGGCTTGTCCGCCACGGGACAGCCCGAGAAGTCCCACGTGACGTTGCCCGAGCCCCCAGTGCCCACGGTGAGGGTGAGCGTCGTGTGGCGCGGGCCGGCGGTGCTCGTGCCGTCGATCGTCAGGGGGTAGACCCCGGCGCCGACCGAGTTGCCCACGTTCACCGTCAACGTGGAGCTCGTGCCCGTAGGTGCTGCTGGACTGAACGAGCCGGTGACGCCCAGGGGCGCGCCACCCAGGCTCAGCGTCACCGCGCCGGTGTAGTTGGTGCGGGTGACGGTGACGGTCGCTGGGCCGCTCCCGCCCGGGGCGATCGAGAGCGCCGCGGGCGAGCGGGACAACCCGAGGGCGACGATCGGGCTGACCTCATCTGGCAGCGTAGTCTGAATGAAGACCTGGAACTCGAACCTCGTCACCGTTGTCGGCACGGCGAAGTGCCACGTATTCGGCGATGTGGTCGCACCCGATGCCAGTATCGCGCCGCTCGAGTACTGGTAGTACGGCTGGCTCACCCCGGTGAACGTCCCCACGCCGTCAGCGGTCACGGTGACCACCCCCGAGCCTCCAGTCACCGTTGGGCCGGAGTTGAAGAACACCTTGATGCCCCCTGCATCGGGCGTGGTCCCATTCGTCGTGTTCATCGGCTGCGCGATGAGATTCTCGACGGTGACGTCTGACGTGAACGCCTGTGTCCCGCCATTGTAGGCGGTCCCGCTCGACGCCAGCCGCACCAAAGCTCCCTGACCGCCCAGGATCAGACTGAGATTTATCCCAGAGCTGGCCTGCGCCTGCGACTCGCCGCAGGTCAGAGTCCGCGCGGTCACCGAGGCCTGGCACGTGATCAGCTCCGTGCGGAACAGAGTGGGAGCGGTAGGGCCGGACTCGGCGCACGCCGCTACGCACACCGCGGCGGCAGAGAGGAGGCCTGCGTCGATCAGCCGGACAGTGCGGAGCATCGGCCACCTCGGGCGCGCCGAACGCGCTTCAGAGTTCACGAATCAGAAAGGGTTGAAGAACTCGAACATGTCCGGGGCGCTGGCCGCGTCCCCCGGGTAGACCGTCACGCCGGAGGCCGTGAGGATCAGGCGCAGCGTGCTCTGGTGCTGATATAGCGCCACCGACTGGTACGCCGGCTTGCTCTTGGGACTGACCGCGACCCACACCACATGCCCGCCGCCGTCAGTGGCGTCGCTCGTGGCCGCTTCGTCGAAGGTGATGATCAGGAGACCATCCTGCTGGAACGTCGCGCTCTTGATCAGCGGATCGATGTTGGTCTGGAGCCACGCATCGGCGGTGGCGAGCGAGCAGTTGTGCGCGTCGTCGCAGAGCCCGGGCACGATGTTCGAGAACTCGGGCAACGTGCCGTCCGCGAGATCCGTGGCGAACTGCGTGAACGGCACCAGGTTGTCGAGCTGCAGTGGGTCGTTCACCACGTCCGAGAGCAGCGCGAAGACGTTGTGCCGGCGCACGTAGGTGCCCGACGAGTCTCCTGTGAACCCGACCGACGGCAGGCCCTCGGCGTAGGACTTCCACGTCTTCCCCGCCGCCACCAGCCGGCGCACGACGTTGTCGGCGCTCTCGATCGTCGAGGACCCGTCGTTGTTCGTGATGATCTGGCCCGTCGCGAGCTCGAAGTAGTTCCCGATCGACGGGTGGGTGTCGGCGTAGTAGTGCGTCGCCAACCCGTACTGCTGCGCCAGGCCGTTCACGTACGGCATCGCCGCGTTGCCGATGACGCTCGAGTAGCTGTGGTTCTCCTCGGTGACGAGGAAGACGTGCCCGAACCGCATGCCCACGGTGAGTGTGAACGGGAGCGAGCGATCGCCGGCGCTCCCGGTGCCGTCCACGCTCAAGTGGTACACCCCGGGCGTCATTCCGCCGTCCACGTTCAGCGTCAGCGTGGAGCTCGTGCCCGTCGGGGCCGGCGGGCTGAACGACCCCGTGACCCCGGGCGGCGCGCCGACGAGACTCAACGTGACCGCGTCCGTGAAGTTGGTGCGGGTGAGGAGAACCGTCATGGTGCCGGTCCCTCCCGGGAGGACCGTGAGCACCGGCGGCGTACGCGACAGCCCCAGGGCGATGAGCGGGTCGGTCTCATCCGGGAAGCGCGTCGTCACGAACACCTGGAACTCGAACCGCGTCACCGTGCCCGGCACGGTGAACTCCCAGGTCTTGGCCGCCGTCGTCGCCCCCGAGGCGAGCACCGCACCGCCCGAGTACAGGAAAAACGGCTGGCTCGAGGCGGTGAACGTCCCCGTGCCGTCGGCGTTCGCCACGCTGACCGTTCCCGTCCCGCCGGTCACCGTCGGGCCGGAGTGGAAGAACACCTTGATGCCGCCGGTATCCGGCGTGGTCCCATCGGCCGTGTTCATCGGCTGCGCGACGAGGTTCTCGACGGTGACGTTCGACGTGAACGCCTGCGTGCCGCTGTCGTAGGCGGTCCCGCTCGACGCGAGCCGCACCAGGACGCCCTGTCCGCCGATGGTGAGATCGAAGCTCATCCCGGGGGCGGGCTGCGCGTGCGGGCCCGCCTGTGGCTGCACTGGGGCGCAGGCGAGGGTCCCCGCGCCCACCGAGGCCTGGCACGTGATCAGCTCGGTGCGGAACTGACGCGTCGAGGTTCTGGGACCGCTCGACTCCGCGCACGCCGCGACCAACACGACAGTGGACAAGGCTCCCGCATCACGACGGGTCATGGCGTCGGCGTCGCTACGGCGACGGGGGCTCCCGCCTCGTGCCAGGCACTGTGGGGATACTGGCCTAACCAGGCGAGCTTGCCGCTCGCCCGCGCGCACCGCAGGCACGGAAACGGGTCCGTGAGTCGAGGGCCCTCCGCCCGGGGCCGCTGTGCCCGGCGCAGCGCGCCGAGCCGGCCGACGTAGCGACGCTGGGCCTCGGCGAGCGTGGTGTCGTGCAGATCGGCCACCACTTCCGTTTCCGTGGATCCGTAGTTCGAGAGCTGGCAGCAGGTACACACGCGACCGCGCGTGTCCACGTAGATCCGCCGCAACGCGAACGTGTCGCAGGCGGTCTCGGGTCCGTCGAACGGCGCCCCGTAGTCGAGGGCCACGACGGTTTGGCGCCCGGGCTCGCGCGCGATCGCTTCAGTCTCGTGCCGGACGGACATCCACTCCTCGGGCGGCAAATCGCTATCGCGCGCGATACTGCCCGGGACCGGTTGCGGCAGGATCACGTGCAGCCGAATGCATCCCAATCCCTCGGCGAGATCGGCCGCTTCGCGCAATTGGTGCCGATCGCGCCGGTCTATCACAATGGAAAGCGACGTGGGAATGCGGCGACTCGTGAACAGCGCCACCGCGAGCAGCACGCGGCGGAAGCTGCCGCGCCCGCGCTCGGCGTCGTGGATCTCCTCGCTCGCACCGGAGAGACTCAACCGCACCGCCTCGGGCGGATGGCGGTCGAACAGCGGCATGAGACGCTTCACGTGCCAGCCGTTGCTCACGAAGCGATACGGGACACCACGGGCCGCACAGGCGGCGACGATGCGATGGAATTCGGGATGGAGCAGCGGCTCGCCGCCGGTGAAGCTCGCCGTCACGGAGCCCCCCCCCTCCCCGTACAGGGCGAGCGCCTGATCGAGGACAGACTCGATCAGGGCGGCGTCGAGCGACCGCACGGTCGTGACGTCGTCCCGGATGCAGTGCGGGCACCGCAGGTTGCAGTGCTCCGTCAACGCCAGGCCGAGGAGCATATGAGGGCGCGCGCCTCTTAAAAAACCGTGCTCCCGCTTCCTGGGTCTCCGATGCCTCCGATCGGCCCTCCGGTCTGGAGGGTGAGGTCCGTCAGCCGAGGCAGCTCGGTCAGCTCGGGGCTGACCCAAGGCTTCTTGTGCTGGGCGTCCAGCGGCGCAGGCTGCAGCACATCGCCGAGGAGGGGATGCTTCGAGTCCATAAGGCGCGATCTCCGGCGTCTAAAGACAACTCGACCCCCCGAGGGCGGCGCGGATGCGTCGCCACCGGGGGGCCTCCGAGATATCTTCGAAGCTACGCCGATTGGTGTCGCGCGCAAGCAACACCGCGGCGTTACTGATCGCGACGCGAGCTTGCGCAGTCGGCGCGCGGCCGCTCACTTAGCACCGCTCAAGCCTCGCGGCAGCGCCCAGCATGCCCCGCGCCAACGTTCGAGATGCCCTGCGACTCCGCGCGGTTGCCGTCCAGATCCTGAGTGGTTCCTCCGGACGGCCGGCCTTCCCGTCCTGCTCCGATCGCACCTGGAACGTGTTTCTCCGCACCGAGCGCTGTGCCATGGCGCTCAAGGCCCGTCTTGTCGCGGCAGGCTGGCCCGTCCCCGACCAGATCGAGCACGCGGCTACCCGAGAGCTGCAGCGGGTGCTTTCAGCCCGCGGCCAACTGCAACGCATCGCTCGACTCGTCTTGGCGGATGGCATCCCGGCGGTCGTGCTCAAGGGCGGAGTGGCGGCGCTCGCGAGTCCGGCGCCCGTCGATCTGACGGACGTGGACGTGCTGGTACGGGCGCTGCAGGCCGAGCGGCTCGCCACGCTGCTCGATGGCGAAGGATTTTCAGGGACAGGGCCCGCCGGGACCGCCCACCTAGCGCAGCGTGTGGCACCGAACGCGGTCCAGATCGAGGTCCATTTTGCGCTCAACGATTTCGAGTTCGACGAGACGATCTGGGGTCGGATCCGGCCGTTGGACGGCGTCCCCGGCCTCTGGAGACTCTGCGCGGCCGACCATCTGTGGCACCTACTCGTGCACACCGTTGTCACGCACCCGTACCGACGCGGCGCGCTGCGCGATGTCCTGCTCATCACGGAAGCAATCGGCGATTGCGATGCGGCGGCGCTCGGCACGGTCGAGCGTCGAGTGAGCGCGCATCCCCTGTCCCAGCAGCTGGGCGACCTGCTCGCGATGGCGCGCGAGCTGCGCGACGGCCTGCCCGTGGAGGATCGGTTCCGGCGCGAGGCGGCGGCGAACTATGTGTTGCGCGGTCCGCTCGGACTCCGGTATTCGCGCTTCTGGATGACGGCGTTCTTGACTGCGCTGTTCGCGCAGCTCGGCGGGGCGACCGACCGGCGGCTCGAGTGGGCAACGGCGTGGCAACGACCGCCCTTTCCCTCTCCCTGGGGACTCGCGGCGCGGCTCGAGCACCGCTGGCCGGCGCTCGGGAGGTGGTGTCGCACGGCGACCAGAGTCGCACGTCTGGTCGCCGCCCGGGCGGCGGCGTGGCCCGTCGCGGCGGTGGTGCGGTATGTCAGTTCTCGTTGAAACGTTCATACACCTTGCCGCCCTTCAGGACCGAGGAGTAGGATCAAAAATCGCGGATCGGTCCTGAACGGAGGTCTCTCACCATGAAGCGCTCGCTCCTCGTCGTCTTTCCCGCGGTGCTCGTGTTCGTCGCCTGCGAAGATGTCCGACAACCGGCGCAATCCCGCGCATTAGCGCCCGCACTCGCGAAAACCGCGTCCTCGACTCTCAACTTCACCAACACGCTGCTGCCCCGGCCCGACGGTAACAGCGAGCCCGAGATCGCGATCGCCGCGAACGGGACGATGGGCATGGTCGGTCTCAGCCTGGGCCTCGCGCCCGATCAGCAATTCGGCACGAGCCTGTGGACCGGATCGTTCGGTGCCACCCCCACGTTCCAGGGCATCATCGACGCCTCCTTGCAGCAACCAGGTCGCATCGAGTTCGGCGGCGAAGACGCGGACGTCGACTTCGGGTCGACCGGCGCCCTGCACTTCACCACACTGCTCTTTCTCGGGAACCAGACGCTCCTCACCGGTCAGCTCGGCGTGTCCGCCATCAGCTGCCCGAACGCGGCCGCTGCCTTCAGCGCCGCCACGTGCCACGGACAGATCATCGATCTGACCGAGAGCGACCGTCCCTGGATCACCTCCGACGGAGCACGGGTGTTCATTTCGTATCACGACGCCGGGAATAGCACGCTCATTCACGTCCAGCGCTCGGACGACGATGGCATCACGTGGCACAACGTGGGCGACCCGATCGTGGGGCAGGGTGGGGCCACCGGCCAGTCCACCTTCAACAACGATCAGGGAAACCTGGCTGCCGATCCGGTGAGCCATATCGTGTACGACATCTACGCGGCAGGGGAAGTCGGCATCCTCAAGGCGAAGACCACAGACTTCGACCACATCTTCGTCTCACGAAGCACCGACGGCGGCGCGAGCTGGACGGCGGCGCTCGCCTTCCACGCGGCGACGCCCGTCGGGTTGAACAACGTCTTCCCGACCGTGGCCGTGGATCCTACGAACGGCGCGGTTCACGCGGCGTGGTCGGATGGACACACCGTCTCGTACGCGACGTCGAGCGATCACGGCGTGACCTGGTCGCCCGCCGTGACGGTCAGCGTCGCACCCGCGAGCACGGCGTTATTCCCGTGGATCGCGGCCCACGATGGCGTGGTGGATCTCGTGTATTACGGCACCACCGCGTCGAGTAAGGACGACCCGACCGCCGTGTGGAACGTGTACCTGGCCCAGGCGACGAACGGTGGCGCGTTCCAACAGAGCCGAGTCAGCAACACGCCGAATCACGTGGGCGTGATCTGCACGGCGGGCGTCGGGTGCGCGCCCGGGACCCGCAATCTGTTGGACCTGTTCCAGGTCGCGCTCGACCCGCGGAGCGACAAGGCGGCGGTCATCTACACCGACGACACGATCAACCACACCAGCACGGGCGCGCCACTGCCGCAGGTGGTGCTGGCGCAGCAACGTTAGGAGCGGAGTGAAATGTCCCCGGGCGTGCATCGTCGTCGGAGTCGCGGTGTCGTGCCTCGCGCAGGCGTGTCGCGAGCGGCGCTCGACGCCGCCGGAACATCTTCCGACTGTCGACATCGGGCCGGACATCCGCACGCATCCGCGCGAGCCCATCACCGTCGCTGCTCGCGTGCTCCGTCCGACGGACAGGCCGGGTCCATCGCGTTGGACCTTCCAGTGGGGCGACCGCGCCGTTGACAGCGGCGGACTCGGTGCCGACGGCGCGATCACCGCAACCCATCGCTACGGACGATCGGGACGCTACGTCGCGCGCGTCTCGTTGCACGGCGGCGACCCGAGTCTCGACACCGCCTCCGACACGCTCACCGTCACCGTCGAGCCCCGTGGCACGTCCGAGGTCTTTGTGGGGGCAGGGGACATCGGAGAGTGCGACCACCCCGACGCGGCCGCGACTGCGCGCCTTCTCGACTCGATACCGGGAACGGTATTCGCCGCCGGCGACAACGCCTACCCGACGGGCTCGGCGGCGGACTACGCGCGCTGTTTCGGTCCGACCTGGGGGCGCCACCGAAAACGCACGCATCCCGTCCCCGGGAATCATGACTATTGGTTCGGTGACTCCTCGGGCTACTTCGGCTATTTCGGCGTCGCGGCGGGCGCCCCCAATCGCGGGTACTACAGCTTCGAGCTTGGAACCTGGTACATCGTGGCGTTGAACAGCAACATCGCGATGCGCCCGGGATCCGCCCAGGAGCAATGGCTCCGATCCGATCTCGCGGCGCACCACGGGCAGTGCACGCTCGCGTACTGGCATCACCCGCGCTTCAGCTCCGGAGTCACACACGGCAGCGATCTCGAGACCCAACCGCTGTGGCAGGCGCTGTACGAAGCAGGAGCGGCGGTCGCCATCTCCGGGCATGAACACAATTACGAGCGCTTCGCTCCTCAAACGCCGGCCGGCTTGCTCGATACCGTTCGGGGCATCCGGGAATTCGTGGTCGGCACGGGAGGCGGCGGCTCCTACCGGTTTGGCCGGTCCATCACGAACAGTGAAGCGCAGAGCACGGCGCACGGGGTGCTCGCGCTGACGCTCTCGGAGTCGAGCTATGCCTGGCGGTTTGTACCGGTCCCGGGCGAGGCGTTCCGTGATTCCGGAAGCGCTGCATGCAAGCGATGATGTTTCACCGCTCCAATCCCTCCCAGACAACCTGAAACAGAGGCTCGAGTGCGATTGCAAGCGCGGGCGCCGACGCGACTGGTCGCCAGACGAGCTCGGTCGTGACGATCTCCGGGGACTCATCGCCCGGCCGCCACCGCTCGACGTGGCGGCGGTCGGTATCGACGACCCAATACTCCGCGACGCGCTCGGCGCGGTACAGCTCACGCTTCTCGAGCCGATCGGTACGCTTGCTGGAGAAGGACACGACCTCGACCACGAGGGAGGGCGCGCCGTGAAACCGTTCGGCCGTGAGCCGGTCGCGCTGAGACGCGAGGACCACCAGCAGGTCCGGCTGTACCGCGCTGTCGTCGGCGAACAGCACCTCGAAGGGCGCCGTGAGACACTCGCCGAGCTGATGGCGTACGAGGTAGGCCTGCAGCAGCCGCGTGAGCTCGCGGACCGCGCGCTGGTGCCGCGTGCCCGGGCTCGGCGTCACGAACAGCTGGCCGTGAATGACCTCGTAGCGCAGCCGGTCGTCGGGGAACCGACGAATCTCGTCGGCAGTGTAGCGCGGCACGCTGGTGGACATAGGCATAAGATCGTGGTCCTCGAGGGCGTCGGGCAACTCGGCATGGCGGGAGTATGGTGCGAAGCGCACGTGCCGCATCATCTTTCCGGTGCGATACGGTGCAAATCCATTTGAAGAGGAATCCGTTATGACCCGCGCCCCCACGCTTGCCGCTGCCCTCGCCCTCTGCCTCATCCCCCTCGGTGCCGCGCCGTCACCCGCTCCCACGATCACCGAGTACCTGCTGCCGCGTGCCCGGGCGTTCCCCCACGACCCCGCGGTCGGCTCGGACGGGATCGTGTGGTACACGGATCAGGCGAACAGCTACATCGGGCGACTCGACCCGGAGACGGGCAAGGTCACCGACTTTGCGACGCCGACGCCCGCTTCGGGACCGCACGGTATCATCGCAGCGCCGGACGGTGGGGTCTGGTACACCGCCAATTTCCAGGGACGCCTGGGGCGGCTCGATCCGGCTACCGGCACCATAAAGGAGTATCCGCTGCCCGCCGGCGCGCGTGACCCGCACACGCCTCTCTATCACGCGGGCAAGATCTGGTTCACGGTGCAGGGGAGCAACATGTACGGATGGCTCGACCCGGCGTCGGGGGCGGCGAAGATCTTTCCGGTCGCCACGCCCGACGCCCGTCCGTACGGGCTCGTGAACGGACCGGCCGGGACGGTGTGGATGGCGTTGTTCGGGACGAACCAGATCGCGCGCATCGATGCCGCCGACGGCTCGCTCAAGACGTTCGCGCTCCCCGCGCGCGACGCCCGCCCCCGCCGTCTCGTGGCGGACGCGCACGGCATCGTGTGGTACTCGGACTACGCGCGCGGTCGCTTGGGCCGGCTCGATCCGGCGACGGGGCAGGTGCGCGACTTTCCCTGCCCGGGCGGCGCCGACAGTAAACCGTACGGCATCGCCGTCGGCACAGACGGCCGCATCTGGTACGATGAATCGGGCAAGGACGAGATCGTGGCGTTCGACCCGGCTGCCGAGCGGGTTGCGCTGACTGTGCCCATTCCGACGAAAGGATCCGTGGTGCGCAACATGGCGGTTGATTTCACGCGCGCGCGGCTGTGGCTTGCGGAGTCGGGGGTGCAGCGGCTCGGGAAGATCGAGCTGAAGCAATGAGCGGGCATCGCGGCCCTATGGCACGAGTAAACCCTTCGGCGTTGCGCGCCTCAGGGCAGGCTTCGCGGCTCGGCACCGGCTCGTGAACGAGCGGGAATCTCCTCTGCTTCAGCAGACGATGCCGAGCCGCGGCTTCAGCCGCGCGCTTTCCCCGGGGATGGTTGACCCTCCTGGATCGTGCCGCGGCCCGATGGCGCGAGTGAACTCGCGGCTCGGCAGCGGCTCGTGAACGAGCGACGCTCTCCTCTGCTTCAGCAGACGATACCGAGCCGCGGCTTCAGCCGCGCCTCACGTCCGGTGCCCCGGATTCTCATCCTTTCAGGCCCAATCCACTCTTCCTCGCCGCCAGGCTCGTATTGCGGGGAGTCCCCACGCCAATCCGGGATGGCTTCCTGTGGGTGACGCTCCGACTGACTCCGCAAGTAGTGCCTCGTCTTCTCGAGCGACCGCGGTCCCAACGTCACGATGGAGTACCCCTTGCTCCACTTCAGCCGCGTCCCGCTCGTCGAATGCCGCTCCTTGCCGGCGAGCGCCGCGCTGCCACCCTTGGAGCGTTGAACGAGGCGGGACAGGTCAGTCATGGGATGCGCGCGCAGGAGAACATGTACGTGCGTTGCCACCATGCCGATTTCGAGGACCCTGGCGCGTTCCTGATGCGCGACTGCTCGGAGATAGCGGCACAGAAATCCGGCGAGTCCGGCGTCAATCTGCCGCTCTCGATTTTGGGTCGTCCACGTGATGTGGTAGTAGAGCAAATGCCGCATGGATCGAACGTGAGCCGGGGGCGCCAAGAGCACCACATCCATCAAATGCACCGGGGATCGATTTGCCGCGGCCCAACGGCGCGAGTGAACCCTTCGGCGCCGCGCGCCTCAGGGCAGGCTTCGGCTCGGCAGCGGCTCGTGAACGAGCGACGCTCTCCTCTGCTTTAGCAGACGATGCCGAGCCGCGGCTTCAGCCGCGCCTTTGAGAGATCCTCTCCGTTCCCCCCGGGGCGGTGCCCCGGGCTTCCGGCGAGCTCGGTCTTGATCTCGCCCCGGAGCTCCGTCAGCCGCGCCCTCAGCGTCAGCATGGAGCGCTGCTTCAGACTGCAACACCCTCGGAACAGCGCCCCCCCGCCGCGCGTAGTTTCAACTGGTGACCGTCCACGCCTGGAGTCCTGACCGTCGAGTCGGCGAGCGTCGCTCCGTCCGCTGGCGCCGCCGCGGCGTCGAGCGCCGGCAGCGGAGCGCGTATCTCCCCGTAGAACGTCGTCGCAGGCTGCCCGATCGGCGCGCCGGCACCGACCGGCGTGAGACACAAGGCCGTTCCGGCCCCTGATCTACAAAACGGGAGGCTGACCCCGCTCCGTCGCAAACCACTCCCCACTCCCCACTCCCATCCGGCGGTCGTTTGAGCTTCTCCCGATCCTCCCTCGCGCGTGCAACCCTCCCACCCTCTCCCCGCACTAACGGCATCACGCGTCGGAGGCCGTTTTGCGTCCCTGAGTCTCCCGCCCCACCCTGCACGGAAAGGACACCGTACGAACCCACATGCGTACGATTCGCACGTTGATCGTGGACGACGAAGCCACTTCACGCGAGGGGATGCGCCAGCTGCTGGCGACCGACCCTGAGGTCGCGGTGGTGGGGGAGTGTTCGAACGGGCGCGACGCCGTGGCGGCGATTCGCGACAGTGCTCCGGATCTCGTGTTCCTCGACGTCCGGATGCCTGACTTGGAGGGCTTCGCGGTCCTACGTGAGGCGGGTGGGGAGGGGGAGGGGGAGGGGGAGGTGGAGCGAATGCCCGCCGTCGTGTTCGTCACCGCCTGCGACCAGTATGCGTTGCGGGCCTTCGAAGTCCATGCGGTCGACTACATCCTCAAGCCGTTCACCGACGAGCGGTTCTACGCCTCGCTCCAGCGAGCAAAACAGCAGGTGCATGGGGCATGGTTGGACGAGCTCCCCCATCACCTGTCGGCGCTCCTCCCGGAGCGGGAACCCTGGCGGCGCCCGCAGTACGTCGAGCGGCTGGCGGTCAGATCCAGCGGGAGGGTCACCTTGCTTCCCGTCCGAGAGATCGAGTGGATCGACGCCGACGGCGACAACGTGCGCATTCACGTGGGCAAGACGTGCCACTTACTCCGTGAGACGATGAGTAACCTCGAGGGCCAACTCGACCCTTCTCGCTTTCTGAGAATCCACCGGTCGACCATCGTGAATGTGGAGAAGGTGCGGGAGCTCCAGCCGTTCTTCCACGGCGAGTACGTCATGGTGCTCCACAACGGCACGACGCTCAAGGCGTCGCGCGGGTACCGGGATCGCCTCAAAGCCCACCTCGGGCAGTCGTTCTGAGGAGGCACAATGGACACGCGTAATTGCATGTGGTTCACGCTTCTGCTGTGTGGCGCACAGGCGATTATTCGACCGCCTTATGGACACGCGCAGCAGAATCCAGTCGCCTCGAGCGCAAGCCAACCCAGAACTCGCGATGGGCTGCACGATTTCGATTGGGACATTGGTACCTGGAAGACTCACCAGAAGCGACTCCTGCATCCGCTCACCGGCTCTACCACGTGGGTCGAATACAACGGGACGGACGTCGTTCGGCGAATCTGGGATGGCGCCAATCTCGGCCAAATAGAGGCTGATGGACCAGCGGGCCACCTCGAGATTTTCACCCTGCGCCTCTACAATCCGGAAACGCACGAGTGGAGCATCTACTTTACCAACAGTGCGACTGGCACCCTGAGCCCACCGGCGGTCGGCGAGTTCAAGAATGGGCGCGGCGAGTTCATCGACCAGGAAATGTATAATGGGAGAACCATTCTGCTTCGATTTAGCATCTCAGACATCACGCCACACTCGGTTCGCTTTGCTCAGGCATTTTCGGCTGACGGGGGAAAGACTTGGGAGGAGAACTTTATCGTAACGGAGACACTGGTGAGAGATGACTCTAACAGATGAGTGCCTTCCCGATGGCGCCCAGGCGTTCAACTAGGCCGTCACACATGGATCCGCGGATCACGGTCTGGTTAGCGATACTGCCGGTCGCCTGGCCCATGACGCTTTCAGCTCAATGGAGCACGCCCTGGACCTATGAGGGCGCGGCCCACTGGAGTGAGCTGGATACCGCCTATGCCGCGTGCAATACGGGGAAAGAGCAATCACCGATCGACATCCGTGGTACGACAAAGGCAAACCTGCCACCGCTTCGGTTCGCGTATACGAGTGGCCCCTTGAATTACCTGATCAACAATGGTCATACCATTCGTGTGAACTTCCATGACGCGCCGGGATCGGGAAACGCCATGTTCGTCGGCGACAAGCGGTACGACCTGACGCAGTTTCATTTTCACCGGCTGAGCGAGGAGCGCATCAACGGCCGGTCCTACGACATGGTCGTCCACCTGATGCACCAGAGCAGCGATGGCGCGGTGGTCGGGGTTGCCGTGTTTCTCACCGCCGGACGTTCGAACCCGACCGTCCAACGGATTTGGGACCGTATGCCCCGGAGCGCGGGCCCTGAAACCAACGTACCGGGGGTGGCCGTGAATCCACAGGATCTGCTTCCCCTCGACGGGTCCTACTATACCTACCAGGGGTCGCTCACCGCGCCACCGTGTACTGAGGGCGTCACCTGGTTCGTGATGAAGACTCCGGTGGAAGTCTCGCGGGACCAAATCACGGCATTTGCAGCGCTCTACCCCAGCAACGTGCGACCTCTGCAGCCCTTGAATGGTCGCGTCGTGCGAGAAGCCAGCGGGGAATAGTGGGCTGGCGCGCGACGGTCGTCCCCGCCCTCACGCTCGCGTCGCTGATGTGCACTGACACACGCAGTCGCGACGGGGTCGCCGGCGTACCGAGAGAGGCGCGCCAGGCGATCGATCACGCGAACGCGGATTGGCTCGACGCCATGAAACGCGAGGATGCCACGGCTATCGCCGAGCCGTATGACGACGCGGGGGTGTTCGTGACGGCGACGGGGGAGAGCGTCGTGGGCCGGCCTGCGATTGCGCTGCTGATGCGGCAGCGCTTCGCGAAGGAAGGGCGCCTCCTCGATGGCGAGATTGCGGACGATGGAGTAACGCAGGTGGGATCGCAGGTGTACGAATGGGGCCACGTCGATCTGCGCCTGCAAGGGACCGGCGCGGCTTCCACGCGCGTGAAGGGCCGCTTCCTGACCGTGTGGAGCCTCGACGCGGTCGGTCGGTGGAAGATTCTTCGCAATCTCTCCCTCCCGTTCTGAGGTCGCCGGCTCATCGGACCGCACGTCCGTCTCGGCGCGTGAAACAGCCCGTGCGTCGCCAAACCCTTGGCCTGCCCGCGTGCATGGACTAGGCTGATGCCGCGCTCTCCGACGGAGCGTGACACACAGGTCGTGCGTTGAGCCGACGGCCGCTCTCGCCGACCGACACCAAGCCTGGTGCGCACGCACCAGGCTTGGCTTGTTTTGGACGGCCATCCTGGCGGTGGCCAGGCCGGATTGTCGTGACCACGGGCCGGCTTAGCGGAATTTCGTAGCGCCTCCTGGACCGTTCCCGCTACCGTGGCGGGAGAGTGGCAGTCCGTCATGTCCCTCATTCCAGGAGGACCCATCCATGCACTTGAATGTTCGAAGCGTATGCGCGGCAGCGGGACTCTGGCTGTCCGTTGTCTCCCGCGTGCTCGCGCAGGAGCCCGTCACCATCACGGGCAAGGTGACGAGCGACGCCGGCCTGGCCCTCGGACAGGTCGAGGTCGCGATTCCGACCATGGGCTTGGGCGGCCTCAGCAGAGACGACGGCAGCTTTACGGTCGTCGTCCCCGGGGCTCGGGTCTCGGGGCAAACGGTGGTTCTGCTCGCACGGCGCCTCGGCTATAAGTCGCAGAGCGCCCAGGTCACCCTCACAACGGGCGCGGTCGCGCACGACTTCGTGCTCGCGGCCAACCCGCTGCAGCTGGGCGAGGTGGTCGTGACCGGTGCCGGGACGAGCGCCGCCGCCAACGCGCTCGGCAACGTCCGCAATAACGTGGCGGCCGATCAGATCGAGAAGGCGAGCGAGACCAATATGGTCGAAGCGCTCGCCGCGAAGGCGCCCAACGTGACCGTGATCCAGCAGTCAGGGGATCCGGGCGCGGGCTCCTTCATCAATATTCGCGGCATCAGCACGATGCTGGGGAATAACCAACCGTTGTTTGTGATCGACGGCGTGCCGTCCGACAACTCGACATTCTCCACGTCGAACTTCAACGCCCCAGACGACGCCGGCGGGACGATCGCGCCGGCCGGCCAGACGGAAGGCACGGTCGCGACGAACCGGGCGGCCGACATCAACCCGAACGACATCGAGTCCGTCGAGATCCTGAAGGGCCCGGCGGCGAGCGCGATCTACGGGGCGCGGGCGGCGGCGGGCGTCGTGCTGATCACGACGAAATCGGGGCGGTCAGGACCGACGCACTTCAGCTTCCGGTCCTCTACCTCGTTCAATGACATCAACCACACCTATCCCCTCCAGACGGCGTACGGCCAGGGCACCAACGGCTTGCACGCCGACACCACGTTGGGTGGTGCGTGCGATCAACCGGGCACGTCGAGTTGCGCTCGGTCGTGGGGGCCGCCGATACCGGCCGGGGCGCCCGTCTACGACCATGCCAACGAGATCTACCAAGTGGGTCACACGCTCGATAACGGGTTCACGGTGTCGGGCGGGAATGACCGGACCACGTTCTACCTGTCGGGGGACTACAACCACGACCAGGGCGTGATCGTCGGGCCCAACAACCTCTTCAACCGGAGCACAGTGCGCTTTAAGGGCACGCACCGGGTGATCGACAACATCAAGCTCGGGGCGGACCTGTCGTTCGCGGATACCCGCGCCGCCTACGAGCAGCGTGGCAATAACACCAATGGCGTCCAGATCGGCGATCTCCGCAGCCCGCCGGACTGGAATAACATGCCGTACGTGGTGCAGACGGCCGCGGGCCCCCAGGAGCGCGGCTATCGCCTGCAGCACCCGACCGACGGCTCGCTGCTCGCCGACCGGACGTTCGACAATCCCTTCTGGACGGCGTTCGAGCAGGTCAACTCCTCGAACGTGGGGCGGGTGTACGGCAACGTGAACGCCGAGTACCTGCCGGTGGCGTGGTTGAAGGTGAACTACACCCTGGGCGCGGATTACTGGACGGACGAACGGCTCGAGGGGTGCCCGGTGAGCTCGGCAGCGCCATGCACCGCCGGACGGGTGGTCGAGGGGAAGATCGTCAACTACCAAATCGACCATAACCTCACGGCCACCGCCAACTACACGATCAACGAGAACCTGGGCGGCGCGATCACGCTGGGGCAGAACCTCGATACCCGCAACAACCGCCAACTCGGGACGGTGGGGCGCACGCTGGTGGCGCTGCAGCCCTTCAAGCTGTCGAACACGGTGTCGCAGGACCCGCCGCTCGATGAAGAAACGGTGATTCACGACGCCTCGTGGTTTGGGCAGGCGGGGCTGGACGTGAAGAATCAGCTGCACCTCATTGCCGCGCTGCGGAACGACGGCTCCTCGACGTTCGGGTCGTCGAATCTGCGGAGCTGGTTCCCGAAGGGGAGCGCGGCGTGGGAGTTCACGAAGGCGCTGGGAGAGATCTCGTGGCTGTCGTACGGCAAGGCGCGGGTGGCGTACGGGGAGGCAGGCCAGGAGCCGCTGCCCTACCTCACGTCCCTGACCTTCTCGAGCGGTCTGGTGGGCGGCTTCGTCCAGGGCGTCGGCAACACCCCGACACAAAACGGGATCGGTGGGCTAGTCACGCGGTCGGACTTGCGGCCGGCACAGACGTTGAAGCCGGAGCGGTCGAAGGAGTTCGAAACGGGGCTCGACCTTGGGTTCTTCAAAGATCGGGCCGATGCGAGCGTGACGTGGTACAACAAGACCTCCTCGGACATCATTCTGCTCCAGCCGCTCAATCCCTCCATCGGCTTTTTCCAACAGGGCGCGAACGCGGCGACCATGCGAAACCGCGGGTGGGAGGCCTCACTCAACGCGCGGCCGCTGCAAACGCCCGACTACGGATGGGACGTAGGGGTGCAGTGGGCGCGGAATCGGAACACGGTGCTCTCGCTGGGCGGGGCGCAGTTCATCACGATCGGGGACTTCAACAACCAGGTCGCGATGGTAGGCCAGCCGATCGGCGTGTATTTGGGCTCCGGGTTCCTGCGTTGTGGAATCTCGTCCAACTCGGCGCCGGTGGTCGGTTCCACCCCCACCGATACCACGATGGGGCAGGTCTGCGCGGGCAAGCCGAAGGGGGCCCTGTACATCGGGCCGGATGGCTATCCGTTGCAGGACAAGGACCCGCGCATCGTGCAGGACCCGAACTACGATTGGACGGGCAGCGTCCGGTCGTCCTTCCGGTACAAGAAGGTGCAGGTCTCCGGCCTGGTCGATATTCGACACGGCGGGCAGATCTGGAACGGTCCCAAGGGTGCCCTCTGGAGCTACGGGACCCACGGGGACACGCAACAGCGGGCCAGCTGCACCAATCGCAACGACCCGACCTCCTGCACGGGCAACTCCAAGGTCTTCGGGCAGGGTGGCTGGTATGACGGCCCCGTCGCAGGCCCCGGAGCCGGGAAGACCGTCTCGATCGGGGAGTACTTCTATCGCAACGTAGTGGCCTGCCCGTTCATCGGCATCGACGAGCCGTGCATCGAGGACGCCGGCTTCGTGAAGCTGCGCGAGATCTCGGTGAGCTATACGCTCGACGCGCCCTGGGTGCAGCGCTCGCTCGGCTTCTCGAGCATCGACCTCCGCGTCTCGGGCCGCAACCTGAAGACGTGGACGAACTACACGGGCTACGACCCGGAGACCAACCTCGGCGGCACCATCTCGAGCAACGTGGGCGCCGGCGGTCAGGATTACTTCAACAATCCGCAGACACGCTCGTTCGTGTTCTCGGTCACCTTGAACCACTAACCCGAGGAGAACGACCTATGTATCGCAAGACATACGTCGCGCTCGCGTGTCTGGGGCTCCTCGGGACCGCGAGTTGTGACACGTTTTTGACCGGCGACAAGCTGTCCAACAACCCGAACCTGCCGACGACTGCGTCGGCCCAGCAGCTGTTCATCGGCGTGCAGGCCGGCCAGTTCGCGTTCCAAGAGGGCGAGGTCGCCATGTTCATGTGCGAGTGGGTGCAGGCCTGCTCGGCAGGGAACAGCCGCTTTGTGCAACAGACTGGACAGTATGTGTTCAACGAGGGGGGCGCCGACGTTCCCTGGGAAGGCGCGTACGACGGCGGGGGCCTGATCGATATCAAGAACGTGGAAGCGCTCACCGCAGGGACCGGTGACTCGGTGTGGCTCGGGATCGCCCAGATCTGGGAAGCGCTCACCATGGGCACGGTGTCGGACTTGTGGGGCGACGTGCCCTACCGCGAAGCCGTGTCGGGCAAGACCAACCCCGTGCTCGACGACCGGTTCCAAATTCTGGGCGATCTCCAAACGCTGCTCACCACGGCCATCGCCAACCTGGGGAAGTCCGGCGCCGGGCCGGGAACGAACGACCTGGTGCTGGGCGGGGACAAGGCGGCGTGGGCGAGGGTGGCCTGGACGCTCAAGGCCCGCTACTACCTGCACACCGCCGAGTCGCTTGGGACACCGGCATACACCGCGGCGATTGCGGCTGCCACCAACGGCATCAGCGACCCAACGGGCGCGAGCGACTTCGCGTCGTTCCACACCCAGTCGACCTCCGAGCGCAACCTGTGGACGCAGTTCCAGACCAGCTCGGGCTTTGGCACCGACCTCGAAGGCGGCAAGGCGCTGATCGATATTCTGAAAGCCCGAAATGATCCACGCCTGGCGGAGTACTACTGTAAGGCCACGACGGCACCGTGGCAGGCGAGCGCCAAATTCCTCGTGAACTCGGCGATTCTCGACCCGAACGGCAACATGGAGCAGGTCACGGCCCTCGCGGGGGACTCGTCCTCGGGTGCCACGCAGCCCACCTGGTCCACCACCACCGGCGCGACCATGGTGGATAACAACGTGACGTGGATCAACCGGGGATTGCCGTACGTCGGGGATGACTTCAACACAACCCCGCCCCCGCCTGTGTCGCAGTTCAACTGCCTGCCCCCACGGTTCCACGCCGATGCGCGGATACCGTACGTCAGCTACGTGGAGAACGAGCTGATCCTGGCAGAGGCGTATAACCAGACGGGGAACGACGCGCTGGCGCTCACGCACTTGAACAACGCGCGGGCGACGGTGCCGTTGTCGCCGCTCGCGGGGCTCACGGGCGCGACGCTGCTCGACTCGATCATGATCGAGAAGTACGCAGGCCTCTTTCAGAACATCGAGTCGATCAACGATTACCGGCGGACGTGCATTCCCGCCCTCGTGCACTCGGGCAACTCGGAAGGGTTCCTGAACGTCCCGGGGCGGTTGTTGTATTCACAGAAAGAGCGCAGTGTGAACCCGAACGTGCCGCCGCCAGAGGTTCAGCTTTCGACGCACGGCTTCCGTAACAAAGGGGACGTGCACGCGTGCGAGAACGATAACTCGCGGTAACGGACGCTTGGGAGGAGCAGGGGAGTGGATCCAGTGGTTGGAGCCACTCCCCTCTCTTCCTAATCATCCCTTCTCGTTTCCCTAACCCCCCGGGAGCACCGCACACGTGCTCCGTGAGAGCCATGACCCCCAGCAAGGAGGCGTATGGATCCTCATCGTCAGACCCCAACATCGTTGATCAGACGTTTCGATGCGCCCGATAGGGTGGTGACCGTCGATCACGGCCAGCTCGAAGTGATCACGGTCGGTGCGCTGGTCATCGGCAGGGGCAGCTATGGGCCGGGATGGAGATGGTCCCAGACGGCGCAGGTTCCGTCACATGGAGAGCGCCCGCCCGAGCACGTCGGCGTGGTCCTGTCGGGTCGGGCAAAGGTCGTCCTCGAGGGGACCGAGGAGATCGACCTCACCCCGGGAGACTTCTTTCATATCGCGACCGAGTTCGACAGTTGGGTCGTGGGCCATCGACCCTGCGAGGTCCTGTACCTGACCGGGGCGGAACGGCTGGCGCGCCGCCTCTCGGCTACGACGTCTGCTTGATCGGCCGCAGCGCGATCCACCCGCCATGACGCAGGTGCGGGTGCGTGCGCGCGATCGCCACGGCCTCTGCTTCGTCCGAGACGCGAATAATGAAGAACCCGTCTATGGCGTCACGCCCTACGTCCCCGGACTCGACCTGTACCCCTTGCGGCGTGTTGTGCAGGACGTGCGCGGTGAGGGCAAGCGCCCGCCCCTGTACACCCACGCCGCGCGCCTTTAGGCCCCTCGCCCACGCATCGTATTCGGCCTCATGTGCGGCGAGGTCACCTGGCCGTGATCGGTCGAGATCGAAGTCGCGTCCCTCGTACAAGAGCAACATGTAGCTCGGACGGGTGTCTCGAGCGGGCGTGACCGAGCGGCGGCCTATCCCCACACCCGTTGCGAACAGCAGGATCGCAGCGGCTATCGCACCTACCGTCCGCCCCATTCGGCGCCACCCGGGTCTCGTGCTTCGCAGCAACCCACGGTCCCGTAGCGACTGCGTGATGCGCCCCTTGAGACCGCGCGGGGGCACGGCCTCCCGTTCGAGGACGTGCAGTGGATCGTTGGTGTCGTGGCTCACGTGGATTCTCCGGGTGGTTCAAGCTTGCGCCGCAGCGCGCGGCGTGCGCGGGACAGTTGGCTTTTGGACGTGCCGGGCTCGATGCCGAGCAGATCGGCGATCTCCTCGTGGGTATATCCCTGCACGTCGTGGAGGACGAACACTTGCCGGAAGCCGTTGGCGAGGCCGGCGATCGCGCGCTCGAGGTCGAGACGCGCATAGCTGCCGCGCAGCGCCTGGTCGTCCGTGCCGAACGCGAGATCTTCAACCGGCTCCGCGGTACGCATCGCGGCGCGGTCGCGCTCGTGGGCGCAGCGAATCACGAACGATGAGAGCCACGTACGCAGCGCCGCGCGCCATTCGAACGTGCCGAGGCGTTCGACCGCCCGCACCCACGCCTCGTGCGTGATGTCCTCGGCGTCCGCGGCCGAGCCTCCGGTGAGCCGCAGCGCCAGGCGATAGAGCGCGGGCGTGTGGCGGTCGTACAGGGACGTGAAGGCTCGCTCGTCACCGCGTTGCACCACGGCGTCTACGAGGAGGCGGTCGTCGTCGGTGGTCACCGCTCCGTGACGCTGCCTCCGGCGGGTTGCAGGAAATCACGGACGACGATCATCACATTCGCCAGCGGGGTCCCCTCAAACTGAACGATCGCGGCCTTGCCGTCGCTTCCCGTCTTCCCCAGGCCGAGCTCGGCGCCGGTGATATACGGGATGTAGAGCATCAGATGCGGGTACCAGTGGCCGTTGGGCTTGCCGTCGTCGTCGAAGAGATTCTGATCGGCGGACATCATGTAGGACAACACGGGCCGGCGCGGCAAGCGGAAGCGCCCGCTTGCCAAGCCGTCGGCGATTTCCCGATCGGTCTCCGCCACCGAGTGCTCCTGGTGCAGCAGGGCGATGCGATGCATCTCCAACGGCATGATAGTAGCGGCCCCCTCGGCGTTGAAGCAATGCGGCGCAATCGTCTCGACGCGGTCGCGATCGACGAAGCACGCGTTGCCGTTTGTGCCCGTCACGGCAACCTCGTAGTCCTTTTGGCCGAGCACATAGATCGTCGCGGAGTCGGAGACCGCGGCAGGCGCCGCACTGCGGGCCAGGGCGATCTCCCGGGAGCGGGGCAGCAGCGTCCGGCGGCCCGACTGGCCGGTTCCGGGTCGCTGCGCGGGAAGGGACGCGGCCGAGATGGCGAGTGCGGCGACGACGAGAGCGAGGGGGCGCAAAGCGGGCCTCCGGCAAGGGGATGACGTTAGTGCCGCTACGGGGTCGAAGGGTTGCATGGCGCGGCTGAAGCCGCGGCTCGGCGCCGTCTGCTGAAGCAGAAGGCTTCGCTCGTTTACGAGCCGCTGCCGAGCCGCGAGTTCACTCGCGCCTTCGGACGCATTCTCCCCTCTCCTATTTGTAGCTTTCGCACTCCCCACTCCTCGTTGCATTTTACCGCCCATGACCAACCGCTTGGCTCTCCTCGTCCTGCTCGCCGCCGCCTGTACACACACTCCCAGTCCCGGCACGCCGGCACCTGCAACGGGCCCCTACGATCTGATTATCGACGGCGGCCGCGTGGTGGACGGCACGGGCAACCCGTGGTTCTACGGCGACGTGGCGATCCAGGGTGACCGGATCGCGCGCATCGGGCCGGCGGGATCGCTCGCCCGCGCGAGCGCCCGGCGGCGCATCGACGCGCGCGGCCTCGTGGTGGCGCCGGGGATCATCGACATCCAGGCCCAGTCGGGAGAGGCGCTCGCCGGCGGCGACAGTCGCGTGGTCAGCATGGTGACGCAGGGCGTGACGACGATGATTCTCGGCGAGGGGGCGACGCCCGCGCCGGCGAACCCGAAGGTCATCGCGATGTTCCGGCTGACCGACACGACCCAGATACGGCTCATAGGGACGTTCGGGGGCGCGCACGGCTTCGGCGCATGGCTCGACGCGATGGCGCGGCACCACACCTCCGTCAACGTCGGTTCGTTTCTCGGCGCCGCCACGGTGCGCGCGTACGCGAAGGGCGAGGCCGAGGGGCCGGCGACTCCGGCCGAGTTGGATACGATGCGCGCCGTGGTGCGACGGGCGATGGAGGACGGCGCGTTTGGCGTGGCGAGCGCGCTGATCTACCCGCCCGGCAGTTACGCCTCGACCGACGAGCTGGTGCAGGAAGCGAAGGTCATGGCGCCGTACGGCGGCGTGTACATCACCCACATGCGTTCGGAGGGCGACCGCCTGCTCGAGGCGGTGGACGAGGCGCTCACCATCGGGCGCGAGGGGGGCGTGCCGGTCGAGATCTATCACCTCAAGGCCGCCGGCGTGCGCAACTGGCCCAAGGCACGGTTGGTGATCGCGAAGATCGATTCCGCTCGCGCCGCGGGGCAGGACGTGGCCACCGACCAATACGCCTACACGGCGGGCGCGAATGGTCTCTCCTCCTGCATTCCCCCGGCGGCCCATGCCGACGGGAAACTGCTCGAGCGCCTGAAGGACCCGTCTACGCGCGCGGCGCTTGCGGCCCAGATGCAGCAGCCCGGGTCCGATTGGGAGAACCTCTGCCTGAGCGCCACCCCGGACGGCGTGGAGGTGGTGGGATTCAAGGTCGATTCGTTGAAGCGTTATGAGGGGAAGCGGCTGAGCGAGATCGCGCGCGCGATGGGCAAGCCCTGGCCCGACGCGATCATGGACCTGACGCTCGCCGAGGATGATCGGCTCGGCCAGCTGCTGTTTATCGCGTCCGACTCGAACGTCGCGATGCAGATCAAGCAGCCCTGGATGAAATTCGGCACCGATGCGGAGGGCGTCGACCCCGACAGTATGAAAGGGGAGATGACGCACCCGCGCGCGTTCGGGAACTATCCGCGCATCCTCGGCCGATTCGTGCGCGAGCAGCACCTGCTCACCCTGGAGGACGCGATCCGCAAGATGACCTGGGCGGTGGCCGAGCGCCTGTCGATCCACGACCGCGGCATGCTGCACGAAGGGATGTATGCCGACGTCGTCGTGTTCGACCCCAACACCATCATTGATCGGGCCACGTACGAGCAGCCCAACCAGCTCTCAGTCGGCGTGCGCGAGGTACTCGTCAACGGGGTTGAAGTGTTGCGGGAGGGCCGGCACACGGGAGCGAAGCCGGGGCGGATCGTCCGACCAGACCATTAGGAGACTCTCCGTTCCCCCCGGCCGCCGGCCCGAGGTTCCTCAACCGAGAGGGCGCCGATCTATCTCGTTCAACACCTCCGCAACCTCCGTGGCCCGTGCCTGGAACTTGGATTCGTACACGGCCGGCCTGTTGAGGCCGCGGGACACGCGGTACAGCGCGTACATGCCATCAGCGGGAGGTTCCATGCATCGCACGCTCCACGAGTCGTGCTCCTCGCTCACGTAATAGTAGGTACTCACCTCATCAGCGGCGGCCTCCGCTCCCAGGAGCGGCCAACCGCGTCGCTCGAGCAGCCGTTGGACCGCTAACGTCCATTTCGGATTCACTGGCTCCCCAGTCGCACGCCATCTCGATTCCGTCAGACGTACCGCCTGCATCGCGCCTGTATGATAGATGCCTCGGGTCACAGGTGTGTAACATCTTCTCGTTCAGCGCGCCCCGTAATCGGTGAAGACGTAGTCTCTCGTCTTCACGATCGTGTGGCACGCGAACCCGCACTTGGCGTTGTTCTCCTGGGGTGGCTTGTCGGCCGTGGTGGCGGGCCTGAACGTACGGGAAGCCGTCTCATGCTCGAACGCGGCCCATCCCCACCCGCCGCTGTCCGGGAACCGCTTGCTGTCCTTTACCATGAAGTCCACGTCATGCAGCGTACCCGGGACGGTTGCGGCGGGAAACACCTCCATCTGTTTCGGGTTCCAGTGGATCTTCGCCATCTTGGAGCCGTCGGGGAACGGCTTGCCGTTGCCGGGAATGCCGGCCTTGTACGCGTCGATCATGACGGGGTTCGCGAGGATCACGGCAAAGAGGCCTCCGTCCTGACTGACGGAGAGAACCTGCCAGGACTCGTATCCCCGGAACTCGGAGAACGCGAGCCCGCCCGGCACTTTCAGGGTGTACTTGTCCTGGGCGGACAGGGCGCGAATGCCCAAGGCACTGACGAGTGCCGTCGCGATAGCGATCGTCCGCATGGATTTGCTCTTGATCACCAGGGCCTCCTTAAAATGGGAGTGGGGAGTGGGGGGTGGGACTCTCCGATGCCAGAACTATTTGACGGTGCGTTGTACATGAACAGCCACAATCCGGTTCGTGCACAAGTATCGCTCTCTCGTCGCCTGGCAGCGAGCACACGAAGCGCTACTGCTCGGCCTTACGAAGACTGATGCCGAGTACCATCCACGGTCCCGGGCCCTGTTCGATCAACTGCGGCGAGCCGTCATTTCCGTCGAAGCGAACATCGTGGATGGGAGTGGGGAGTGGGGGGGTGGGACTTTCCGATGCCAGAACTAACGGTCTTGTGTGTCCAAAGGCGCGAGTGAACTCGCGGCTCGGCAGCGGCTCGTAAACGAGCGAGACCTTCTGCTTCAGCAGACGGCGCCGAGCCGCGGCTTCAGCCGCGCTGCTACGATGGCAGCTCTTTACGGTCTCATGCATCGCCCGCCACGAACCGGAGCCTGATCGCGCTCCGTCGCGAACCACTCCCCACTCCCCACTCCCATTTTGTTCTTGCACCATCCCATTTTTCTTGTGACGCCCGTCACTCTCCCGCCCAAAACCTGCCGCAATTGAGTTACAGAGGCATCCCAACGTCAGTCATTTCAAGACCCTAGCGCCTTCGTCTCAGATCGGTATATTCCCCCCGCAACTCGCGGTCGCTACCGCGCGCCCTTGAGCGGACGGCGCCCCGCTGTTTCGGTTTGCAGCAGATTGCTTACAGCTGTTGACGGTCCGCTGGTAATCCGACTCAGCAGTGGCGCGGTTTTCCACATGCCCGGGACCGGTGCGGTCCTTGCTGCACGGGCACGTGGGGACCTCGTAGCAGCAGTCCCTCAACGAGAGCGGCGCGTGCGGAATAGGTGGGGCGGGGTAGCAACGCCACCAGCCCCGAGCGTTTGGCCTCCCTCGCGGAAGGGTAGAGCGGCTGTGGAGACTGTGCCACGCGAAGTCGGAGCTCAAGTCGCCTCTACGGGTGCGGTCGAGGCGCCTCCCCCCGCGCGCATTGCGTTCACTCCGTCGTACACGCCCGTCGAGCCCGCTACCACCGATCGCTTCACCCCGGTGCAGCTGCGGCTGGGCCTGCAGCGGCGCGCGGCGGCGAATCTGCGCCGTCACATGGTGCGCGCGGTGCGCCGGTTCGCGGTGCTCGTGGTGGCCGATCTCGCTTCCTTCTATGTGATGCGCGAGCTGGTGCGCGCGGTGCGCGAGCTGCCCTGGTTCGCGGCAGAGCTCGACCACGCGCTCCCCCGCGGAATCCTCAACGGCTGGCAATACGCGGTCGCGTTGTTCGTCGCGTTGTTCGTCACCGGCAATTACGGCCGTGGCGACCAGCGGCGCGATCCGCGCCGGCTGTTTCTGGCGTGCGCGCTCGCGACGGCGCTGCCCCTGTGGATGACCATCTGGATGCGCGGGCTCGAGCCCGTGATGGTGCAGTACACGATCACGACAGTGCTCGTGTGGGCCGGGCTCGTGGCGGAGCGTATGGCGATCGACAAGGTCGTAGAGGGGATTCAGCCGAGGTATCGGAACGCGGCTGCCACGCTCTTCGTCGGTGCGGCCGAGCAATGTCGCGAAGCGATCGAGAGTCCGGGTTTCGCGATCGGCGGCGAGTGCCGGCCCGTCGGGTTCGTGGACGTGCACAGTCCGCCGGCTCCAGACGCGCTGGGGCAGATCGCGGATTTCCGCTCGCTGCTCGATCGAGCGGGCGCCGAGGTGGTGGTGATCTGCGGGTATCTGACCGACGTGCGGTTCCGCGAGGTGGTGGACGCGTCGCTCGCGGCCGAGTCGCAGGTCCTGTCGATCCCGCGCTCCAATACGGTGGCCGGCGTGCAGCCGAATCTCGTCTGGCGGCGAGGGCAGCCGCTCATCGAGCTGACGGCGCCGTCGCTCAAGGCATGGCAGGTGTCGGTGAAGCGGGTGATCGACGCCATCGGCTCCGCGGTCGGTCTAGTGGTATTGAGCCCGCTCTTCGCCCTGGTCGCTGCGGCGGTGAAGCTCGAGTCCGCGGGCCCCGTGTTCTTCACGCAAGTACGCGTGGGGCGGGGCGGGCGCCGGTTCCGGATCATCAAGTTCCGTACGATGGTGGATGGCGCCGAGAAGCGGCGCGACGAGCTGTTGTCGCACAGCGTGTACAGTGACGCGCGGCTGTTCAAGGTACCGAATGATCCCCGCATGACCCGGCTCGGGCGTTGGCTGCGCCGCACCAGCATCGACGAGCTGCCGCAGCTCTTCAACGTGTTGCGCGGTGAAATGTCTCTCGTGGGCCCCAGGCCGCCGCTCCCGTCCGAAGTCGAATTCTATGAAGAACACCACTACGCCCGGTTCGACGTGAAACCGGGGATCACCGGCCCCTGGCAGGTGGAGGGACGGAATCAGGTCACGGATTTCGAGCAGGTCGTTTCACTCGAGACCGAGTACATCCGCGAGTGGTCGCTGCTCAGCGATCTAATGATTCTCGTTCGTACTGTGTGGGTCGTTGCGCAGATGCGCGGAGCGCATTGACCCCTCTAGCCCGCCTTCAAGCGCGGTGGCGCTTCGCTGTGACCGGGATCCTCCTCGCGATCCCGCTCATACGCCTCCACGCTCAGGAGATGCCTCAACGGCTGGTCCTCGTTTATGCGGGCGGTCCGCACCGCCCGGCGTACACAGTTGATGACCTGGTTCACTTTGTCGCGGTTGTGGACACGAGTGACCGACCCGTCGATTGGTTATGCGACGGCGTTCTGTTTCTGGAGATCCAGGCCACGTCGGGACGGTCTTATCAGCCGCGGCCGAACGCTGCGCCATCGAACGGCAGCGATTGGACCGCTTATCTCGATTCGTTGTTCGCAAACGAAGGGCCGGTCGCCAGACTCGATTCGGCAGCGGGAGTCGTCGCCAGAGTGGCTGGAGCACCTGGCCGAGCGGTGGCCGTTGCGATTATGGTGCCTTACCCCGACCCAAGGGCTGACACCATTCGGTTTGGCGGCCACGTGTTCTCCATGCACATTGATTCAAGCAGGGCTGCTGCTGCGGCTGCCTACATGCGAGATGCGACTCAACGTTTTGCCTCCCGGCAGGTGAGAAACGAAGTACTTGTTGCGTTCTACTGGATGAATGAGGGTATCACTAGCGGAGACACGGCCCTCGTACGGAAGGTGGCGGCAGAGGTACACGCCCAGCGGAAGCGCTTTCTTTGGATCCCGGCTTATCGCGCTGCCGGTTGGGACCAATGGCGTGTGCTAGGGTTTGATCAGGCATGGTTGCAGCCAAACTACTTCTTCCACCCAGAGGTCCCGAATACCCGCTTGGATTCCGCACTAACACTTGCGCGAGGGGCAGGGCTGGGAATGGAGCTCGAGTTCGACCGACGCATGTTCGACTCATGGCAGTGGGCAGACAGGCTTGAACCTTACCTGGCACTGTTTGAGAGTGCACCAGACATGCGTGGTAGGCCGATCGCTATTTACGAAGGGGGTGGAGCCTTGATGCGTCTGGCGCGTAGTAAAGACGCATGGCACCGAGCCCTATACCAACGCTTGGTGGTGGATCTGCGTCCTGCGGCTCGTCCCTAGTCCCCGCAGGAGTCCATAGCTGGGCTTGGTGGCCAAGACCCCGCTGGAAGACTCATCGATCGAAAGGGCTTACGACATTTGGGAGGCACGCGATCGTGGGTGTGGGTCGACTTCGAAAACACGCCCCATGTGCTTTTCCTCGAGCCGTTCGTCCGCCGGCTTCGGGAAGACGACTGGGAGGTTCGCGCAACTGCCAAACCGCAGGCACAAACTCTGGAGCTTGCAAGGGCTCGCGGTCTCCGGGCCGATGTCGTCGGGGGGGGTGACTTCGGCGGTATCGTAGAGAAACTGGTCGGGGGTGTCCGGCGCTCGCTGGCTCTGATTCGCTGGCTGGCTCGTCAGAATCGCCGACCTTCTCTGTTGCTCTCCAGCTCTCGATCGGCATCTCTCGCCGCATTCATCGCAAGGGTCAGGTCGGTTGGCCTGATTGACTACGAGCACGCCGAGGTCCGCCCATTCGCGTTAGGTGTCCGCGTCTGGCTCCCGGACGTCCTCAGGTCCGTACCGATTTCGCGCCGGGTAGCGCGGCTTGCGCGCTTTTATTCCGGCCTGAAAGAGAACCTCTACCTTGACAGCTGGCACCTGGATCGGTCGACTGAACGACACTCGTTGATGGCAAGGGACGGCGACTACGTGATCGTGGCTCGTCCGCCTGCGATGACAGCCCATTACGCCAGCGATCGAAGCGCGGAATTGTGGGTCGCAGCCATTCGACGCGTACTGCACTGGCCAAATGTGCACGTGATTGTCGCTCCTCGCACCGATGGCCAGCGAGCCGAGTTGAGCTCGCTTTTCTCCGCCGATCGACGCGTGAGGATTCTCGAACGCGTAGTGCCTGGACCAGGGCTCGTTGCTGCGGCGGATTTGGTGATCGGCGGAGGGGGGACGATGAACCGAGAAGCCGCCGTTCTCGGTGTGCCGGTGTGGAGCGTCTTCTGCGGACCGACGCCGCGCATCGACTCTGAACTATCAGCCGAGGGCAGACTCCGGTGGGTACGCTCCCAGCCCGAGCTTGAGCAAGCGCTTGCAGCGGGTCCACCTAAGTTGCGTGCGGGGCGAGGGCCATTTCCCGAGGGCGTCGTCGCGATATACGACGACATTCGCGCGCAGCTAGGTGTTGCCGCATCTCCGATAGCGTCGTCGCCGACGGCAGCCACTTTGTTGCTCTAGACTCCGTTCATGTGTGGCATTGCGGGCGCGGTTGCGGAACACGCTGAAAAGGACCTCACGTCTCTCGTCAGGCAACTCACCGATCTGTTGAAGCATCGCGGTCCTGACGGTTCGGGTTTCCATTACGCCCGCAATCGGTCGATCGCCCTCGGGCATCGCCGTTTGAGCATCGTGGATGTCGAAGGCGGCGCACAGCCAATGCCGAACGAAGACGAGCGGGTCTGGGTGGTCTTCAACGGCGAGCTGTACAACCATCTCGACATCAGGAAGCAGCTGGAGGCGCGTGGTCACGTCTTCCGCACCCGGGCAGACACGGAAGTCCTGGTTCACGGGTGGGAAGAGTGGGGAAGTGCCCTGCTCGAGCGGTTGAACGGCATCTATGCGTTCGGGCTCCTCGACGAGCGGGGGACGATGCCCGTCCTCTGGCTGGCACGCGACCCCGTCGGCGTCAAACCGCTCTATGTCGGTATCTCGGAAGGCGTGTGGTGGTTCGCGAGCGAACTCTCTGCAGCGCGTGAGTGCGGATTACTCCCCGCGGACCTTCGCCCGGAGGCGTTCGACGAGTATCTCGTATATCGGTTCGTCCCCTCTCCCGGGACGTTCTACCGTAACGCGTGGAAGGTGCCACCCGGGCATCTGGTGAGTCTGACACCCGGCGCACCTTTGAACCGTCCAGCGTTTCAGCCCTTCGTAACACGTTTCGCTCCCCCGCAGGTGCCCGCGACCCGCAGGGATTGGGAAGAGGCGCTCCGCTCGGGGCTGACCAGGGCGATCAAGCGGCAGCTCATGTCCGATGTCCCGGTCGCTTCGCTCCTGTCCGGCGGTGTGGACTCCACGGTGATCACGGACGTCATGCGACAGGCGCTACCGCAACCGCCCCGAGCCTTCGCGGTCGGGTTCTCCGACAGCCCGGGGCTCGACGAGCTGGCGGCCGCGCGGCGGGCGGCGCAGGTGGTCGGTGTGCCGCTGACTGAAGTGGCGATCGCCGAGGCGGACTATCTGGCGGAGTGGCCGCGACAGGTCGCTCGTCTGGGCGAGCCGATTGCGAATTCGAGCGCGTTGATGATCGGCATTCTTTGCCGCACGGTAAGTCGGTCGCACAAGGTGGTGCTCACGGGGCAGGGGGCCGACGAGCCCTTAGGAGGCTATCCCCGCCACGCCGCCGAGCGACTGTACCCGCTCGCTCGGCTCGGCCGTGGGCTGCTCGACCGGCTCCCGGAACGCCTGCTGTCCTCCGACCGAATCGCGCGGCTCCGGCGCACGGGTCGCGCATCCAACGAGCCGCGTCGGTTTGCCGAGACGCTGGCGGTGTTCGGGCTGGACGAGGCGGTGACGCTCACACGGCACGCCCTCGATCCCGAGGCGCTCGCGGAGCCAGTGCGACGCTGGTTGCCGCCCGACGGCGACGGAGATGGGGTGAATCGGCTCTTGCTCGTGGACGCGCGCCTCTCGCTCGCCGACGATCTCCTCATCATCGGCGACCATATGTCGATGGCGTCGTCCGTCGAGCTTCGAGTCCCCTTCCTCGACCTCGAGTTCCTGGCGCTCGTGGAGCGCATGCCGGGCGAGTACAAGATCTCCGTCCTCGGCGAGCGAAAGTGGCTGTACCGGAGCGCCGTCCAGGCGATGCTGCCACCCGCGCTTCGAGCTCCCCTCACGGGGTGGCGCAGCCGTGTGGGCCGCAAATTGGGGTTCTCGACCCCACTCGATCGGTGGTTTGGCACCTGGGTCACGAGGGACGCGGAGCGCTTCCTCTTGGGCTCGGATGCCTGCACTCCCGACTTCCTTTCCGGGGAGGCGGTCGGGCGTCTCGTGTCGGACGCCCGGGACGGCCGCCCGCGGAGCCGGCAGCTCATGAGCCTGTTCGTCCTCGAATCGTGGCTCCGGAGCGCTTTGGGGACGTCGCCAGCCGTTCCGGTCTGAACCCCTCTTCGCACGCGGAAACCGGGCAACACGCCCAAACAACGTTGTAGCAGATCTGCCACACCCGAAATCTTTATGCATTCACCTTGCGGAGGTAACGAGAATGGGCTAAAAGCATCAAATGAAAGGGGTTTACTGTGCGACCCTCTGCGATGTGACGGGAGGCACACTCGCTGCTCTCCGTGTCATCGCCCTTGCTCAACGGGTCAGCATGCTCGTGCGAATTCAACTACGCCCCTAACAGGTTGCCCTAGCACCCGACCGATATGCGCGCCCTTCGCTGGCCTATCTTGGCCGCGACCCTGGTGTGTCTCAACGGGTGTCTCGGCGACCCGGTGGGGCCCGGGGGCACGCTCGTCATCCGGCGGATAAGCCCGCTCGATTCGGTCCTCGTGGGCGCGCCTGGGCGCCCGCTCCCCACAGCGATCACGTTCGAGGCCGTCGACGGAGAGAACAGGCCTGTCCGAGGCGCAGCCGTCGTTTGGACCGTCGCGGGGACGAACGGGCGTGTGGATCAGGCGCCCGGCGTGACGGATGCGCGGGGTCAGTTCAGCGTCGTGTGGGTGCTGGGGACGCGCGCCTCGGACGCACAGGGTCTTACGGCTCAAGTTGCCGAAGGGAAGCACAAGGCAACTTTAACGGTCTCCGCGGTCGCCAAACCCATCGAGGTCAGCTCGATCGCGTTTGCCGCGCACACCGATACGACGATGGTGAAACTTGGGGTGGCGACGCGGATGCCCGCCGAGGCGACGGACCCTTTCGGCAACAGGTTCGTTCCCGCCGCAATGAAGTTTGCATCCCTTGATACGAGCCTGTGCAGCGTGGACTCATTCGGAACCGTGCAGGCTCGCAAACGCGGATTGGGAAGGGTAGTCGTTCTCGCCGGTTCCGCGGCGGACACGGCGTGGGTGCACCCGACGCAAGTCGTCCAAACGATCGTCGCATCGCCCGACACGCTCAGGTTCCACTCATTGGGGCAAGTCGCCAACCTTACGGTTCAGCTCTTGGATGACCAGGGGTTAGCGGTAAAGGACTCCCTGCCGGTCGACAGTGTCGCCGTTGACACGGTTGTCAAGGTTCAGCCGGGGACGACCTATGCGGTACGCAGCATCTCGAACGGGATGACACCAGTAGTTCTCCGAGCGGGTGTGGTGGCCCAAACGGTTCAGGTGGTGGTTAACCAGAAGGTCGCGAGCGTCAAGGTGTCCGCCAGTCATTCCAACTTCGATGCGCTGGGGGACACCGCTCGACTGTCGGTGCTCGTATCCGACAGTTTGGGAGCGCCGCTGACTAATCAGGTGCTCGCTTATTCGGCTAGTGACAGTTCAGTGGCGAACGTCGGGCCAACCGGGCTTGTCACGTCTCGGGGCAATGGGTCGACCTGGATTCGCGCTAGGGCATACAACGGAGTCGCCGATAGTGTAGCGATCGGCGTGGCGCAACAGATCGCGCGAGTCGTTGTCAAGCGGGACTCGATAATGTTCGATGCCCTGCATGCCGTTCTGCCGATTCAGGCTGCTGCAATCGATCGATTGGGTAGTGTCGTGGCGGGAGCAGGCTTGACGTACGCAACTGGTTCGCCGTCAGTGGTAACAGTCGATCAGAATGGCAATCTTCAGGCGCTTGCAAACGGTGCCACGGTGGCTATCGCTAACTACGGTGCTGATACGGCAACCGTTGTGGTGCGAGTGTCGCAGCGGCCCGTGCGCGTGGTGATGTCGAGCGATACGGTTCGCTTCGTCGCATTAGGCGAGACGCAAGCATTGCAGGCTGTCGCTGTGGACTCGCTGGCCTATCCAGTGAGCAGCGTCGTACACGGGCTCACCGTTTCGGACACCACCGTAGTGCAGCAGATCGACACGGTGACGATACGATCGCGAGCCAATGGAGTGACTCAAGCAACATTCTCCGTCGCGAGCATTTCGATTCAAGTGGTAGTCGTTGTCAGTCAGGTACCGACACGCATTTCGGCGACTTCTGGGTTTGGTAAGCCGATCGTGACGCTGCCCGTTGGCTCGCCGGTGCCATTGACATGCCAGGTGTTCGATCGAAACGGATACCTTGCGCCGGGCGACCCAAATCTGTCGGGGACCATGACTGGCACTGTGACTGGTGCGGGATGCGCCACGCTGCGCGTGCAGCGCTCTGGGAACGATACGATTACGCTATCACTAGGCGCCGCCGTCGCTCGAATCCCACTAACTGTTGCAGCGGCACCTATCGTCAGCTCTCCTCTAGGCACCTTCATCTCGATCGACTCGTTCCCCACGGAGGGCTCCGCTGCCTGGTCGCCGACGCTCCTAAAAGACCCTGCCGGCACATTGGAGCTGTACTTCACCGTGTACTCATCCAAACCCGATTCCACGGGCTTCACTCGCGGTAATCTCTATCGAGCTATCTCTACTGATGGAATCAACTATCAACTGCAGGGCGTTGCTCTCGCTCATGCCGATAGCATCTGCAATCCTCAGGGTCAAGGAATCGAAAATGTGGCTATCATCCCGCGTTCCGATGGTCCCGGATGGCGGATGTTCTATGCTGCTGGCAGTAACGCATGCTACGGGTGGGAGGTCTTCTCGGCTGTATCCACTGATCGGGTAGCTTGGTCGAAGGAATCCGGCGTTCGGTTGTCGAACGGGAACATCGGACCTAAGGGAGCTCCACCCTACCCACCCTACCCGGTTGGCGAGGGGATGTGGGTGGACCAGCTTCCCTCAGGAGAGTGGCGGATGATCGTGGGTACCCAAGAACACGTCCAGCCGCCAAACAATACATGGCAAATTGCCGAATGGACGTCGCCAGACCAACTGAGTTGGACCTACCAGGGTACTGTGCTGACAACTCGACAGATGCCGGCGAGTGGGCAGGGGGCAGTATACAGTCCGTCAATCCGACAGCTCGCTCCCGGTCTTTGGCGCATGCTGTTTACAGCCGATAATCGCGGTACTCCAGGATCTGTGAGCCAGGTGTGGAGCGCCGTGAGCACGGATCTTGAGAATTGGCAGGTGGAAGGCCCGGCCTTGGGCGCACCAGGAACGAATTTGTACTACGCGAGCTTAGTGGACGATCGGCTGGTGTTCATTCGTCAGGACGGAAGCGGATCATTAAGTATCGCAACCGCGACTGTAGCAATGCCCTGATCGTCAGACGCGGGTCCTCTCGGCTTCTCGCATTTCGGTAACAAACGCCTGCATGAACGTCGCCTTCAACCCTGCGATTCCCGCCGCGTCGGCCGAGAAACGGGTTACGAGTGCAGGCTGCGGCTGTTTGTCATGATTGGTGGGGAAGCTGGCGGCCCACAGCGGCCATTGCTAACGTGACATGCTGTGAGCGACCTAACCTCGGGGGCGAAGCCTCTAACCGTTCTTTTCGTAACGAGTATGCACCCTTCTGCCCAGTTCCCGTTGCGAGGGGTGATTGTTGAACGCCTCGCGACAGCCTTGAGGGAGTTGGGCCACCGTATTGAGTTTCTGCAGTTGGGCGTTGGCAACCCCGGACGGTACCTGTTGGCGCGACGACGAGTTGCGAGGGCAATTCGTGTCCTCACGCCCGATGTCATACACATCCACTTCGGGTATAGCGGCCTCGCGGTGCCACACACTTCCGTTCCAATAGTCACTACGTTCCACGGAGACGACTTGAATGGAACCGTGACTGCGAGCGGCGGAATAAGTTTGAAGAGCCGTCTTGGGGTGGCCGTATCCCAATGGGTCGGGTGGCGCAGCACTCGGTGCATAGCGGTGTCGGCTGCGCTCAAGGATCGGCTCTGGTCATCTCGCGTGCGGGCCAAGACGGTCAAGATTCGAGATGCCGTCGATACGAGGCTGTTCCGACCTCTATCATGGAGTGCAGCGCGCGACCGCTTAGGGCTATCGGAGGACGAAGCCCTCGTCATCTTCCCGCACGATGCGACGCAACCGACTAAGCGCCTCTGGCTTGCTGAGGCGTCAGTTGATGTTCTCAAGCAATGGGTACCTCGAGCGCGCTTGTGGGTGGTGAACGGTCGCCCGCCCAACGAGATGCCTTGGTACTACGCGGCAGCTGATGCCATGGTACTAACCTCTGTGAATGAGGGCGGGCCCACGAGTGTCAAGGAGGCACTGGCGTGCGGTTTGCCAGTGGTGTCAGTACCGGTGGGTGACACAGAACTCTTTCATCAGGTTGGCGACGCGATACTTTGTGCTGCTCCTCGGCCGACAGACATTGCTGCCGCGCTTCGTAATTGTCTCCGGCGCGCTCGATGTGAACGACAGAGTCACCTGCCCTCTGAGTTGTCCTTGCCCAACTCAGCCCGGGCCGTCTGCGAGCTCTACTGGGACGCTATTGCGATGCATGCGGGCGTGGAGAGGGAGGGGCGGTGAGGCACCTGCCCGCACGTCGATGAGACGCCGTTGCCACATTTACCTGTCGTGCAACTTCTGGGATGGTCTCTGGGTCATCCAGCAACCAATCGCGCACGAGATTGCCCGCGAGGAGCCAGTGCTCTACGTGGAGCGGTTTGTGTCGTTGTTCACCGTATTACGCTACCCCCGGCTGTGGCGGCGCTTGTTCACTTGGATCCGTGGCGCGCGCCGCATTTCAGCCAACCTGCGAATCCTCTCTCCCCTTCCACTTTTGCATTTGGGGCATCGCGTGCCCTGGGTGTTTCGGCTCGAGTTCGCTCTGCAGAGAATATGGATTCTGTGGTGGGCACGTAGCGACCAAGCGGAAGCGAGGATCTTGTGGGTGGACAATCCGCTCTATGAGTGCGCTGTCGGCCAGATGGGCGAACGGATGGCCATCTACCACGTCGCCGATGAGATTACAGCGTTCCCGACCTCACACTCGCGGGTGAGTGAAGCACTCGAGCGGACCCTACTTGCCACGGTCGATCTCGTGTTCGCGGCCGCGCAGCGCCTTGCCGATGACAAGAGGCAATGGAACGCTCAAACGCACACGGTCTGGAACGCCATCGACACAGAGGCCTTCGAGCAAGAGCCCGCTGCGAAGGAGCTCGGGGACGTCGAACGAATCCCCACTCCCCGCGTCGCCTTCGTCGGCGTGCTCGATCAGTGGGTGGATCTCGAGTTGCTATTGCTTGCCGCTACACAATTGGCTCATGTGCATTTCGTTATCGTTGGACCTTCAAACGTCGACGACCGACAGTTGCGCGCATTACCGAATGTGCATTTTGTCGGTCGGCGCAGCCGCTTCGTCGTTCCGGGCATTCTGAGAAAGTGTTCAGCGAGCCTCATTCCATTCCGGAAAACCAAGCTGACCGAGCGCATCGTTCCGCTGAAGATCTTCGAAGCATTAGCGGCAGGCATTCTACCTGTTTGCACGGACTTCTCGGCAGATCTCGCAACGTTGGAGCAGAAGGGCTACGCACTGGTTGGTCGGTCTCCTGGCGCGTTTATAGCCCATCTGCAACATGCGGTCGCGATGGATACGCAGGCGACGCGCGCACGGCTCGCCTCGTATGGCTGCCAGCAGACCTGGCAGGCGCGTTGGATTCAGATGCGAGCAATCGTTGATGAATGTCTCGCCGCCCTACGCGGTGCATGACCGCTCTGACACTCGTCCAGTTGCCCCAAGACGGGGCGCACGGAGGCAAGTTCGTTGAGTAAGATCCTGGTCACAGGTGGGCTTGGAACTGTGGGGAAGGTGCTCGTGCGCACGCTAAGTGCTCGCGAGCACACCGTTAAGGTCTCCGGGCTCGAGCACTATCATGCTGAGGACTACGTCCGCTGCGATGTGGCGAGCTTCATGCAGGTCTCACGGCTGTTCGACAGCGACCGCTTTGATTACGTCTACCACCTCGCGGCGGAGTTTGGGCGCTGGAATGGCGAGGACTATTACGACAGACTCTGGATGTCGAACGCTATTGGCACCAAGAACATTATCCGGATGCAGCAGAAGCACGGGTTTCGGCTGATCCACTTCAGCAGTTCAGAGGTTTATGGCGATTACGATGGCGTGATGACCGAAGACGTCATGGACAAGCACGAAATCCGTCAGCTGAATGATTATGCGTTGAGTAAATGGGTCAACGAGCAGCAGATCATGAACTCAGCCGCCATGCATGGCACCGAATCCGTACGTGTGCGATTGTTTAATACGTACGGACCGGGCGAGTACTATAGCCCCTACCGAAGCGTGATTTGCTTGTTCATCTACAGGGCGCTGCACGGTCTTCCCTACAAAGTGTATCTCGGGCATCACCGCACGTCGTCTTACGTGACCGACACGTGTGAAACCCTGGCCAACATCGTGGACAACTTCAAGCCGGGCGAGGTATACAACGTGGGTGGGACGGAGTATCACGACATCAAGACCCTGTCCGACATCATCCTCAACTACCTGAACAAGCCAGATACCAAGGTCGAGTACTTGTCGGCCGAGCCCTTCACCACAAGGGACAAACGGGTCAGCATGGAGAAGGCGAAGCGGGACCTGAACCACGAACCGAGAATTGCGTTGGCCGTGGGCGTTCCGAAGACAATTGAGTGGATGCGCGATGTGTATGTCCATAAGAAGGGGCTGGTCAACCTAGAGGCGTACCTGTAGGGAGAACGCCGACCCTCATCGTGATCTCCCGACCTGTGCCGGCCCCCAATAGCCTGCCGCGACCCGTGTGGCTGGCGGGTGTGCTAGTCTGTTGGGCAGGGCTAGCCGTGTTCGCGGCGGTGGACGCTGGGACGCTCGCGCAGACTTGGCCCGCATGGTCTTGGGCGCTTGCTGCAGCGGCCGTCTGGGGCCTCAATCTTCTCTTGCTCGTTTACGAAATCGGTCCCCCTTTCGTAATGAGCCGTCCTCCCATACTCGCCGCGGGCTTCGCCTTCTTCATGACAGTGTTCGGGTCCGGGAGCTACTGGGCTACCATCCAGTTGTATCCTTGGTACCGTGTTGGCATTGAGCGCGCTGCGTGGTTTGTCGCGGTTTGCACGGCCGTAGCCCTTGGCGTCGTTGCGGTCGCGAGGCGAATCGTGGGCCACCAACGCCCTCCGACCTCACTTCGACTCGAGTGGGACTGGCCGCGCCTGGGAGCCGTGACTTACATCGTCTTCGGGTTGGCCCTAGTCGGCACTGTCGTCACGATCCGACGGATTGGCTACGTGCCCATGATTGCGGGGGATCCAACGTCAGCGCGCGTGGACTTCCCTTCGATCGGCGGTGCGTGGTACCGACTTTCAATGTTAGGCGGAGTGTGCGCGCTGCTTGTGGCGGTGCAGGCGACCGCGCGGCGCGCAACTCGAGCGCACTACGCCGTCGGCCTTGCGAGCCTTGGAATGGTCGGGCTTTACGGGCCGCGGTTCTTCGTGGCCCTTCCTTTGGGGGTTGCTTTGCTCCTATGGGACCGAGCCCGTGCTCCTGTGCGGTTGACTCGGGTGACATTGCTAATCGTCTTGGTAGCACCACTGCTCGCGTTGGTTGGGTACTGGCGTGAACGACAACAGAGCGTTGCGTTGCTTGATCCGCTCGGTCTCCTTCTATACGGAACTTTCGGGGAGTTTCGGGACCTCGGTTGGGCACTCGACTACTACGGGCTCGGGGACCGGTTCATTCATGGCGGCACGTTGGGCAGCGTCGTCGTTCCGCTCCTGCCGGCCCCCGTATGGCAGCTCATGGGCATCGACAAGGCAGCCATCTACGCCCAGAGCAGCGCCGTCTTTCTCGCGAACACCATGGGGGTGACGACCGGTCAGCGAATCGGCGCCTACGGAGAGTTCTTCATCAACTTCGGATGGATCGGAGCTCTAGTGGGGGCAGCGCTGTACGGAGCGCTTTTGACCTATCTTGATCACCGGTTCGGCGGCGTTGAAGCTCGGCAAGTGCAGGGGATCTTCTTTGCAATCGCAATAGCCACAGCGGTGTTCGCGCTTATCGGTCAGCTCGACATGTTCACCTCCACTCTGACGGGTTTCGGGTATCCTCTGGCGGCGGTTGCACTGGTAGCTGCGCGGCGAACGCGGACGCCGGACGCGACGTCTGCATGAAGGTCGGGCCCGCATTCCTTCAGACGTTCGTTAGCCAAGTGATCCAGTCTGCAGCGTCAATCGCTACGGGGATCTTGGTCGCGCGCACCCTGGGGCCTGCAGGCCAGGGGCAATACGCGGTGTTGGTGGCCGCCGTTGGATTGCTCTCCACATTGGCTTGCATAGGGCAATTCGAAGGCAACGTGTTGAATTCGGCCGGTGAGCGCTCTCGAGGTCGTATCCTGCTCCTCCGTTCGCTCCTGCAAGCACTGGCGGCAGTTGTGGTGTTAGCGCTCTCAGAGGGACTCTGGCGGCGTGGGCTAGGGTTAGAAGGTGACCGCGTTCTGACGACGCTGTTCTTGCTCCTCCTCACATGCGAGGTGCTCGCTCTCCTATTCCGCGGAATCAATTTGGGACAGCACGAAGTGACCGCCTACAATGTCTCGACTCTGGTGCAGCGCATTGCCTTTTTGGTCGGCGTCGCGGCGTTCCTCGTGGTGCACGAAGCGCGCCTGAAAACGGTCCTGATCGCGTGGTTAGGAGCGGTCGCCCTCGCCGTCTCGACAACGGGCGTCTGGATCTGGCGGCGCTCAGGGAGTGCCGTTGTCTCCTGGGCCGCCGTCCGCGAAGGCTGGTCTCTATCTCTCAAGCGCGGCATGCGGGCTTTGCTCACCATTGGCTTGACCCTCGTGCTTCTCAGGACCGACGTGTATATGCTTGGCCCGATGCTCGGTGCCAACGCTGTCGGGCAGGTGTCTGTGGCCTCAACGTTCGCAGAGTATCTGTGGTATATCCCGTCGATTCTCGGTAGCGTGTTATTCGCTGCCGTGGCCGCAAGTCGAGGCCCCCGCACAGTTGGCAAGATTTGCCTAGCGTCTCGGACTACCGTCGCGCTGCTTACGCCGATCGCGCTAGCCCTTGTTCTCGTAGGACCGGGGCTCGTCCCCGCAGTATACGGTGCGGCGTACGCTCAAGCCGGGACGATCTTCCTCCTCTTACTTCCCGGAATGTTCGCAATCTCTCTCCACTTGGTCATCGACTCCTATTTCGCTGGGTCGGGGTATCCCCCAATCTCTTACTTGGCGACCGGGGCGGCGCTGGTGCTGAAGGTGGCGCTGAACCTAGCGCTGGTGCCAAGTAAAGGGATCGCTGGCGCAGCCGTCGCCACGAGCATCGTCTATGCCGCGCTTCTAACAGCGAAAGTCGTCGCCTTTTCGCGAGAGACGGGCACAGATTTCACCAGTCTCTTCCGCCCAACGCTGAGCGACGTCGCCAACAATTTGTTGGTGGCACGCTCCTGGTTGCGCGGCGGAGCGCACTCGGTGACCGGGTAGGAGGCCAGTGATTGTCTATTCTGGCAGTTCCGATCCTCTCTGGAACGAGGTCGAGCGAAGAGTATTGGCTCATTTTTCCGACACTTCTCCCAAATCAGATGCTTGGGGTTGCTCTATCGGCGCATCACACGTGGCGGCCTACCTACGTGAAGGCCGGAGCCGCTTCGATCTCATTGTCCAAGAGGTCTCGGCCAGGGCCGTTCAGGGAGCACGTATTGTCGAAGTGGGGAGCGCATACGGGGCCACCCTGCTCGCTTTAGAGCTGCTCGGGTTCTCGGTCACGGGAACCGATCATCCTTCCAGTATCGCCACATACGGACAGCCACTAGTGAAGGCTGGGATCTGCGTCGTGCCCTGGAACATTCACACGGAGGACGATGCTCTTCCGAACTCGTCCTTTGACGTCGTAATCTGCGCCGAGGTGCTTGAGCACCTACAAATGAGCCTTGCAGGAGCCGTGGCAAAGCTTAGTCGCCTCCTGGTTCGCGGTGGCCTGATGATCGTGACGACACCGAACTTGCGGCGCTTGTCGAATCTCTTCCATCTGCTCATTGGTCGGAATATCGTCGAGCCCTTCCCCGATCGGCCGTCAGTTGATAGGGGTGTCGTGGTAGATTGGAGAGCTCATCCGCGTGAGCCCGTCATGAAGGAGCTTGTGGCAGCGATGAGGGCAAGTGGGCTCACCGTGGCGCGTCGAACTGGGTTCAACAACACAGGGACGCTGACCGGAGTGCGCGCTCTGGCGTGGGCGATGACTCCAGCATCGCTGCGCCAGCATCTTCTCGTGTGCGGGGTGAAGGACTAGGGCACTTTATGACTCACGGAGTTCTCCGAACCAGCCGTGCAGCCCGTCTAGCTTACGGTGGCCTAGCGCGGCTAGCAGCCCTAGCAGGATGCCGCCGACAACGATAAGCCGCCGCGGCGGTCCAGCTTTGCGTACGGGCGCAGCTGGGGGCGACAGCACAGTCAGCACCGGCACGTTCCGCGCCTCCTGCATCTTCGCTCCCTCGTACTGCTGCACCACGGTCGTATAAACGACTCGCTTCAAATCCGCGGTTTGGGTAAGGCGCATTTGCTCGAACGTCAGAAGGGGCGAGTTCTGAGTTACTCGATTCCGCTCAAGGAAGTGGCGTAACACGGTTTCCGCGCTGTCGAGCTGGCGTTGTGCGTCGGTTACACGGGACTCGAAGAACTGCCGCAACTCCCGGGACTGCTCTTGACGGAAGCTGATATTCATAGAGTCGAGCGCACCCAATAGTGCCTCCGCTAGGTCCCGACTGAGCTCCGGGTACCGGGCGGTGACGGTGAGGGTGATGATGTTTGTGCGGACGTCTGCCCGGACGGTCACGCGCCGGCGCAGGTGCCGCATCGCTGCCTCCATCGACTCGGCACGACTCTTCCGCGCGAACCCCTCGATCTCCAGATAGGTTCGTCGCACGGGGCCATCGGACCCAGGGACGGCGTATGACCGAGTCAATGCCGCGGTGAGAACTGGATCGCTCGTCACCAGGTCCGCGTAGAACTGGGGCGAGTAGTCTCTGGCAGTGCCGATCCCGACGCTCGCTGCGAGCCCCTGCAAAGCGCTCGGCAGGGGCGAAGCGCTCGCGCCCTGCGCAATGAAGGTCGCTGTTGAAGTGTACTGACTGGGTAAGAGCAACGCTACGGCGACACCGACTGCGCTCCCGATCAAACCATACGCGATGCCGCGGCGTCCGGTACGGATCACAGACCTAATTAGGGATGAGATCCACCCGACCAACACCGTTGACGCGGAGGCTTCGTCCGTAAGGTGGCTGTCCACGGCTTTCGCCCTTCCCGGACTCGTCACGAGTTCGCTAGGCCCGGTGTCGGGCCGCTCGTGCGCTTCCAAAGATCAATGGCGATACGTTGCGCCGTCTTGCCGTCCCAGAGGTCCGGGATACGATGGCGGCGGCCGTTGCACGCTTCAAGGGCCTGAAGAAGGGCGCCGGGGTCGTCCCCTACAAGTTGGTTCGTCCCTTCCGTAATCGTGATCGGACGTTCGGTGTTAGGGCGCAGGGTGAGACAAGGAACTCCCAGCGCCGTGGTTTCCTCCTGCACGCCTCCGGAGTCTGTCACCACAGCTCGCGCATTTGCCATTAGCCCAAGGAAAGCACCATATGGCAGGGGTGGGATAACGAGAGTCGCGCCCACAGAGTTTGCAAGGCCCAACTCTCGGAGCCGGGTATTGGTTCGGGGATGCGCTGGGAAGATCACAGGCTCTCGTGCTGAGGCCATGCTGAGAGCACTGCAGATTCCGGCCAACCTTGCCGGGTCGTCGACGTTGCTCGGGCGATGGAGGGTTACCAGAACGAACCGTTGTCGCTCCAACCCAAATTCTCGAAGGGTGTTCTCTTGGTCAATCTTGGGAAGCTGAGCGAGCAAGGTGTCTACCATGATGTTGCCGACCAGCAGCACACGATTAGATGGAATCCCCTCCTTCTCGAGGTTCTCGCATGCGTCCCGACTCGGGGCGTACAACCTGTCTGACAGGCGGTCAGTCAATACGCGATTGACCTCTTCGGGCATGGTCCAGTCGTACGACCTAAGGCCTGCTTCGACGTGCGCTACCCGAACGCCGACTTTCGCGGCTACCAAAGCGCACGCGACCGTCGAGTTCACGTCACCGAAGACGACGACCCATCGGGGCGCGAACTGCCGCAAAATGGGCTCGAACCGAATCATGATAGTGCCGGTCTGCTGAGCATGACTACCCGGCCCGACCTCTAAGTTGACCTCTGGATCGGGTATCTCCAGCTCCCGAAAGAAGGCACCAGACATCGCGTCGTCGTAATGTTGGCCGGTGTGTACGCAAGCGAGGCGGACGCGAGGACGTCGCGCCAGCGCATGATAAAGCGGAGCGAGCTTGACAAAGTTTGGCCTGGCTCCGGCAACCAGCATCACGTCGCACTGGCTCACAGCAACCCCGATCGCGTCATTTGCCACTACTTGGTTGCCACCACGATGATCGCGACCGTACTGGCCAGAATCTGCGCAATTGCCCCAAACAGCGCGACCATATCCGTGTGCGGGGCATTCGGATCCTTCGCGGGCACCAGCACCTCCGATCCGGGCCCCGGCCGCGGATCGCTCGTCCCAAAGATATTTCGGTGCCGCGTCTTCATTTCGCCGTTCGCGTACCGGACGCTGACCGCTCCTTTGTTGGCCAGCTGCGCAAACCCTCCCGCCGCACTGATGTAGTAGTCCAGGTCACGCCCCCGCTGCCACAGCACGCTCCCCGGCGAATTCACCGCGCCCGTCACCTTCACGCTCGGCTCGTACTCGGGGAGATCAATCGAGTCGTCGGGCTGGAGCAGGACGTTGAACCGCGATGACGTGTCCTCGAGGGCCCGCCTCAGCTCGACGTTGATCCGGCCCACGCCGCTCTCGCGCCGCACGAACCGGATTCCCTCCGCATACGCCTGCCGGGTTAACCCACCCGCTCGGCTGATCACGTCGGCGAGGCGGTCACTCTTCGTGTGCAAGGAGTAAGTGCCGGGATAGCGCACCTCGCCCGTCAGGATCACGATGCGCTGGAAATCGAACCCCGGCTCCCGCAGGATCAGCACGTTGTCGAACGGCTGTAACGCCACGTCCGGCGCCCCGGTGGCCGGCACCGCCACGCCCGGCGGCCCGACATATCGGCCGAGCGAGTCCCGCGCGAACAGATACGATGAGTCGAGGGGGACGCGCATCGTGGTCGCCAGCTGGCCCTGCCCCCGGTCCTCGGGCAGCCGCGCCACCTCGGCCTCCTTCAGGTCCGCCCCCACCCTCGGCCCGCGCGCAAGCAGCACCAGATCGCGTAGCGTCATCCCCGGACGCCACGGATACGCGCCCGGCTTCCTCACCATGCCGGCAATGCCGACGTAATAGCCCTCGGCCACAGAAGGCAAAGGATCCACTACAATCGAGTCACCGTCCTGGAGAGCCAGCGATGGGATGACGACGGTCAAATCGGGGGAGTGGGGAGTGGGGAGTGGTTCGCTCCGCTGAACGGTGGGCGACGGATCACCGGAGCGTCCCACTCCCGGCTCCCCACTCCCATTTTGCGGAACGGGGGAGAGCACCACATCGATCGCTGCCCTTCCTGACGGGCTCGATCCACGTTCGGAAGGGGATAGGATCCGGTACACCGTGATCCGTCGCAGCGCCGCGTCCGGCCGAAAGCCGCCCGCTGCCCGAATCACGCTCGCGAGTCCTTCACCCGACCTCAGACTATAGATCGCGGGGCGTACGACCGCACCGCTCAGATCCACGCGCGTGCCATGGACCGGCACGAAGATCACGTCCCCGGTCTCGAGCCGGATGTCGCTGCGCGTGTCGCCCCGCAGCAGATAGTCGTACAGATCGAGTGTCGTGATCGTCTTACCGCCCCGTCGCACGTCTACCGAGCGCAACTCGGCGCGCTCCGTCACGCCGCCCGCGGCGTAGAGTGCCGTGAGTACGGTTCCAAGCGAGCTGATCTGGTAGGCGCCGGGCTGCGTCACCTCCCCCACCACGTACACCTGGTTCGCGCGCACGTTGGCGACCGTCACGTCGAACCGCGTGGTCGCGTTCGAGCCGCGCTTCACCCCCGAGTACACGCGCCCCAGTCGCGTATACAGCAGGTCCCGCAGCTGGTCGAGCGTCAGGTTCGACACGAACACCTGCCCCACCTGGGGAATGAGCACGAATCCCTCGCGCGTCACCTGGAGCGTGTACGCCAGCTCCACGTCGCCTGTGAGGATCAGGACCAGCTGGTCACCCGGGCCGAGCTTGTAGTCCGCGGGGACGGGCCCGGAGAGGAGCGGGAGGAATTGCGTGGTGGTGCGCCGGAACACGTCCACGCCGAACACGCGACTCGTCGGCTCGACGGCCGCGGTGCCGCGGGCCGCGCGCACGAGCCCGGTGTCCACGGGAAGTGCGGCAACCGGAAGCGTGATCGGCGCCAGGCCGAGCGCTTGGACGGCCGCCAGCTCGTTGGCGCCGGGAGCCACGTTGGGCTGACCCGGCGTCGTGCCGCCGAGGTAGGCGTCGAGCAGGTTCGCCGGGTAACCGCTCGCCTGAAGCCGTGCGCGGATCTGGTCGGGTGTAAGCCCTGACTGTTGGAGTCTTTGCCTCAAGACATCAGCGAGCCCGGGATTCTGCTGGATGGCCTGCTGCAGGGCGGATTGGGCTTGAGCGGGGGGTGGGGCACCGGTGGGCACCTGAGCTGAGCCGACCGCTGGAGTCCCGAGCAAACATGCGAGCAAGAGAGGGAGCAGGGAGCGGGGTGCGGTGCCCGACGGCACAGGGTAAGTCCCATCGCCCCGGAGCAGGATGCTCCGTGCTCTAGACTCGGCCATCTCTTCTCCCCCAAGGGCTCGGGAAGGGAACGGCGGATAAAATGGTCGCTAACTCGTGGTGCGTCAAGATGTTAAAAGGGAGGCGCGTTCGGCGTTTGACACCCGAGCCGGGCCGCAGTGTCTCCCGACCGTGAGGGCGTTCCTCGCGACCGAGTGAGCACGTCTGCACGCGAGAGGCGCGAAGGCAGCTGCTGCGAGCCTAATGCCTGCTTCGGGTCATGCCGATCGCCGATAGCAAGGCATGGCCATTGCCCCTTCTGGATCCGTCAGGGGCTCCGGCGGCGCCACGGCATTCCCCTGCGCATAGGCCACCCCCAAGGTCCGCAGCTTTTGCAGAGCGGCCTCACTGTCCACCTCTTCAGCGATCGTGGGAATGCCCATGATCCCGCCGATGTCGTTGACTGCGGCCACGAGGGTCCCGTAGACCGGGTCCTCAGCGACGGCGCGGATATAGTGCCCGCCGATCTTCACGAAATCGACCGGCAGCGACTTGAGATAGGCGAATGAGGTCAGGCCGTTGCCGAAATCTTCGAGCGCGATCGAGCAGCCCGTTGCCCGGATCTCGGAGATCAGCCGCACCGCGTGCGCAAGGTTGCCGAGCGCCGCGGCCTCGGTGATCTCGAAGCACAGACCCTCGGGCGGCAGCCCGTGCTCCGCCAGCTGTTCGCGCACGAAGGCGACGAAGTCTTCGTTCAGTGACGAGGCGCTGAGATTGATGGAGCAGAGGGGCAGCTCGCACTGGGGATGCTCCTGGTGCCACTGTCCCAGGAATGCGACCGTCTGAGACACGACCCAGCGATCGATCGCCGGCATGAGGTTGTACCGCTCTGCTTGCGGGAGAAAGGACTCGGCGGTGAGCAAGCCACCTTGCTCGTCCGGCAGACGCAACAGAATTTCGCACCGGGGGCGAGCGGGTCGCTCCGGCTTGAGTGGGACAATCCGTTGGCTGTACAGCTGAAAGCGGCCCTCATCCACGGCCCGAGCGAGGTGTGTGACCCGTCGAGTCTCAGCCCCCTGAAACACTCCAGCCGTCGCCTCCCGTCGCTCGACATGGATGCGGTTGCGTCCCGCGTCCTTGGCCGCATAGCACGCGGCGTCGGCAGCCCGGAGCACGGCGGCCGATCGTCCGCTAGCGGCGGTGATGGGCACCACGCCGATACTGACACCCAGTGGGAAGCTCCTGTCCTGGGATACGAAGCGGAACTCCTCCACCGTCCGTCGGAGCTTCTCCGCGATCTCCTCAGCCTCCGTCAGCGGGCAGTGCTCCATGAGGGCGCAGAATTCGTCGCCGCCCATGCGCGCCAGCGTGTCGCGCCCGCGCATCTGGCCGCTCAGCAGGGCGCCGATCTTCCGAAGGAGCTCGTCCCCGGCCTCGTGACCGCAGGTGTCGTTGATAAGCTTGAATCCATCGAGGTCCAGGTAGCAGAGGGCGTGCTCCGCGCCGGCTTCGGCGGCGTCGGCAGCATACGCCACGACCCGCGTCAGCCGCCGCTCGAACTCGTTCCGGTTGACCAGGCCCGTGAGGGCGTCGTGGGTGGCTGTGTGGGAGAGCTGATGGGCTACGCGGCGCTTCTCGGTCACGTCGTGGAAGACGAGCACGACGCCGATCGTGGCTCCGTTCCGGTCGTGGATGGGGGCCGTCGAATCCGCGATGGCCACTTCCGTCCCGTCGCGGCGCAGCAGCAAGACACCTTCGGGCAGATCCACGGTGCGCCCCTCATGCAGGCAGCGGGCAGCCGTACTTTCGATGGGCAGCCTGGTAGCGTCGGAAATGAGGGTGAGGACGGTGTCCAATGGCTGCCCCAGGGCTTCGAGAGCGCGCCAACCGGTGAGCCGCTCCGCGACCGGGTTCAGGTACGTGATCAAGCCGGCCGCGTCTGTCGTGATGACGCCATCCGCGATGGATTCCAGGGTGACGACTGCTTGCTCCTTCTCGCGGAACAGGCTGTCTTGAGCCCGCCGCCACTCGGTGAGGTCACGGATCGTCACCAAGACGAGCGCGGGGTCGCCCGAACTCAGTCGGGTCTGGCTGATCTCGACGGGGAACTCGTTCCCGTCCCGCCGGCGGGCAAACAGACTGACTGGGGCCTCCCTCGGCGGGATCCCGAGCGACTCGTCCTCGCTCGCGCGCTGCGCCACACGGACTCGCTGGAAACGCGGGGGGATCAACTGATCGATCGGCTGGCCCAGCAACTCTGCCTCGGCCCATCCGAACAGCCGCTCAGCCTGCCGACCCACCGCGGCCACGCTGCCTCGTCGGTCGACGATGACCATGGCATCGGGAGCGGCGTCGAGGAGGTCGCGGAACCCCTTCTCCTGCAGCGGGTTCTCGGTCACGTGTTGCCTCCTCGCAACAGGCTCAGATGCTCCCCAACTTATGCATCGCTGTCAAGAAAACAATGTGGGGACCGCCACCTACGTCCCCTTCATGTCCCGGTCGTACTCGTCGAGAATCCGTGCGGCGAGCGTTTCGGCGGGTATGGCGAGATCTGCGCAGGAGATGGAGGCCGCAAACTTCTGCTCGATAGTCACTTGAAGCGCTCGCAGGTCCGACCCGACGAGGCGTGAGTCACGGCCGCGCTGCTCCACGCCCTCCAGCACCTTCGCGAGCATATTCGCCCAGGCGCGTTGGAGCACCGGCCCTGTTCCCACGCGAACGTTGTAACGACACTCGTCGCACGTGAGCTCGACTCCCTCTCGGTCCCACCCTGCGAGGGCCGGCCACCCATCCAGCGCTTTGTGCTGCAGTTCCTGAAAGACGAAGGTCTTTGCTACCCTCATCCGGCTCCCGTGTCGTGGACAACCAACGTCGGTAGCGAACCACACGGCCTGAGTTCTGATCTGTTCCAGCTCCCCCGCCGTGTACGGATCATTCACCGCTACATCCTTTGCTTAGTACATCCCGCCCATGCCCCCACCACCACCGCCGGGCATCGGGGGCATCTTGTCCTTCTCTTTCTTCTCCGCCACCACGCATTCCGTGGTGAGGAGCAGTCCCGCGATGGACGCGGCGTTCTGCAGCGCCGTGCGGGTGACCTTGGTCGGGTCGATGACGCCGGCCGCGACCAGATCCTCGTACTCGTCGGTCTGGGCGTTGTAGCCGAAGTTCAGCTTGGCCGACTCCCGCACCTTCCCCACGACGATCGCGGCCTCGGCGCCCGCGTTCTGCGCGATGATCCGGATCGGCTCCTCGAGCGCGCGGCGGACGATCTCGATGCCGGTCTTCTCGTCCTCATCGGCGCCCCTGACCTTGTCGAGGGACTTCCGGCACCACAACAGCGCGACACCGCCGCCCGGCACGATGCCCTCCTCGACCGCGGCACGGGTCGCGTGCAGCGCGTCTTCGACCCGGGCCTTCTTCTCCTTCATTTCGGTCTCGGTGGCCGCGCCCACGTTGATCACGGCGACGCCCCCCGCGAGCTTCGCGAGCCGCTCCTGCAGCTTCTCCTTGTCGTAATCCGACGTGGACTTCTCGATCGCGGCCTTGATCTGGCCGATGCGACCCTGGACGTCGGCCTGCTTGCCCTTGCCGCCGATCAGGGTGGTGTTGTCCTTATCCACCAAGACCCGCTTGATGTGGCCGAGATCGTCGAGCCCGGTGTTCTCCAGCTTGAAGCCCAGCTCCTCGGAGATCACCTTGCCGCCCGCGAGGGTCGCGATGTCCGTGAGCATGTCCTTGCGCCGGTCGCCGAACCCGGGGGCCTTCACGGCGCAGACCTTCAGGGTGCCGCGCAGCTTGTTCACCACGAGCGTCGCCAGCGCCTCGCCCTCGACGTCCTCCGCGATGATGAGCAGGGGCTTGCCGGCCTGCGCTACCTTCTCGAGCACCGGGAGCAGATCCTTCATAGTGGCGATCTTCTTTTCGTGCACCAGGACGTACGCGTCCTCGAGCACCGCCTCCATCTTCTCCGGATCGGTAATGAAGTAGGGCGACAGGTAGCCGCGGTCGAACTGCATCCCATCCACGGTCTCGAGCGTGGTCTCGAGGCCCTTCGCCTCCTCGACGGTGATCACGCCGTCCTTGCCCACCTTGTCCATCGCGTCGGCGATCTTGTCGCCGATCTCCTTGTCGCCGTTCGCCGAGATCGCCCCGACTTGCGCGATCTCCTTCCGGCCCTTGGTGGGCGCGGAGATCCGCTTCAGGTCCTCCACGACCAACTCGACCGCCTTGTCGATGCCGCGCTTCAGCGACATCGGGTTGGCGCCCGCGGTGACCGACTTCAGGCCCTCGCGGAAGATCGCCTGCGCCAGGACGGTCGCGGTGGTCGTGCCGTCCCCGGCAATATCGGAGGTCTTGGTCGCCACTTCCTTCACCATCTGGGCGCCCATATTCTCGATCCCGTCTTCGAGCTCGATTTCCCGGGCGACGGTGACCCCGTCCTTGGTGATCGTCGGATTCCCGAACTTCTTTTCGATGACGACATTGCGACCCTTCGGACCGAGCGTGATCTTCACCGCATCGGCCAGCTGGTCGATGCCCCGCTTGAGGCGGGTCCGAGCCTCTGTATTGAATTCGAGGTACTTGGCAGACATCTCTTCCTCCCCCGCTCAGCTGAGCTTGGCGATGACGTCGGATTCCTTGATCAGAATGATCTCTTCGTCTTCCAGCTCGACCTGCGAGCCGGTGTACTTCCCATACACGACCCGGTCCCCGACCTTCAGCTCCATTGGGACGCGCTGACCCTTCTCCAGCTTGCCGGGCCCGACCGCGATGACCTCACCCTGAATCGGCTTTTCCTTGGCCGTGTCCGGGATGTAGAGACCACCTTTCATCGCCTCCGCCTCTTCCATGGGCCTGATCGCCACCCGATCGGCGAGTGGATAGATCTTCAGCCTGGTTTTCGTCGCAGTAGCGGTCATCGCGTGCCTCCCTCTGACAGCAGCGGATCTTCATGAATTCCAAATAGTTCCATCACTAGAGCATAGACCGATGTACTTGACTTGTCAAGTACAGTGGTATATTTCACAGTCATGGTTGATCATATTAACTTGTTGTGTTAACGAGTTCGACCTTAAGGAATTGGAGGCTGTCATGACCCGAAGGAAACAGCAGTGGGGCGAGCCGCGTGGCTGGATTGTCCCGGCCGACGGCAACCCTCCGCAGGAGTTGCCCTCGCACATGGTCGGTCACAAGCTCATCTCCTGGTCCGGAACGATGCCCGAACTTGCCTCGAAGGGCTCCTATCATCGCCACGTGTTGAACCCGGAAGGTGTGTCTGTGTACATGCCCGAGGGTCGGGACGCGGAATCCCTGCCCGAGTCGATGAAGGACGAAATCCGGCGCCAGGCGAAGGGACAGTCGAACTAGTCGTTACAGCTGAGATCGGCGTGCTGCACCCGAATCTTCTCCATGATGGAGTCGATCAGGCGTTGGGCCGTCTCCCGGGTACGAGGCAGCGTGACAAACTCGGCGTAGTCCACGGGCGGGCCGAAGGACACGCAGATCCGCTTGAACACCCGCGGGACGTAGCGTCCGATCGGCAGCACGTCGTTCATGCCCTCGATCGCCACCGGAATCACCCGGGGCCGCGTCGCCAGAATGAGGAGCCCCGGTCCCGGGCGGCCGGATCCCACGGCGCCATCCCGAGACCGCGTGCCCTCCGGAAACAGGGTCATCGTGCCCCGGGGTAGCACCTGCATCATCTGGTGCAGGGCGTGCAGGTCGCGCCGCCCCTGACGCACCCAAATGCACTTCCAGTTGTCGGCCAGCCAGGCCAGCAGCGGGTTCTTGTAGAAGTTCTCGGCCGCCGCGGGGTTCCAGGGAATCACGTGTGGCTTGAGCCACGACCTCGGATAATACGCCGCCAGACCCACCAAGAAGCTGTCGAGCATCGACTGATGATTCGACAGCAGGAGCGTGTTCCTGGCGTCGCCGACATGGTGCCGGCCAATGACCCTCGTCCGGTTCAAGACGAAAAAGAACACCCAGAACACGGTCACGGTGACGTTCGTCACCAGATACGACGTGAGGGGCCAGAGGAGTCGGAACAGTCTTCCGCGCCGCGGCGCGGTCAGCCCAGGCATCTTGCGGGTCACGTTCGGCTCGGGAGGCACTCCAGAAATCGATCCACGGCATCGGCCCAGGGGGGCAGAGGGCCGCCCAGCTGCTTGTCGAGACGCGTCGTGTCGAGCACGCTGTAACGCGGTCGGCGCGCCGGGGTCGGGAAGTCCGCCGTCGAGCAGGCCGTGAGGAGGTCCCGCTTCCCGGCTCGCTCGAACACTCGGGCCGCGACATCGAACCACGTCGCCGCACCGTCGTTCGCGATGTGCATCACGCCGCTTACGCCACCGTCGATCAGTTTCCAAACAGCCGGAGCGACGTCGTGCGAGTAGGTCGGCCGACCCGTCTGGTCCGTTACGACCTTCGTTGCGAGTCCGGCGCGCGCCCGTTCCCACATCGTCCTCGGGAAGGACTTGCCGTTTACTCCGAACAGCCACTGCGTCCGGACGATCAACCAGTCGGCGCCACTCCGCCCGAGCGCCTCCTCGCCGGCGAGCTTGCTCGCTCCGTACGCGTTCACGGGATCCGTCGGACTGTCCTCCCGGTACGGCCGGCTCGCGTTGCCGTCGAACACGTAATCCGTGCTGAAGTGTACGACGCGGGCACCCGCTGCCGCGGCGATCCGTCCGAGCTCACCCACCGCTTCCGCGTTCACTCGCCACGCCTGCTTCGTCTCCGCTTCGGCCCGGTCCACCGCGGTGTAGGCAGCGGCGTTGAGGATGACATCTGGGCGCAGGGCGGACACGCGCGCCGCGAGCGCTGGTGCGTCGGTGATGTCGAGCTGTTGCCGAGAGAAGGGGTGGAGTTCGGTGCCTGATGGCGCGGCGCGCACCAGATCGTGGCCGAGCATACCACCGGCGCCCAGAACGAGCGCCTGCATCAATCGCTCTTCAGGTACAGGGCGTTGGACGCGCGGTACGCCTCGCTCAAGACGCGCTCCCACCAGGGCCGGTGCTCCAGATACCAGCGAATCGTGTCGGCGAGTCCGGTCTCGAATCGGTGCCGCGGCCGCCAGTCGAGCTCGCGGTTGATCCGCTCGGTGTTCATGGCGTAGCGGCGGTCGTGTCCCGGTCGATCTGTGACGTACTTGATGAGTGACTCGGGCTTGGCGAGCACGCGGAGCAGGGTGCGCACGACCTCGACATTCGGCAGCTCGGCGCTGCCGCCGATGTTGTACACCTGCCCGAGTCGCCCCCGGGTGAGCACCTCCCAGATGGCGCTCGCGTGGTCCTCGACGTGCAGCCAGTCGCGCACGTTCAGCCCGTCGCCGTACACCGGCAGCGGCTGGTCCGCGAGGGCCCGCGTGATCATCAACGGGATGAGCTTCTCGGGAAACTGATAGGGACCGTAGTTGTTCGAGCAGCGGGTGATCAGCGCGGGAAAGTCGAACGTCTCGACGTACGATCGCACCAACAGGTCGGCCGCGGCTTTGCTGGCGGAGTAGGGGCTGTTGGGCGCGAGCGGCGTCGCCTCCGTGAACGCGGGATCGCTGGGGCCGAGCGAGCCGTACACTTCGTCGGTCGAGACCTGCAGGAACCGAAACGGTCGCGTTTTCTCCACGAGCTCCGCTCGGCACGCCTCGAGCAACGTGAGCGTGCCCCGCACGTTCGTGTCCACGAACAGCGCGGGTCCCATGATGGACCGGTCCACGTGCGACTCGGCCGCCATGTGCACCACGCAATCGGGTGCCGGGATGGAGCGGCGGCCTGATGTCTCGGTCGCTTTGCCCTTGAGCACGCGGGAGACGGCGTCGAAATCGCGCACGTCGGCGTGAACGAAGTAGTACGGTCCCGAGCAGCCCTCGAGGCTCTCCAGGTTTCCCGCGTACGTCAGGAGATCGAGGTTGACGACTGCGACGCCCGGTGCATGCTCGAGGATCCACCGGACGAAGTTCGACCCGATGAACCCGGCCCCACCGGTGACCAGGACACACGACGGCGAGAACGTCATGGCTGGTACAGCGGGAGATCGTCCCGGTCGACCATCAAGGGGCGGTACGCGCGATCGGCGTCGGACAGAATCGGCGCTCGCACCGGCCATTTGATCCCGATGGTCGGGTCGCTCCAGAGCACACCGTGCTGGTCATCCGCCGCATACACGTCGCTGCACTTGTACTCCAGCTCGGCCACGTCGGAGGTGGCGCAGAAGCCGTGGCCGAACCCGGCGGGAACGAACAGCTGGCGCTTGTTCTCGGCCGACAGCTCCACCCCCACCCAGCGACCGAACGTGGGCGAGCCGCGCCGGATGTCTACCGCCACGTCGAGCACCGACCCGCGGATCACGCGCATGAGCTTCGCCTGGGGCCGCCGCAGCTGGTAATGCAAGCCGCGGATGGTGTTCTTCGCCGAGCTCGAGTGGTTGTCCTGGACGAACGTGACAGTGATCCCTGCTTCGGCGTACCGTGGCGCGTGATAGCTCTCGAAGAAAAAACCCCGGGTGTCCGAGAACACGCGAGGTTCGATGATGATCACGCCGGGCAGCTCGGTGGGAATCGCCTTCACGCGTCCTCGGCGAGGACGGACAGGAGATACTGGGCGTACGCATTGCCCTTCATCTGCGCGGCCAGGCGCTCGACCTGCGCCGCGTCAATGAATCCCATCCGGTAGGCGACCTCTTCGATCGCGCCCACCTTGAGGCCCTGCCGGTCCTCGAGCGCCGCGACGTAGTTCGCCGCCTGCAGCAGCGCCTCGGGCGTGCCGGTGTCGAGCCACGCGATGCCACGGCCGAGCACGGTCACGTGCAAGTCGCCGCGGGCAAGGTACGCCCGGTTCACGTCGGTAATCTCGAGCTCACCACGGGCGGAGGGGCGCAGGCCGGCGGCGATGTCTACAACGTCTGCGTCGTAGAAATAGAGGCCGGTCACCGCATAATGAGACTTGGGCGCCTTGGGTTTTTCCTCGAGGCTCTTCGCGCGGCCAGTGGCGTCGAGCTCCACCACACCGTAGCGCTCCGGATCCTTCACGCGGTAGGCGAATACGGTGGCACCCTTGGCCCTGCGAGCGCCGTCCTCGAGCGCGGGCCGCAGCCCGCCGCCGTAGAAGATGTTGTCGCCGAGAATGAGCGTGGCCGGATCACCGGCGAGGAACTCGCGCCCGAGCAGGAACGCCTGGGCCAGGCCCTCGGGCCGGGGCTGCTCCACGTAGCAGAGGTTCAGGCCAATGTGCGACCCGTCGCCCAGCAGGTCCCGGAACCGCGGCAGGTCGTGCGGCGTGGAGATCACAAGGATGTCGCGCAACCCCGCGAGCATCAGCGTGGACAGGGGATAATAGACGAGCGGTTTGTCGTACACCGGGAGTAGCTGCTTGCTGACGGCGAGGGTCAGGGGGTGGAGCCGCGTCCCCGAGCCGCCGGCCAGGATGATGCCCTTTCTCATAGTCGGGGGAGGGTATAGGTCACCGCCTTGGAGCGCCAGGCCCAGTCGACGAACACCCGCCCCTCATCCCAGCGGCGCCGGGCCTTCTTGAGCGAGCCACCGAGCAGGCGCACGAACCCCAGCGGGAACGAGGCCAGGCCCACGGCCGCCACGATCGCGACGTACGCCCGCGCGTAACCGGAGCCGCGATGCTTTACGAAGTAGCAATACGTCGCCTGCAGGCCGAGCCGCTTTATCAGCGGCGTCGGCTGCTTGCGCGTGCTCACGCTGTACTGGTGCAACAGCGGCACGTCGCTCAGGTAGCGCAGCCGGCCCAGCGCGCCCAGCCGCTTGCACAGATCCATGTCGTCGAGATACAGCGGGACCGATTCATCGAACCCCCCCCCCTCGAGCGCGCGCACCTGCGCCGTGCGGCACAGCATCGCCGCGCCGAGCAGACACTCCACGTCGCGATCGCTCGTGCCGTCCCAGCCCGCGTAGTACTTCCAGGCGAACAGCCGCGAGCGCGGGAAGATCCGCGCCAGCCACGACAAGTCGCAGAACTCCGTCCACAGGGTGGGCAGCCGCCGCGCGCAGGTGCGCGACATGAACTCGTTCGGCTTGCGCACCCGCGGGCCTACCGCGGCGCGCTCGGGGAACCCCTCCAACGCGGCCACCATACGCTCGATCGTGCCGGGCGCGAGCTCCGAGTCGGGGTTGAGAAACAACACGTACTCCCCCCGCACGAGCGGCAGGGCCTGATTGTTCGCTTTGGGAAACCCTACGTTGTTGTCGTTCGCGATCAGCCGGACCGACGGAAACCGGGTGCGCACCGCCGCGACCGTGCCGTCCGCCGAGGCATTGTCGACCAGTATGACCTCATGCGGAACCGACCGGGCGCTGCGCTCGATGGACTCGAGGCACGCGACCACCTCGCGCACGGTGTTGAAGCTGACGACGACGATGGAGACCGGAGCGGACACCTAGGCGCGGGCTGGTACTCGAACCAGTCGCCGGTTGACGGGATCGGCGGCGAACCCGAAGCCCTCGAGCGCGTGCACCCCTAGAATCGCCTCGGAGCCGGGCTGGGCGAATACAGCGATCGTGGGTTGGACTCGATCGCCGATCCTCATCTTGATCCACGCGACCGGGTAGCGGACCTCGCGTCCGTCGGCGAGTACGAAGGGCCACTGTTCCTCGGGCGGAACGCCGAGACCGTCCAGGACGTCCCGCGGGATCCACGTGTAGGTGGAACCGGTGTCCACCAGGGCCAGCACGGCCACCAGCCGTCCACCGCTCTGGTGACCCACCTGCACCCCGACCCGGAAATGGCCCATTTCCGAATCTGACGTAGGAATAGTGAACCCCGGTAACCAATTCATTGCGCCTCCGGTGCAGGAATCTACCGTGCCCCAAGCACCCATGCTCGGCTGACCCCGGGGGTAGGCGCGAGTGAACTCGCGGCTCGGCGACGGCTCGTAAACGAGCCCGTGTTCTGCTTTAGCAGACGATGCCGAGCCGCGGCTTCAGCCGCGCCACGGGGGTCCGGTCCGCACGCTCGGTCCCCCCCAACCCCCGGGCGATGCCCGTCCTGCTCCGCGGCGTGAGCGCGCTGGTCGCGCCCGCGAGCGGACAGGTCGCGACCATCAGGGAACAACCATCGCCGGTGAGGGAGTTACTCGCGCCGATCAGAGGACGACTCGCGCCAATCAGGGAGCAACTATCGCCGGTGAGCGAGTTACTCGCGCCAATCAGGAAGCGACTATCGCCGGTGAGCGAGTTACTCGCGCCGATCAGGGAGCAACTATCGGCGGTGAGCGAGTTACTTGCGCCGATCAGGGGACAGCTATCGACGGTGAGCGAGCAACTGGCGCCAATCAGGGGACAACTATCGACGGTGAGCGAGCTACTCGCGCCGATCAGAAGACGACTTGCGCCGATCAGGGAGCACCTATCGCCGGTGAGCGAGTTAGTCGCGACCGTGAGCGGACTGGCCGTGACAATCAGAGGACTTCTCTCGACCGTGAGCTCCAGAACGGTGCATTCTGGAGCGTTTCAATATGCACGCGAATGGTTCGGCCGCTAAGAACGCGCTGGGCTGACCCCGGGGAAGGCGCGAGTGAACTCGCGGCTCGGCGGCGGCTCGTAAACGAGCCGGGGTTCTGCTTGAGCAGACGATGCCGAGCCGCGGCTTCAGCCGCGCCATGAGGGGCGAGGAGCCCGGAGCTTGACAGCCTGGCGCTCTGGCCCTACTAAGGACAACGCGCCCTAGCAACGCCCAGCACGATTCTCCACCACCCGTGGGGAGGGGGCTTCTATGCCGGACGTCCAGCAGTGGGCGCGGGTGTGGACCAGACACAACTGCCGCGTGCGCCGCGGCGCGTGGTATCCGCTGCTCCGCGTTACCCCCCAGGAAGCTGTCAGCGAAGTGAACCAACGGGCCGTCGGCGTGCCCCGCGAGTATGTCCAGGTGCTCCCGGTGCGGCCGTTACTCTGGTCCGTGGTCCCATTACCGGGTGACGCATTCGATATCCCGCTCGAGTGGGGCTCGCGTTACGGGGTCTGCCCCAACTGCGGCGAGCGGGCGCGGCTCATGGGGGACGCGCCGCGGATGGAGTGCCCGCGCTGCCGGCGCCTGTTCGCGATCTCGTTGTCCGACGCGGAATGGGTGTGACGGGCGCGCGAGCGAAGGATCTCCGCACGTCAGGGGGCGACAGGGCTGAGGATGCGGCGCGCGGGCCGGCGCTGTCCTCACCCCTCTGATCCGCTCTCGCCAGGGGGTGAGGACCGATGCCGAGCCGCGGCCTTACCGCGCCAGCTCCCGCACTTCCTCCGCCAGCGCGCGCACTCGTGCTCCGTCCGCGGCACTCGCCGCTTCACGGTCGAGCTCGGCGACGAGCGCGGTCAGCGCGCTCCGGCGCCGCTGGCCTGTTGCCCGTTCCGCGTTCGTGAGTGCCGTCCGCGCCGCGCGGACGCGAGCGGTCGCGAGACCGCGCCCGCGTTCCAGCTGATCGAGATACGCGCGCGCGACGACGAAGCTCGCGGGCCAGCTGATGCGCTGCTGATCCTGCACGTTCTGATACGTCACCCGCACCAGCTTCGCGGCGTCGATTTCGTTTTGCGTGAGCAGCGGATTCGGCTGGAGCTCGAGGATATCGAGCCCGCGCCCGATCTCGGAGCTGTAGATGTACCCGTTGTACCAGTAGGCGGACCAGCTGCCCGCCAGCTCGAGCTTGGTCGAGTCCATCGGCCCGCGATCGAAGTACGCGATCTCGGTCGGGTGCGCGGGATCGGTGAAGTCGAACACCGAGACGCCGCCCTGATACCACCCTTGCGCCATGAGATCGCGGCCGGGGACGGGAATCAGACTGCCGTTGTGCGCCACGCAGTTTTCCGTCGAGGTCTGCACGGCCGGAAGCTTGTAATAGCCGCGGAACGTGAGCGTGCGGCGGTCGGCGACCGTGAAGATCGCGTCCGCGCCCCATTCCGGCTTGTCGGTCGCGCGGCAGCGCGGCGCGATGCCACCGCCCCATTCATCGGTGAAGAGCACCGTGGTGCCGTCGTTGTCGAACGTGGCGGAGTGCCAGTAGGCGAAGTTCGAGTCCGCGGCCGCCGCCAGGCGGACCGGATGCACGGGATCCCGGATGTCGAGCAGCAGTCCGTAGCCGGCGCAGGCGCCCGCGGCGAGACCGAGCGCCGGGTACACGGTGATGTCGTGGCACTGATCGGGACCGTGACGCACGCCGCCCGGACCCATCGGCGCCAGGAACATCGCGTCGATGATCCCCTGTAAGCCGGCGCGCAGCGCCGCGCTATCGGCGGCCGTGGGCGTCCCGCTCGCACCACGACTCCGGACGATGCTGTCGAGCATCCCGGTCGTAAACTCCGCCGGCAGCACGACCGGCTCTCCCTGAAACCGCGCCACGAACGCGCCCGTCGCCTGCGCGGAATCGGCAAAGCGCGCGTTCGCCGCGGAGTCGGCGGGGGCGGCGCCGTGCGAGGGCGGCGCGATCAGGGCCTCGAAGATGCGTGGCCGGCTCACGATGCGGGCCTGCTCCGGATGCGCGAGCGGCACCCGGATGATGTCGATCCGGAAGCGCGCCGAGGCCGTGTCCTGCTCCGGCAGCGCGGCGGAGCAGCCCGCCAGCTCCTCGGGCGGCCGCACCGGGGCCTGGCCCGACACATAGATGTAGACGACGCTCGTGTCCGTCGGGTCGGTCACGAGCGTATGCGTGTGCGACCCGCGACACGTTTGCACGTTGGCCACGATCCGCGGGTGCGCCGGATCGCCGATGTCGAGGATGCGAATGCCGCGAAACCGTTCGGGACTCACCGGCTCGCTCAGCCCTTGCACGCCACAGTCGAGGCGGCCGTTCGGTGACTCCCCCGAGAGGAACAGCAGGTTGCGGTAGACGGACACGTCGTTCTGCTGCTCCGGGCAGGTCTCCGCGTGCATGAGACGCGGGTGGGCGGGATCGGCCACGTCCCACACCTGAAAGCCGTGGAAGTTGCCCTGGATGACGTGGTGTCCGTCGAACGCGATGTCCGAATTCATGTAGTCGAAATCGCCCGGCTCCGCCGGGATGAACGCTTTGGTGGGCGGGCTCGTCGACACCAGCCGGAGATTCCACGCGGCCTGGGCAGCGTCCATCCAGCCGGCGCGCAAGCCGACGCGACGATCGGGAACGGGTGCGGCCGGATTCCGGGCGGGATTCTGCGCCGACACCGCACGAGTGACGAGTGCCAACAACGCGAGCACGGTTCGCGTCAGCGGCTGCGTGGCCACGAGGTCTCTCTCCGATCGCGCGAGGGGTGACGAACGTACGGCGGGTCCGATCGAGCGTCAACGCGGCGCTCGCCCGGCAACGTCTCATTGTGAAATCGTTGACAGTGCCATCCGGCTGGTCCATATCAGCGCCACCCCCGCGCTCCCGATGGATTCCCTCTCCCGGAAGAGGCGTCGGGCACGCGCGGTGTGCAGTTTCGTCCAGTTGCCGTACGACCGTCGAACTGGAGGATACAGCATGCGGCGTTTCACTCCACTCCTGGCCCTCCTCGGGTTGTGTGGTGTGGCGGCTCGCGGTGCGGCCCAGGGCCGGACCATCACGGGTCACGTGTTTGACGCGGTCACGAGTGCGCCACTCGGCCGGGCCCTGATCACCCTCAAGGGCACCGAGACCGGTACCCTGTCCAAGGACGACGGCGCCTTCGCGATCGCCGCGCCGGGCGGCGACGCGACGCTCGTCGTCCACCTCATTGGGTACAAGCGGCGGGACGTCGCGGCTCCGGCTGGCCAGGAGACGGTCGCAATCGAGCTCGAGCGCGACGTGCTGAGGCTCGAAGCCGTGATCATCACCGGCCAAGCGACCGGCCAGGAGCGACGCAATCTCGCCAACGCCGTGTCGAGCGTCAGCGCCGATCAGCTGAGCGCGGTGCCGGCGCAGGACGTGGAGCAGGCGCTGCAGGGCAAGATCGCGGGCGCGGACATCGAAGCCAACTCGGGCGCGCCCGGCGGCGGGATCCAGGTACGGATGCGCGGCGTGACCTCCATCATCGGCAACTCTCAACCCCTCTTCGTCCTGGACGGCGTCGTCATCTCGAACGACGCGATTTCGGGCGGCACCAACGCGATCACCAGGGCGGAGGGGCCTCAGCCGATCGCGACTGTGGAGGACAATCCGGCCAATCGGCTCGCGGACCTGAATCCCAGCGACCTCGAGAGCATCGAGATCCTGCCGGGCGCCTCGGCCTCCGCGATCTACGGGTCGAAGGCCTCGAATGGCGTGTTCATCATCAAGACCAAGCGGGGGCAGGCCGGCGCCGGGCCGCAATTCGAGCTGAGCCAGGGGGTGGGATTCGCCGAGATCTCACACGAGCTGGGTGCCCGCGTGTTTCGCGATTCGGTGGAGGTGAACCAGACGTACGGGGCATTCGGATCGCTCTGCAACCTGCCTGGTGGCCTGTGCCCCGTCTACAACCAGGAGGACGTCGTCGCCGGGAACAAGCCGATCCTCTCGCGCACCAGCGGCAGCATCCGGGGTGGGTCCGAGACGACGCGTTACTACGTGTCGGGGCTGTGGGACGTGGAGCCCGGGATCATCGACAATACCGGCTACAGCAAACACTCGATCCGCGTCAACGTGGACCAGCTGATCGGCTCGCACATCGACCTGAACTTCAGCACGAACCTGGTGCATTCCAACGCGCGGCGTGGACTCACGAACAACGACAATACCGGCACGAGCTACTACATGTCGCTCTTTTCCACGCCGAGCTTCGTGAACCTGCACCCGCTGGCGGACGGCAGCTACCCGAACAACCCGTTCGCGCCGTCCAACCCGCTGCAGACCTCAGCGTTGCTCCAGAACGAGACGCCCGTCTGGCGCTTCATCGGCTCCACCACGATGACGGTGAACGCCGTGAAAACGCCCCAGCATTCGCTGAGGCTCATCGCGACGGCGGGATCGGACTTCTTCAATCAGAAAGACAAGATCTTCGCGCCGGCCGAGCTGCAGTTCGAGCAGGCGAGCGGCCTGCCGGGCCAGGTGATCCTGTCGAACACGAACAACCTCAACGTCAACCTGAGCGGCAACCTGGTCTACGCGTACACGCCGGCGAGCGGCGGCTTCACGGCCACCACCTCTGCGGGCGTGGACTACCAGAAGCACGACCAGGACATCGCCCGCACGTCCGCCCAGAACTTGGTCGGAGATATCGGGAACATCGGCCAGGGGACCATCATCGCGATCGCCGAGCAGCAGCAACGGGTCCGCGACATGGGACTGTTCGCCCAGGAGGAATTTCTCGGCCTGTCGGAACGCCTGCTGCTGACGCTCGGCCTGCGGGCGGACCAGAGCAGCGCCGATGCCGATCCGAGCAAGCTCTTCTACTATCCGAAGGCCGGCGCGTCCTACCGGCTCCTCTTCGACTCGCCGGTGCTCGGGGAGCTGAAGCTGCGCGCCGCCTATGGACAGTCCGGCAATGAACCGCTCTACGGGCAGCAATTCACGGAGCTGACGAGCGCCAACATCGGTGGCGTGCCGGCCGTGGGGCTGGGACTGCTCGGCGTGGTCCCCACGATCGCCGCGCCGGATCTGCACCCCGAGCGGGAGCGGGAGATCGAAGGCGGCTTCGACGCGACGCTGTTCAAGGGTCGGGCGACGCTGTCGGTGACGGGGTACGAGAAGCGCATCACCGACCTCCTGCTGCAACGCCAGTTGCCGCCCTCGAGCGGCTTCCAGACCGAAATTTTCAACGGCGGCGTGATGCGGGACCGCGGGCTCGAGATCGCGCTCATGGCCGTACCGGCGCAGCGCTCCTCGTTCCAGTGGACCACCACCGCGAACTTCAGCCTGGACCGCGGCAAGGTGCTGTCCCTCCCGGTGCCGAACTTCTTCCCGCCGATCGGCTTCGGCGTGGATCTGGGCTCGAACTACATCCAGGTCGGGGCGTCGCCCACCCAGCTCGTGGGGAACGACACCTTGTGCACTGCATTCTGCCGAGTGGGCGAGCAGAATCCCAACTTCCGCGTGGGCTTCGCGAACGACGTGCAGTACCACGCCGCCCATTTGTACTTCTTGCTGAACTGGCAGAGTGGTGGCGTCGCCGACAATCTCACGGCCTGGCTCTACGATCTGGCCGCCAACAGCCCCGACTACGCCACGCCCATCACGGTCGGGGGGGCGAGCATGCCCCTCGGCGCCTATCGCGCCACCACGTTCCCGGCTGAGACCAAGATCTATCTGGAGAGCACGACCTATCTGAAGCTCCGGGAGCTGACGCTGTCGTTCGACCTGCCGCAGGCGTTCGTGCGGCGCTTTTGGAGCGGCGGGCGCTACGCCCGGGTGAGCCTCTCGGGTCGCAATCTGTTCACGCTGACGCCCTACAAGGGAGCCGATCCCGAGGTCTCGAACTTCGGGACCCAGCAGATCGCCAGGAACTTCGACGTGTCACCCTACCCGCCGAGTCGCAGCTTCTGGCTCTCGGTGGACATGGGATTCTGACCGGGGCCGCCCAATGAGGACTCTTCCCATGCGCACGATCGCTTCGCTCATGGCTGGCGCCGCGCTCTCGGCCCTTGTCGCGTGCAAGGATCTGGCGGTGCCCGACCTGAATAGCTCCAGCCTCGACGACCTCCTGAACCACCCGACCGCGGCGAAGATCGCCAATGCCACGCAAGGCTTGCTCACGGGTACCCGGGAGAATGTGGCCTTCTACGTCCGCAACCTGGGGATCTTCGGTCGCGAGGGCTTCGACATCGAGCCGACGGAGCCGCGCACGGTCACGCAGCTCATGGAAGGACCGCTCGACCCCGGGAGCTTCGGCGGAGGCCAGTGGACGCCGGCGTACGCCGACATCCGGAACGTCAACATCCTGCTGCGCGCGCTGGATAAGGACGTCGACATGGGCGCCGCGGACAAGGAGGCCGTCCGGGGGTTCGCCCTGACCATCCAGGCGCTCGACTTCTTCGAGATCGTCGCCACCCGGGACAGCTTCGGCGCGCCGATCGCCGTGGACATCGATGCCCTGGGCCCGCCGGCGCCGATCGCCACGCGCGCCGAGGTCTACCAGCACATCCTCAACCTCCTCGACTCGGCCGTCACCCATCTTCAGGGGGCGGGGCCAGCGTTCCCGTTCAGGCTGAGCGCGGGGCTCTCCCCGTTCGCGACGCCGCTCACGTTCGTTGAGCTGAATCGCGCCCTCAAGGCCCGCACCGAGGTGTACCTCGACGATTGGGCCAACGCGCTGGTGGCGATCAACGGCTCGTTCCTCGATACGACCCGGGCGCTGACCTTCGGGGCGTACCACTCGTACAGCACGGGGCCGGGCGATGAGCCGAACCCCAACTTCGATCCGGTGCACCTGTTCGCGAACCCGGAGCTGATCACGCAGGCGCAGCGGCAGAGCGACGGCGTCACGCTCGACCAGCGGGTCCTCGACAAGATGACCGCGTCCGTCGATACGCCGCCGCCGCTCGACGGGGTCACGAGCAACCAGCAATTCACGCTGTACGACGCGCCGGACAAGCCGATTCCGCTGATCCGCAACGAGGAGCTCATCCTACTCCGGGCCGAAATCGCGTTGGGTTTGGGCGACCTCGCCACGGCGGCACGGCTCATCAACTTTACGCGGGTCAATTCGGGCAAGCTCCCGGCACTCGCGAACCTGGCGGCGCAGACGCCCGATTCGGTGCTCACCGTACTGCTGTACGAGAAGCGGTACTCACTCGTCTGGGAGGGAGGGTTTAGCTGGCTGGACCTGCGCCACTACGATCGACTCCTGACCCTGTCGCGCATCGCGACCAACGGGCACTTCTACAACCGGATGCCGTTCCCGACGACCGAGTGCACTCCCCGGAGCCCGGAGCCGCCCGGCTGCTCGTTCGTGAACGGCTTTTGACTCGGGGTGGCGGAGCAGGGAGCGCTCCCGGCTCTCTGCTCCCTGCTCCTCGCTCCCAGCTCCCTCTACGGACACCCACTCACCCTTTCCACTTGCACCACCAGATACCCCCACGAGAGTGAGTCGCCGAGCGAGCCATGCCCATAGAAGTGGAGGGTATCGCCCGCGAGGACGCCACGGCCATTGGGCGTGACGCCGCCCGTGCTGTCGATCGCGATCGTGCACGCGTCGACCACGTGTACGGGCGCGTGATAGCTGACGGAGTCCTGATGCACGATCACGCCGGCGTGATAGACCGTGAAGCCGCGCACGGAGATCGCGGCGGGATCGGTCGTAATGGACAGGTGACCCCAGTCGCAGACGGTCTCGTCGGTCGGGATGACGTAGTTGCAGGCTTGCTTGGCGACCCAGTCGTCGGCCGCGACGAGCTGGAAGTCGCCGTGGAAAATCGGCTGACCGGGTGAGGTCGACTCGTTCCCGCACGCGATGGCGGTGCAGGCGATCCACGGGGCGACACGCCGCACGCATGTCGGATGCATACTGCCCTCGACGTCGAAGCTATTTCAGAAGGTAGCTCCCCGTCGGCTGATCAACGAGTCCCACCGTTTCTCCTGCAACCATAGGCTCCGGACCGCGCGCAATAGATGACGGACGGTGAGCCGGCCGCGCCGAGATTGACCGGTCCGATTCGCGGAGCCGATATTGTGGGCATGGCACAACGCGTGCTCCGGGGGCCGTTCACCGTGGACGCCTACCAACGACTGGGGGAATTGGGAGTCCTCGGCGCGGACACCCGGGTCGAGCTCGTCGACGGCCAGGTGGTCGAGATGACCCCGATCGGAGACCGTCACGCGAGCGTGGTCCGCCGGCTCACGCAGTTGTTCGCGCGCGCCCTGATTGATCTCGCGCTCTTCGACGTCCAGAATCCCGTCGTCCTCGGCGAACGAGACGCGCCTCAGCCCGACCTCACGCTCCTCAAGCCACGCCCCGATGGGTACCCTCACCACCCCCGCACTCGGGATATCCTCCTGGCCGTCGAGGTCGCCGATACCACGCTGGCCTACGACCGCGACGTCAAGGTTCCTCTCTACGCCCGGGCGGGGATTCCAGAGGCTTGGCTCGTCGACCTTGTGAGTGAGCGCGTCCTCATGTACCAGGAACCTGCCGGTGGCCGTTACACGCGCGTCCGTGCGTTTTCCCGCGGCGCGATGATCGCGCTTCGGTGTTTCCCCACCGTCACATTTCTGGTGGACGACATCCTCGGATAGCGGGCGTACCCGAAGGGGCTGCCGGGTCGCGCCCCGATGGCGCGAGTGAACCCTTCAGCGCTGCGCGCCTCAGGGCAGGCTTCGCGGCTCGGCGACCGCTCGTAAACGCGCGGGACACTCTGCTTCAGCAGACGCTGCCGAGCCGCGGCTTGAGCCGCGCTGGCGTCATTTCTCGAGCAGCAACGTCAGCGTCCCGGGCGGCGACTCGATCAGGTATCCGACGGGCGCGTATCCGGTGAGGTCCGTGCCCTGAGCGGGGTTGATCAGGAGGCTCCGCGGGGCGGAGGCGCCCGTCACGCGCGTCCCGACGAGCACGAATCCATCCGTCGAGTCGCCCCCCAAGGCAGTAATGGTGTAGCCGTTCGCGGCGAGTCCCATCGCCGCCGTGCCCACCGTCGAGAAGGACGCGGTCACGACCTGCGCGTCGTAGCCCGCCGTCGAGTCGTGCTGCCAGGCATACGACAGGTAATGCACCGCGCCGGAATCGAACGAGAGTGCCGTGATCACCCGATGGTGCGCGCCCTCCTGTGAAGCCGCCGCCTGCAGCCCGCTCACGGGCACGACGCCCGGAACGAGGTGGTACCCGCCCCGCTGGCTCGTCGCGAGCTGCGCGATCGCGAACAGGCTTTCAGCGGGCTCCAGGTCGAAGGACGTGACGACCGTGTCGCTCGTCGCCGTATCCAGGACGAATGGGAGATTCGCGAGGATGTTAGCCCTGTAGGCCGCGCCTACGCGCGCCACGCCGGCGGGCTGGGTGAACACGTCGAAAAACCACGCGCACGTGGTCGCGCTGCAGAGGCCGGTGCCGAGCTCGAGCGGCGAACCAGTCATGCTGTCCACCGTGTATGACGTGAAAGAAGCGTCGGTTGCATAGATATCCGTGTGCGTCACGTCGACATTGCTGGACAGGATACCTACTCCCTTGAAGCGGAGGTCGAACGTTACGGGCGGCGCCGGAGGCGGAGGTGGGGAGGGGGAGGGGGAGTCGTTGTCGTATCCGGAGGACCCATGACCTGGCCGCTGCGACCGTTTGTGCAGGCTGAGGAAGCGACCGCGAACCACGTAGCGACGAGCAGCCGCGAAAGAGGTAGGGACATGATCCCGTTCCGGTGAAGGGTCCTTGCGGGTGTACGGGATCGGGAGATTGAACGTTGAAGCGGTTTGCAGATCTCTGACCTGGTCGGCTGACCCGGCCTGCTCCCTTGCCTAACAGGGACCACGTGTGCAGTTTAGCGCACAATTCTTTTCTATCGGGATCGTGGCCATGAAAAAGAGGCGCGGCATCAGCCGCATCGACCAACCGTCCACGCGGACCTTCGGCTGGTTCGTCCGTGTCGGGTTCCACAAACGGCGGGACGGCACGTACGGCCCGCGCCACCGCAGGTTTTTCGGGGACGTGACGCACGGCGGCAAGCGCCGGGCCCTCCAGGCTGCCGAGAAGTACCTGGCGAAGGTTAGCTAAGCTTCGGTTCTCATCGCTCACTGGCGCGGTTTCGCGCCGCCTGGCAAACTTCCGATGACGGCGCTTGGCCGAAGCCCCCCATTTTCTGGAGCGTGGGTATCAGCTACGTGCAAGGAACCGTCCGCGGCCCCCCCCCGGGCGCGGAAGTCACTGTCCGCTTCCTGATCGATAGCGGTGCCACCTACTCGCTCCTCCCCGAACCGGTGTGGCGAGCCATCGGTCTCGTGCCGACGCGCGAGATGGAGTTCGTACTGGCCGACGGAACGTCCGTCCACCGGTCCGTCTCGGAGTGCATCGTGAGATTGCCTCACGGCGAGGGGCACACCCCCGTCGTCCTCGGCCAGCCGGGGGACGCGGAACCGCTCCTCGGCGTCGTCACCCTCGAGATCCTCGGCCTCGTGTTCGACCCGTTCCGCCGGACCCTCCACCCCATGCGCGCGCTGATGGTGTGAGTCGCGAAGGCGGGAGGGCGGCACGGCGGCAGGGCGGCACGGGGTGCCGAGAACCCACAAACGGGATTATGATACGTACAATGACCAGCCTCCCTGTTCGTCGTGCGGCCCTGTTCGGCCTCCTGTTCCTCCTCGTTGCTCCAGCTCCTGCCGCCGCCCAGCAGCAGACAGCCGTCTTCGCCGGTGGCTGCTTCTGGGGTGTGGACGCCGTCTACCGGCACGTCAAGGGCGTGTCGCGCGTGGTCTCGGGCTTCGCGGGCGGCAGTGCCGTCACGGCGCATTACGAGATCGTGAGCGCGATGAACACGGGCCACGCCGAATCGGTCGAGGTGACATACGATCCGGCGCAGGTGTCCTACGACGATCTGCTGCGGGTGTTCTTCACGGTGGCCCACGATCCGACCCAGCTGAACCGCCAGGGTCCGGATGTCGGGACGCAATACCGGTCGGTCGTGTTCTACGCCACTGACGCCCAGCGCAAGGCGGCGCTCGGCTACATCGAGCAGCTGCAACGGGATCATGTCTTCCCCAAGCCGATCGTGACACAGGTGCTGCCGCTCAAGGGGTTCTACCCGGCCGAGGAGTATCACCAGAACTACCTCGCGCGTCACACCGATCAGCCGTACATCGTTTACAACGACTTGCCGAAGCTGACGCGCCTCCAGGAGCAACTGCCCGAGCTATACCAGAAGTAAGTTCGGGGGGTGAGGACCGACGCTCACAGCGTCGAGTGGAGCAATGCACCCGCCAGCAGAACGACGAACCACAACACGAGGCTCGCCCCGGAACTTCGGCGGAAGCCAGTCCACGCGTCGGAGACTCCCTGTCTGAGCGCGGTCTCCGAGCGCATTCGTAGGTAGCCGTTCGCGAGCAACAGGCCGACGAGCCCCATCTTGACCCAAAAGACGGCCGACCTCATCACGCCGTCCAAGTCCGCTAACGCCATCAGCGAGCCCGTCGCGAAGATGAGGCCAAGACCCGTGAGAACCCAGCGATGAACCCCGGCCAGCCGGGCCAACTCCGCGGACCAGTCCGGCGTCGCGGGGGAGAGCCGGAGCGAAGCGCGATCGGTGCTGACCGCGACGCCGCCTCCCACCATGATGCCGACCAGGTGGAGATAGGTGACGGCGGTATTCACGGGCGTGTGCCGGTAGAGGTGCGACCACCCGGTGAGGAGTCGCCCAATTGTCGACGACGCGGTGAAATATTCGTGCAGTGCCATGAGTCACTCTCCAGTGAGGGGCGAGCCGTGCAGCTTCCGGCTGCTAGACTGCCCGTGCTTCACGGGTATTCCCGCTAAGACCCCGGCTTGACACGGCGCCGTTCGGCCGCGACCATCACTCCGTTCCCGCCGTCGTTCGTGTGTCTCTTTTCGCCGTCCGAAGAGGTCATATGGTCCGAACTCGATCGCTCTCCTCCGCGCTCGCGTGGTCGGTCGTGTGCGCGCTCGCCTTCCACCAGCCGCTCGCGGGCCAGATCGACGCCCGGGCGCTCCGCCAGCCCGACGTGTCCGCCACTCAGATCGCTTTCGTGTTCGCGGGCGATGTCTGGGTGGTGCCCAAGGCGGGCGGCGTCGCCAACCGACTGAGCTCGCCGCGCGGCGAAGAGTCGTTCCCGCGCTTCTCGCCCGACGGCAAGCTCATTGCGTTCACGGGTGACTACGACGGCAACGAAGACATCTACGTGATGCCGTCAGGCGGCGGGGTGCCGACCCGCATCACCCATTATCCCGCGCCCGACCGCATGCTCGGCTGGTATCCCGATGGGCAGAGCATCCTGTACGCGTCCCCCATGGAGAGCGGGCGGGACCGGTTCTTCCAGTTGTATCGGGTCTCGAAGGACGGCGGGATGCCGGTGAAGCTCCCGGTGCCCTACGGGGAGTTCGGCGCCATTTCTCCGGACGGGAAATGGCTCGCGTACGTGCCGCAGTCGCAGGACTTCCGCACCTGGAAGCGGTATCGCGGCGGTTGGAACTCCCGCATCTGGCTCTACAACCTCGAGACCGGGGCCTCGAAGCAGGTGGCGCCGAGCGATGCGAACAACAGTCAGCCGATGTGGCACGGCCGCACGCTGTACTTCCTGTCCGACCGCGGCGCGGGCGAGCGCGCGAACATCTGGGCGTACAGCCTGGACAAGGACTTGATCCGCCAGGTGACGCGGATTTCCGACTACGACATCCATTTCCCGGCGATCGGGCCGTCGGACATCGTGTTCGAATCGGGCGGTCGGTTGTATCTCCTCGATCTCGCGACGGAGCAAACGCACGACGTGCGCGTGGAGGTCATCACCGACGCGAGCACGCTGAAGCCGCGGCTCGACTCAGTGGGGACGCGGATCGCGGACGCCGCGATCTCGCCCACCGGGAAGCGCGCCCTGTTCGAGGCGCGCGGCGACATCTTCACGGTCCCGGCCGAGAACGGCCCGGTGCTGGACGTGACGCGCACGCCGGGCGTGGCGGAGCGCACCCCCACCTGGTCGCCCGACGGCCGCTCGATCGCCTACTGGAGCGACCGGGGCGGAGAGTACCAGCTCATGGTGCGCCCCGCCGACGGCAGCGGCACCGAGGAACAGCTCACGACGCTCGGTCCCGGATTCCGCTACCGGCCCTATTGGTCGCCCGATTCCAAAAAGCTCGCGTTCATCGATCAGACCATGACGATCTGGATCGTGGACCGCGATTCCAAGAAGGCGACCAAGGTGGACCGCGGCCTGTTCATGTACCAGGGCGCGCTCGACCCATTCCGCGTCTCCTGGTCGGCCGACAGTCGCTGGCTGGCCTACGCGCGCGACCTCGAGAACCGCAACACGGCCGTCTTCCTGTTCGATGCGAAGTCCGGCACGCGCACCCAGGTGACGTCGGGCTATTACGCCGACGCCGGGCCCGTGTTCGACCCGGATGGTCAGTACCTGTATTTCTTGAGAAACAGCGCGTTCGTCCCGATCTACAGTGACGTCGAGAACACCTGGATCTACACCAACACCACGCAGATCGCCGCCGTGCCGCTGCGTGCGAGCGTCCCCTCGCCCCTCGCGCCCAAGAGCGACGACGAGACCGCCAAGCGCGACTCCACGGCGGCCGACACCACGAACGGCAAGAAGCCCGACGCCGCGAAGTCCAAAACGACCGCCGTCGACATCGATCTCGCCGGATTTGAGAGCCGGGTGGTGCTGTTGCCGCCCGAGGCGGGGAATTACGCGGACCTGGCGGCGGCATCCGGCAAGGTGCTGTACCGGCGCACGCCGCGGACGGGAGCCGCAGCCTCGGACAAGAAGAGTCCGCTCGTCTATTGGGATCTCAAGGACCGCAAGGAAGAAACGGTCATCGACGACGCGACCGGCGTGGACCTGTCCTTCGACGGGCAGAAAGTGCTCGTGGCCCAGCAGCCGCGCCGCTTCGCGATCGTCGACGTGAAGCCCGGTCAGAAATTCGACAAGCCGCTCCGGACCAATGAGCTCACCATGACCGTGGATCCACGCGCCGAGTGGCAGCAGATCTTCGCGGACGTATGGCGCTTCGAGCGCGACTACTTCTATGACCCCGGCATGCACGGGGTGAATTGGAACGCGGAGCGCGCACGCTACGGCAAGCTCCTGGACGCGAGCGTGACACGCTCCGACGTCAACTTCGCCATCGGCGAGCTGATCTCCGAGCTGTCGAGCTCGCACACCTACCGCGGTGGTGGCGACCTGGAAACCGGTCCGCGCCGGGGCGTGGGCCTCCTGGGCGTCGATTGGAGCCTCGAAAACGGAGCGTACCGGATCAGGCGGATCATCACCGGGGCGCCGTGGGACGCGGAAGTCCGCTCACCGCTGGTCGGGATGGATGTAAAGGAAGGCGACTACGTGCTGGCGGTGAACGGACTGCCGCTCGATCCGAAGCAGGATCCGTGGGCGGCGTTCGACGGACTGGCCGACCAGACGGTGAAGCTGACCGTCAACAGCCGGCCCTCAGCCGACGGCGCGCGCACGGTGCTCGTCAAAACGCTGGCCGACGAGGGTCGGCTGCGGTATCTGGCGTGGATCGACGCGAACCGGCGGCACGTGGACGAGATGACCAAGGGTCGCGTGGGCTACGTCTACGTGCCGAGCACGGGGCTCGACGGCCAGACCGAGCTCGAGCGCCAGCTCGCCGCGCAGATCGACAAGCAGGGGCTCGTCGTGGACGAGCGGTTCAATTCGGGCGGCCAGATTCCCGACCGCTTCATCGAGCTGCTGAACCGGCCGGCCATGGCGTTCTACGCGGTGCGAGACGGACAGGACTGGCGCTGGCCGCCGGCGGCCCAGGTCGGGCCGAAGGTGATGCTCATCAACGGCTGGAGCGGCTCGGGGGGCGACTGCTTCCCGACGTTCTTCCGCGAGGCCAAACTGGGACCGCTGATCGGCGAGCGCACGTGGGGCGGCATCATCGGCATCAGCGGCGTGCCGCAGCTGATCGACGGCGGGTTCGTGACCGTGCCGACGTTCCGGCAGTACGATCCCTCGGGGCAGTGGTTCGCCGAAGGGCACGGCGTGGATCCGGACATCGCGGTCGCGGAAGACCCGGGCGTGCTGGCCCGCGGCGTGGATCAGCAGCTCGACGCCGGCATTCAAGAGGTGGAGCGGCAGCTGCAGAGCCGGCCGGTGGCGACCCCGAAGCGGCCGCCCTACCAGAACCGCACGGCGGGCGCCGCGACGGCGGGCGGTGCAGGGGAGCAGACGAGGCAGTAGGTCCTCACCCCCCGTCCCCCTCTCCCTTTGGGAGAGGGGGGACGGGTGATTCCGGCGTTACACAGCGTAACGCCCTTCCCCCGCACGAAACGTCTCTAGACAGCCCTCTTCGCTTCGCGTTTAGTTGTCAGCCCACCCAGGCCTCGAGGATGTAAGGGGACGGATGATGATACGTCGTGTTGGATTGCTCGGTCTGATCCTCACCGCAATCGCTGGCCCGGGGGGCGCGCAGGCGCGACCGGCGTCGCCGGTCCTCCAGGCCATGAAAGACGAGCTGGCGCGCTCGCTCGCGACCTTCAAGTCCCAGCCCACGCCGCCGTACTTCCTGAGCTACGAAGTCACGGAGATCGCGAGCGCCGCCGTCGCCGGCTCGTTCGGCGCGATCACGCGGAGCCGCGAGGGGCGCCGTCGCGCGGTCGACGTGGACCTGCGCGTGGGGGATTCCCGCTTCGACAACACGCATCCGCTGCGTGGGGGATTCCCCGGCCGGGACTTCATGGACTTCGGCGTGCGCTCGACCGAGATCCCGATCGACGACGACCCGACCGCCATCCGCGCCGCCCTGTGGTACGCGACCGACCGCGACTATAAGCGCGCCGTGCAGCAGCTGACCTGGGTGAAGACCAACGCCATGGTGGGCGTCGCCGCGGAGGACTCGTCGCCCGATTTCTCCGGGGAGCCGCGCGAATCCTACAGCGAGCCCGGCGCCAAGCTCGTGGTCGACCGGCGCGCCTGGGAAGAGCGCATCCGTCGCTACACGGCGCCGTTCGCCCGCAGCTCCGACATCTACGAGGGGACCGCCCGCTTCGTCGCTGAGGTCGAGACCCGCTGGTACGTGAACAGCGAAGGGACGGAGATCGAGACCTCGCAGCCGATCTATCGGCTGTACCTCTTCGCCTTCTCCAAGGCCGACGACGGGATGGAGCTGCCGCGCTACGAGTCGTATTGGGCGTTCACGCCCGAGGGCCTGCCGTCCGACAAGACCGTGTTGGCCGCCGTGGCCAGGATGATCGACGATCTCCACGCGCTCCGCCGGGCGCCGCCGCTCGACCCGTACGCCGGGCCCGCGATCCTGTCGGGTCGCGCGAGCGCGGTGTTCTTCCACGAGGTGTTCGGACACCGCGTCGAGGGCCAGCGCCAGAAGCTCGAGACCGAGGGCCAGACGTTCAAAAAGAAGGTGAACGAGGCGGTCCTGCCCTCCTCGATGTCGGTCTACTTCGATCCCACGCTGCGCCGGCTCGGCTCCACGGACCTGGCCGGGTTCTATCGGTTCGACGACGAGGGCGTGCGCGCGCAGCGCGTGACCGTCGTGGACCGCGGCGTCTTGAAGACGTTTCTCATGAGCCGCTCGCCGATCGAAGGCTTCCCCGGCTCGAACGGACACGGGCGCTCCGAGCTGGGGCTCTCACCCGTCGCGCGCCAGTCGAACCTGATCGTCGAAACCACGGAGCGGCACACGGAGGCCGAGCTCAAGCGCATGCTGATCGACGAGGTGCGGCGTCAGGGCAAACCGTATGGCCTGCTGTTCGACGACATCGAGGGCGGCTTTACCATCACCCGGCGGTTCATTCCCAATGCGTTCAACGTGATGCCCGTGATGGTGTACCGCGTCTACCCCGACGGGCACCAGGAGCTGGTCCGGGGCGTCGACTTCATCGGGACGCCCCTGACGGCGTTCTCGAAGATCGTGGCGGCGGACGACAAGGTCGAAGTGTTCAACGGCCTGTGCGGAGCGGAGTCGGGTTGGGTGCCCGTGTCGGCGGTGTCGCCCGGGCTGCTGCTGTCGCAGGTCGAAGTCCAGAAGAAGCCGAAGTCGCAGGAGCGGCCGCCGATCCTGCCACCCCCGGACGCCGGGCAGCCGTGAAGACCGCCCTGGCGTGTCTCCTCGGTCTCGCCTGGGGAGGGGCCGCCGCCGTTGCCCAGACACCGGCCGCCGCCGACCCGCTGGGCCGCGCGTTACGTGACGAGCTGGCGCGCACGATGACGCGGCTGCGGCTCGACACGTTGCCCGCGCCCTACTTCGTGGCCTACCGGGTGGACGAGATTCGGACCAGCGACGCGAGCGCGAGCCTCGGCGCCCTGCTGCGCGGTGCGGACACGCACCGGCGCGCCCTCAACGTGGAGCTGCGCGTCGGGGACTACAAGTTCGACAACACGAACTTCATGGAAATGCCGAGCCCGACGCGCACGATGCTCGAGGGGTCTTACGGGTTCGCGGGGCTTCCCATTGACGACGACTACGCCGTCGTCCGGCGCCAGCTGTGGCTGGCCACCGACGGCGCGTACAAACGCGCGGTCGAGCAACTGTCCCAGAAGCGCGCGACGCTCGCGAACCATACGCGAACCGACTCGCTCCCCGACTTCAGCAAGGAGCCGCCCGCCACCATCAGCGACGTGACGCCCGCGCCGCCGGAGCTGTTCGACCGCCCGGCCGGAGAAGCGTTGGTGCGTCGCGCGTCGGCGCTGTTTCGGGGCATACCGGACATTTACACGTCCGAGGTCTCGTGGAGCGCCGGCGTGGTCCGCACCACATATGTGAACAGCGAAGGCTCGTCGTTCACGCGTGCCTCCCCCTGGGTGGTGCTGCGGATCCGCGCCACGACGCAGGCCGTGGACGGCTCGCCGCTTACCGATGTCATCACCCTGTACGGCGGCGCGCCGCGCGACCTGCCCACGCCGGACCAGATCGCGGACTCGGTGCGCGCGCTGGGCGGACGGCTGACCGGCCTGCGCCGGACCGGCATCGCGGAGCCATACAACGGCCCCGTGCTGTTCGAGGGTGAGGCGGCGGCGGAGCTGTTCAACGACATCTTCGCCCCGCGCCTCGTGGCCGTGCGCCGCCCCGTGCTCGGCAGTCCGTTCATGGAAGAGTTCGCCGCGCGGCTGGACAATCCGTTCCTGGATCAGATCGGCGGGCGCGTGCTGCCAGCGTTTCTCTCGGTGAGCGACGATCCCGGCCTCACGACGTACCAGGGCCGTTACCTGGGCGAATTCAAGGTGGACGACGACGGGGTGCCCACGCGCGCAACCAAAGTCATCGATCACGGGATCCTGAAGACGCTGCTCGCCACACGCGTCCCCGTGCGCGGCGTCGCGCGGAGCAGCGGCAATCGGTGGGGCGAAGGACCCGTCGTCACGAACCTCGTGGTCAGCCCTGACTCGGGAGGGGGAGGGGTTCTCTCGAGTGACGCGCTCAAGCGTAAGCTGCTCGAGCTCGCCGCGGCGCGCGGGAAGCCGTATGCCATCGTCATCCGTCGCATCGGCAATCCCTGGCTCATGGGCATGTCCGATCCGATGGCGTTCTTCGCGATGATGAGCGGCGCGGAATCCGGGTCGCCCACGCTCCAGGCAACGCTGGCGGTCCGCGTCTATCCCGACGGACACGAGGAGCCGATCCGCTCCGCCAATCTCTCCGGGATCACGCCGTCCACGTTCAAGGAGATCGTGGCCGTCTCGACCGCGCAGACGGTGTACACGAGCCCGTTCCACGATGTGTTGGCGGGATTCGGCGGCTTCGACTTCGAGGGCGGGGGCGGGGGCGGTGGCGGGGGAGGCTTCAGCTTCCAGATGATGGGCGCGCCCGGGCTCACTTACGCGGCATCGTATGTCGTGCCGTCGGTGCTGTTCGAGGACGTCACCGTGCGGGCGCCAAGTGGAGACCTGCCCAAGCCGCCCCTGTCACCGCCTCCGTTCCCGTAGGGTTTGTCAAAGCGGTGTAGATTTGTGGCGTGGCCGCGACATCGCTGGAGCGCCAGATTGCGACGATCGCGTCCCTCCACGATCCCACCAGGAGGGCGCTTTATCGCTACGTCTCCAGCCGACGCCGCGACGTGGGACGCGACGAGGCGGCTCGGGCCGTCCGCATCTCCCGGGCGCTCGCGGCCTTCCACCTCGACAAGCTCGTCGGCCACGGCCTACTCGACACATCGTATCGCCGACTGACCGGGCGCCGGGGGCCCGGTGCGGGCCGCCCGGCCAAGCTGTATCGCCGCTCCGATCTCGAGCTCGATGTCACGCTGCCGGCGCGGCGCTACGAGTTGGCGGGGCGCGTGTTGGCGCGTGCGCTCACAGCCGCGCCGCCCACTGCCCGTCGCGGCCTGCTGCGGGCGGCGCGCGACGCGGGCCGAGCGTTGGTGAGGAACGGCGGGGGGGGCGGGGGGGGGCCGAGGCGTCGGAACGAGCTGTCGACGGTGCTCACGGAGTGCGGGTACGCCCCCGCCCCCGTCGCTGCCCGGAAGGACGGCGAAATCCGCCTCCAGAACTGTCCCTTCGGCGCCCTCGCGGCCGAGTGTCAGCCGCTTATCTGCGAGATGAACCTGGCCCTGCTGCGCGGTGTGCTGGCCGGTCTCAACGTGCGCGGCGTTCGAGCGGCGTTCCGGCCTTCCGGACCTTCCCGCGAACCGGGGTCATGTTGCGTATTACTTCGTACGCGTTGAGCCCTCCCCCCACTCCCCACTCCCCTACCGCACCACAATCGTTCCCGCCATCGCGCTACCGTGGACCGAGCAGTTGTAGGTGTATGTGCCCGCGGTGTTGAACGTGACCGCGTAAGTCCCGGTCGTCATGACGACGCTGCTCGCGAAGGTCGGCGCCCCGGTGGAGTGCACGCTGTGACCGATCGAGTTCGCGGCCCACGTCCACGTCACGGATCCGCCCGCGGCGATGGTATCCGTGGCCGGGTCCGTGGTGCTGTTGCGGTTACTCTTGAACTGAATCCCGGGCCCCACGGTGACGTCCGCGGTCGTGGGAATCGCTTGAGCGGTGGCGCTGAACGACTGCGGTGAGCCGCTGAGCGAGGCGTTGGTGGCGGTGATGGTAATGGGGCCGGGTGTGTTGCCGAGCGTGAGGGACGTTTGCGCGACGCCGCTCGCGTTGCTCGTCGGGTTGGTGGGGCTGACGCTCGCCGATCCGCTCGTCACCTGCCAGGCGACAGCGGTCCCGGCCACGCCGTTACCATACTGATCCGCGACGGTAACGGCGAGCGGCTGCGGCAGGACGGTGCCGATCATCCACGCCTGACCGTCGCCGGTCGGCTGGATCATCTGCGTGCGGACCCCGGGCGTCGCGGTTGCGGTGAACGTCACCGGCGAGCCGGTTGCACTGGTCACGCTCGCCGTGGCGGTTTGCGCGCCCGACACATGACCCAGCTTCCATGTCGTGGTCGCGATCCCGTTCGCATCGGTGATCGACTGGAGCGGCGTCACCGATGCCCCGGGCCCGGTGGCGGCCCACGTCACCGTCGTCCCGACCTGAGGCGTCCCCAGGGTCACGACCACCCGGATGGGATTCGCGAGCGTGGAGAGAACGGTGTCGGTTTGCCCATCGCCGCTCGTCGTCGAGGTCTTGGCGATGGTCAGGGTGGGGGCCGGCGGCCCGCTCGAGCTGCCGCCGCAGGCGAGCGAGACGCCTGCAAACGCGGCGGCGACGAGGGTGACCGTTCGGACATGGATTCGGCTCATAGTGTGCCTCAGTGCGCTGGAGTGGGGGTGACGACCACCTCGCCGTGCATGTCGTGCGGGTGGAACGAGCAATCGTATAGGTGCGTGCCCGGCGTCGCGAACGTGAAGCTCGTGCTGTCGCCGGGTTTGAGAATCATCGGTTGCGCCCCGCCCCCCCCGCCCCCCCCGGTCCCCTGGTCGAGGAGCCGGATGGAGTGGGTGAAGTGATCCGTGTTGGTCCAGGTCACCCGAGTGCCGGCCGGCACCGTGATGGCCGCCGGCCGGAACATGTAGGACGGGGGCAGGGCGACGTGGTCCGTGGCCACGGGTCGAGCGACCGGCGCCGACGGCCGGCACGCCGCGAGCGCGGCAAGGATCAGGACGCACCAGTCCGCGTGTTGCCTCACCGGCCTCCCGCGGGGGTACCGCCGCCCATCATCCGCTTCGTCATACCCATGAAGACGAGGATGAATGCCAGCAGGTCGAGCACCTCACTGATCAAGTGGGCGAAGAGGAACACGGTCCAGTCGAAGTGATACGTGATGTAGCTCAGCTCGGCGAGCGCGAACAGCACGAACGCCCGGCCGAATTCCGTGGCGCCCATGGCGAAGGCCCGTCGCGCGAAGTACACACCGATCAGCAGCGCGACCGCATGGACGACGATGAAGACCGGACCCGGAATCACGTTGATGAAGGCGCCGAACGGCATGGCAGTGTCCCCTAAGGTAGAGGTCTCTAACTGCAACACGCGCTTGTCGTAGGAACAAAACGGCGCCCCCGGCACGTGCTTGTCAAGCCTCCCGCCCGACGCAAACCAGTTTCTCTATAGACAACGTATCTGAGTTATAGAAATCCATCCAAGGAGATCCGTCATGCGTCGTCCATCGCTCGGCAGTCTCTCCCGTGCCGTCCTCACGTTGACGCTCGCGGCCTGCACGAGCCGCACGACCCCGGCGCCGACCGCCCCCGCCGCGTCCCCGACCGACGCGCTCGTACCGGCCGACGCCGGACTCGGCGCCGCGCTGAGCGGTCCGGCCGCGGGTCGCTACATCTTCCGCCATTGGACCTTCGGAGACGAAGCCTTCTGGACCGACACCCTGCACCTGAACCAGGTCGTGGAGACGGGCGTGTCGCCCGCCACTGCGCTCGCGGTGGGGCTCAAGGTGGATGCCGACCGCTTGCCGCCGGGGTTCCTAGCGAGCGCCGATCTCAACAGCCCTGCTACCACCGTCGAGCTGCTGCGGCGAGACGCGGTCGTGGGCGTCGAGGCCCAGGTGACGGCCGACAAACATATCAAGGCGCTCGGCATCACCTGCGCGCTGTGTCATTCCACGGTGGACAACTCGGTCACCGCGGGTGTCGGACGGCGGCTCGACGGGCTGCCGAACCGGGACTTGAACGTCGGCGCGATCGTCGCCCTGTCGCCGGCCCTCCCCGCCGCGGTCAAGGCGGTGTTCAACTCGTGGGGTCCCGGCCGCTACGACGCGGAGTTCAACCGCGACGGGATCAACAGTCCCGTCGTCCTCCCGCCTGCGTTGGGGCTCGCGGGCGTGGCCCTCGAGACCTACACCGGTGAAGGGCCCGTGTCGTACTGGAATGCGTACGTCGCGGTGACCCAGATGCACGGCCACGGATCGTTCGCGGACCCGGTGCTCGGCATCGATATCCACCAGACTCCCGATCGCGTCACCCCGGTGCTCCCCGTGCTACGCGCCTACCAGCTGAGTCTCGCGACGCCGCCGGCGCCCGCCGGGAGCTTCGATCCGGCCGCCGCGGAGCGAGGCCACGCGCTGTTCGACGGCGTGGCGCGGTGCGCGAGCTGCCACATCCCGTCGCTCGCGTTCACCGACGTGAATCGGGGCATCCTGCACGATCCGGGGGAGACGGGCATGGATCCCGTGCGGGCCGGCCGGCTCAAGAATCACCAGTACCGGACCACGCCGCTCCGGGCCTTGCAGCAGCACCCGCGGTACTTCCATGACGGCAGCGCGGCGACGTTGATGGATGTGGTGCAGCACTACGACGGCGTGTTGAAGCTGCGGCTCACGGCGCAACAGCGGGCGGATCTAGTGGAGTATTTGAAGACCTTGTGAGTCATTTTCTTCCATCGCCCGTCGGCAGCCGCAGCGTGAAGACACTGCCTCCGCCTGGACGGGGCGCGTAGTCGACGGTGCCGCCCTGCAGCTCGGCCAGGCGTCGCGCGATCGCGAGCCCGAGCCCGACGCGGCCCCCGCCGTCCGCCGGCGCGCCCGCGGGCCGGTAAAACGGCTCGAAGATGCGCTCGCGCTCCGCCGCGGCAACGCCCGGGCCGCGGTCCGCCACGGCGAACGCGAGCGTGCCACCCTGTCGCTGCACCGAGAGCTCGACCGGCGACGCCGGCGGCGTGTGATGCGCCGCGTTGCCCAGCAGGTTGCTCAGGATGCGGAGCGATTGCACGAAGTCGAACCGGCCCACGAGCGCCGGCTCGCTCAGGTCCACCCGCGTCTCGAGCGGACGATCGCCGAACAGCCCCGCGGTCTGCCGCACCGCCGCCCCGACCAGGTCTTCCGCCGTGTTGAGCTCGGGGTGGAGGGGCAGCGCCCCGCCACGGAGGCGCGAGAGATCGAGCAGGTCGGCGACCAGTCGCGAGAGCCGGTTCGCTTCCTCCTCGATGGCCCGCGCGCTCGGGTCCCCGCGCGCGACGCCGGCCTGCGCGAGGGCGGTGATCGTGGTGAGCGGCGTGCGCAGGTCGTGCGAGACGGCGGCGAGCACGCTGCCGAGCGCGGCGACTTCGTCGGTCTTGCGGGCGGCCTCCGCGGCGCGCTCGCGCTCCTGGGTCACGAGGTGGGTGGTCACCGCCGCGGTCGTGAGGAACGACAGCAACACCAACCAGTCGAGCGGCTTGCCGACCGAAAACCGGTCGTACGGGACCTGGAAGAAAAAGTCGATCGACACGAAGCCCGCGAACATGAGCGTGAAGCCGAGCGCCCGACCGCCACTCACGCTCCCACCCAGGATCATGAGCAGGTAGATGAGTACGGGCGGGATGGTATCCACGCTGTCGCGGAACACCCGCAGCAACACGGTCGCCGTGAGAAACACGGTGACCCAGCCGATCCAAATCCAGACGCGCGAGCTGATCACGGCGCGACGGGGGCTACACCGGCAGCTCGGCCCGATACCCGACGCCGGGCTCCGTCACGATCAGCTCGGGCTGCGCGGGGTTCACCTCGATCTTGCGGCGCAGGTTGGTGACGTGCACCCGCAGGTATTGCTGCGGGCTGCCCAGGGCGGAGCCCCAGACCGCGTCGAAGATCTGCTGGTGCGTGAGCGTCCGGCCGGCGTGCGCCACGAGCGTGCGGAGGATATCCCATTCGATCGGCGTCAGGCGGATCACCGTCTGCCCGCGCGCCACCCGGCGGCGCGGGACGTCGATGACGAGGCCGTAGGCTTCGATCACGGCCGGGCCGTGGTCGCCGATCGCGCCGCCGAGCCGCGCCCGCCGCAACACGGCGCGCACGCGCGCGACGAACTCGGGCGTGCTGAACGGTTTCGTGACGTAGTCGTCGGCGCCCGCGTTCAGGAGCAACACCTTCTCCGTGTCCGAATGCCGCGCGGAGAGCACGACGATCGGCACGCGCGACCACGAGCGAATCTCGCGACACACGTCCACCCCCGCCGCGTCGGGAAGCCCGAGGTCCAGGATGATCAGCTCGGGACGCTCCGACGAAGCGAGCTCGATGCCCTCCCGGCCCGTCGCCGCCTCGAGCAGCCGGTCCGCCACCTCGCCGAGCGCGTCGTGCAGCGCGCGCCGGATGGGGGCGTCGTCTTCGATGACGAGCAGCGCGCGGGCGCGCACCTCCGTCATCACCGTGTTATTGTTCGAGTGCGTCACGCCATCAATCTGAGCCTCCGGGACCGCTCCGTCCACTTCCACGAGGTAAGTCCATGCATCTGCGAATCGCAATCGCACTGGCCACCGCGCTTTTGACGCAAACCCCCCCTTCCGCTCCCAGCTCCCACGTGCAGACCCGCGAGGTCGAGTACCGGCAGGGGAGCACCGTGCTGAAGGCGTTCATCGCCTGGAACGACTCGGTGCGCGGCAAGCGCCCCGGCGTGCTCGTGGTGCACGAGTGGTGGGGCATGAACCAGCATGCGCGCAACCAGGCGCGTCGCCTGGCCGAAGCGGGCTACGTCGGCTTTGCGCTCGACATGTACGGCAACGGCAAGACCACCACGCATCCCCAGGACGCCCAGGCGTTCGTCGCGGAGGTGACGAAGGATCCGGCGGTGCTCGCGGCGCGGTTCAACGCCGCGCTCGATCTCCTGAAGAAGGATCCGCGCGTGGACACCACGCGTATCGCGGCGATCGGCTATTGCTTCGGCGGCGCCGTCGTGCTCGGCATGGCGCGCTCGGGCGCGGACCTGGCGGCGGTCGTCACGTTCCACGGCGCGCTCGCCACGCAGAGTCCGGCGCAGCCCGGCAAAGTGAAACCCCGCATCCTCGTCCTCGCGGGTGGCGCGGATCCCTTCGTGCCGCCGGAGCAGGTGGAAGCGTTCAAAAAGGAGATGCAGGCCGCGGGCGCGCACTTCCAGGTCGTGGTCTATCCCGGTGCGAAGCACGGGTTCACGAACCCGGATGCGGCGATCTATGGGATGCCGCAGCTCGCGTACGATGCGGCCGCCGACCGCGAGTCCTGGACCGCGATGCTGCAGCTGTTTCGGGAGGTTTTTCCTTAACGCGCTACCACGCCGCCACCCGCCGCCGCCGCTCCACCCCCGAGCGGCGGTCGGCGATGACGCGCCGCGCCAGCAGGCTGCGGCGCTGCGCCAGGCGCTGCTCCACCTCGTAGCCGATGAGCGGGAGCGTGCGCCGGTCGGCGATCCGGCGCTCCGCGGTACGGCGACGGCTGCCGAAGCTGCGGCGTCGCGTCATGCGGCGATCCGTTCGTGAGGGGGACACGCCGGCGCCGGCGGGCGCCGGCACCTCGCTCCACGCCACCGCGGCGGAGATGTTGCAGCGCGCGCACCGGCGCACCGCGGGCCGGTCCTCGGGGACTGGCTCGCGATGGCGGCAGTTGGGGCAGACGATGTAGCCCTCGCGGGCGCTCGAGGGGACCCGGGCGGCGTGGAACGGCCCCCGCACGACCGTCCATTCGCCCGGCGGTGCCGTCCGCAGCTCGACCAGCGTCCGCGCGACGCGCACCAGCTTGCCCCGCACGTACACCCGGACCTCCGTGGCCGACAGCGCGGCCACCGGATACCAGGCGCCCACGCGGAGCCCGCAGTCGGCGGGGCGGCGCAGCCGGGCCCATCGGACGGTGGAGCTCACGAAACTATCCTGTCTCCCGAAACCGACGATGTCAAACGGGCTAGGCCGAGTCCCTCAGCTTTGCCCCCACCGCCGCCCTCGAATGTACGCCCAGCTTCAGCAGCACATGCTCCACATGGCGACGCGCGGTATGGATAGACACGCCGAGTGCGTGGGCGACCTCGTGGTTCGACCGGCCCTCGGTGAGGAGACCCGAGACCAGGAGCTCGCGCGGCGTCAGGCCGAACCGCGAGCGGAGCGCGTCGAGCCTGCGTCGCCCGGGAGTGGTCCGTTCGACCACGACGACGGCCGCCGGCCCCACGCCGAGCGCGCCCGACGCGACGAGGGCGCCGCGCAGGCAGTAGCCTCCGGTGGCCGTCCGCACGGCGCGCGGTCCGGGGCCCACGAGCTCCTGGACGCGGGACTTGGCATTTCCGCGCCCTGCGGCGAGCACCGCGTGGCCGAGCTGGAGGCAGGCCTGCTCGATCGGCGTCCGCTCGGGATCGTCCGCGAGCAGCTCGCACATCGCGGCGTTCTGGTAGATCACCTGGAGGCGCCGGTCGAGCACGGCCACGCCTTCCGTGAGCGCGCCAATCAGCGGGTCGAGCGCGCCGCGGACACCGAGCCGGAGGGCGATGTAGGCGCCCGCGCTGAACGCCGGCAGGAGCGTGCGCAACAGCGAGAGCTGGTGGTCGCGGTCGATCTGCGGTCGCTCCCGGTCCTGATACAGGTACAGGGCCGCGACGTCCTCGCCCGGGGGAGGGCCGAGGAGCGGTTGGCCGGGCGGGAGCGCGACGTTGAGGCCGCGCGGCTGGCACAGGCGATTCTTGGAGACCCAGTCGTTGTAGAACTCGCTCTTGAGCCAGGCGGTGCGACTCGGGCGCTCCCACAGATGGCCGATGACGTCCCAGGTGAAGGCGATGGTGCCCAGGTCGTGGTACTTGTTGACGCGGTCGAAGCGGTGGTAGTGCAGGCCGTAGTCTACTAGCGGCTGCACGTCGTCGGCTTCGAAGGCGGGCTCGCCGGGAATCTGCAGGATGGAGACGGAGCTGTCCGCGCCGAGCAGCGCCTGGACGGCGTGGCGCGCCTTCGACCGCCAGGCCGCGACACCGTCGCAGTCGAGCGGCGACAACAACAATTCGAGCGCCGCCTGAAGCTGCGTGAGCTCGGCGGCCGAGAGACCGATGGACACCCGCACGTGTCCTAGACGGATTGTCGGCGAACCTACCCGTCGTGCGACCGACCCGCAAGCACAGTTGTCTCGTAGGGCAAACGGCCGATGCGCGTGGTGGGGCCATGCTCCATCCTGCAACGTCTCGCGCGCGCAAACGGCTTGACGACGGCTTGACCGCCGATCTCTAACCTGCGCGCGTCCTTCATGGAGCGTGCGGATGCGTTACTCGACCCTCGCAGTCCTCTTGCCGATCGGCACGGCGATCATCGCCGCGTGCACCGAACAACCAGTTGCGCCGGACCGGAAGCCGCTCGAGCCCGCGCTCGACGCGTCGAGCGCACCGACGGGCGATCCGCTCGCCGGGCAGCTGTTGGCGTTCGCCAGCGACCGGGATGGCACCGGCTTCCAGGTCTTCGTGATGCAGGCGAACGGGAGCAAGCCGACCCAGCTCACGGCGGTCCCCGGCTACAACGCCCGGCCGAATTGGTCGCACGATGGGCGCCGGATCACGTTCACCACCTGCCGCGCGACCGATTTCAGCTGCGACATCTACGTCATGAACGCCGACGGCACGGCGCAGACCAACCTCACGCACGACTTCAGCACCGACCAGATGTCCGTGTGGTCTCCCGACGACCGTCGCATTGCCTTCGTGAGCGATCGCGAGGGCACGCCGCAGATCTACGTGATGAATGCGGACGGCTCGAGTGTGACCCGCCTGACGGTCGATGGCGCGGTGGATCTCCTGCCCACCTGGTCGCCCGACGGCAGCCGGATCGCGTTCCAGACGAACCGAGACGGCGATGACGAGGTCTACGTGATGAACGCCGACGGCTCAAATCCGGTGAACCTGACCCGCAACCCGGCGGCGGACGGCTTCCCGGCGTGGTCGCCGCGCGGGGACCAGATCGCATTCCGCTCCGACCGCGACGGCAACGGCGAGATCTACGTGATGAACGTGGACGGGTCGCGGCCGACGCGCCTCACGAACAATCCGGCGGAGGAGTACTACCCGGCGTGGTCGCCCACGGGCAATCGCCTGGCGTTCGTCAGCGACCGCGACGGCAACTTCGAGATCTACGTCATGAAGCTGGACGGCTCCCTCTCGACGCGCGTCACCACGAATCCGGCATTCGACGCCGATCCCGCCTGGGCGATCACCGTGACCCGATGAAGCTCACGAACCAGAAGGAGGAGACCATGAAGCCCTGCTTTGCGCATCTCTCTGCCGCGGTCGCGCTCGCCGCAACACTCGCGGCGTGCAACAAGGACGCGGCCACCGCGCCCGCCAAGAACGCGCCCAACCCCAATATGGGTCTCGTCTCGTCGGACACCGGCGGAGGAGGTGGCGGCCCCGGCCAGTCGCACTTCGTCTCTAACGGTGACTTCGGATCCGTGAACTGGTCGTCGTTCTCCGGCGGCACGCCCGGTGACAGCGGGGGCGGGGGCGGGGGGGGGGCTTCGTGTTCGGGAGCTTGGGCGTCAATCGGGGCGGCTCGGTGACCAATCCCACGGCCTTCCTTTCCTACTTCGTCGAGCAGTGCGACGCCTTCTTCTTTTGCACCTTCGTCCAGGGTTTCGGGACGATCCCGGCGCGCGACCTCGCGGGCGGCGGTAAGCAGCTTCACCTGAGCACCAACACCAGTGGGAATCCCAATTTCTTCACGTTCGGCGGGCCGGCCGGGCTGATCACGGTGGACTGGTCGGCGAACGGCGCGTTCGCGCTGCGCTCGAGCGGCACGTCGGACCTGACGTTCCCTGGGTTCCGCCAGCACTCGACCGGCGTGTCGACCTCAGCGTCGGCGAACACGAGCGGCAACGTCGTGGGCGTTCCCATCCCCACGTTCAGCCCGGGCAATATCGGCACCAACCAGAGCGTCACCATCGACATCCAACACTAGCGGGGCTTCGACATGAATCGCGTCCTTCACGCAGCTTCTGTGCTCCTTGTGCTGGCGGCCGTGGCCTGCCAGGACCGGAGCGTTGCACCCACCGCCGCCCGCCCCTCGTTCGCGGTGGCCGGGCCGACAAGTTGTCCCACGACGTCGACCGTCACTGTGAGCGACGAGGCGGGTCTCCGGAACGCCATCGCGACAGCGACGCCTGGGGCCGTCATCGCCATCCAGGGCATGATCGGGCTTTCCCAGGACGACACTATTCGAACTGCCGGCGTCACGATCACGTGCGCCACGCCGGGATCCGGCCTGTTTGCCGTGGCCGGCGGGGCGGTGCAAGACATGCTCACGGTAGACGCACGCAAGGTCACGGTCGATCACCTCGTGCTCGACGCCAGCCAGGCGGGTGACGGCCCGTACCTCTCGGAGAACGACGGTGTGACCGCGTTCGCGGAGAGCACAACGTTCACGAACAACACCGTCACATGCCCGGCAAACGGCGTGTGCGCGTTCGTCGCGGGGGGCATCGGTGATGTGGTGAGCAACAACACCTTCAACGCGCCGGGGCCGTTCACCGGGATCCAGCTCCAAACCAACGGCGCAGTCGGTGAGGTCCGGATCGACGGCGTCCACGTCGAGCGGAATACGTTGGTGACAACCGCGCCGTCCACCGGAGGGCGTCAGGGAGCCATCCGCCCGTTTGACGTCGCCGACGCGGTCATCGCCGACAACACGGCGATCGGTCCCTGGCGTGCCGGCGTGAGCGCCACTCGCCTGGCCAATGGCCGCGTCTCGGGTAACACGATCCAGGGGGCTGCCCTGTTCGGCATTCAGACGTCGCCGCAGGCCGCGATCGTCATGAACGGCACGGTGTTCAGCAACAACCGCGTGACGGGCGCCGGAATCGCGGGCGTCTTCGTGCAACTCGCGTGCGGAACGACATTCGTAGGCAACAACCTCCAGGGGAACCCGGCCAACCTGGGACTCGTATTCGACGTGACGAGCGGCGCCAACACCTATGCCGGTGATCGCACCCTAGTCGTCGACAACGGCGCGTTCGACTGTAACGGCGACGGGGTGAACGATCCCAACATCATCGCCGGACCGGGGATGGCGCGGCACGGATTGCATCTGGGCGGCGCGGACCCAGGAGTCGGGACGCAGCGCACGGTGCACGGGATCGTGGTGAAATAACAAAAGAAAAAGGGGAGAGGGGAGAGGGGAGAGGTTCGTTTCGGTTGTCGCGAGCTCCATCATTTCAACGCGAGCCGTCACGTACCTCTCCCCTCTCCCTTCTCCCTTTTACTTGACTTCCGGAAGCACCCGCCCATCGAGTGAGTCCATAGGCGTTAGGCTGAGCAAGGCGGCAAGGGTCGGCGCGATATCCACGGTGCTTGCGGCGCGCTCAACCCGCCGCGCCGGAACGCCGGACCCGTAGAAGGCGATCGGGACCTCAATGTCCTCCCGGTTCCCCGAGCTGTGCTCGGCGCCCAACCCGCCGCCCGACCAGACGTAGCCGTCGACCGTGACCGCGCAGAAAAGCCACCCGTAGTCCGCCGGCAGCAACCGGCGCCACAGCTCCGCACTCTGATCCGAGCGCGGCGCGGCGGCGAGCGTGCGCGGCGTGTACACGCGGGCGGTTCAGTTACGAGAAATGGTGCAAAAAGAAATGGGAACACGTCTGTCAGCGATCTGCCACACCTCGGCGCCGGGCGGGCCTCCGACAAGGGGTTAGGGAGGCCCAAAACCTGCCACTTACGGGGCGTCTGGCCCAGCCATGGCCCGCTACCCCCGTCCCCGTCCTGCGCGCCCCGTCCCGGTGGCGCGCGCCATCCTCGGCCTCGTCGCGGCGGCGAGCCTCGCCACCTGCGTGCGCGACACCACGGGCCCGACCATCACCGCTACCAAGCTCGATTTCACCACGCCACCCGGCGCGCTCGTCGCCGGCCACCAGTTCAGCCCGGCCGTCAAGATCACGGCCGAGGACGCCGCTGGAAACAAAGCCGTGGGCTTCTCGGGCGATGTGACGATCGCGCTCAAGCACAATCCCGCAGGGGCCACGTTGAGCGGCACCACCACCGTCACCGCCGTGAAGGGTGTGGCGACGTTCTTCGACTTGAGTCTCGATCGCGCCGACTCGGGCTACACGCTCGAGGCGTCGAGCTATGGATTGCAGTCGATCCAGAGCGCGGAGTTCGACGTGATGCCCGGACCGGCGCGCCAGCTGGCGTTCTCCGTGGAGCCGCCCGCGAGCACGACCGCGGGAGCGGTATTCGCTCCCGCGGTGCAGGTGACCGTGCTCGACGCGTCCGGAAACCTGGTGCCCACGTTCGCCGATAGCGTCACGGTGTCGCTCGGCAACAATCCGGGCAGCGGGACGCTCGGCGGCACGACGAAGGTCGCGGCGGTGAACGGCGTCGCGAGCTTCTCGACCCTCACGCTCGACAAGGCCGCGCCAGGGTACTGGCTGCTGGCGACGGCGAACGGCCTCAGCAAGACCACGAGCAGCGCGTTCGACGTGACCGCCGGGACGGCGACGCAGCTCGTTTTTGGTCCCGAGCCTAGCACTACGGTCGCCGGACACCAGATCTCTCCGGCCGTTAAAGTCCGCGCCCTCGATGCGCTCGGAAACCTGGTGCCCGGGTTCACGGGATCCGTAAGCATCGCGCTCGGCAGCAATCCCGTTGGTGGCACGTTGAGCGGCACGACGCCCGTCGCGGCGGTGGGCGGGGTGGCGACGTTCTTCGATCTCAGCCTCGACAAGACCGGCACGGGGTACACGCTCACGGCGAGCGCTCCCGGTTTTGCTCCCGTGATGAGCGCCGCGTTCGACATCACGCCGGGCGCGGCGCGCCAGCTCGCGTTCACCGTGGAGCCGGCGACGAGCACCGCGGGTGTGCCGCTCGCACCGGCGATCCAGGTGTCGGTCCTCGATGCGGCGGGGAATCTCGTGCCCTCGTTCGCCGGCAATGTCAGCGTGGCGCTCGGGAACAATCCCGGCGGGAGCACGCTCGGCGGGACCACGACCGCCGCGGTGACGAGCGGCGTCGCCACGTTCAGCACGCTCACCCTCGACAAGACGAGCAACGGCTACTGGCTCACCGCGACGGCCACCGGCTTGAGCACGGCAACCAGCAACTCCTTCAACATCACCGCGGGGAGCGCCACGCAACTTGTCTTTGGGACGGAACCCGCCACCACGGTCGCCGGACACCAGATCTCCCCGGCCGTTAAGATTCGCGCGCTCGACGCGTTCGGGAACGTCGCCACCGGGTTCGCGGGGCAAATCGGTATCGCTCTCGGGGCCAATCCGAGTGGCGCCACGCTCGCCGGCACCACACCCGTCGCGGCCGTGAGCGGCGTCGCCACGTTCTTCGACTTGAGCCTTAACCGGGCGGGGTTGGGCTACACGTTGATCGCGAGCGCGACGGGATTCGCCTCCGTCACGAGCACCGCGTTCGACATTACGCCCGGGACGGCCACCCAGCTCGCGTTCACGGTGCAGCCGTCGAACACCGTCGCCGGTGCCGCCATCACGCCGGCGGTGCAGGTGACCGCGCTCGACGCCGCGGGGAACCCAGCGCCGAGCTTCACGGGGAACGTGACCATCTCGCTCGGCAACAATCCCGGAGGGAGCAGCCTCGGCGGGACGACGACCGTCGCAGCGGTCGGCGGCGTCGCGACCTTCTCGACCCTCACCCTCGACAAGACGAGCAACGGCTATTGGCTCACGGCGACGGCCACGGGGCTGAGCACAGCGACGAGCAGCTCCTTCAACATCACTGCGGGGAGCGCCACGCAGCTCGTCTTTGGCACGGAGCCTGGCGCCACAGTCGCCGGACACCAGATCTCGCCGGCCGTGAAAGTCCGCGCGCTCGATGCGCTGGGAAACGTGGCGCCCGGGTTCACGGGGTCCGTGAGCATCGCGCTCGGCAGCAATCCGAGCGGTGGCACGTTGAGTGGCACGACGGCGGTGGTGGCGGTGGGAGGCGTGGCCACGTTCGGCGATCTCAGCATCAACAAGACCGGTACCGGCTACACCCTGACAGCGGCCGCTACGGGGTTCACGGCGGTTACGAGCACGGCGTTCGATATCACGCCCGGTATGGCGACGCAGCTGGTATTCACGCTGCAGCCGTCGAACACGGTGGCCGGCGCCGCGATCAGCCCCGCTGTTCAGGTGAGCGCACTCGACGGAGCGGGGAACCCCGCGCCGAGCTTCACCGGGAACGTGACCATCTCGCTTGGCAACAATCCGGGCGGCAGCACGCTCGGCGGTTCGACCACGGTCGCTGCCATCGCGGGTGTGGCAACGTTCTCCACGCTTACCCTCGACAAGACGAGCAACGGCTACTGGCTGACCGCGACGGCCACAGGGCTGAGCACCGCGACCAGTAACTCCTTCAACATCACCGCGGGAAGCGCCACGCAGCTCGTCTTTGGCACGGAGCCTGGTACCACTGTCGCCGGACACCAGATCTCGCCGGCCGTGAAAGTCCGCGCGCTCGATGCGCTGGGAAATCTCGTGCCCGGGTTCACGGGGTCCGTGAGCATCGCCGTTGGAAGCAACCCGACCGGAGGCGCGCTGAGCGGCACTACGCCGGTGACGGCGGTCGCCGGCGTGGCGACGTTCGGGGACCTGAGCATCAACAAGACGGGCACGGGCTACACGTTGACGGCGAGCACAACCGGATTTGCGCCCGTGACGAGCACCGGCTTCGACATCACGCCGGGCACCGCGACCCAGCTCGTGTTCTCGATCCAACCCTCGAACACGGCGGCCGGCGCCGCGATCAGCCCCGCCGTTCAGGTGAGCGCACTCGACGGGGCGGGGAACCCGGCGCCGAGCTTCACGGGGAGCGTGACGATCGCCCTGGGCAACAATCCCGGAGGGAGCACCCTCGGCGGGACCACGACCGTCACCGCGGTCGGCGGTGTGGCGACGTTCTCGACGCTCACCCTCGACAAGACGAGCAACGGCTACTGGCTTACGGCGACGGCCACAGGGCTCAGCACGGCGACGAGCAGTTCGTTCAATATCGCCGCGGGGAGCGCCAGGCAGCTCGTCTTTGGGACGGAGCCTGTGACCACGGTCGCCGGACACCAGATCTCCCCGGCCGTTAAGATTCGGGCCGTCGATTCGTTGGGGAACGTCGTTCCCGGCTTCACGGGAAGTGTGTCCATCGCCCTTGGCAACAATCCGACCGGGGCGACACTGAGCGGGACCGTGTCGGTGGCGGCGATCGGTGGCGTGGCGACGTTTGGCGATCTGAGCGTCAACAAGACCGGTACGGGCTACACGTTGACCGCCGCGGCCTCCGGATTCGCTCCGGTGACGAGCACCCCGTTCGACATCACGCCGGGCAGCGCGACGCAGCTCGCGTTCGGCGTACAGCCGTCGAACACTGTGGCCGGGGCGGCCATCAGTCCCGCGGTCGTACTCAACGCGCTCGACGCGGCCGGGAACCTGGCACCGAGCTTCACCGGGAACGTGACGATCGTGCTCGGCAACAACCCGGGTGGGAGCACGCTCGGAGGCACCACGACCGTCACCGCCGTCGGCGGTGTCGCGACGTTCTCGACCCTCACCCTCGACAAGACCAGCAACGGCTATTGGCTCACGGCGACGGCCACGGGGCTGAGCACCGCGACGAGCGGTTCGTTCAACATCACTCCGGGCACCGCGACTCAGCTCGTGTTCGGGACGGAGCCAAGCACCGCGGTCGCCGGACACCAGATCTCCCCGGCCGTGAAGATTCGCGCGCTCGATGCGCTGGGAAATCTGGTGCCCGGGTTCACGGGATCCGTGAGCATCGCGCTCGCAAACAATCCGGGTGGAGGCACGTTGAGTGGCACGACGCCCGTCACGGCCGTCGGCGGGGTCGCCACGTTCCCCGATCTGAGCATCAACAAGGCCGGAGCGGGTTACACATTGACGGCGGCCGCCTCGGGATTCACTCCGATCACGAGCACCGCGTTCGACATTACGCCCGGCACGGCGACCCAGCTCGTCTTCACCGTGCAGCCGTCGACCACGGTCGCGGGCGCGGCGATCAGCCCGGCCGTGCAGGTCACCGCGCTCGACGCCGCGAACAATCCCGTGCCCACCTTCAGCGGTACGGTCACGGTGGCGCTCGGCAACAATCCGGGCGGGAGTACACTCGGTGGCAGTACCGCCGTCGCCGCCGTCGGCGGTGTCGCGACGTTCTCGACCCTCACCCTCGACAAGACCAGCAACGGCTACTGGCTCACGGCGACGGCCACCGGCTTGAGTACCGCGACGAGCGGTTCGTTCAACATCACTCCGGGCACTGCCACACAGCTCGTGTTCGGGACCGAGCCAAGCACCGCGGTCGCCGGACACCAGATCTCCCCGGCCGTTAAGATTCGGGCGCTCGACGCGCTGGGGAACCTCGCGTCGGGGTTCGCGGGATCCGTGAGCATCGCCCTCGCGAGCAATCCGGGTGGTGCCACGCTGAGCGGCACGACGCCCGTTACGGCGGTCGGCGGCGTCGCGACGTTCGGGGACCTGAGTGTCAACAAGACCGCCACCGGATACACGCTGACGGCGAGTGCCGCGGGCTTCTCGCCCGTGACGAGTAGCGCGTTCGACATCACGCCCGGTACGGCAACCCAGCTCGTCTTCACCGTGCAGCCGTCGAATACGGTGGCCGGGATGGCCATCAGCCCCGCCGTGCAGCTCACCGCGCTCGACGCCGCAAACAACCTGGTCCCGACCTTCACCGGCAATGTGACGGTGTCGCTCGGCAACAATCCCGGCGGCAGCACGCTCGGTGGGACGACCACGCTCGCGGCCGTGAACGGCGTGGCGAGTTTTGGTGACCTGACCCTCGACAAGACGGGCAACGGGTACTGGCTGACCGCGACGGCCACCGGCTTGAGCACCGCGACGAGCGGTTCGTTCAACATCACTCCGGGCACTGCCACACAGCTCGTGTTCGGGACCGAGCCAAGCACCGCGGTCGCCGGACACCAGATCTCCCCGGCCGTTAAGATTCGGGCGCTCGACGCGCTGGGAAACCTCGCGTCCGGGTTCACGGGATCCGTGAGCATCGCCCTCGCGAGCAATCCGGGTGGCGCCACGTTGAGCGGCACGACGCCCGTCGCGGCCGTCGGCGGCGTCGCGACCTTCACGGACCTGAGCCTGAACAAGACGGGCACGGGATACACGTTGATCGCGAGTGGCGGTGGGTTGGGGCCGGTGACCAGCACCGGGTTCGACATCACGCCGGGTATGGCCACCCAGCTGCTCTTCACCCAGCAGCCCACGACGACCGTCGCCGGCCAGCAGATCACGCCGCCGGTACAGGTGACCGCGGCAGACGCGGGCGGCAATCCGGTGCCCAGATTCAGCGGCAGTGTGAGCGTGACGCTCGGCAACAATCCCGGCGGCAGTACGCTCGCCGGAACGACAACCGTCGCGACGGTGAACGGCGTGGCGAGCTTCGGTGACTTGAGTCTGAACAAGACCGCCAACGGCTACTGGCTCACGGCCACGGCGGCGACCTTGAGCAGCGCGACGAGCGCCTCGTTCAACATCACGGCGGGCACCGCGACCCAGATCGTCTTCTCCACCGAGCCGGGGACGATCATCGCGGGTCACCAGTTCAGCCCGGCGGTGAAGGTCCGCGGGTTCGACGCCCTGGGGAACGTGGCGACCGGGTTCACGGACAACGTGACCATGGCGTTCGGAAACAACCCCGGTGGAGCGACACTCAGCGGCACGAATCCCGTGGCCGCGGTGAGCGGAACCGCGACCTTCTTCGACATCAGCGTCAACAAGACCGGTACCGGCTACACGTTCACGGCCACCGGCGGTGGCCTCGGTCCGATCACGAGCACCGCCTTCGACGTCACGCCGGGCAGTGCTACCCAGCTGGTATTCACGCAGCAGCCGAGCAACGCGGTCGCGGGTCAGGCGATCGCGCCGGCGGTGCAGGTCACCGCGCTCGACCCGGCGGGCAATCTGGTGCCCACGTTCGCCGGCAACGTGACGATCGCGTTCGGCAACAATCCTGGCGGCAGTACGCTTAGCGGGACCGCTACGGTGGCGGCGGTCAACGGGGTCGCGACCTTCAGCGACTTGAGCCTGGACAAGAGCAGCAACAACTACTGGCTCGTTGCGACCGGGACGGGGTTGAGCACCGCCACGAGCAACGCGTTCAATATCACCGCGGGACCTGCCACGCAGCTCGTGTTCGGCACGCAGCCAGGTACGATTACCGGCGGGACGAACTTCAACCCGGCGGTGAAGGTCCAAGCGCTCGACGGCATGGGGAATCTGGCTACGACCTTCACGGGCGACGTGACCATCGCCTTCGGCGCGAACCCGGGCGGCGGGCCAATCATCGGAACGCCGACGGTCGCGGCGGTCGGCGGGGTCGCGACGTTCTCGCAGTTGAGCGTGAACATCGCCGCCACGGGCTACACCTTCACCGCCAACGCCACCGGTTTCACACCCGTGACAAGCGTGCCGTTCGATGTGCTGATAGGGCCGCCCACGCACGTGGACTTCGGCGCGCACCCGCACGACGAAATCGCGGGTACCGTGATCGGCAGTCCCTTCGTGCAGCTCCGAGTCGAGGATGCCGGTGGGAACCTCGTGACGACGGCTACGAACCAGGTCTCGGTGGCGCTCGGTGCCAATCCTGGAGGCGCCCCATTGAGCGGCACCACCACGGTCAACGCCGTCAATGGGTTAGCCACGTTCAACGATCTCACCCTCGACAAGGCCGGCGTGGGCTACACGCTGGTCTTCAGCTCGCCGGGGCTGACCGGCCAGACGAGCAACACCTTCAATATTTCTCCCGCCGCGGCCGCGCGCGTCGTCTTCACGGTCCAGCCCACGAGTACAACGGCGGGCTCCACCATCGCGCCCGCGGTACAGGT
>DATLVU010000049.1:0-28320 GCA_035577025.1 Gemmatimonadales bacterium
CGAGGCGGCGGCGGCGCGACTGGACCTTACCGCGCTGCTCGACCGCCATCCCACGCACCTCTCCGGCGGCGAACGGCAGCGGGTGGCCCTCGGCCGTGCGCTCGTACGGGAGCCGCAAGTCTTTCTCCTCGATGAGACGCTTTCCAGTCTCGATGCGCCGGCTCGCGCCGAGCTGCGCGCCCAGTTGCTGGAGCTGCATCGCGAGCTGAAGGCCACGATCGTCTACGTGACGCGCGACCCGGGGGACGCGATGACGCTGGGCCAGCGCGTGGCGGTCCTCGAGGGCGGACGGCTCCGGCAGGTCGGCACGCCCGCCGAGGTATACGGCCGGCCCGCGAGCGTCTTCGTTGCCCGCCTCCTCGGATCACCCGGCATGAACATTCTGGCGGGGCGCGGGAAGGGCGGTCTGGTGGACGTCGGGGTCTGGTCGGTGCCCGTCACCCTCGAGCGCTACGAGGGCGAAATCCACCTCGGGGTACGCCCGGAGCACGTCGGCCTGGTCGATCCGGATCAGGGTCTGGGACCCGCCCAGGTGCGGGTCGTCGAGCTGCTCGGCGCCGAAACCCTGGTGCGGCTGGACGCCGGGGGACAATCGCTCGTGGCTCGAGTTCCCGGCCTGCGCGATTTCCGGCCCGGCGACCGCGTCGGGGTGAAAGTCGACCGCCAGCACGTCCACCTGTTCGACGCCGCGGGAGAGCGCATCGGGTGACGCGCACGTTCGCCTTGTGCGTGCTGTGTTGGGCGTGCCGCGCCGGCGCACCGGAGCACATCGCCCTCCTCTACCGTGCGGATGATTCCACCGCGCGGCTCGAGGAGCCGCTGCTCGGCCCGTACCGCGCCCGGCATCCGGGTCTCCAGGTGACGGAGCGGAATGTGAGTGGCACCCAGTCGGACTATCAGCGCCGCCTGGCCGCCGCGCTGGCATCGGAGCCGCCCCCGGAGGCGTTCCTCCTCGAGGACGCGGACGTCCCGCAGTTTTCGGGAGCCGGCGGCGCGGCGGCACTCGACCTCGCGCCCTACCTCCCGCGTATCGGGGTCGATCTCGCGCGCTACGACCAGACGGTGCTCGCGATCTTCCGCCGGGGCGACGCCGTCTATGCGCTTCCGCGCGGCTACACGCCGCTCGTCGTCGTCTACAATCGCGATCTCCTGGCCCGCTCCGGCATTGCGCCTCCCGTGGACGACTGGACGTGGGACGACTTCCTTCGGCTCGCGACGCGGCTGACGCGGGACAGTGACGGCGACGGGCAGATCGATGTCTGGGGCGTGGCGTTCGATCGGCGGCCCGCGTTCTGGTTGCCGTGGATCTGGTCGGGCGGCGGCGACGTCCTGTGCGCGGACGGCCGTCGCGCGTCCGGGTGTCTGGACGCGCCGGCCACGATCACGGCCCTGCGATGGTACGCGGGGTGGCTCACCCGCGAGCACGTCGCGCCCCGGGCGTACGAGCCGCGCGGGGAGGACGGCGAGAACGCGCGGTTGTTCGCCGCGGGCCGGGTCGCGATGATGACCGTGAGTCACGCGGCGGTCCGCGATCTGCGCGCCGCGGCGCGCCACGGGCTGCATCTGGGCTTCGTGCCGATTCCTCATCGCGCGGGGATCGCGCCCGTCACGGTGATCTACGCGTCCGCGTACGCCGTGCCGCGCCGGATTCTCGGGCGCAAGGCCGCGGTCGAGCTCGTCGCGGACCTCACCGACTCGCTCGCGGGCGCGACGCGCGGCACGGCCGGCCTCGAGCTCCCGGCGGTGACGCTCGCGGCGCAAACGCTCGCCGCGACCGACACGCTGGGATGGGAGGCCGCCTTCCTCCGCGCGGCCGCGCGGGGCCGACCCGCGTGGCGCGCCCGGGTCGCCCAGTGGCCGGAGGTAGACAGCGCCCTGTCGGAGCTCATGGTCCGGATCGCACTCGGCGGAGCGGACGCGGGTCGTGCCGCGCGCGCCACGGCGCGAGAGTTGGATCGCTTGCTCGGCGCCACGCGATGAACCCCCTCACCCGCCGCCGGGTGGCCGCGATGATCGCTCTTGCCGCGGCCGCGGTGTCACCCCTCGTGGCCGTACACTGGGCGCGGGTACGCGCCGCGCGCACGCTCGCCACGCACGACGCGACGGCGGTCGCCGCGTACCTGCCGCTCGTGACACCGGCCGCTCGTGGCAGCGCCGACTACGACCTGCCGCAGCTCCTGATCCGCGCCCACGCCCTGGACGAGCTGCCGGGGTTGTCGGCGCGATTCGAGATCTATCATCGGACCGCGCCGCTCGTGCAGGCGACCGCGGCGCCGCTGCCCGCCGTCGTGCTCGAAGAACTGCGACGGGAGGTGTGGGTCCACTGGATCGGTGACCGGGAGGCGGCGCTCGCGCCACTGCTCGATCGCGATGGCTGGGATGTCGTCGGCGCCGTCGCCGCGTATCCGGACGTCGGTGGGTGGCCCGTGTCGCCGTGGATGCTCGCTGCCTTGGTCCTACTAGTCGTGGCCGGAGGGCAGGCGGTCCGAGCCATCGGCCTGGGGCCGGATGCCAGGCGCCACGCGCAAAACCAGTACTGGGCCGCGGCGGCCCTGTTCGGGGTGGCGACGTTCGCGGACGTGCGCATCGTGACGGGTGGCGCCACCGACCGCTGGCTGTCCGACGCCCGGCTGCTCATGCAGGAGGCGTCGGCCCTCGCACCGGAAGCGCGCAATGTGCCCGCCGCATTCGCGGGCATCGCTCGGGGCGCGGAGACCGTGCCCGCCGATTCGGAGCGGGCCGAGGTCAGGCGCGGGCAGGTCGGCGGGATCACCCGCGCGACCGTGGCCGTGCGCCTGGCCCCGGGCCGCTGGCTCGAGCTGCGGGCCGAGCCCGGGGAATCCGACACCGCTGGCTGGTTGGCGGTCACGCTGGGCGTGGCCGCCCTCGGGCCGCTCGCGACGTGGCTCGCTGCATGGAGCATCGGCGCGCCGCGCCGCCGGCGAGAAACGCTCGCCGCTTGGGGCTTTCTCGCGCCCTCGATGCTCCATCTCGTGGCGTTCTCGATCGTGCCCCTCATGTTCGCGTTGTACGTGTCGATGCATCGCTGGAGCCCCCTCGAACGGGCGCATCCGTTCGTCGGCCTGGCGAACTATGGCCACGTCCTGACCGATCCGCTCGCCTGGACGGCACTTGGGCACACGCTGCTCTACGCATTGACGGTCCCCCTGACCCTGACCCTCGCTCTGCCGGCCGCCTTGCTCCTCGCGCGCATGGGAACGTGGGCCCTACGTGTGTTGCTCTTGCCCCACCTCGTCTCCGTCGTGGCGATCGGGCTGATCTGGCGCTCGCTCTCCAACCCCGACACCGGATTGATCAGCCACGTGCTGGCGCGCGCGGGCGCGACGCCGGTGAATTGGCTCGGCGATCCCAACACTGCGTTCATCGCCCTCTTGGTCGTCGGCGTGTGGATGCAGCTGGGCTACCAGGCGACCGTGCTCACGCTGGGCCTGCGAGCCATCCCTCCCGCGTACCTCGAAGCCGCCCGCCTCGATGGCGCGGGTCGCTGGCAACGCTTCCGGCGCGTCACGCTGCCGTTGCTCAGGCCTGCCATGGTCGTCGGGCTGCTGACCGGCTTGATCGCCGCGCTGCAGGTCTTCGCTCTCGTGATGGCCGCTACCGGGGGTGGCCCGCTCGGCACCACGGACGTGATCACCTCACGCATCTACGCGACCGCGTGGGGGGCGTCGCGGTTCGGCGACGCGAGCGCTATGGCACTGCTCTTCTTTGTTCTGTTGCTCGGAGTCACGTGGCGGCAGATCACGTGGCTGCACCGGGAGGTCGCGCGTGTCTAAGCGGGCGCGGGGACGGCGGTGGGCAAGCGGATCGCTGCGGGTCGCCCTCGTGCTCCCGCTGGCCGGGGCCATGGTCGCCCCTTTCATTTATACGGTCGCCGCGGGGCTGGCGGGCGCCGGGGACGCGCTGCGATCGTCCGTGGGCCAGTTCGTAGTGAACAGCGTGATCTTCTCGGTCGTGATCGTGGCCGGGCAGGTGATGACGAGCGCCACGGCGGCATACGCCTTCGCCCGTCTTCGGTTTGCCGGTCGCGACCATCTGTTCCTCGGCTACCTGGGCGTGCTCACGCTGCCAGCGATCCTGCTCGTGATCCCCCGATTCCTCATGATCGATGCCCTGGGTTGGATCGATACCTACGGGGGGCTGATCTCGACCGAGCTCGTCTCGGTCGGGGGCATCGTCTTCCTGCGACAGTGCTTCGGCGCGATGCCGGCGGATCTCGAGGACGCCGCCCGCCTCGAGGGCGCGGGCGAATGGACGATCTTTCGACGTGTCGCCCTGCCACAGGCAGGACCCGCGCTCCTCACCCTGGGGCTGCTCGCGTTCGCTCAGCAATGGAGGAGTTTTCTCTGGCCACTCGTCGCCGTGCGGTCGAGCCATATGCAAGTCCTGGAGGTCGCCATCGCCGGCCTACGCGGTGCGCGCGAGTTCAGCGGCCCGGACCCGATGTCTGGGGCGCTGGTCGCCGTGGTACCGCTGTTGATTCTCTGTTTGGTGGGGCCCCGGTCCTTCGTCCGAGGAACCGGGGGGGCGGGGGGCGGGGGCGGGGGCGGGGGCGGCGGGAGTCTGATGCGCTAGTCTTTCCTTTTCTTGCCGGGAGCGGCCGACCGGAAGGCGAGTTCCCACCGTATGTCTCTCCCGTCGCCGCCGGCGGGCCATTGCACCACGGTATGACCGGCCTCGAGGCGCTTCACCGTGCAGGGTACATCCGCCTTGCAGGCGCCGGGCCGCAGGCCCTTGGGGACGGAGATCGTCACCGCGTACGCGCGGCCGTCCAGGTTCGTGGCCTTGGCCCGGAGCGTGCGCGTCGGCTGATCCCACGTTTCTTCAGCCACGTCGACAGCTCCCTGGACGACGTGTCGCGTGGTCCCGATGATCTGGGGCCGGGCTGCCGCGGGACGGATGGCGATGACCCGTGCGCTCTGCGGGTCGAGCGTCACCGCCAACGTGTCCGTGACCAATGCGACAGGCGCGCCGCGCCACACGTCGTACCCGTCGAACCGAGCCCCGGTGATCCCGAGCGCGGTGAGTGGCACGGACACGTCGCGCGACTCGTCCTCCCAGTTCACGAGTACCGCGGTCCACCACCGCGGGGCTCCCTCGGCCACCCAGAGGCGGTGCGGGAGGTCGCGGCGGACGCTCCAAATTCCACCGCCGCCGGTGCCCGGGCCGCCGCCCGTCACGCGCACGGCGAGGACGTTCTCGCCACCCCAGTTGAGCAGCTCCGGTGGGACGACATACCGTCGGAACGCCTGGGACTCGCCCGTCTGCCCGATCTTCGCGCCATTCAGGTACGTCTCGTCGGAGTCCGCGATCCTCCCGAGCTCGAGACGGGCGCCCGCGTTTGCTCGTCTATCGCCGGCGCCGGCGGTTTTGGCGAGCGCGGGCAGCTGAAACCGCGTGCGGTACCACGCGACGCCCGCGTACCCCCCGTGTCCGGCGTCATCCCATCGGGCGGGCACCTTGATGGTTTCCCACGCGTCCTCGTCGAACTCGCGCGAGCCGTACGCGGCGTCGTCGCCCGTTCGGAAGCGCCACTGCCCACGGATCGGATATGCGTCCCCGGCCACCGTCAACGCGGGCGCCGTTTGGCGCTCGACGGCGCCCGCCGCTACCGGGCGGCCCGCCACACGGGCGACGGGCAGCGTACGCTGGAGCAACTCGATGCGGTCCTGGGGAAGCTTCGGGAGGTGATCCGAAAACGTGGTGAGGCCGCCCGAGACCGCCACGAGCGATGCCCACGCCTCGGCGGCGGGGCGACCGAGCGGTGGCCGCACTACGAGGCAGTCGGGGTCGTTCAACCACGCCGCGCGGTGGTAGAAGCTCCGCAGCCCGGCGGCGCGGGCCGCGGGCTGGATCCCGGTCCAGCTCGCGCCCACCTCCGGACCGATCCGCATGCCGTTCACGAGACCGACCGCATGCTGCAATGGCGCTGCGCTCGCGACCAGGAATGCTTCGGTGCCCAAACCGTCCCGAATCGCGCCTAACCCCGCGCGATACGCCTCTGCATGGGTCAAGCCGCCGTAATGCGCCGTGCCGAGGGTCGCCCAGCGCAGCTGGTCGACGCGCAAATGATCGTAACCCCAGGTCTGCACGGCGCGGCGTGCCAGATCGAACAGCCACTGTTGGACCTTGGGATTGGCGCCGTCGAGCGCGTACACGGCGCCGCCCCACGCTTCCCGCGTGTCGCAGAGGATCGGGCCCCCGCCGCCCCCCGTGGCGTCGCGCAACAGCCAGTCGGGGTGCGCGGCTGGAAGACCGGAGCCCTCCGACACGGCGAAGGGCGCGAGCCAGAGGCCCGCTTTGAACCCCTTCGCATGGATCTGATCGGTGAGCCAGCGGTGGCCGTGGGGGAACCGATCGTTGGGCTCCCACGCGCCGGCCGCCGTCTGGTATCCGTCGTCGAGCTCGATATGGCGGAAGAATCGGCGGTCGAAGTGCGCGGCACAGAATTCCAGGTTCGCGATCACGTCCGCCTCGCTGACTGCGCCGGAGAGCTCCGACCGCGTGCACCAACCGGCTGGGGCGACCGTCTCCGCCAGGTGCTCCTGATCGAGGCGGGACCAAGGAACGAACAACGCGGCCAGGGCCTCCAGGCCGTCCCCCTCCGGATCGAAGCAGACCTGCATGCGCGACGAATCGCCTTCGGGTCGGAGCGGCCGCGAGGGCCGCCAGTCGGTCACTGCTTCGATCACGTCCAATGAAAGCTTCACGCGAGCCTGGCCAGGCTCCCCCCCATCGAACCCGATCGCCAGGCCGCGACCACCGCGTGTGAGCCCGAGGGCGCCGTGGCTTTCGAGCTCCCCAGTGTCCGGAGCGCCGATAGTGACCACACGGCACGGGTCGTTCGAGTTCATCCCGTTGACCAGGGCCTCGAGCGCGCCGTCCCCGGCCAGCGTTTCCGCGGGCGGCACCTTCAGGAACCGGACTGCGGTGACAGTCGGGAGGAATCGGTCGGGGAAGAGCGTGACCGTCACGGTCGCCTGGAGCCGATCGGCACCGGTGAAAAGCTCTGCCTCCACCCACACGCCCGCCCCCCGACCCCGTATGACCACGGCATTGCCGCCCGGGGGCCGGCGGTTTCCGACCGTACTATCTTCCAGCTCCGCGAGGGTGAGGGGCTGGTCACCAACCCACGCGACGATCTCGGCTCCGCGGATGAGCGGAACGGGCGACCCGTCGCCGTAGTACCACAACGACCAGCGGCGGCGGTCATCCAGTTCGAATTGCAATCTGCCCGCCTCCCCCCGTCCCGTTCGTCCGAACGGCCGTGTGGGATGGAGCGGTGCGGTGGCGGCGGCACCTGTCAGGAGAACGAACGTGCGTCGGTCCATGGGCACAATGTTGGTAGCGCTGGCGGCTTTGTCTACGCCGCTCGCGGGTCAAGGTGGGCGGGGCGGGTTCACGGGGGGTCTGGCCTTCACCGTTGGCGGCGGCTGGCAGATCCAGGGATTCGACGCGGGGTACGTGCGCGGCGTTCACGCGGGTCCGATCGCGGCGCTGTCGCTCACGGGACGCGTAGGCGAGTTCATCGATCAGAGAGCGATCGTCGGTGGGGGGCGCGGCTTCGTGTTCGGCGCCACGCTGGGCGCGCACACGCGCGCCGCGACGCTGGCGTATCTGGGAGCCGACACGAGCACCACCCGCTTGGGTCTCGACTTCACGGTCGAAGGGACGGGGTACGTCGCCTCCAACTCGCCGCTGACCGTCGGCTCACCATGGGCGGGCCTCTCTGGGTTGATCGGTCTCAAGTTCGGCGGCGCGACCGGCGTCCAGGGCGGCGTGTTGTTCGGGCCGACGGTATTCTTCGGGACTGTGACGCAGGCGCGCCCGTTCCTCGGCGTGAGGTTCGAGGCGCCGCTGGCGCGCTAGAAGCGGCCTCCCTACCTTAGCGACCGATGGTCGCTCCCTCCCTCGATACCGAGCATCCTGGTATCCGGGTGATCGCGGAGGTCGCGTCGGTGTTGCAGGCCGGCCTCGCGTCCCGGGAGGCCCTGCACGGGGTGGTCAGCGCGCTGCGGCGCGGGCTCAACCTGCGGCGGTGCCGACTCTGGCTGCGCACTCCGGACGGCGCTCGCTTCGCCCTGGTCACCACGCCGGGCGACGAGGCCGAGCTGCCAGGCTACGCGCCTCCCGTCGCCGAATGGGTGCACCGCGGACCCCAACGCGAAGAGGTTCCCGGTGGCGCCATCATGCGGCTCCCGCTGATCCACGACGAAGAGGCGCTGGGGGCCCTCGAGGTCATCATTCCCACCGGCCGCTACGAAGGGGTGGCGCACGACGTCATGGTGGTGGTCGGCCGCATCCTCGCACCCATTATCGCGGCCACCGAGCTGTCGCAGGACCTGGCGTCCGAGGTGGCGTTACGAACGCATGAGATGGAGGCGCAGCGCAACTTCGCCGCGCAAATCATCGACTCCCTCCCCGTCGGGCTCTACGTCATCGATCGCACCTATCGCATCCGGGCCTGGAACCGCAAGCGCGAGACCGGCACACAGGGTGTGGCGCGCGACGAGGCGGTCGGTCAGGAGATCTTCGACGTGCTCGATCGGCAGCCGCGCGACCTGCTGAAGCGCGAGTTCGACCGCGTGTTCGATACCGGCGAGCTGCAGCAGGTGGAGATGGAGTCGCAGGCGAGCGGGGAGGCCCGCTACTACCGGATCACCAAGATCCCGATGCGGCAGGACGGCCGCACGATTTCCCACGTCATCACCATCGGCGAAGACATCACCGAGTGGCGTCAAGCCCAGCAGCGGCTGACCGAGACGGAAAAGCTGGCTGCCGTGGGCCAGCTCGCCGCCGGCGTGATGCACGAGATCAACAATCCGCTCGCCACGATCCTCGCGTGCTGCGAAGCACTCGCGTTCCGGACGCGGGATCTGGAGCCGCCGGACCGGCAGGGGTACGACGAATACCTGAAGATCATCGATACCGAAGTGCAGCGGTGTCGGCGCATCGTCGACAGCCTGCTCGACTTTTCGCGGCCCAAGGCGGGTGAGATGAAGCCCGTGGACGTGAACGGCGTGGTGGACCGTACCCTGTTTCTGCTCAAGCATCATACGCGGTTCAAGCGGCTCACGGTCGTCCGCGAGCTCGAAGCGGGCCTGCCGCCCGTGCGCGCGGACCAGGAGCGGCTGATCCAGAGCTTCATGGCCCTGATGTTGAACGCGATGGACGCGACGGACTCGCGGGGCACGCTCACGGTGCGCAGCCGGATCAATCCGGATCGCGACGACGAGATCCTGCTCGAGTTCATCGATACGGGCACCGGGATCAAGCGCGAGGATCTGGCCAAGATCTTCGAGCCGTTCTTCACCACCAAACCGCAGGGCCGAGGAACCGGGCTGGGCCTGTCGATCTGCTACGGCATCATCGCCGAGCACCGCGGGCGGATCGACGTGGAGTCGCAGGTCGGCGTGGGGTCCAACTTCAGGGTGTACCTCCCCATCGGATGAAAATCCTCGTCGTCGAGGACGACAAGACGGTCGGACAGTACGTGAAACGAGGCTTGACGGAAGCCGGCTTTCACGCCGACCTCGTGGGTGACGGAGCGGAAGGACTGCGGCTCGCGACGGGCGGGCACTACGACATGCTCGTGCTCGACCTGCGCCTGCCGGCGCTCTCCGGCTTCGATGTGCTGCGGACGTTGCGTGACCGCGGCGACGGCATTCCCGTTCTGGTCCTGACGGCGCAGGACGCGGTCGACTTCAAGGTCCAGGCCCTCAAGATGGGCGCCGACGATTACGTGACGAAACCATTCTCGCTGGAAGAGCTGCTCGCGCGGGTGGAAGCCCTCGGGCGCCGGCCCAAGGCCATCGCCCCCCCGATTCTCCATATCGCCGACCTGACACTCGACACGGGCAGCCGCGACGTGCGGCGGGGCACGAAGCTCATCGACTTGACCCCGAAAGAGTACGCGGTGCTCGAGTACCTCATGCGCCACCCGGGGCGCGTCATGCCACGCACGCTGATCACCGAGTACGCATGGGACTACCACTTCGACCCTGGGACGAATATCGTCGACGTGGTGATCACGCGGTTGCGGAAGAAGATCGATCACGGGCACGAGCCCAAGCTGATTCACACCGTGCGCGGCGTAGGGTACGTCGTAAAAGCCTGACATGCAGACGATCCGCGGGCGGCTCACCGCGTGGTACTCGCTGGCCCTCGCCCTGACACTCGCCGCCTTTGCGGCGGTTCTGTACCTCGATCGGCGTAACGCGTCCTATCAGGACCTCGACCGGCGGATCCAATCGGAAGCGTCGCTTACCGCCGGCATGCTGGCCGAGAGCTACCGGGCCCGGGGGGTGCTCGTTCGGGCGGACAGCGCGGGTCACCCCGTGCTCATCTCCGATCTCGCGGCGCTACTCGAAGCCGTTCCCGAGTACCTGGTGATCACCGCGCGCGACGGCAGCCTCCTGTTCGCGTCGTCCGACGCGCGGGCGCTCACCTTTCAACAAGTCGAGCAGCTGCGCGCACTCGCGAGCGCGCCGATTTCCGGCCGCGCGTCCGGCACACTCCAGCTCGGACCCGACGGCCCGCGGATCTGGTACGCGGTCCACAACGTCAGCGACGCGGGACCCCAGTTCGGGGCCATTCTCGCCGGGGCGAACGTCCGCTCGGCCGAGCTCGGGGCCGAGCAGCTGCTCTCGAGCATCGCCCTCATCCTCCCGCTGGGCCTCGTCGCCGCCCTCCTGATGGGAACATGGATCGCGAATCGCGCCCTCACGGCGGTCGACGTCATCATCACCGAAGTCAGGGAGATCACCGACGGAACCAGCCTTCATCGGCGTCTCGCGGTGCCCGTCGTGAAGGACGAGATGGGCCGGCTGGTCGAGACGCTGAACCAGATGCTGACGCGGCTCGAGCGCAATTTCGCCGCGCTGCGGCGATTCACCGCGGACGCGAGCCATGAGCTCAAGACCCCGCTCACCGTGTTGCGCGCCGGCGTCGAGCGCGCCATCACGACGCCCGGTCTCCAACAGGAAACGCTCGTCACGCTCGAGGAGACGCTCCAGGAGATCAAGCGCATGGCCGAGCTCGTGGATGCGCTGCTCATACTGGCGCGCGCCGACGAGGGCATCGCGCCGCTGCATCGCGAGGCCGTGGACTTGCGCAGCATCGTCACCGAAGTCCAGGAGACTGGCGAGCTGCTCGCGGAGCAGGCGGGCGTGACGATGGAAGTCGCGACCCCTGCCGAACCGGTGATGGTCTCGGTGGACGCGAGCCGCATCCGGCAGCTCATCCTCAATCTCGTGACCAACGCGGTGAAGTACACGCCCGCGGGTGGGAGCGTGCGCATGCAGCTCGGCCCGGCGAACGGTCGCGTGGCCCTGAGCGCCGCGGACACCGGCATCGGCATCGCGGCAGGCGATCTGCCCCACATTTTCGACCGCTTCTGGCGCGCCGACTCGGCGCGCACCCGCACCGGCGAGCGACCCGGCGCCGGCCTCGGCCTCGCCATCTGCAAGTGGATCGCGGAGGCGCACGGCGGCCAGATCGACGTCGTGAGCCGGCCGGGGCGGGGAACCACGTTCACCGTCATCCTCCCGCGGACGTAACGCACTCGTCATCGCTTTTTCACGCGCGCCGCATCCTGGTGTAAGTGTCGCACGCCATGATCGATGAGCCCATAACGGGAGGACCTCCCATGTTTCGACGGCTCATTGCATCCCAGCCACGCTCCGCGCAGCGGGGGCACACCGGTCCCGGTCTGGTCGCTTTCCTGGGGCACGGGGCAGTAGTCGCTGGAGCCATCATCGGTACTCTCCGAGCCACGGATCCGCCGCGTGTTATTTCGGCTGTCATCATGCCCTGGCACGAGCCGCTCGATCGCCACGCGCCACCCGGGGTCCCTGTCCCGCCGCGCCCACCTGTCGTGGAGGAGCCGATCGGGTTTCCGATCACCGTGCCGCCCGGCATCCCGCCAATCGAGCCGTCGCGACCCTTCGACGCGACGCAATGGCTGCGAAGCTCGCGCGCTGTCGGGGATGATCCGTCCATGCCCGACGCAACGGCGCCTTGGGCGGCGGACGTCGTGGAGGAGCCCCCGATGCTCCTCGCGGGGCGGCCACCGTTGTATCCGGAGGCGTTGCGCGCCGCCGGGGTCACCGGACGCGTGGTGGTTCAAGCCGTGATCGACACGCTCGGGCGTGCCGAGCCGGAGGTGACCGTGGTCGAGAGCTCGTACGCCGGCTTCGAGCCACCGGCCCTCGACTACGTTCGTCACGCCGTGTTTCGTCCGGGGCAGGTGCACGGACGGCGGGTGCGCGTGCTGATCCGTCTCCCGGTTGACTTCAGGCTGACGAGCGTGCAATAACAAGCAGGTCCGCGACCTGGAGGCTTCATGAATCGCGTGGGGATGATGGTGAGTTCCATCGCGCTGCTCCTCTTGTGCAGTCGCCCGGCGGCGAGCCAGACGACGCCCGCCGACCGGGTCACCGCTGCACGCGCACTTATTCATGCGCATGATTTGGATAGCGCCGCTACGCTGCTTCACCAGGTGGCCGACTCGCCGTCGACCGCCCCGCTGACGAACCGCGCCACGGCGCTCGTGTGGCTTGGGATCGTGAGCTTCTACCAGGGCGACGATTCAGGTACGGCCCGCCGCTTCCGGGCGGCGCTCGCGCTCGATCCGGCCATCGACGCCGGGAACCTCGCGGCCACAGACTCCACGCTCGCCGCGACGTGGCGACACGAGCAAGCGGCGGTGCGGCGTGACCACCCCACTCTTACGCCCGCGTCCGAGTCGAATCCTGCGCCGGTAGGCGCCGTGCACGACTGCGTTCGCGGGTGCAAGGGAGGCGAACGGTCACCTCGACTCCTCGGCCTGCCCCAAATGCGCATCGACAACCCCGGGCAGCTTGGGCCTTCAGGGGTTCACGGACGCGTGGTGGTGCGAGCGGTCGTGGACGAGTCCGGGCGACTCGAGCCGGAGACCATTACGGTGGTGAGCAGCAGCTCGGCAGGGTTCGAGCGTTCGGTACGGGACGTGCTCCCGATGCTGCGGTTTCATCCGGCTTCTATCGGTGGTCAGGACGTCGTGGCCCGCGTCGAGCTGCGGTTCGATATCCGGGCGGAGGGGTTGGATTGGGTGCGGTACGAGGTGGATTCGCCTTGACCACGGCGGCGAGAGTGGTGTTCATCGGCCTGACCATTGCGAGCGGGCTGCAGGCGCAGACTGGCGCCGGAGATCTCGTCACCGCGGCGCGGGTCCAGCTGCGCGCCGGCAATGCGGATTCCGGGCTCGCCCTGCTGCGCGTCGCGCTCGACTCGAGCACGCCCGGCTCGGGTACCGACCGCATGAATGCGTTCGTGTGGCGCGGCGTGCTCCAGTTCTACAAGGGACGCGATAGCCTGGCCCGCGAGTCGTTTCGGGAGGCGCTCCTGATCGACCCACGTCTCGAGGTCGCGGGACTTGCGCAGATCGACTCGGGGCTCGCGCTCGAGTTCGAAGCCATCCGGCGGTCCGTCCAACCGCCGGCGCTCGCGCGTCCGTCGGCCGCGCTCGGGAGGCTCGCCGGTGCGCCACATTCGGACACCACGTACAGCTGTGTGCCCGACTGCCGTGGCCTCGACCAGGCGCCTCGCGCCGTCTCCGCCGAAGCACGCACGGTGAACCTGAGCGGGGCGGGCGGCGCATCGGTCATGGGGGGGGTCGCCGTCGTCCGTTTCGTCGTGGACACCGCGGGAGCCGTCGAGCCGGCGTCGGTGACGGTGCTGTCCTCGCCGAGCCCCAGCCTGGCCGAATCGCTGATCAATCACGTGCGTCAGCTGCGCTTCGCCCCCGGCCAGGTCCAGGGGCGGGCCGTCCGGGTCTTGCTGCAGTGGCGCCTCAACCTGCGCGGCTAGGCATCGCCCGCGGCGCCGGGGCGGCGGGGCGGTAGCCGACCCCTCACCCCGCTGTCATCGTTTTGTAATGGGGGGTCCACTAGCGGGCGGCCGAAAACCCGCACTATTTCAGGGGAGTCACGGACTGGACCGGAGGACAATAGCCCGTGTTCGACAACCTGATCGAATCGAGGCGCACGAAAAATCGGCGCCGCGGATTTAGCTTAAGCGCGATGTCGCTCGTGATCCACACAGTGGTGATCGGCGCGGCCGTGTACGCAACACTGAACGCCGGCCAGAACGACAACGCCGTCAAGGTCGATACGGCGATGGTATTCGTCGACCAGCCGAAGCAGGAGAAGCCACCCGAGCAGCAACCGGTGCAGCTCGATGTGCCGCTCAAAGGCTTCCAGACGGTCGTGGCACCCGATGTGATCCCGACGAACATCCCGCCCGTGAATCTGCAAGAGCATTTCGATCCGAAGGATTATTCCGGCACCGGCGTGGAGGGCGGCCTCTCCACGGGTATGGTCCCGACGGGCAATGAAGTGTTCATGGAAGCGATCGTGGAGGAGAAACCCGCCGTGCTGTCCGGGCCCACGCTCCAGTATCCCGATCTACTGCGCCAGGCCGGGATCTCCGGTCGGGTACTCGTCCAGGCGATCATCGACACGCTGGGGCGGGCGGAACCGCCTTCCGTGAAGGTGTTGCAGAGTCCCAACCCCGGGTTCGACCAGTCGGCAAAGAACTATGTGCTCAAGGCGTTGTTCCGCCCGGCCCGCGTGCACGGTCGAGCGGTGCGGGTGCTGATTCAGCTCCCGATCGACTTCCGGATCAAGCAATAACCTCAAGGAGCCTCCCCCCATGAGTCTCTCGCTTTACGACCTGTTCGTCTCGATGGGCCCGTTCGCCAAGTCGATCGTGATCATTCTCTTGATCATGTCGATCATCTCGTGGGCGAACGCGGTCCAGAAGTGGGTCCAGATCTTCCGGTCCCAACGCGAGACGCGGAAATTCGCGCCCGAATTCTCCCGCTTCCTGCAGGAGGAGCAGCTCGACGGCGCCATCCGCATCGCCGAAAAGCAGAAGAAGAGCCACGTGGCGCGCGTGGTCGGTGAGGCCCTGTCCGAGGTGAAGCCGCTGCTCCGCGATCGCGCCACGATCACCGCCGCCGACATCAACTCGGTGGAGCGGGCGGTCGAGCGCGAGATCCTGATCGTGTCGGCCGAGCTGAAGCGCGGCCTGGGCATTCTCGCCACCACGGGGTCCACGGCGCCGTTTGTGGGACTGCTCGGCACGGTGATGGGCATCGTGAACGCGTTCACCGGCATGGCCGCATCGGGCGGCGGCGGGTCGCTGGCCTCGGTCTCCTCCGGTATCGCGGAGGCGTTGATCACGACCGCGTTCGGCCTCATCGTCGCGATTCCGGCCGTGTGGCTGTACAACTACTTCACGACCAAGATCGACTTCCTCTCCGTCGAGATGACCTACACCTCGAAGGAGTTGATCGACTACCTGATCAAGAGCGTCGGCTCGGAATTCGGCCGGTCGATCTTCACGAAGGAATTCCAGACGCAGAAGGCGTCGCAGACCAGTGGCCCTGTCAGCCACTAGCGCCCGCGCGGCCGTCAAGGCCGACATCAACGTCACGCCGCTGATCGACGTGATGCTGGTGCTGCTGATCATCTTCATGATCGTCACGCCGCTGATCGCGAAGGGCTTCCAGGCGACCATCCCGCGCTCCGACAACCCCGAGAACCGGCCCGAAGGGCCGGACGAGATCCGGCTCGGGATCGATCAGAACCAGAAGTTCTTCCTCGACCTTGGCACTGGGCCGAAGCCGATCTCCGACGAAGAGCTTCCCGGGCGGCTCCAGGCGCTCTACGAAAGTCGTACCACGGACAAGATCCTGTTCCTGAAGGCGGACCAGGACATCCCCTTTGGGCGCGTCCAGCAGGCCATCGAGATCGCCCGGAAGGCGGGTGTACGGGTGGTCGGCGCCATCACCGAGCAGAAACAGTCGCTCGTCAAAAAGAAAGAGGGGGGCTGAGCCCATGGCGATGGGACCCACTGGCGGCGGGGAAGGCCTCAGCTCAGACATCAACGTCACGCCGCTGATCGATGTGCTGCTCGTGCTGCTGATCATCTTCATGATCACGCAGCCGCTCTCACGCAAGGCGTTCGACGTCCAGGTCCCGCCCGAGCAACAGACGAAGTCGAAACCGCAGCAATCGAGCCAGATCGTGCTCGAGCTCAAGGGCGACGGGTCGTATGCCATCAACGGTCAAGCCTACGCCCTGAACCAGCTCGACCAGGCGTTCCATCAGATCTACGATCCGCGCCCGGCCAAGCTGCTGTTCATCAAGGCGGCGCCGAACCGGAAGTACCTGGATGTGATGGTGGCGATGGATATCGCGCACGGCGCGGGCGTGCAGGTCATCGGGTTCACGCCCCCCGACCAGGCCAAGAAGTAACCGGCGGCGATCGAGCGGCGGTGTAGGGGCGCAGCATGCTGCGCCCCTACAATCGTTATCGGGGTATATCTCAAGCACTGTGAACCCACAGTCCCCCGAACGCCTTCCGCTCCCCGGCCTGCGGTTACCACTGTCCCGCCGTCGCCTCGGCTCCGGGGCGACCCTGGCCCTGGTCACCCACGCCGTGGTCATCGCTCTCTTCGTGGCTCACGCCCAACGCCCCGAGAGCCGCCTGAGTGGTGCGCCGGGTTTCGCCGGACGACGAATCAATTTCTTCGCGCTTCCCAACGCGGGGGGCCCGGCCGCCGTGGACGTTCAGGCGCCACCGCGCATCGTTCTCACCGACCTGTCGGCGTTGCGCCACATTCCCCTTGACCTGCCACCCCTCGACGTCCCCCAGGCGATCCTCGCGCCGCCCGCGACGGTCTTGGGTGGCGGCGGAGGGAGCCCCAGTGGCCAGGGCTCGGCGCGGGGTTCGGGCCTCGGGGCTGGCCCGGGGTCTGGAACAGGTGGCGAAGGTGGTTACATTGTTTCCGCCCAACCTCGCCGAGTGATCCCTCGGCCCCCGGAGTGCATGTTCAGCTCCGCATCTCGAGGGCGGATTGCAGTCTCGTTTTGGGTGGCCGCCGACGGACAGCCCACTCGGGTCGAAGTGGACCCGCCGCCGTCGGACGAGCAGTGCCGGCGAGCGTTCGTGGCCCTGATGATGGAGACCCGATTCGTCCCGGCCATGCAGCGCGGGCAGCCGGTGGCGAGCCTCGTCTTCATCCGCTACACGAGCAGTCACTAGACCGTCCCCGCCCGCCCCGCCCCCGCCCCCGCGGCGGGGCTCCAAGGAGCTACAACCGACTATGCTCATTGCTCTCGTCCTGGGGCTCTCGGTCCTCGCCCTGGTCGTCGCCTGGAGTCTGCGAGGCTACGTCCTGCGGCAGGACAACGGCACCCCCGACATGCGGAAGATCTCCGACGCGATTCAGGAGGGCGCGGAAGCGTTCCTGCGGCGTCAGTACCGCACCATCGGGACCCTGAGTATCGCCCTGGGCGTGCTCATCTATGTCCTGTACGCGTTCTTTCGGAAGCCCCACCCCGGCGAGCCGGTCGCCGCGACGCTCGCGTTGACGACCACACTGTCCTTCCTGTTCGGGGCGTTGTGCTCGGGGGTCGCCGGAATCGTCGGCATGTACGTGGCCGTGCGATCGAACATCCGGACCGCGAGCGCCGCCCGCACGAGCCTGAACAAGGCCCTGCAGATCGCGTTGCGAGGTGGCGCGGTAAGCGGGTTGTTCGTCGTCGCGATGAGCCTGTTCGGCGTCGGCATCCTGTACACGATCCTCGACGCACTGCACTTCGAGCCGACCAAGATCCCGCTGATGATCGTCGGATATGGCTTCGGCGCGTCGTTCGTTGCCCTGTTCGCCCAGCTGGGCGGCGGGATCTACACCAAAGCCGCCGACGTGGGCGCGGACCTCGTGGGCAAGGTGGAAGCGGGGATCCCGGAGGACGATCCGCGCAACCCGGCCGTGATCGCGGACCTCGTGGGCGACAACGTGGGCGACTGCGCGGGGCGCGGCGCCGACCTGTTCGAGTCGACCGCCGCCGAGAACATCGGTGCCATGATTCTCGGCTCCGGACTCGCCCTCGCCAATCCCGGGGTGTTCACCCCGGTGCAGGTCGTGGGCTTGATGCTGTTCCCCCTCGTGGCGCGCGCGTTCGGGTTGGTGGCGTCGATCGTCGGGGTGCTGCTCGTCAAGGCGCGCGAGGACGAGGACCCCATGCATGCGTTGAATCGCGGCTACATGTGGACGGCGGTGCTCGCCGCCCTGGGGTTCGCGGGTGGCACGTACTGGCTGCTCAACCCGCCCAGCCACCCCGATGCCTGGTGGCATTTCGCCCTGTGTGGCGTGATCGGCATCGCGACGTCGATCGCGTTCGTCTACATCACCCAGTACTACACCGAGTACCGCTACCGTCCCGTCAAGTCGATCGCGGCGGCCTCCGTGACGGGGCCGGCGACGAACATCATCGCGGGGTTCGCGGTGGCGCTGGAATGCACGGCCCTGCCGACGTTCACCATCTCGGCGGCCATCATCGCGTCGTACAAGCTGGGGGCGTCGAGCGGGCTCACGCACTCCGGATTGTTCGGGACCGCGGTGGCGACCATGGGCATGCTCGGCACGGCGGCGTACATCCTGGCGATGGACACGTTCGGTCCGATCACCGACAACGCCGGTGGGATCATCGAGATGTCCCATCAGCCCGAGGACATTCGCAAGCGCACCGACCGCCTCGATGCCGTCGGCAACACGACGAAGGCCCTGACCAAGGGGTACGCGATCGGTTCGGCGGCGCTCGCGGCGTTCCTGCTCTTCTCGGCTTTCCTCGACGAGGTCGCGGCGCTTGGCTCGCCGCTCGCGGCGGTGGACATCTCGAAGCCCGAGGTGTTCGTGGGTGGCCTGCTCGGGGCGATGCTCGTGTTCTGGTTCTCCGCCCTCGCCATCAGCGCGGTGACCAAGGCAGCCGTGAGCGTGATCCAGGAAGTGCGCCGCCAGTTCCAGGCCGACCCCGGGATCCTCAAGGGCACCTCGCGGCCGGACTACGGACGGGCGGTCGACATCGTGACGATCGGCGCGCTCAAGGCGATGGTGGCGCCCGGCCTCCTCGCGGTCGGCATGCCGATCGCGGTCGGGCTCGGGTTCAAGGTGTTGTTCCACGTCGGCGCCGAGACCGTGGCGTCGTTCCTCATGGTCGGCACGATCGGCGGCATCCTGATGGCGACGCTGTTGAACAACGGCGGCGGGGCATGGGACAACGCCAAGAAGTTCATCGAGACCGGGGAATACGGCGGGAAGGGGAGCCCGACCCACAAGGCGGCGGTGGTGGGTGACACGGTCGGCGATCCGTTCAAAGACACGGCGGGGCCGTCGTTGCACGTGCTCATCAAGCTCTTGAGCACCGTCACGCTGGTGCTGGCGCCGCTCTTTGTCTAGAAACCAGCTGTTCAGTCGCAAGACCGTCGACCAATGCATCGCCGACGGGGAGGCCGGGGGCGGCCTCAAGCGGTCTCTGGGCCCGCTGCAGCTCACCGCCCTGGGGATCGGCGCGGTCATCGGCGCCGGGATCTTCGCGGCGATCGGGACGGCGATCAGCGGGGACGCCGGGCACGTCGGGGCCGGGTCGGCGATCGTCGTCTCGATTCTGCTCGCGGGGGCCACGAGCGCCCTGGCGGCGATCACGTATTCCGAGTTCGCCGCGATGATCCCGATCTCGGGCAGCGCCTACACTTACGCCTACGCCACCTTGGGCGAGCTCGTCGCGTGGATCATCGGCTGGGACCTGATTCTCGAGTACGCCGTCGGGAACATCGCCGTGGCCATCGGGTGGGCGGGCTACTTCGATTCGCTGCTCCGTGGACTCGGCGTGACGATACCGCGGTGGCTCGTCACGGATCTGTTGACGGCGGTGCACGACCCGGCGGCGCTCGCCGCGGCCCCGCATCTCGGGCCCGTGCCGATCATCTTCAACCTGCCCGCATTTGCGATCGTCGCGGTCATCACGTGGCTGCTCGTGATCGGCACGAAGGAATCGGCGCGTGTGAACACCGTGATGGTCGCGATCAAGGTCGGGATCATCGGATTGTTCCTGGTCGTGGGGCTGAAGTACATCCGCCCCGAGCAGTGGACAACGCCGAGCTTCGCCCCGAACGGCTTCACCGGGATCAGCGTCGGGGCGGCGATCATCTTTTTCTCCTACATCGGCTTCGACGCGGTGAGCACGGCCTCCGAGGAGGCGAGGAACCCGCAGAAAGACATCCCCTTCGGCATCATTGCGTCGCTGATCATCTGCACCGTGCTCTACGTGGCGATCGCACTGGTCCTGACCGGGCTCATTCCGTGGGACAAGCTCAACGTGCCCGACCCCCTCGCGGTGGCGCTGCAGTATATCCACGCCGACTGGGCCGCCGGCATTCTGGCGCTGGGGGCGGTAGCGGCGATGACGTCCGTGCTGCTCGTATTCCAGCTGGGCCAGGCGCGGATCTTCATGTCCATGGCGCGCGACGGCCTGCTGCCACCCTGGGCCGCCCGGCTGCATCCCAAGTACCGCACGCCCCACATCACCACGATCATCACGGGTGTGTTCGTCGCGGTGTTCGCGGCCCTCGCGCCGATCGGTGTGGTGCTCGAGCTGACCAACATCGGGACGTTGTTCGCCTTCATCCTCGTGGCGGCGGGGATCATCGTGTTGCGTCGCAAGGAGCCGGACCGGCCGCGGCCGTTTCGGACGCCGTGGGTGCCGTGGCTGCCCTTCGTGTCGATCGCGTTCTGCCTGTACCTGATCTGGAGCCTGCCCCTGCTCACCAAACTCCGGTTCGTCGGCTGGCTGGCGGTGGGTGCCGTGATCTATTTCCTGTACAGCGTGCGGCATAGTCGCGTCCGGCGGCTCGGGCTCGACCGGTAGTGAAGCTCCACACCAAAATCTTCATCGGGCTGCTCGCCGGCGGGCTGTCCGGTCTCGCGGTCAACGTCTGGGCCGGGGGCGCGCCGTGGGTGGGCTGGGTGAATACGAACGTTGCCGGCCCCGTGGGCCAAATATTCCTGCGGATTCTCTTCATGACGGTCGTGCCGCTCGTCTTCACCTCCATCGCGCTCGGCGTGACACAGCTCGGGGACATCCGCAAGGTGGGTCGGGTGGGGGTGCGCTCGCTTGCGTACTTCCTCCTGTCCACGGTGATCTCCGCCGTCATCGGGATTCTGCTCGTCAACCTCGTACGGCCTGGCGTCGGCGTCCCGGTCGAAGTGCGCCAGCAGCTCCTCGACGCCTATCGCGGGCAGGTCGCGGGCCTCCCGGCGGGCGGTAACACGAAATTCGGGGTCGACTTCTTCGTCAACATCGTGCCGCGGAATCCGATTCAGGCCGCGGCGAACCTCGATATGCTGGGGATCATCTTCTTCGCCCTGGTCTTCGGCGCGGCCCTCACCCTTCTCCCGGACGAGAAGGCACGGCCCCTCGTGCAGGTGCTCGACGCCATCGGTGAAGCGATCGCCAAGATCATCGGGATGGCGATGAAGCTCGCCCCCTACGGCGTGTTCGGGCTGATCTTTGTCGTCACGTCCCTGCTGGGCTGGGACATCCTGCGGAAGCTGCTCGGCTACGTCGTTGTCGTGCTCGTCGGCCTCCTGATCCATGGCGCCGTGAGCCTGTCGCTGCTGGTGCGGTTCCTGGGAGGACTGCGGCCGAGCATCTTCTGGCGCCGGATCACGCCGAGCATCGTCACCGCGTTTACGACCAGCTCGAGCAACGCGACCCTCCCGACCAACATCGCGGTGGCCGAGGACGAGCTCAAGATCCCACCCAAGATCGCGGGCTTTGTGCTGTCGCTCGGGTCGACGATGTGCCACAACGGCACCGCGCTCTATGAGGGCGTGACAGTCCTCTTCCTGGCCCAGCTCTTCGGGGTGGACCTGACGCTCGGACAGCAGGTGATCGCGATGATCATGAGCGTCATCACCGCGGTCGGCACGGCCGGCGTACCCGGTGGCTCTCTCGCTCCACTGATGGTGGTATGTGTCACCGTCGGTATCCCACCCGAGGTGGTGGGCGTGGTTTACGGAGTTGAGCGGATCCTCGACATGAGCCGAACGACGCTCAATGTCTGTGGCGACCTGACCGCTGCAGTCTATGTCGCGAGAACCGAGAGCGAGTGGGATCCGGCGTCCGTCGATACGCAGGTGAAGATCGCAGCTTGAAGAGGGTTGTTATTCGAGCTTAGCCGCCAGCTTCAGCGCCCCGAGGGCCGGATCTATTCTGTCCGCCACCAGCCGAGCGCGCTTCACCCCGTCGGCGAGACGCTGGCCGAAGGCGGCCGCGAGCGGTGAGTGGGGGAGAAGCAGGCCACCCGTGACCGCCACTCGGATCGGCCCGGTCCCTGGGAAGGCGCTCGCGAGCGTGGCGACGAGCTCGACGAGCTCGGATGCCGCCTGGTCCACCGCGCGGCGCGCGACGACCTCTCCTTCGCGAGCGGCGTTCAAGACGTGCGGCGCGAGCGCAGCTACCTGGGACGGGGTCGCGGTCGCGGTCCATCGGACGAGATCGTCGAACTGTTGCAGGCCGAGCGCGCTCAGGAGACGGGCGAGCAGCGTCGATCCTTCTCCTCGACCGTCTTGCGCTCGCGCCGCGACCTCCAGCGCCCGGCGTCCCAGCCAGTATCCGCCCCCCTCATCTCCGAGCTGCCAGCCATACCCGCCCGCGCGGTGGAGCGCGCCACTCGGATCACGCGCGTACGCGACCGATCCGGTTCCGGCGTTCACGAGAATCCCTGAGCCATCGTCGAACGCGGTAGCGAGCGCGACCGCGCCATCCGGGAGCACGCGCACCTGGCGCGCCACCCCCGCGGTCACCAGGGCGTGGGCCAGCTCCGACTGCTCCTGGTCGCGGCCGGCGCCTGCCACGCCCACGACCGCTCGCGCCACGGGCAGCTCGCCTCCCCCTCGCGCCTGGGTCGCCGCGCGTCGTGCCGTCTCGGCGAGTACAGCGGCGGATGCACTCGCGCCGCCAGGACGCATCGCAGCTCCGGGCCCGTCCGCGCGGCCCAGGATGGTCAGGTCGGGGGTGCCGATGACCACAGTCGAGTGCGAGCCGCCGGCGTCAGCCCCAAGAAGTGCGACGGAAGGACGGAACGACGGAACGGAGTTGCTCAGGCCATCCCCTTTCCGTCATCCCGTCGTTCCGTCGCAGGGATGAGCGAAGACAACATCCCTACCAGTACGGTCACCGTCGTCCCCAAAGGCACATACCACGGCCACGCAAGTCCCGGAAGCCAGCGCCACTGCGGGGGGAACTGCGGGATCACCGCGCCGAGTACGATCGGTGTCATCAATACCACGCCGGCCGTCATGGCGATGATGACGTCGCGCTGGCGCGCGCGGGACCACATACCCCCGAGCAGGTAGGTCCCGAGCAGGCTACCGTAGGTGAGCGACGTGATGCTCAGCGCCAACTGAACCACCGGAGTGTTCTGGTCGCGAAACGCCATGGCGCCGAGCACGAGCACGATCGTCCAGAGCAAGGTGAGCCAGCGGCCCACCCATAAGAGGTGTGTGGGATCCTGACGGCCCGTCAGCGGTGAGTAAAAGTCGTGCGTGGACGCGGACGCGAGCGAGTTCACGGCCGAGGCGTGGCTGCTCATGGCGGCGGCCAGGATTCCCGCGACGACGAGGCCGGCCAGCCCCGCCGGAAGCCGCGTGATCACGAACGTGGGATAGATCGCGTCGCCGCGCATGCCGGGCTGGTCAGCCCCCGCCAGCCACAGACTCGTGCCGACGAGCAGAAAGAGCGTGAACTGCAGGATGATGAAAATGCCGGACCCGATCAGGGCGCGCTGAGCGTCCTTGAGACCACGGGCGGCGAGCAGGCGTTGCACGATCAGGTGATCGGTCCCGTGGGATGCGCCCGCAATGAGGGCGCCGCCGACGAGACCGCCCCAGAACGTGTAGAGGATCGTGAACGAGGGACGGAAGTCGAACGCCAGGAGCTTTCCCTGGTCCCAGGCCCGGGCGAACGCGCCGACGCCTCCCGCGAGATGCGTCGCGACGATGAGGGTCGCGATCCCGCCCACGAGATACACGCCCAGCTGGATTACGTCCACCCACACCACGGCGCGCAAGCCGCCGACCCAGGTATAGACGAGCGTCACCGTACCGATCGCGAGGATTCCGGCGGCGAGATTCCAGCGCGTGATGATGGCGAAGGGAATGGCCGTGGCGAAGATCCGCACGCAGTCGCCCAGAGCACGCGTCGCGAGGAACAGGCCTGAGGCCGCGCGCCGGGCGGCGGGACCGAAGCGACGCTCCAGCCGCTGGTAGGCCGTATCCTGGGTGCCCTCGAAATAGCCTGGGAGGAGCAGGGCCGCGACGCCGATCCTCCCCGCCAGATACCCGAACGCCAGCTGCACGAACGTCAGGTCACCGCGGGCAGCGATGCCGGGAACCGAGATCACCGTCAGGGCGGACGTCTCGGTCGCGACGATCGAGAACATGAGCGCCCACCACGGCAGCCCGCGGTGCCCCAGAAAGTAGTCGCTCGCGTCACGCTGGCGGCCGGAGAGGACGAGCCCGAAGACCATGACCGCGGCGCAGTACGCCGCGATGACGGCTATGTCGAGCGACCGCACCGGTGGGCAACAAAAAGCCCGCGACGGGCGCGGGCTTGGAAGGCCGAATCAACCGGGGGCAACGGCCTCAGACCGTGAAGGACGATCCGCAGCCGCAGCCGCCTGTGGCGTTCGGGTTCTCGAAGGCGAACCCAGACTCCTGGAAATTGCTCTTGTGGTCCAGGGTGACGCCGTTCAGGTACTGGGCGCTGAAGCCGTCCACGAAACACCGCACTCCCGCGGTCTCAATCACGACGTCGTCGTCCCCGGGTTTGTCTTCGATGTTCAGGCTGTAGCGAAATCCCGAGCAGCCCCCGGGGAGCACCGCGATCCTGAGCCCGGCGGTCTCGGGCGAAACCTTCTCCTCTGCCATGAATTTCCGGACCTCGGCCGCGGCCTTCTCGGTCAGGGTCAGGGTCACGGGGGTGGTGTGTTGCGTCGTGGCCATTGCGATCCTCCAGTCAGATGCGAACTTAGACAGTTCCTGCGACCAAGTCAACTCTCCGACGCGAGGGCTGCCACAACCATGCGACTTACGCTCGCGGACTGGTTGGTCGTCGCCCTGTACTTCCTGTTCAACGTCGCGGTCGGCCTGTACTACAAGCGCCGCGCGAGCCGCGACACCGCGGAATATTTCTTGTCCGGGAGAAACGTCCCCTGGTGGCTTGCCGGCACGTCGATGGTGGCGACAACCTTCGCCGCCGACACCCCACTCGCCGTAACTGGGCTCGTCGCCAAGAACGGCATCGCGGGAAACTGGCTGTGGTGGAACTTGCTTGCGAGCGGGATGCTGACGGTGTTCTTCTACGCCCGCCTGTGGCGTCGCTCCGGCGTCATGACGGACATCGAGTTCGCGGAAATCCGCTACGCCGGTCCACCGGCGGCCTTCCTGCGCGGATTCCGCGCCCTGTACCTGGGACTCCTGATCAACTGCATCATCCTCGGCTGGGTGAACCTCGCCATGGCGAAGATCCTGCAACTGATCTTCGGGATCTCCAAGGGAGAAGCGCTCTGGATCGTGGTCGGGCTGATCGTCCTCACCTCGGCGATCTCGACGCTCTCCGGGCTCTGGGGCGTGCTGGTGACCGATCTCTTTCAGTTCGTGATCAAGATGGGCATGGTGATTGTGTTGGCCGTGTTCGCGGTCCGGGCGGTAGGCGGGATCGACGCCATGCGGGTGAAACTGGCGGCCATCGACCAGCTCCGAGGAGCCACGAGCGGCGGGCGGGGGTCGGTGCTCAGCTTCGTGCCCGACGTCGGCTCGGCCTGGATGCCGATGATCACCTTCTTCGTGTATATCGCGGTGAATTGGTGGGCCACCTGGTACCCGGGAGCCGAGCCCGGCGGCGGTGGGTACGTGGCGCAACGGATGCTGAGCGCGAAGGACGAGAAGCACTCGCTGCTGGCGACGTTGTGGTTCAACATCGCGCACTATGCCGTGCGGCCGTGGCCCTGGATCCTCGTCGCGCTGGCCTCCTTGATTCTGTTCCCCAACCTCCAGGACCCGGAGACCGGTTACATCCGCGTCATGATCGACTATCTCCCGTCGTCGCTGCGCGGGCTCATGGTGGCTGCGTTCGCCGCGGCCTTCATGTCGACCATCGCCACGCAACTCAACTGGGGCGCGAGCTACCTCGTGAACGACTTCTATCGGCGCTTCATGCGCCGTCAGGAGAGCGAGTCGCATTACGTGCTCGCGTCGCGGGTGGCGACCGGTGTCCTGACCGTGCTGTCCGCGGCCGTGGCGTTCCACATCGAGTCGATCAGCGGCGCCTGGAAGCTGTTGATCATCACTGGAGCGGGCACCGGCGCGGTCCTGCTGTTGCGGTGGTACTGGTGGCGCATCAACGCCTGGAGCGAGGTCTCGGCGATGATCGCGGCCTTCGTCATGTCGGTTCTTCTGCAGAAAGTCTGGGGGCTCGATAGCGACCGGCCGGTGGACTTCGCGAAGATCGTGCTGGTGACGGTGGGCGTCACCACCGCGGTATGGCTGGCCGTCACGTATCTGACGCGCCCCGAGTCCGAGTCGACGCTCACGGCGTTCTACCGCCGCACCCGACCGTCGCGAACGGGATGGGGCCCGGTCGCCGCGCGTGCTCCGGACGTGCAACCCTCGGCGGACGGCCTGGCGAACCTGGTCGACTGGGTGGCCGGGTGCGTCCTCGTGTACGGGAGCCTGTTCGGTGTGGGCAAGGTTCTGCTCCATGAGGTGCCGATGGGACTCGGGCTCCTGCTGCTGGCATCCGTCGCGGGATGGGTCATCTACCGCGACCTGTCGCGGCGCGGCTGGAAGACCGTCGTCGAGTAGACGACCGTTACAGCTCGGGATGGATCAACGCGTCGGCCACCAGATCGGCGACGCGCGCCCGGACCTGCAGGATGGTGGTGTTGGCGCGAGTCGGGTTGACGCGGTTGGTCAACAGGATCACGAAGAGGTCGCGGTCGGGGTCCATCCACATGGACGTCCCGGTGAAGCCGGTGTGGCCGAACGACCGGCGTGACAGCTCCGCTCCCGCGCTTGAGTATCCCGAATCGGACGGCGTGTCCCAGCCGAGCGCCCGCGTCGCGCCGGGCGGGATGTTCTGGCGGGTGATGAACTCCGCAATGGTTTCCGCCCGAATGAGCTGCAGCGAATCCCACGCCCCGCCGTTCAAGAGCATCGCCGCCAGCCGCGACAAGTCGAGCGCGTTGGAGAAGAGTCCGGCGTTCCCCGAGACGCCGCCCAGCCGTGCCGCGCTCTCGTCGTGGACCTCGCCTCGGAGCCACCGGTGGCGGAACACGGTGTCGTGCTCGGTCGGGGCGATCCGGTCGCGCCATGCGGCCGGCGGGAGGAAGCGCGTCGCCGACATGCCGAGTGGGCGAAACACGCGGTCGGCGAGAAACCGGTCGAGCGGCTCACCGGCCGCCCGCTCCACGGCCTGCATGAGGACGATGGCGCTCAGGTCCGAGTACCGATAGCTCGTCCCCGGTGGCGTGATCAGCGTCGACGTATCGACGGCCGCAAGCGCCGCCGCTCGCGTCGCCGTGGAATCGTACAGGGGGAGATCCGCGACGAGGCCCGCGGAATGCGTGAGCAGGTGGCGGACCGTCACCTGATCCTTCATCGGTCCCCGGAACGCCGGCACGTATCGAGTGATCGGTGCGTCGAGCGCCAGCTTCCCCTCGTCGACCAGCAGCATGCAGGCGGTCGTGAGGCCGACCACCTTCGTGAGCGACGCGAGATCGTACACGGTACCGGGCTCGACGGGGCGCGGGTCTTCGACTCCGTAGTGCCCGACGGCCGCGAGCAGCGCCAGGCGGCCGTGCCGTCCCACCGCGATCACGGCGCCGGGAAACGCCCCGCTGTCGACTTCGGCGTGGAGGTAACCCGTCACCGTCGCAAGGCGCACGCTGTCGAACCCAAGCGCAGCGCCGGGCGCCTGCGGGATTCCGGTGCTCGCGGGGAGCGGCGGCGCCACACCCGACGGCCCGCATGCGACGAGCAGCGCGGCGAGGGCGCTGCCGAGCCCGCGCTTCACGGATGGACGGCGGGGACGCTCACGCCCCACCCGACCGGATAGTCGGGTGGGACTCGGATCGGCAGATGGCCCGTGATCGGCACGCGTCCGAGCAGGGCGAGAGCCACGGCACGCTCCGAGGCTCGCACACCGCTCCAGGCGATGAGATAGGACTTGATTCCCGGCACCTGGTTCGTGAGGTAGGGGCTCCCGAGCGACACGAGGACGGTCGGGTGCGCGTTATCCGTCGCCGTCACGAGCTGAGCGAGGGAATCGGGAAGGGCGATGTTTCCCTTCCACGAGATCGGGCGCACATTCGCGACGAAGACGGTCGCAGGTGCGCGGGCGATCACCGCCC
>DATLVU010000050.1:0-19422 GCA_035577025.1 Gemmatimonadales bacterium
CACGCTGCCCGGGCGGCACACGCGCGACAGGTCGTTCCGCAGCAGATCCACGATCATCACATTCTCGGCCCTGTCCTTGTCACTCTCGACAAGGGCGCGCGCGAGCGCCGCGTCGTGCTCCGGGCCGACGCCGCGTGGCCGGGTGCCCTTGATGGGACGCGTCTCGACGGTGCCGCCGGGCTCCACCCGGAGAAAGCGCTCCGGGGAGGAGCTGGCTACGACGAGGTCACCGCACTCGAGGTAGGCGGAGAACGGGGCCGGGTTACGGCGGCGCAACCGGTCGTATAGCTCGAGCGGCGTCCCGACGAGCGGGGCCTCGAGCCGCTGGGACAGGTTCGCCTGGAAGATGTCGCCCGCGAAGACGTACTCGATCACGCGGGCCACGGCGTCGAGGTAGCCCGCGCGCGTGAAGTTGGATCGCACGCCGGGCAAGTCCGGGACAGGGTAGGACGGGGCAGCGGGACGCCGGGGGCCTCCCTCCGCGACAAAACGACGCAGTCGCTCCGGGAGACCCCCGGCGTCCCGCCCGATCGCCAATCTGTTCTTGACGAACTTCAGCCGTTCGGCGGCGCGCCGTTCCTGCGCCGCGCCGCGTGCGGGAATACCTGACGAGATGATCCAGGCCTCCCCCGACGCATGGTCCCACGCGATGACCCAATCGTAGAGGCCGAGCTGCACGTCGGGGACTTCGAGATCGTCGTAATGGGGGCGCGGGACGCTCTCGAGCATCATGCCCCAGTCGTAGCCGACGTACCCGGCGGCACCGCCGTGGAAGGGCGGGAGACCCGCGACGGGCTCGGCCGCGAGCGGCGCGAGGAGCGTGCGTACGTGCGTCAGGGGATCCGCGCCGACCCTGATCCACTTCCCATCCACGAGCTGCTGCGTGAGCTGGCCCTTCGACCGCACGGCCGTGAACGGGTCGGCCGTGAGAAACGAATAGCGACCCAGGTGCTCGTGGTCGCTCGCACTGTCGAGCAGCGCGAGGAACGGCAGGTCCTGGAACCGCGCGCAGGTGGCGAGCGGATCGGGCGCGGGGACGAGCTCGTGAACGAGCGGCGCCACGTGGCTCACTGGCGTACGCCGCGGCGCTTTGCGGACCGCTGCGTCAGCTTCACGTGCTCCGGCCCGCGGTCGTCGGGCGGGGTCAGATAGCCCCACTGCAGCGCGCCTTCCTGGCGGTAGGTCTTACCGAGCGAGATGGCGAGCTTCGCTTTGCCGAGCTCGCGGCCGAGATAGAACGCGTGCGTCGCTTCGCTCACCTCGAGCTGCGCGAAGATCTCCTGAATGTCGGTGCCACGCACGAACTTCTCGCTGTTGAACACGGTGATCGTGTTCTGGTCCGTGAAGATGCGAAAGTTCGGATCGGTCACCTGCCGCTGCAGCTCCCGCAGCTCCTCCTCGGTGAACGCCAACACGGCCGGGTCCTTCACCGTGACCAGCCGATCATCCACGCCCTTGGGGAGCGTTTTCTGGGTGACCGCATGGTGCATCAGGCGCCGAGCGATGTCGATCTCCCGCACCGCCCCTCTGGCCCAGGGGATGACCTCGGTGGTGAGCACGGCGCGCACGCCGAGCTCCTGACAAATCGCGATGAGCACGGCGTGTACGCCGGTCGTATCCGCCGCGGTGAGCTCGGTGATATTGCCGACGCCCATGAAGAGGGGCGTGGCGGGATAGCGTCGCCGCGTCTCCGCATAACGCTCGAGCGAGCGCATAAAGCCAAACCCGATCGGCTCGATCACCGGGTCGATCAGGAATGGCACGCCCCACCGTTCCAGCGCGGCGACGCTCGGCTCGAGCGTATCGAGCCCCTGGCCGAAGTCGGGAATGACCACGACGCGGGCGCGCGTCCCCGCGAGCTCTCGCGCGGCGTCGAGATTGGACCCGTTGACGCTCAGGACCAACTCCGCTCCCGCGTGCACTGCGGTCCGAACCTCCTGCGGGTCAAAGGAATCGATGCTGACCCGCATGCCGGCGGTGGTGAGCTCACGCACCACGTCGCCGAGCGCCGGAAACGCCCGACCCGGCGTGCAGCCGATATCGATGACGTCGGCGCCACCGTCGCGGTACCGCTCCGCTTCCGCGCGGATCGTCTGGCGCTCGAGGCGGGGCGCGTTGTTCACCTCGGCGACGATCTCGATGTCGTAGCTCCCGTAGGTCCGCGCCACGGCGGCGCGCCCGAAATACTCGGGGATCTCTCGCAGATCCTTCGGCCCTTTCTCCACGGGCACGCCCACACGCTGGGAAATCACCGCGGGGTCCCCCTCACACAGCCCGGGGATGAGCACGAGATCCGTGTCGCGAGGGACCTCGAGGAACCGCGCGATCCATGGCGTCGTCATCAACGCCGCGACCGTGATCTTTAGCACGGCTACCTCCCACGCGAACTCCGGCCCCATCTCCGTGACGGTGCGGCGCAGCGCGGGCTCGGCGAGTTTTCCCGTGACGAACAGCACCCGGCGCGGGGAGGGCCCTGGCGTCACCGCGGGTCGCCCGAGCGCACGAACTTGTTCGGCGTTCCCTCGAGGGCGCCGCCCTTCGGGCGCCACAACACCGCGTCCTCGATCTTCCGCGCCAGCTCGAAATCCTTGTCGGTGATCCCGCCCGCCGCGTGATTCTGGAGCTTCACGATCACCCGGCCCCACGTCACCGAGAGGTCGGGGTGATGGTACGCGGCTTCCGAGAGGTATCCGATCGCATTGACCAGCATCAGGGTCGTGGGCCAGCCGTCCGTCTTGTAGGTCCGGCGGATCCACCCGTCTTCGTACCACCAGCCGGGGAGGTCCTTCAGCTTCGCTTGGATGTCCGAATCGGAGTAGGTGGGCTCTTTCGCTGCCATGCGGTCTCCTTGTGGGGAACTAGATCACGCTTCCGCCATTGATCATCAGCATCTGACCCGTGACGTACGCGGCGGCGTCCGAGGCGAGGTACACCGCCGCGTGCGCGACCTCTTCGGGCGTGCCCCAGCGGCCGAGTGGAATCGCGGCGGCGATACGCTGTTTGACGGCGGGGTCGAGCGCGGTGCCGTACGCCGTCTCGATCCAGCCTGGGCCGAGCACGTTCACGCGGATCTGCGGCGCCACGGAACGCGCGAGCGCGCGGCTGAAGGAGTAAATGCCTCCTTTCGCGGCTGCGAACAGCTGCGCGTAGTCACCCTTCATGGCGCCCGAGAGCACGTGGTCCCAGGACATATTGATGATGGCGCCGCTCGCGCCGGGCTGGCTGCGCATCAGCTCGACCGCCGCCCACGAGGCGAGGATCGTGCCGCGCAGGTCGACGGCCAGCAGGAGGTCGAGTTTCTCGAGTCGTGATTCCTTCGCGGTCGGGCCGGTGAGGATGTCTGCGCCGGCGTTGTTGATCCAGACGTCGACGCGACCGAAGGCCGCGCCCACGTCGCGAGCGAGCCGCTGCAGGTCGTCAGGGTCGGTGGCGTCCACTCGGGAGATGTGCGCGCGGCGACCGACCGCCTGAACCCCGCCGGCCACCTCGGTGGCACCCTGCTCGTTGGTGTGGTAGCTCAGCGCCACGTCCGCACCCGCCTCCGCGCAGGCGAGGGCGATGGCGCGCCCGATGCCGCTCGACGCCCCCGTGACCAGGACCACCTTCCCGGCGAGGGAGAAGGTCGAAGCGGCGTCCGCCGCGGCGATGGGCGCCACTGACATGTCGTTCAGTTCTCGTTTTGACATCGTGTCTCCGGAAGCCTAACCTACCGGCGGCTTCGGGACAGCCACAAGGGAGCGACCGGAAATGCAGCTTCTCGTCAGCGTTCGCGGCCCCGTGGAGGCGCGCGCGGCGCTCATTGGCGGCGCGGACGTGATCGACGCGAAGGACCCGCGATCCGGCGCCTTGGGAGCCGTGCGGCCGCCACTGCTTGCGGCCATCCAGCGCACAGTCGGCTCCGCTTGCCCCACCCGCCCTGTAAGCGCCGCGTTGGGCGATGCCAAAGAAGAGCCGGTCGTGATCCGCCGCGCGCGTGCCGCGAGCCGTCGCCGGGTTGCCTTCGTGAAGCTTGGGTTCGCCGGTGTGCGGAGCGAGACGCGCGCGCGGTGGCTGGCCGCGGCGATCGTACGGCACCTCGCGCCCGCGACCCGATTGGTCCTGGTCGCATACGCGGATTGGGAGCGGGTGGACAGTCTCTCCCCGCGAGGACTGGTAGCCATCGCCGCGGCGGTCGGCGCGGCCGGCGTGCTCCTCGATACCGCGTGCAAAGCCGCTCCCCTGTTCGCGCTCCAGGCACCGGATGCAGTGTGCGCCTGGGTGGCTGCCGTCCGCGCCGCGGGCCTGTTCGCGGGGCTCGCGGGGAGCCTCACGGATTCGGACATTGCGACGGCGGGGGAGCTCGGCGCCGACGTGGTGGGAGTAAGGGGCGCCGCGTGTATCGGCGGGCGCTTGGGCCGTGTCTCGCCGGAGCGCGTGGCGACCCTAGTCGGCTTGACCCGAGCCGCGTCGGGCGTGCCGGCCGGCGCCACCCCGCTCGCCCTCGCCCTCTCGTAAGGCCAACTCGAGCTGGCCCAGGTCGTCCGCGGTTACGATGAGATGCTCTACACCCGCCGGCAGGGCGCGCACGAAGTACGCGTCGACGAGCTTCTTGCGCTCGCGGTCCGCCGGTTTGATCAGGACGATGCGCCGGGCCCCGAGCGCCCCCGCGATCCACGCGGCGATGCTGTCGCTCGTGACATCCCAGGAGTGGGGAAGGGGATCCGCCCCCCGCAGCCAGCGATACGGAGCGACGATCGGGAGGCGCCCCGCGTTCACCGCCGCCACGGTCGCCTCCGGAGCGTCGACGAGCACCGCGTTGGGCATGCGGGCCGCGAGCGCGTGGGCATACTGATCCATTCCGAGCACGGCCATCCAATGCGCCGCATCTTCGCTGATCTTGATTCGCCGAAACATCTGACGGACCGCGTCCGCGAACGGACCGCCACCGGGGACGATCGCGAGCCGGCGTCGCGGCGCGAACGCGGTGAGCGCCTCGATCACCAGCTCGAGCGCCCCGGCCTTGCCGAGCAGGCCGCCGCCGACCTTCACGACCGTGTGGACTGCTGGAGCGTCGTGCGTCACGAGGAGAAGAGCAGCGCGACCGCCGCCGCGGGCGCGTGGCGCGCCGCGGGCCCAAGTGTGTCGGCGAGAGGGATCACGTGAAGACCGGACCGCCGGGCGGCCGCGGCCGCCAGAAACTCGCCGAGACCCGTCACGACGGCGCGGCGCACCTCCGGATGGCGCGCGCGCACTCGGTCGACCGCCGCGCCGATCCGCCCGACCTGGGCTTCCCACAGCGCGCCGGCAATCTCGTCGACGTCCCGGTCCTCGAGCATTTCCCGATCGGCGCACACTACCCGCGCGAGCCGTTCACCGGCGAAAGCCTTCGTGGCTGCCCGGCCGTCCGGCGGCGGGACGGAATAGTCCCCGGGCGCGAGCTCCCCACGCCACAGATGCACGTCACCCGCGAGGGCGAACCCCTCCGCCGACACGGCGACCGCCCGGCCGCGCACGGGAACCGTGGGCGCGATCGCTTCGACCGGTGTGCGCAATGCCCCGGTGTACACCAGCTCCCCCTCCCGCAGGCGATCCAGGTCAGTCCGACTGGATGTAGCGGGACGGCCGGCGACGATCGGGATGATGTCTGTCGTGGTGGACCCGACGTCGATGAGCAGGCAGTCCGGAACCAGGCGGCCGACGACGCACGCAGTGGCCGCCCAGTTGGCGGCCGCGACGGCGAGCGGCTCGCGGCGCGCTTCGGCTGGCGTGCGCCACACGGCGTCCACGCCCCACACGCGCACGCAGGCCGCGGGGAACGCGGCAGCGACCGCGTCGAGCACGAATCCGACGCCCTCCCGCTTCGTGCGGAACAGCTGCGACAGCTCGGCGGTCATGGTCACGGCGTGCGCGTCGGCCGAGTTGCCGTCCAGGTCGCTCGCGAGCCTGACGAGGAGGGGCGCGAGTGCCGCCGGGTCGCGTTGGATTTCGTAGGGAACGGCGCGAGCTCCGACGATGCGCGCGCCCGCGACGCGTGCCGCCTTGGTGTTCACTCCCCCCACGTCCCAGCCGAGCACGCCGCTCATATCCATGACGGCTCGGGGTCAATGCGGTGCGGGTAATTCCCGTGCTCGACCTCGCTCGCGGGGTGGCGGTCGCGGGACGCGGCGGCCGGCGCGAGACGTATGTCCCTGTTCACTCGCGCCTCGTCGAGACGCCCGGCGACGCACGCGCTTTGGTTGCCGCCTACCACGATGCACTCGGCTGCGACGAGTGCTATGTCGCCGACCTCGACGCCCTCGCCGGTGGCGCGGTGCAACGTGACGTCCTGGGAGAACTTGCTGGGCTGGGCGGTCGTCTGCTCGTCGACGCGGCGGTCGCCACTCCGGCCCGCGCCCACGAGCTGCTGGCCGATGGCGTGCACCGGGCCGTGGTGGGTCTCGAAACCCTGCCCTCGTTCGACGCGTTGGCGGCCTTGATCCATACGGTGGGGCCTGACCGCGTGATCTTCTCGCTCGATCTCTCGGGCGGGCAGCCGCTCGGTCCGTCCGGGAAGGGGAAGGCCGCGGCCGATCTCGCCCGCACGGCGACTGCGGCAGGAGCTTCGGCGCTCCTGGTGCTCGACCTCGCGCGCGTCGGCGGCGCGCAAAGCGTGGACGTGATGTTGCTCGACGCGCTCCGTCGTGCGCACCCGGACGTGGAGCTTCTCGCGGGCGGCGGTGTGGCCACCGTGCGGCAGCTCCAGCAGCTCGCGGACGTGGGGCTCGACGGGGTGCTCGTCGGAACGGCGCTGCACAACGGGTCTCTCTCTCCCGCCGACCTGGTCGCTGTGCGTAGGCGCGCTCAGTCGAGGGACTCCCGATAGGTGGCCGACTGGCCGAAGTTCTCCTCGACTTCGACTTCGACCGCCCGCAGGGAGACGCCACCCGAGGCCACGAGCTCCCGCTTGACCCGCCCCGCCAGGTACTGCGCCAGCATCTCGACGGTGGTGTTGGGCACGGGGAGGAGCGCGCAGTCGATGCGGGGGAAGACGTAGCGCGGCCTGCCCCCCACCGCGACGCTCACGGTCTCGCCATCCTCGCGGATCTGGATTCTCGGATTCTCGAGCGGCAGCAGCACCTTATGGTCGATTTCGTCGGTTAGCCGTTTCATCAGCTGCTTCAGCATCGAGAAATCGAGCACGTAGAACGCTTCCGGGTCGAGTCCACCCTCGACCGCGACGTGGGTGCGATAGTTGTGGCCGTGCAGCCGCTCGCACCGGTGCCCGGGGAAGGTGATGAAGTGCGCGGCGGCGAAGACGTGGTTGTCCTTCGTGACCGTGACTTTGAACTCCTTACGCTCGGCCATGAGCCTCCCTTCCCGCTTCCGGCCGTCCCCAGCCCCCCTCGAGCAGGACGACGTAGATCGCCGCGCCCGTGAGGTCGGCGGTGGCGCCGGGGTTCAGCGTGTTGGCCTCGTCGCGCAGCGCGCGATCGAGCGCGGCGATCGCGTCCCGGCCCGCCGCCGTCCGGACGCCGCCGGCGTCGAGCGTCACACGGGCGCGCCGCTGGACCGAGGCCGCCGCGTCGCCGCCGAGCTTGCGCGCGATGTGCGTGTCGGGAGCGGCGGCTAGCAACGTGAGATAAACCTCCAGCACGGCATCCCGCCAGGATAGTCCCTCGGCTCGCGCACGATCCAGGGCGGGCGCCCCCAGGCCGAACGTCGTCTCGAAGTCGCTCGCGTACTCGCGTGCCACGGCGTCGCGGTCCGCCGCCAGCGCCATGACCGCCCGCAGGTTCGCGGTCGGAGGATGGCTCACGTCCTGCTCGTCGACCCGGCCGAGCCCCCCCGGGGCCGCGAGGCGGATCGCGGCATAGGTGTCTTCGGCGTCCGCGACGGTCGTCTCGGCGAGCGTCGCCGCGAGCCGGGCGCGCAGCGGATCGCGGCCCGGCCGAAGTGCGGCGCGCGCGAGCGGGGCCAGCAAGAGCACGAGCCCGAAATTCGTGTTGGACGGCACCCAGCGCGCCGTGGCCTCCACCGCCGCGCGGATCGTGGCGCCCAGCGGTCGCTCGCCCGCGGTAGCGAACGCGGGGCCGATCGCGACTGCGCTGGCGAGGAAGTCCTCGTAGGTCGCGTCGCGAAAGGCCGCGTCGGGCGAGACGTTACCAGGCTTTGGTGCGCTCACCTCGAGCAGGCAGGCGAGTTGGGCGGCGGCCGCAACGACCGCTGCGCGCGGCGCGGCGGTCGCCGTCACCGGGCCGCCACCCGGCCGAGCACGTGCTCGACGATCGCACCGGCGACGTCGCTCGACGTCGCCTCCTGCAGCCCACGCCATCCGGGAATCCCGTTCACTTCGATGACGTACAGGGCCCCGTCGCGCGCGGGCAGTAGATCGACGCCGGCGTAGTCGGCGGCCACCGTCTGCGCGGCGGCGAGGGCGAGCTCGGTGTGTCGCGCGTCGAGCGTGACACTGCGCGCCCGTCCGCCGCGCGCCAGGTTGGTCTTCCATCCCGGCGCGCTGCGCTCGATGGCGCCGAGCACGCGACCGCCGATCACGAACACGCGAAGGTCGCAGCCGGCGTGGTCGATCGCGCGCTGCAGGTAGTACACGCCGCGCAGCGTCTCGAGCGTGCGAAACACGCGAAACGCCATATCCTCGTCGCTGACCCGTACCATCCCGAGGCCCATCGACCCGAACAGCGGCTTCACGATCGTGTCGCCGCCGAGCGAGCGGAATGCTTCGATGGCATCATCGGCACGCTCGCACACCACCGTGTCGGGCACGGGCAGTCCCGCGCCCGCGAGGAGCGCTGTGGTCCAGAGCTTGTCGACCGTGCGCTCGATGGTGCGCGGAGAATTGATCACGAGCATGCCTCGCTCCTCGAGGGCATGCAGCACGTCAACCCGGAAGACGATCTGCTCGAGGGAGCCGGCCGGAATGATGCGCGCGAGCACGGCGGCGCAGGACGCCAGGTCCTCGCCCCCTCCCGTGAAGCTCGTGGCCCGATCCCCGAATCGGCCGGTGAGCGTCTCGTAGGGCAGCACGCGTCCCTCGTGCCCCCGTTCGGCCAGCGCGCGGCAGAGCTGGTCCGTGTGCCAACCCTGCCGCGCCGAGAGGATCGCGACCCGCACAATACCTAGTTCGTCTTCGTCCCGAGGAGCACGGTGAATCCGCCAGTGGCGAACACCGGGAGATCCCCCGCGACGGCCTTGAACCCCGGTGTGGCCATGCCCCGATCGCGGGCCTCCTTGGAGTCCCAGCGGAGGTCGGCCTCCCGATAGATGGCCGCGGGTTTGCCGTCCGCACCCGGGGAGAACCTGACGAGCTCGGCGCGCGTGACACCGATCTCTTGGGCATGAGCGACGAACAGCGGCACGTGCTTCTCGGCGTAGTACTTCTCGAACGCCGCGGTATCCTTCGGCTGGTTGTACAGCACGACGACCGTCCACTGCACTCCGGGTGGGGCGGCGGGGGCGGCGGCTTTCTCCTTGGGTGCCGAGCAGGCTCCCGCCACGAGGGCGGCAAGAGAGACGCGGAGGAACGAACGCATGTCGGGCTCCTGATAGAGGTTCACATGTCCAGCAGCGATGAGCGCAGTACATCGGGGTTCAGATGTCCCGCATGGTACGTCTTCCCGCTCTGCACGCTCGTCAGCCACACCTCGGCGGGGCTGAAGAGCAGTGGATCGATCTTGTAGAAGTCCCCTTCGTACCGCTTGAAAATCTCGTAGAAGGGGGTGCCGTAGTCCTTCGACGCCGAGGCAGGGATCCTGGACACGAGCTCGGCGAGCTCGCCATCGTCTGCGTTTACCGTGTAGCGTGCCCGCCCACCGTACAGGATACAGTCGTTGGTACGGCCGATCGCCCGCAGATCGTTCTTCGCCACTGGAGGCAGGGGGGCCACGCCGATCCCGCTCACGATCTTGGTCACGTCAAACCCGAGCGCGTCCATCTTGTGGAGCCCGGTCTCGAGGATGCGCGCCGCGATCTGCACACCCCCGGCGAGACTGGCCGTAGGTGCGGCGACGAAGGTGATCTCCGACAGGGCGAGCCCAGCCTTCTCACCGACCCACGCGGCGACCTCGTCCGTTGGGCTCACGCGGGTCTCGAGCACCAGCACGCCGCGCCCCGTGGATTCCGCGTAGCCCAGCTTGCGGTACAACTCCTTCTCGACGCGCGCGTGCGCGCGCAACGGCCCCGACCCCATCGCGAAGTATTTGCCGACCTGAATCGCCCAGCCTGCATACTGCGAGGCCATGCAGCTCACGGCGGGATGATCGGTCCACACGCGCACGCCAGGCCACACATCGGGCCCGACGGCGGTGGGCACGTAATCGATGTGGCCGAGTCCTCCCATGCAGATCCCCGCGAGCGCGAGTCCCGCGCCGTAGCCACCGGGCGCGTCGATCCCCGCGTCGATCACGCGGGACCCGGCCGCCAGCGCACGCACGGCGACACGCAACGCGTCGGCGTTGGCCGCCATCTCGTCGGCGATCCGCCAGGCCCGCTCGTTCAGGCGCAGACCCGCGCCGCTCACTCCCCCGCCCATTGGAGGATCTCCCCTTTGCCGAGTTCCGCGAGGTCTCCGGAATACCGCTCATAACGCCCGGTGATGTGGCGGTCCGAGACGGGTACGCCTGAGCGCGCCCGCAGGTAGCGCAGCAAGACGGCGACGTGCGGCGGGCGGTACGTGCACGCGTAGCGATAGGTGGCGGGCCGCTCCATCGCTTCGAGCGCCACGATCGTCCCCCGCTTGAGGAACCGTCCAGCACCCGGCCCCGTCTTCCCGAACAGCACGATCGTGCCCGCGATCATCGCGCGGCCAGTCCCTCGCCCGCCGTCTCCCAGGATCACCAAGAGACCGCGGCGCATACGGACGCCCGCATCGTCGCCGGCGCTTCCCCGGATGACGATCTCGCCGCCGGTCATTCCCTTGGCGGCCCCGGGTCGCGCACCCCCGACATTGTCACCGGTGCTGCCTCGGACCTCGATTCGCCCGCCCGCCATCGCGACGCCGAGGTCTCGCCCGGAAGACCCGTCGATGAGCATGTCACCTCCGGTCATCCCCGTGCCGATGCCCTGGATCCGGCCCAGGTCGCCTTCGAGACGCACGTTGGAGGATCGCTCGCCCGTCACCTTGAAGAAATCCCCCAGGCGTGCGGCGCGGCCGCCATGGAACACTCCGAGTGACGCGATCTCCTTGGCGGTGAGCGTTGCGAACCGATCGGGCGCGATGCACTCCGCCACGAGAGCATGGTCCGGCGCCTGCGTGAGCGACAGCGCGATCGTCTCGCTCATGCCAGGATCTTTCGAAGATGGAAGTGGTGCGGGCCGAGTTTGCCGCCGTAGTTCCCGGCGCTGATCGCGCGCACGCCGGGGCGGCAGGCAGCTCGGATGCCGACCCGCATCGCGGCCTCGATGGACGGTCCATCGGTGCCGTCGAGCACGATCTCGAGCACGCTGTTGACACCTTCAGGGACCTGGGAGGCGGTGACGGCTCGGAGCGTGGGACTGAACGCGTCGTTCGTGGTGGCGATCAAGCTCTTGTAGCGCTTCGAGCCCACTTTGCTCCCGCTCCGCACCACGCCGCCGGGAAACGGGAGGATGACGCCAGGCTGGTTCGTCATCGCATCCACGGCGGCCTCGGCCGCCTCGAGCCCGTGATCCGCGTCCTCCGCGAGGATGAGAAAATTCCCACCCCCCACACCCTTCTGCATCCCGAACATCTCTTCGATCAGGAATTCGCCCTCCATGACGGGTATGCGCCAGTAGCGCTTTCCGCCGATCACCTTGCTCGCCTGGAATCCATCGCCGAACACGCGCAACGCTTTTCCGACGGCCAGCCGGTCCGGCACGCTCGGCAGCCCGTCGAAGCAGGCAGTCGTAGGGCACGTGAGCACGGTCTGGCCCAGCCGCACGACGAGCTGCTGGGGGAGGCTCTCCTTGTCCATCGTCAGGAACAGCACACTCACGCCCGGCCGGCCGTCGGGCGTCTCGGCGGCGGGAAGCTCGCGTTCGATCCCGGCCTCGCACTTGCAGCCGATGACCGACGTGGCGAACCCGGTCATCTTCACGGCCGCCTCGCGTGCCCACTTCGGGTTACGTCCCGTGATCACAATCCGCGCCACACGCATCGTGAACGCTTCCGCGAACGTATCGTCGATGGCCACACCCTTGATCTTCACGGGACCGGCTCCGCGCCGTAATTGTCGAACGAAACCGTGGCGTGCGCGTCGAAGAAGCGGCGCAGGTCCTTCGTCACGGCCGTGTCGTATTCGGGGCGGACGGCCAGTCGCCGCCCCGCGGGCGCCCGGCGCAGCTGCCCCTCTGCGACCACGAGTGTGCCCGCTTTGAAGACGTAACGCGGCGTCGCGAACATCTTCGCTCGGTCACCGTCGCTCGAGTAAATCGTGACGTCCGCGTCGGCACCCGGCCCCAGGTGTCCCTTGTTCCTGAGACCCAAGAGGCGGGCCGGCCCCGCGCGCGTCACGATCGCGATCTCGCCGAGCGTGTACTCGCGCGACAGGCCGTCGAGCAGCGCGCTTCCGGCGAGCAGCTTCTGGTTCACCCGCTTCCGGCACTCGTCGCGGTACGATCGATCCATCAGCAGGCGGATCAGCTCCGGATAGGACAGGAACGCGCCGCCGTTGGGATGGTCGGTGGAGAGGACGACGCGCCACGGATCCGTGGACAACAAGAACAGCTCGAGTCCTACCGCCCACTGCAGCGCCGCGACCGCAGCCCGCTCTTTGTACATGTAGGGCACGATCCCGCAGCCGGACTCGAGCTCGATGTCCACGTTCACCCACTTTCGCCCCCCACCCGCGCTGGTGGCCAGCAGGTACTCGACCGGGCTGTCGGCCGTGACGGTCGTGGCGGGCCCGAACATCACCTGCCCCACGTCGACGCTCGTCTCGGGATGCGCGTTCACGTATTCGATCACCTCACGGGCCGCCGACTGCCACGGCTTGCCGCGCTCACCTCCGTAACTGTGAAATTGGAGATGCGTGAAATGCGCTCGCTGCCCCCCGAGCGCCTTCATGGTCTCGAGCGTGGTGGCATAGTTCCCGGGCTGGCCGAGGTTGTTGCAGTGGACGTGCACCGGATGGGGCAGGGCGAGCTGGTTGGCTGCGGCGCACAGCGTCTCGAGAATCTTGCGGGGCGTAACGCCGCTCGACCCCACAGCATCGTCCAGCCCGGTCACATTGCGTCGGCCCGTGTCGCCGCCGCTCTTCCAGAGCGACACCCCACCCGGGTTCACGATCTTGATGGCATACGCCCGCGTGACGCCGAGCAGCCAGGCCGCGTAGTCGCGTGCTCGCGCCGTCTCGCCGGCTCCGATCTGGCGGAGCAGATAATCGTCGTTCCCGAGCAGGACAAAGAATCCGGCGTCGAGGATGGGGGTATCGTCGAGCTCGGCGTGCGCGTGGCGCGCGCCCAGGGGCGCGACAGCGGCTTCCATAGCCGTCGTGTACCCGAGGCCCGCGTAGCGGTACCCGGTGGCAAACGTGCTCGGTACGGTGCCGCCGGTCCCGGTGCGGGCCAATGTCCCGTCCTCGAGCCGCGGGGCGGGGACCGGATCGACGGCATGTTCCTCCGGGAGCAGCCGGCGCGCCTGGTTCACACTCGGTCCCGCGACATGCGAGTGGATGTCCACGCCACCGGGCATCACGATCATGCCCGCGGCATCGAGCCGCGGGGCGTCGCGCGGGAGCTCGGCCACAATGCGGTCGCCGTCGATGCAGACGTCCCGCACCACGCCGTCGATACCGTTCGCAGGGTCGTACACGGCGCCACCGCTGATGCGGAGCCGCTCGGGGTTACTCATCGGGCTCCGTGGACCAGTTTGTCTCGCAACGCACGCACCACGTCCAGGGCGGCGCGTGGCCCCTCGAGCGACGCCCGAAGCGGCAACGGGACGTCGTCCATCCGGAACGCCGTCCCGCCTTCGTGGATACCCGCGACCCCGGTATCGATCGCCACCACAGGCCGGACCGCAGACGTACTGGCCCGCGGGCCGATAACGGCGACCGGGATGCGGTCGAGTGCCTCCCCGACGGGTCCGGGGATTGTCACGGGCGCGCCGATGACCAGCGCGGCGTCGATCTCGTGGTCTGCGAGGAGCGCCTCCGCGCTGCCCCCACCCCCGGCTGGACGGTACCGCGGAGGGCCCCCTGCGAAGTCCACGGCGAACGGGAACCCGGTCTGCCACGTGAGCACGGCGTCGGCGCCCGAGCGGTTCCCGCCGGCGCGCAGCGTGCAGAGCGTGCACCGCGCCGGCCCGTTCAGGGCCTGCCCGAGCGCCACGAGCGCCTCGGCACGGTCGGGATCGATTGCTTCGGGGCCCGACTCTCCGTCCGCCACGATGGCGGTGTACCGCGCCTGCATCATCCGGCGAGCGAGGTCCACGGCTGAGGCGAACCGGGCCGCCGACGCGTCACGCCCCGCGACCGTGGCACGCATCGCGCCGATGGCATCCACTTCATCGGAGGGCGCGATGGCCACCCGGAGGCCCGCGTCTTTCGGCCCGCGGCTCGCCCCCACATCCACCGCCACGACCGTGCGAGTCTTGCCAAGGTCGCCTGGCGCTGTGGCGTAGCGCGCGATGAATCTCGGGTAGCGTTCACCCGGATCGACTCCCCAGAAGACGACGAGATCGGCGTGCTCGCGAATCTCCCCGAGCGTCGCCGTCGCCCGGCCGCGGCGCTGGCCCGCGAGCACGGCGCCCGCCGCGGTGGCGGCCAGGGTGTCCACCGCTGCGTGCAGATGATCGCCGATCGCGACCGCCTCGCGCTGCACTTCGCACGACACATCTCCCGCGATGTAGACGAGGGGACGCGCCGCGCCCGTCAACAACTCCACCGCCTTCCCGATCGCCCGCTCGAGCGTCGCGGCGCGGCCGTCCACCCGAATCTCCGCCGGCACGACCCCGTCGCCGAACCAGGCGGCGCCGAGCGTGCACGCGTTGCTCGCTTCAGCGATACGACCACGCTTCACCACGACGGCGATGTCGTCACAGGCACACCCGCAGCCGAGGCATGTGACGTGCTCGGTCATGCGATGCGCGCCTCGCGCCGCTCGAGCGCCCGGTACAGGTCGGAGGCCCGACGCGCGAGTGCGCCCCGGCAGCGCTCCGGATCGCGTCCCTGGGCGAAGATCGTGCAGATGGGATGTTCCGGCCCGATCGACTCGCCGGACGCGGGCACGTCCCGGACATCGGGGTCGGTGAGCCAACCCGCCGTGTCCAACGGGGTGACGGATCGACGCGCGTACACGATCGCCTTTCCCAGCGTTTCCCCCTGATGGCGCGGCATGGAAAAGGCGGGGAGTGACCCGCCACAGGCGCGCGCGTGCAGGTCGAAGATCGAGATGCCATACGCGCGCTCGACGAGCTCCATCGCGGCGGTGTAGCGGGGATTGACCTCGACCGCGAGCGGAGCCCCATGGGCCGCCACGAAATCGACGCCGTTCACTCCCACGAGGCCAAACTCCTCGGTGACGGCCTCCGCGAGCCGGGTGGCGTGCCCGGTGAGGGGCTCATCGGGATCGAGCAAGATGCTGCCGCAGTAGGTGAAACCCGTCGCGCCGAACGCGCGATCACCGGCGAGCGCGCGCGTGATGCCGAGCGGGACGGCGCGACGCCCGTCCGCGACGAACACTATTGATCCGGGGACGCCGACGATCCGCTCCTGCAGGTAGCTCGCGGGTGGGACCCGCCCTCCCCGCCACGCCCGGATGCCGGAGCCGCCCCCCGAGGCGCGGGGCTTCACGAGCCAGCGGCGACCGGCATCCCCCCCTACTTCGCGCACGTTGAGGCGAACCGCCGGCGTCGCCAAACCGCGTGCCGCCAAACTTCGCGCAAGCTGCTCGGGGTCGCGAACGCGGGACAGTACCGCCGGCGTGTTGCCCCACAGGCGGCCTCGGCCCGCCAGCGCCTCCACGGCCTTCGGATCGTTCTCGAAGCTGGCGACGTAGCACGCTCCGTCGCGTGTCATCTCTCGCGCAGCCGCGATCGCCGCCCCGATGCTGAACCTGCCGGCGGCCCGTGTCACGGTCACCGTCCGCGCGTGCGCGCGGAGGTCGAGGTCGCCGAACCCATCGACGGCCACCACCTCGTAGCCCGCCCGCGCGGCCGACTCGGCCAACCCTCGCGTGGAGACACCGGCGATAAGGACGCGCGTCATGAAAGCCCCAGCCGGTGGCGGGCCTGCTCGCGCGAAATGACATAGAGATGGTCCAGCACGGTGCCGCGGGCCTCGCGGATCGCGAGCCGCTCGACCAGCTCGCGATTGGGGCCACCGGCGAGCCCGTCGGCGATGAGCGCCGCTCCCTGCGCCCCTTCTTTTGCCGTGCTAGCGAACCCGTCGAGCAGCCGCGTGGGTGCAAACAAACCGAGCCGCTGGCGGACCGCGTGGCCGACCGCCTCGACGCGCGCGAGCCGGCCGGAGAGCACGAATTCTTTGGGGGAGGGGACCGACGCGGCGAGTGCCAGCGCCGCCTTCACGGCGCTCTCGACCAGCGCCTCCCGCGCGTCATCCGCCTCTGGTGTCGTGGAGTGCGCGAATCGGTCTGGCGACGAGTCCGCCTCATCCCATCCGGCGACTGCCACCGCGCCGCCCCGGAATAACTGAGCCTTCGGGACTGCGCCCGCGAGATACGCGACCTCTCCGTCCAGGGCGCCGGCCGCGCGGAAGCCGAGTGGCCCGCTCGTCCCTCCCACACCGTCCACGATTCGCCCATCGGCCACGGCGACCGCTGCCGTGAAGGCGCCTCCCAGCTCGACCAGGACGAGCGACACCTTGGCGAGCGGCCGCCCGAATCGACGAGCGTGCTCGGCGATCGCCAAAGCGGTCGCGCACACTTTGTCGGCGGTACCCATGTCGACGCGATTCACTTTGCGGTGCGCGGGCACGGTTTGGAGGTGCACCACGCCCGGCGTGAGGACGACGGGGACGGCTGACGCCGCGAGGGCCCGAACCAGCGCGCGCAGTCCGCCGATGCCTCCGGTCTCGCCGGGTGCCGCGAGGAACGCGAGGATGAGATCTTCCTCGCTCGCGTCCCGGGCCCGGGTCAGGGGCAGCCCATACCCCGAGGGTCCGGCCACGAGGTCGAGCGGGCCCGCCGCCTCGAGCCGCGCGATGAATCGCGCCGGATCGGCGAGGGCCTCTGCGGTTGGCCAGGAGTGGTCGAGAAACACGCGGCCATCGTCCAGGCCGCAGAGGTCGATGCTCACCGTCCCCGGATCGATGCCGACGACGCGGGGCATCGGCTCACGACTTCTGCGCCATCAACTCCCGCGCGACGTCGGCGATGGTCTCGGCGTCCAGCACGAGGTCGTTGCGCTCGAACAGGCGCGCGATGCACGCCTTGTGCAGCTTGGTCTTGAAGTTCCCGATCCCGAAGGCGCCGAACACCGCGACGCCGCTCTTCACGACACCGGCATCGTTCACCTCCACGCCTTCGATGCCGAGCGGCGGGACCGCATTGAGGTCTACAGCGATCTTGAGGGTCTTCACGGCCGTCCAGCCCGCCTTCGACACCATCTGAATCCCGGCGGCTCCGGCGTTGATGAGGATGTCGACTCCGTCGAGCACGCGCGGCAGCTGCGCCGGCTCGGCGACCGCCGCGCTCTCGACTTGAACGGCGAAGCGAGCGTTGACGAACTGGCGCGACTTCTCCCCCTGCTCCGGTTTCCGCGACGTGATCGTGACCCGCGCCCCAGCTTTCGCGAGGAGCCCCGCCGCCCGCTGCCCGACCGGCCCTGTCCCGCCCAGGATCACCACCTTCTTGCCCTTCACGTCGCCCACGGTCAGTTCCACCTTCACGACCGCCGCAACGGCGGTGGTGTTCGACCCGTTCGAGTCGAGCATGACCGACACCTTGAACGGCGCGAACATCGCGTCGACCGCGACAGCCAGCAGCTGCTCACCCGCGGCCATGTTGCTTCCGCCGATCCACACCGCCGTGTTGTGGAGATCCTTGGGCCCCCGCGTGAACAAGCAGCCGAGGATGAGGTCGCGGACGTCGGGTTCCGTCACGCCGCCGTAGGTCATGATCTGATCGGCGCCCGCGTCGTACGCGACGACTTGATCGAACACGCTCGGCAGCCGTGAGCTGTCGAGCTGCAGCAGGAGCTTACGCATCAAGGTTCATGCTCCACGATGAGCGTGCGCAGGGCTCGAAAAGCAGTCGAGGGGCGGCAGCCCGCCCCTCGACGTGGGACTAGAGGCGACCTGCTGGAGCGATCAGCCTTTGTCCGCGCCGCCGGCGAACGGATGCGACGCCGTCTTGGCCTGGGAGATCACCTGATCGACCTTGGGCTGCCCCTTCAGGGCCCGCTCGATCGACTCCTTGGTCGCCCGATAGTTGAAATCGTAGATCTTCTTGTCAACCTTCGCTTCCCAGTGGATGAACACCCCTACCAGGATGCAATAGTCGTCCACCTTGTCCCGCGGGATGACGCCCGAAGAGACGCTGTCCACCACCGCACGGGCCACGGCCGCCTGCGCCGGCCCGAACATCTGAACGGCCTGCGTGGCGTTCTTGATCGTGACTTTGTTGAACAGGAGCGTGTCCGGTTTCGCGGGCAGGTTGGGTGTGACGACGGCGAGCAGCTTCGTGAAGCCGTCGGTGTTGTTTGACAAGGTATTGACGAACGCCTGTCCCGCGTGGCCCGACTTCGACCCGATGATCAGGTCGATGTGAGCGATCTCGTTCCCGTCGCCTACCAACGACTCACCAATGAAGAAATCCGCTGCCATAACTACCTCCCGATCCGGATGGGGTCCACGAGTTATATCTGCCGGCCGTCACGAGTGCGGTGTGAGAGCAGCGTGGCCAGAGGGTGTGGAGGGCCACGCCGTCCCGCATCTGCGGGTAGCTCCTACGGAACCGTATCGATGGGGTGCTAACCTGCCCGCCGCCTCGGCGGGTGTCAAGGCCGCGCGGCTCGTCGCTCTATGGGATGTCTTCGGGGTTATCCCGGCGGCGGACCGCCGGTCGCGACGCGCCACACTTCGTCCGCCAGCCATTCGAGACGCTGCTGCGCGTAATCGAGCTCCGCGGGCGTCATCCGTTTCGCGCGCCGAGCGATCTCGCGTGTGTGCGCCATCAGTTCGTCCAGGAGTTCGCGCAACGAACGATTGCTGCGACGCTCGTTGCGGGGTCGCGCCTTCATGCGCTCTGGATTCCCAGCGCCCGCTCTTCCGCCGTCTTGAGTTCCGCGGCCGCCGCACGCACCGTCGACGCGAGCCCTCGCTCGGCGAGGTAGCTCTCCACCAATCGCAGACCGAGGTAATACCCGGAGCGTTCGGGCAGCACCTTGCCACCCATCAGGCGGGCGGCGGGGGTGAGCCCGCCCGAGAGGAACCGCAGCCGCAGGCCGAGTCCTGACGCGTCGAGGAGCGGCGCGGCCGTGCGCCGCAGGAACGCGTCGAGCTCCCGGATCCGGCGATACTGCCGGCGCGT
>DATLVU010000051.1:0-37695 GCA_035577025.1 Gemmatimonadales bacterium
AGATTGAAATGCGGTCCACTCGGTGCGCCGTTGCCGGTCTGACTACACAGCCCAGCGGGCGCCATGACCGCCAAGGCCGCGGCTAAAGAGAATGTGGTCTTCACGAGCCCTCCTGGTGCTTCACGGTTGCGAGCTCTGGGGTCCATACGGCGAGTCTCCCTGAGCTGGTGTGCGGGCGCACGGGCTGCGTGAAAGTGCCCTGGGGTATGGACAAAATGGGCCGATGAGGGGGGCCGGCGAGTGACACTGGTCACGCGCGTTTCGGCAGCGTTCGGAGACGGGCGTGGGACGCGTGGGCGCGACGTCGGGTCACATGCGGTGTGCTGCGCCCCAAGCGTCAGTATATTCTGTTTCGCCTCACGCTGGCCCCTCGTCCAACGGCAGGACACCAGACTTTGGATCTGGGAATGATGGTTCGAATCCATCGGGGCCAATCTTCTTAAAACCCGACCTCCACGCGCACCGCGCCCGGTCCGACACTCGCCCGCAAACCGGTCCACCCCACGCGCGCCCACCGCTCGGGGCGTATCAACACACCGACCAGCGCGCCCACCGCTCCACCGCCGAGGACTATCCCTGCGGCCGACACACCCGTCGGGCAGTTGCCGCCCGTGGACGTCGCGCTCTTGAAGCAGCTCGAGGCCACCCACGCCAGCGCTCCAGCGGTCCCGAGCCCGGCACCGATGGCGCCGCCCAACACCACCCCGCCGCCGAACGACCGACGACCGCGGGAGAGCTCCAGCCGACTGATCGAGCGAACCGCCAGGGCGGTGGTATCCCGCCCGCTCACAAGCGACAAGGAATCGTTCCCAACCTGAACGACGGTGCCCGCCACCCGCCGCGACTCCGCGCCGGCGAGCGTGACGCGAACGCGCGAGCCCACATCGACCGGCGGCGCTCCTTGCGCAGCGAGGCGTGATGCGATCACGCAACACGCAACGGCCAACGCCCACGCTCCCTGTTTCGTATCCATGACGTTCCTCTTCACCTGAGTCTCGCGAGCGACGACACGAGCGCGTAGTATACGCCATCTCGCGGTCAATGTCTCGCGCCTTTCACTCTGAGGTCACATGCGTCTGCGCGTCCGTCCCCGTCCCCTGGCGATCCTCGCGTCCGGAGTCCTCTTGCTTGGGCTCGCGCCGTCCCCCGCTGACGACCTCCGCGGCTTCACCGCCGAGTCCGCCAAGGCGGAGCGGGAGTGGGAAGCCAAGTTCCGCGCGATCCCGTCTCCCGACTCGCTGCGCGAGTACATGCGCCGGCTCTCCGCGCGGCCGCATCACGTCGGTTCGCCGTACGACAAGGACAACGCCGAGTGGATCCTCGCGAAGTTCAAGAGCTTCGGTCTCGACGCCCACATCGAAACATTCGACGTCCTGTTCCCCACGCCCAAGGAGCGTCTCGTCGAGCTCGTCGGCCCCACGACGTTCCGGGCCAAGCTCCAGGAGCCCGCTGTTCCCGGCGATCCCACGTCGAGCCAGCAGGCCGAGCAGCTCCCGACCTACAACGCCTACTCCATCGACGGCGATGTCACCGCCCCGCTCGTCTACGTGAACTTCGGCGTGCCGGCGGACTACGAGCGGCTCGAGCGGATGGGCGTGTCGGTAAAGGGCGCGATCGTCATCGCGCGGTACTTCGGCTCGTGGCGCGGCATCAAGCCCAAGGTCGCGGCCGAGCACGGTGCGGTGGGGTGCCTCATTTATTCCGACCCGCGCGAGGACGGCTACACGCAGGGCGCCGTCTACCCTCAGGGCCCGTGGCGCCCCAAGGACGGGGTCCAGCGGGGCAGCGTCATGGACATGCCTCTCTATCCGGGCGACCCGCTGACGCCGGGCGTGGGCGCCACGAAGGACGCGAAGCGCTTGCCGATCAGCGAGGCCGCCACCATCACGAAGATCCCCGTGCTGCCGATCTCGTACGGTGACGCGCAGCCGCTCCTTGCCGCGCTGGGCGGGCGCGTCGTGCCCCCCGAATGGCGTGGTGGTCTGGGAATCACCTACCGCGTCGGCCCCGGACCGGCCAGGGTCCACCTCAAGGTGAAATCCGATTGGAGCCTGAAGACGCTGTACGACGTGATCGCGCGTATCCCGGGCGCGACTGCGCCCGACGAATGGGTGATCCGCGGCAACCACCACGACGCCTGGGTGAACGGGGCTGAGGACCCGCTCTCCGGTCAGGGACCGTTGCTCGAGGAAGCCCGCGGGTACGGCCAGCTGCTCAAGCAGGGCTGGAAGCCGCGCCGCACGATCATCTACGCCGCCTGGGACGGCGAGGAGCCGGCCCTGCTCGGCTCGACCGAATGGGTCGAGGCGCATGCGGACGAGCTCGCCTCCAAAGCCGTGGCCTATCTGAACAGCGACACCAACAACCGCGGATACCTCGACATGGAGGGCTCGCACTCCCTCGAACAGTTCATCAACGACGTGGCGCGCGACATCGAGGATCCCGAAACCAAGCTGAGCGTCTGGAAGCGCGATCAGCTGCGGGCCGTCGCAGACGCGAAAACAGCCGACGAGCGCCAGGAGGCGCGCCAGCGGGCGGATCTGCGCATCGACGCGCTCGGCTCAGGCTCGGACTACACGCCGTTCCTGCAGCACGTCGGCATCGCGACCCTGAATCTGGGCTTCGGCGGCGAAGGCGGCGGCGGCATCTACCATTCGATCTACGATGACTTCAAGTGGTACACGACGTACGACGACACGTCGTTCGTCTACGGACGCGCACTCGCCCAGACCATCGGGACCGCCGTCCTGCGCCTCGCCGATGCCGACGTGGTCCCGTACCAGTTCACCAACTTCGCCGAGACGGTCGGCCGCTACGTGAAGGAGGTCGAGAAATTGGCGACCGAGACGCGGGACCAGATCCAGGAGCGGAACCGCCAGCTCGACGACGGCGTGTTCACGGCCACGAGCGACCCCTGGCAGCCGCTCGTGCCGCCGGCGCGGGAGGCCGCGGCGCCCCACTTGAACTTCGCCCCGCTCGACGATGCGACGGACGCGCTGAGCAAAGCCGCGGAGCGCTACGACCGGGCGTTCACCAAAGCCCAGGCAAATGGTGGCGCGTCGCTCGCGAAGCCCGAGGCGGGAACGCTGAACGGCACGCTCCGCCAGGCCGAACGCACCCTGACGAGCGCCACGGGGCTGCCCCGGCGGCCGTGGTACCGTCATCTGGTCTACGCCCCCGGGTTCTACACGGGGTACGGCGTGAAAACGCTGCCCGGCGTCCGCGAGGCGATCGAGCAAAAGAACTGGGCCGAAGCCCAGCAACAGATCGGGGCCACGGCGCAGGTCCTCACCGCCGAGGCGGGTGTCATCAGCCAGGCCGCGGAGCAAATGGAGAAGCTCGCCTCCTAGCGAGCGCAGGCTGTCGCGAACGCGCGACGTTGACTCCCGGGACCCGGGTCGCCACTATGGCAATGGGACCCGACCCGGGAGGCCCCATGCTTCGCACCATCCTGCTCATCCCGTTCCTCATGTCGACGCCGATCCGCCATCGGCTGCAAGCCCCCCCCCCGCCCCCCCCGACGCAGCCGGCCACGTCGTACACCTACGTGGGGACCGTCCACGCAGTGAACGCGCAGACCGGCACGCTCGACCTGATCACGGGCGTGGGGATGTCACTGCGACTCGTGCACATGACGGCGGGACCCGTGGTGCGCCCGAGCTCACCCGCCAGCGGCCTTCGCTTCGCCGACCTGAAGCCCGGCGACGCCGTACGAGCCGAGTGCCGTCGCACGAGTGCCCCGCCCGGGTTGGTGGTCAACCGGATCGAGAAGATCGAGGCGCCCGCGCGGTGACCGTCTCGAGCCGGTGGGTCGCGGTGCTCCTGTCCCTGCTCGCGCTGAGTTGCAAGAAACCCGTCAACCCCGGCGACCCGCTGCCCGGCCTGACGGCGGAGCAGCTCGCGCGCTTCACGCGCGGCAAAGAAGTCTTCGACAGCGTCTTCACGCCTCACACGGGCCTCGGCCCCTTGTTCAACTCGACATCGTGCGGCGAATGCCACGAAGACCCGATGGTGGGCGGCACGGGCGACGAAGTCGAGGTCCACGCGACGGCGTTCAAGAACGGCATGTGTGACCCGCTCGTGCAGGAGGGCGGGCCCGTCATCCAGCTCCACACCACGCCGGCCCTGAAGAAGGCGTTGGGTATCGATCGCGAGCCCTTCCCGCCGTCGGCGAACGGGCGCGCCTCCCGCACGACGCCGGTCGTCTTCGCGCGCGGCCTGATGGACCTCGTGCCCGATTCGGCGATCCTCGCGTACGCCGACTCGGAGGACCGAAACCACGACGGCGTGCACGGGCGACCTAACCGCTCGGTGGACGGCCGGATCGGCCGCTTCGGCCGAAAGGCCTTTGTGTCCACGCTGGCGGAGTTCAATGCCGGCGCGTTCGTCGCGGAAATGGGCATCACGAACCCGGTGCAGCCCACGGAGGAGAACATCGGGGGCAAGCCCATCCCGCCCGGCGTCGATTCGACCGCCGATCCCGAGATCAACCAGGAAGAGCTCGATGTGACGGACGACTTCGTGCGTTTCCTCGCGGCGCCGACGCCCACCAAGCTGGACCGCAACGGCCGTCGCGGCCGTGACCTCTTCTCGAAGATCGGCTGCACGGGCTGCCACTTCCCCACGCTCCGCACCGGCGCGAGCCCCATCCTCGCGCTCGACCGGCACGAGTTCCCGGCGTACACCGACCTGCTGCTCCACGACATGGGCCAGGACCTGGCGGACATCTGCCTTGGCCAGGCCGGCCCCGCCGACTTCCGTACCGAGCCCCTCATCGGACTCCGCGCCATCCAGCATTTTCTCCACGACGGACGCGCCGCGACCGTCGATCAGGCGATCGAGCTGCACGGCGGCGAAGCCTCGGGCGCGCGCGACCGGTTCAAGGCCCTGACGGCCGAAGACCGCGCGGCCGTCGTCGCGTTCCTCAAGTCTCTGTAGGGGGTTGAAGAACCACTCGCAGGCTGATTAGGATTTCCCCGCACATGACGTTCCTCTTACTCGATACCGTTTCGAAACGGTTCGGCGACGTCACGGCGGTCGACCAGGTGTCGTTCCGCGTGGACCCCGGCCAGGTCGTGGGCTTCCTCGGGCCCAACGGGGCCGGCAAGTCCACGACCATGCGCTTGATCACCCAGTACTACGAGCCCGACTCGGGCACCATCACGCTGGATGGCACGCCGCTCGCCGAGGCGGGTCGCGCCGCCAAGCGCCGAATCGGATACCTCCCGGAGAACAACCCGCTCTACCCGGACATGCTCGTGTCCGACTACCTCACGTTCATCGCGGATCTCCGGGAGCTCGAGGGGCCGTCACGGGATCGCGCCATCGACGAGTCGGTGACCGCGACCGGAGTCGAGTCCGTGTACTACCGGCCGATTGGAGAGCTGTCGAAGGGCTTCCGCCAACGGGTCGGCCTCGCGCAAGCAATTCTGCACCGCCCCGATCTCCTCGTGCTCGACGAGCCCACCGAAGGCCTCGATCCGAATCAACGGGTGGAAATCCGTCGCCTGATCGGCGCGCTCGGCCGGGATCGGACCGTGATCCTGTCGACCCACGTCCTCTCCGAAGTCCATAACATGTGCTCGCGGCTGCTCGTCATCAGCCGCGGCAAGATCGTGGCCGACGGTCCCGTGGATCGCCTGATGCAACAAGCCGAGGGCACGGTCGAGATCGCGGTGGAGCTCGCGGGCGAGGGCGCCGCTGACGCGCTCGCCAAGCTTCCCGGCGTGCGTCGGGTGACCCCCGCCGCCGACGCCAGAGACGGTCGCGTCGCCTTCACCATCGCCGCTGATCGTGCAACGGACTTACGTCCGGAGATCTTCGGGCTGGCCAAGTCCCGGGGCTGGACGCTGTACGAGCTTCACCAGGAGGCGGGAAGCCTCGAAGACCTGTTCCACCAGCTCACCAGCTGATCCGGATGCGCGCAATTCGCATCATCGCCCGGCGCGAGTTGAAGGCGCTGTTCGATCAGCCCACGGCGTACATCCTCCTGGTGGTGTTCACCGGAATGAACAGCTACCTGTTCTTCGGGCAGGCGGACCTCTACGGCGTCGCCTCGCTGCGCCCGATGCTCGACTTCCTGCCCTGGCTGCTCCTGTTCCTCGTTCCCGCGGTCACGATGCGCGCGCTCGCCGAAGACAGCCGCTCCGGCACGCTCGAGGTCGTGCTCGCGCAGCCGATCACCGAGCTGGAGCTCCTGCTCGGCAAGTATGTCGGTCAGCTGGTGTTCGTCTTGATCGCGCTCGCCATCACGTTGACCATCCCGCTCGGTCTCGCGCTCGGCACCGCGCCCGAGCTCGGGATCGTCATCGCGCAATACATCGGGGCGGGCCTGCTCGCCGCCGGGCTCGCCGCCGTAGGCATCTGGGCTTCGAGCGTCACGCGCAATCAGATCACGGCGTTCATCGTGGGCGTGTTCGTGATGTTCGTGCTGATCTTCGTGGGACTCGATCCGCTCATCGTCGGTCTTCCGCCCAGACTCGGCGCCATCGCCGCGTCCCTCGGCGTCCTATCGCACTTCAGCCAGATCGACCGCGGCGTGATCGACTTGCGCGACGCCGTGTACTTCGTCACGCTCGCCGCGCTGTTCCTCGTCTTCGCCTATTTCGTGCTCGAGTCGCGCAAGCTCACCGCCCACGGCCAATCGCTGCGCCGTTTGCGACTCGGCACGGTGCTGCTCGCGGGCGCGGTCGTCGTCATCAACCTGTTCGGCGGCAACATCGGCGGGCGACTCGACCTCACGCCCGGCCGCGCCTATACGCTCTCGCCCGCGACGCGGAAGGTTTTGCGGAGCCTCCCCGACCTGGTGACGATCAAGCTGTTCGTGTCGAGCGCGCTGCCATCGGAGATCGCGTTCCTCAAGCGGGACGTGGACGATCTCTTGCGGGACTATCGCGCGGCCTCCCGCGGCAAAGTCCGGCTCGTCATATCGGACCCCGCGTCCGACAGTGCCGCGAGCCGTGACGCCCGCACGCTGGGCATCGAGCCTGTGCAGTTCAACGTCGTGGGCAAGGGCGAGCTCCAGGTCAAGCAGGGCTACCTGGGTATCGCGGTCCGCTACGCCGATGGCGTGAAGACCATTCCGTTCGTGCAGGAAACCGGAGACTTGGAGTACCGGCTCACGTCGGACATCCGCGCGCTCACACGTAGAGACCGGCCCGCTGTCGCGCTTGGGGAAATCAACGACCAGGTCTCGGTGCGCACCCAGCGTTCCTTCAACGCGCTCCGGGATCAGCTCGGCCAGAACTACACGGTTCGGCCGTTCCAACTTCAGGACAGCGTGATTCCGCCCGAGGTCAAGGTCGTCACCATGGCGGGCACGCCCGATTCGCTGACGAGCGCCATGACGGCGCGGTTCCGCGCGTTCCTCGACCGGGGCGGGAGCCTGCTCCTCATGGCGAGTGGCATGCAGCTCTCGCCTCAGGGGCCGTTCGCCTTTTCCCGCGTGGTGGGTTGGAACGAGCTCCTCAAGCCGTACGGCGTGTCGATCGCGTCGAACATGGTGTACGACCTCAGGTCGAACGCCGCGGTGGGCCTCCCAGCGCAGTTCGGCCAGGTGTCCGTCCAGTACCCGCTTTGGCTGCGCGCGCTCAGCACTAGGAATTCTCCGGTGAACGCCGACTTGAACGCCGTCCTGCTGCCGTGGACGAGCGAGGTCGATACCGCGAAGGCGCAGCCTGGCACCGTCACACCACTGCTGGTCACGAGCCGCGCGGGAGGCGCGCAGGAAACGACGGCGTTCATCAGTCCGGATCGACCGTTCAGCCAGGACAGTCTGCGCTCGCGCACCGTCGCGCTGGCGGTGAGCGCATCCCCGTCGGGGACGGGACCGCACGGCCGGCTCGTGGTCGTGGGGAACGCCGACTTCGCGAGCGACCGCTACGCGCGCAACTCGCCCGAGAACGTCGTGTTCGCGCAGAACGCCATCGACTGGCTGGCGCAGGACGAGGCCCTCATCGGCATCCGGTCGAAGAATCGCGCGCCGGCCCCGCTGGTCTTCACGAGCGCCGCCACGCGCAGCGCCGTGAAGTTCGGCAACGTCATCGGCGTGCCGCTCCTCTTGATCGGTCTCGGCATCATCCGGCTGTGGCGCCGCCGCGAGACCACTCGTCGCGTTTATCGGCCGCTCGCGAGTGCGGCGGGCGCGGCGGGGGCAGCCGGGGCAGCATGAGCCCGCACAACCTGAAGCTCATTGCCGCGGGCCTCGCGCTCCTTCTCCTGCTCTGGGGCGCGAGCGCGCTGCTCTCGCGTGGCTCGGACTCCGTGCGCGGGTCGCTCGACTTGCATGCCCCCGCAATGGCCGACGTGGACGCGATTACGATCGTGAAGGGGGCCGACACGATCGCCCTGGCACGACAGTCCGCCCCCCCCGCCCTCGCCACTGCGTGGACCGTCAACGGTCACCCGGCTGCGCTGGCGAGTGTGACGGATCTGTTCCAGGCCCTGCGGGACACCACCCCGCCGGAGCTCGTGGCGCAGGACTCTTCATCGTTCAGGCGTTTGCAGGTCGACAGCGCGGGCGGCCGCTGGCTGCGCCTGCGCCGGAGCGGGAAAGTCCAGCTCGAACTCGTCGTGGGCGGCCGCGGCCCGGACTTCGAGAGCGCCTACCTGCGGCGACCCGGCGATACGCGCGTCTACCTCTGGCGCGGGCGCCTGGGCTCCACGGTAGACCGCACGCTCGATGACTGGCGCGACAAGCGCATCGCGGCGCTCGCGCTCGATAGCGTGGCCGCGCTCGAGGTCGTGCGCGGCAAGGAGCGCTACGCGTTGACCCGCGCGGGCAAGGCGTGGAAGGTGAACGGCGCCGCCGCTGATTCGGGCGCCGTCGCGCGCTACCTCGACCGCCTCAAGACGATCACAGCCGCCGGCTTCGCCACGCAGAACGAGATCGATTCCACCCGCGCCGCGCGTCCCGGGCGCCGCCTGACGGTGCGGGGCGCGCGGGGGGGGAGCGTGCTCCTCTCGCTCGCGTTCGATTCGACGGCGGGAGCCTTCGTGGTGCGTCACGCGGCCGGCACCGGGGGCGAAGGCGCGACCGTGTACCGCATGAACACATGGGACGTCGATGGCCTGACACCCGCGAGCCGCTCGCTGCTTCCCACCAAGAAGTAACCCCTTGGCTTCGTGCAGTTTGGCGTCTATTTTGCAGGGCTCACATGGCGGACCTTTCGCTCTCGCGGAGCCAGCTACTGCTCCTCGCCGGGACGGCCAACCGGCCGCTCGCTGAGGAAATGGCTCAGGACTTGGGGCAGCCGCTCTGTGCGGTGACGATCCGGCGCTTTGCCGACGGGGAAATCTTCGTCAAGATCGACGAGAACGTGCGCGGTCGGGATGTATTCATCATCCAGCCGACCAACCCACCGGCGGAAAACCTGATGGAGCTGCTGCTGCTGATCGACGCGGCACGGCGGGCCAGCGCGGCTCGCATCACGGCGGTATTGCCCTATTTCGGCTACGCGCGTCAGGACCGGAAAGATCAGCCGCGCGTCGCGATCAGCGGCAAGCTCATGGCGAACCTGATCACCCACGCGGGAGCGGACCGCGTGCTGGGAATGGACTTCCATTCCCATCAGCTGCAGGGGTTCTTCGACATCCCGGTGGACCACCTGTACGCGGCCCCGGTGTTCGTGAGCCACTTCCGCCAGAAGCAGCTGTACGACCCGGTCGTGGTGGCCCCGGATGTGGGCTCGGCGAAAATGGCGCGCGGGTTCGCCAAACGGCTCAACGCGTCGCTCGCGATCATCGATAAGCGACGCCCCTCGGCGAACGTGGCCGAGGTCGTGAACGTGGTGGGTGAAGTGGCCGACAAAGATTGCCTCATTCCCGACGACATGGTCGACACGGCGGGAACGATCACCGAGGCAGCGGCGGCGCTCAAGCGGCTCGGCGCGCGCAACATCTATGCGTTCGCCTCGCACGCGTTGCTCTCGGGCCCCGCGGTCGAGCGGCTCCGGGCATCGGCCATCAACGAGGTCGCGGTCACCAACACGATCCGCATCCCCGAGGAGCGCTGCTTCGAGAGGTTGAAGGTGTTGTCGATCGCGGGCCTGATGGCGAAGGCCATAGGCTATGAGCATTCGAATCAATCGGTAAGCTCATTGTTTGACTGATCACGGACGACGGATAACGGACGACTGACGCTATGGCCCAGACTGTCTCTCTCTCGGCGACCACCCGGCAGGCCAACGGAAAAGGCGGCGCGCGCCAGACCCGCTTCCGCGGGAAAGTGCCCGCGGTGATCTACGGCCATGGGCGGGACACGCAGTCGCTCGAGCTCGAAGCGAAAGCCCTCGAGAAGGCGCTGCATGGGATCGAGCCCGCGAGCACGATCATCGAGCTCTCGGTGGACGGTAAGACCGCCAAGACGCTGATTCGCGAGATCCAGCGTCACCCCATCCGGCCCGACATCATTCACGTGGATTTCTTCGAGATCCACGCGAGCGAGAAGGTCAAGCTCAAGGTGCCGGTCCACCTGGCAGGCAATCCCGACGGCGTGCGCAACGCCGGCGGCGTGCTCGACCAGGTCACGCGCGAGGTCGAGATCGAGGTGCTGCCGGCGAACATCCCCGATCGCGTCGAGCTCGACGTCACCGCCCTCAAGATCGGCGACTCGCTGCACGTGCGAGACTTGACGATCCCCAACGCGAGGATCCTCACGGACACGGATCTCACGATCGCCACCGTGGTGCCGCCTCGCGCCGAGGAAGTGGCGACGCCCACACCGGAGGCCGCGACCGAAGTGGCCGAGCCCGAGCTCATCCGCAAGGTGCGCGAGGGCGAAGAAGAGGAAGGCGAGGCCGCAGCTGAGGGTGGGGGAGGGGGGGGGGCGCCAAAGCCCGAGGCCAAAGGCGGGGCGGCAGCGGCGCCCGCGAAGGCCGACAAGGCGGAGAAGCCCAAGGGCGGCAAAGAGAGCTGACGCTTGCGCGCCGTGGTCGGCCTCGGCAATCCGGGGCCAGAATACGCGGCGACGCGTCACAACGCGGGCTACTGGCTGGCCGAAACGCTCGTCGCGCACTGGGGCTTTCCCCCCTTTCGCCGCGGCGAGCGCGCGCGTGTGAGTGAGGGTCAGGTCGGGGACGGTACGGCCGTTCGTGTCCTCAAGCCAACCACGTACATGAACTCGAGCGGCGCGGCCCTGGCGTCGCTCCGCGGCGATCCGACCTTCAATCCTGCATCCGACCTCCTGATCCTCGTGGATGAATTTCGGATCCCGACGGGCACGTTTCGCCTGCGCGCCGAAGGCTCCGCGGGTGGGCATAACGGCTTGAAGAGCATCGAGGCCGCGCTCCAATCCCAGCAGTACGCCCGGCTGCGCATCGGTGTGGGTCCCCTGCCCGAGGGCGTGAGCGACTGGTCCGAGTACGTGCTTGCGCCTTTCACGCCCGAGCAGCGCGAGCAGGTGGAAGCCATCATGCCGCAGCTGATCGACGCGGTCGCGAAGTGGGTCCACGGGGAGGGCGGAAACGGCTAAATGCTTCGCCTCGGCATTGTCGGGCTCCCCAACGTCGGGAAATCCACGCTGTTCAACGCCCTCACCTCGTCCAAGGCCGCCGCCGCGGAGAACTACCCGTTCTGCACGGTCGAGCCGAACGTCGGCGTGGTGGAGGTGCCTGACCCTCGGCTCGAGCGATTGAACGAAGTCGTGAAGCCCAAGAAAAAAGTCCCGGCGGTGGTCGAGTTCGTGGATATCGCCGGCCTCGTGAAGGGCGCATCCCAGGGCGAGGGACTGGGAAATCAGTTCCTGTCGCACATCCGGGAGGTCGACGCGGTGGTCCATGTGATCCGCTGTTTCGACGACCCCGACGTCGTGCACGTGATGGGACCCGTGGACCCGGTCCGCGACCACGACGTGATCACGAGCGAGCTCGCGCTCGCCGACCTCGCGGTAGTCGAACGGCGCCTCGAGAAGAGCCGGAAGACGGCGCGGGCGGGCGACAAAGACGCGCAGGCAGAGCTTCTCGTCCTGGAGCGCGTCGTGGCCGAGCTCAACGCGGGCCGTGGGGCGCGCGAGGCGGGCGAGAGCGACGACGCCGTGAAGTTTCTCCGCCAGCTGGGCCTTCTGACAGCGAAGCCGATTTTGTATGCCGCCAACGTGAACGAGGACGACCTGGCGCGCGGTGGCGGCCCGTGGCTCGACAAGCTGCGCGCCGCGGTGCAGACCCATCACGAGGAAGCCGAGATCGTTCCCTTCTCCGCCAAGTTCGAGGCCGAGCTGGGCGAGCTCTCAGGTGCCGAGCGGCAGGAGTATCTCGCCAGCGCTGGGGTGAGCGAGCCCGGGCTCGACCGGCTGATCCACGCGGGCTATCGGTTGCTAGGGCTGCAAACCTTTTTCACGGTCGGGGAGAACGAGGTGCGCGCGTGGACCATGCATCGGGGCGGCACGGCCTTCGATGCCGCGGGCGAGATCCACTCGGATTTCCAGCGCGGGTTCATCCGGGCCGAGACGGTCGGATATGACGAGTTCGTCCTCGCGGGATCCTACAAGGTGGCCCGGGAGCAGGGCCTCGTTCGGAGTGAAGGACGGGACTACGTCGTGCGAGACGGCGACATCCTGCTATTCCGGTTCAACGTCTAGCTGCAGCCCGAACGGGTAGGCGCACCTGCTGTTGCACCATATCGCGGCTGATCCACACCACGTGGTCGCCGCACATGATCGCGTCCACCGGGTAGGGCTGGCGCCCGAACGACTCCGCGTCCGACGTGGGCACCTGCGTGCCCGGGAAGTGGTACCAGCAGCGCTCACCAGTCGGGTGACTGTGGATCATGCCGACCGTCCCCTTCCATCCGGCGTCCTCACAGGTCTGCTTCGGGAGCACCATCGTTGCCGTGGATTGGGCCGGGTCCACGTCGGCTGGCGCAATGCGACTCACGAGCACCGCGTTGCCGTGGACCTCGCCGATCATGCAGCCCATGAACTCCGTGGGGAAGGAGCGGTATTGCAGGGCGAGATAGCGGCGCGCTTGATCAGACAGGATCAGGGCGCGTGCGTGCGACCCACTGCGCATGGTCGCCGCCTCGATCAGGCGGGCAGGCTCGGGCTGCAGCGCGAGCAGGACCATCAGTCCCGTCGCCGCCGCCAGCACGCGCATCGCGCGCGAGAACATCGCTGCGCTCCCGCCCCAACCGTGCATCCGTCCGTCCTTTGCCAATGCCAATTTGGATCATCGAGTCCGATTGCCATGTGCCGTCATGGAGGGCAAGAGAGGTGCCATCCCCGCGACGCCCAACCGCCGACGTCGACAACTCGTTACCCCTAAGAATGACTAGCCCGCGCATACCGTAGCGTGATGGTAATCACGTCTCATCAAGCCGGCGTCAAAACAAGGCATTTCGCCGGGCGCCATGGTGTGAGGCACGTCACCGGTGTTGATGCGTCGCCCGTGTCCGTAACGGCACATCGCGCTCATACCTCTGGAGAACGCAACTGCGAGCGGCCCGAGTTCCGCTCGGATCGTCAGCAACTGGTGGCCTCTACCGACCCCTCGCGGGCCCTTCTATCTTTCTCCCCTCAAAGATCCCCTACTCGGCGCCGCACCAGCGCCGGGTCGCCAACGACCAAAGGGAGGTGGCATGGCTCGTCGCTACGAGACCGTCTACATTTTCGACCCCGCGCTGGAAGAACCCGCTATCACCGAGCGGTTGGATCGGTTTCACGCGCTCCTCACCAAAGACGGCAAGGGCACCATCACGAACCTCGCCCAGTGGGGCAAGCGCGCCCTGTCCTACCCGATCAAGAAGAAGGACACGGGCTACTATGTGGTGGCGCAGTTCGAAACAGCGGCCGATCTGCTTCCCGAATACGAGCGGGCCGTGAAGCTCGACGAGGGGGTCATCCGGTTCCTGGTCGTCGTGTCGGAGGGCCTGCCGGTCAAGCCCGAGGCGGCGCCGGCGGTGATCACCGCGGACGTCGTGGACGAAATCGAGGAGGATGAGGCATGAGACGGCCCGCCAAGACCTGTCCCGTGTGTGAGTCCGGAGTGCGCGTGCTCGATTACAAGGATGATCGCACCCTGGGCCGGTTTCTCACCGAGCGCGGCAAAATCTTGCCGAGCCGGTTGTCGGGGATGTGCGCGCGGCACCAGCGCCAGCTCGCGACCGCGATCAAGCGGGCGCGCCAGCTGGCCCTGCTGCCCTACATCAAGGGGTACGTCGGCTGACACGCTGGCGCCTGGCGGCCGGCGTCGTGCTGTTCGCCGCCGTGGCGCCGGTGAGCTTCCTGGTGCTGCCGTTCGCGGCGCTCCTGACCACGGCGCGCCCCCGATCGCGCTGGGAGTGGGTGGCCCTGGGCGTCTCAGGCGGCGCGGCGCTGGCGCTCCTCGCGACACCAGGTGAGGGGTCGCTCGACGCGGTGAGCCGCGGGTGGATCGTCCTGGTCACGGTGGCGTTCGCCGCCGGCGCCAAGTTTCGGCCCCCGGTGTTTTGGCACCTGGCCCTCCGCGCGTGCCTGTACGCCGTGGTCGGCATGTTGCTCGTGGTGAACGTTCGCGCGATTGGGGGAGCGGGCATGCCCGCCGCGTCGGTCTGGACCGAAGTGCAATGGGAGGCCACGCGCCACGCGAGCCGAGCGATGCGGTACGTGGTCGAGGTCGCGCCGGGCCTGTACCCGGTGTTCGAGCCGGCCGTCCGGCTGTTCGCGGCCTGGCCGCTGTGGCTCGTGCTCGAAACCGTGGCGGGGCTGGCTTTAGCCTGGCGGGGCCGCGCATTGCTGACGCCCGCGCCGCTCTCTCCCGTCGCCGTCTTGAACACATAAGGAGATCAGGGGATATGGAAGTGATCTTGAGAGAAAGCGTTCAGCATCTGGGAGCGGCGGGGGATGTGGTGAAGGTCAAGGATGGTTACGCCCGCAACTACCTCCTCCCCAAGGGCCTCGCGTATCCGGCCACCGAGGCGAACAAGAAGAAGATCGCCTTCGAGGCCGCGCGGATCGCCAAGCTGCGTGCCGCGGAGAAGGGCGTAGCGGAGACCGAGGCGAGTCGCATCGCCGAAGTGCACTTGCGCTTCGACGTGAAGGTGGGCGAAGAAGACAAGTTGTACGGCTCGATCACCTCGAGCGACATCCAACGGAAGCTCGAAGAGCTCGGCATCCATGTGGACAAGCGGAAAGTCGATTTGCCCGAGCCGATCCGCGAGTTGGGCGACTTCCGGGTGGGAATCAAGCTGCACCCCGACGTGCGTCCCGAAATTCAGGTGAGCGTCGTCAAGGAGTAGCGGCGCCTGCCGACATGCGATCTCAACGGGCGGGGGGTCGGGGGACGGGATGGCTCGGCACCGAGCTTCAACATCATGGCGACCATGGCCATACTAGAGAGGGGGCCGGTCAGTCGCCGTGCACGCCGGGTCGGCGGGCGGGGCGTCCTGTTTCAGGGGGACGACGGAACAAACGGATGACGGGCCCGCTATGACTAGCAAGCGCAGCGGGCGCCGCGCCGGGTCGGCGACGGGGGGAGGGGAGGCGCAGGTGGCGCTCCGGCTCGTCACGTCGGCCCTGGCCGACCGCAAGGCGATCGATCCGATCGTGCTGGACCTGCGCGGACTGACCGCCGCGGCCGACTACTTCGTGATCGTGTCGGGGACATCGGATGCCCACGTGCGGGGCATGGCGGAGCATCTGATGAGCGCGCTGGAGCCTCGCGGCATCACGCCGCATCATGTCGAGGGACTCACGCAGGGGCGATGGGTACTGTTGGACTACGTAGATTTCGTGGTGCACGTTTTTCATCCAGAGCTGCGGGAGTTCTACCAGCTCGAGCGCCTGTGGGGCGACGCCCCGGTGCTCGCCGCCGGCACCCCCGAGAGTGGGTCGAAAGGATGACGTTCATGCGACGCATCGGTGGGATGACGGCGGCGCTCGTGCTGTTCAGCGCGGCGCCGCTCGTGGCGCAGTACTTCGGCCAGAACAAGGTCCAGTACTCGAACTTCGACTTCCGGATCATTGAAACCGAGCACTTCGACGTCTACTACTATCCGGCCGAGCGCACCGGAGCGCTGGACGCGGCGCGGATGGCCGAGCGCTGGTACGCCCGGCTCTCGCGCATCCTCCACCATCAGTTCCAGGGCCGGAAGCCGATCATCCTCTACGCGTCGCAGTCGGATTTCCAGCAGACAAACGTTCTGGACGCGACCGGCGAAGGCCTGGGCGGCGTGACGGAGTTCGCCAAACATCGCATGCTCCTGCCGTTCACGGGATCGTACGCGGAGCTGGAGCACGTCATCGGGCACGAGATGGTGCACCAGTTCCAGTACGACGTGATCAGTCGCGGTCGCATCGGCGCCGGCATGCAGACGTATATCCACGCGAACCTGCCGCTCTGGTTCATCGAAGGGATGGCCGAGTACCTCTCGGTTGGCCCGATCGATCCCCACACCTCGATGTGGTTGCGCGACGCCTCTCTGGAGGGACACCTCCCCACCCTGGAGGAGCTGACGTACGAGCGCGTGTTCCCCTACTACTTCGGGCACGCGATCTGGGCGTATATCGGCGAAAAGTGGGGGGACGAGTCGATCGGGCAGATTCTCCAGGCGTCGGTGCAGACCGGCGCGGAAGGGGGATTCAAGCGGACGCTCGGCATCACGCTGGACGACCTCGTCAGCGAGTGGCGCGACGCGGTGCAGACGACGTATCTGCCCCAGCTCGCGGATCACTACCGCGCCCGGCGAATCGCGCAGCCCTTGCTCACCGAGAAACGCTCCGAAGGCACCTTGCACATCGCCCCGGCGCTCACCCCCGACGGCCGGGAGATCGCGTACTTCAGCGAGAAGAACAACTTTTTCGTGGATCTGTACCTCGCGGATGCGGAGACGGGCCGCGTCCTGCGGCGGCTCGTGAAGTCCACGTTGAACTCGAACTTTGAGAGTCTCCGCTTCATTAATTCGGCCGGCTCGTTCTCGCCGGATGGCCGGTACTTCGCCATCGCGGCCAAGCACAACGATCGCGACGACCTGGTCATTCTCGACATCAAGAAAGACCGGGAGGAGCGTCGCATTCGAATTCCGTTGAGCGGGCTCACCACGCCGTCGTGGTCCCCCGATGGAAAACAGCTCGTGTTCACCGGCTACGATGGCGGGCTCTCGGACTTGTTTATCGTGAACGCCGACGGTTCGGGATTCCACCGGCTGACGAACGACAAGTACGCGGACCTCCAGCCCTCCTGGTCACCCGACGGCAAGACGATCGCGTTCGCCACCGACCGGGGGCCGGGCACGGACTTCGAAAAGCTGACGTTCGGCAACATGCGGCTCGCGCTGTACCATCTCGACAAGGGCACGATCGAGATGCTCAGCCACATGGACGTGGGGAAGAACATCAACCCGGTGTGGGCACCCGACGGCCACTCCCTGGCCTTCGTGTCGGACCGGAACGGGATCAGCAACCTCTTCCTGTACGACTTCGAGACCAAAGACATCTATCAACTCACCAACGTGTACTCTGGCGTGTCCGGCATCACGCCGCTGTCGCCGGCCCTCTCGTGGGCGCACGAAGCCGACCGCCTGGCATTCGCGTACTACGAAGACGGCGAATACAACGTCTACGCCGTCGACAACCCCCGCTCGCTGAAGCGCCAGCCGTATCAGGCCCCGGCCGTTCCGCTCGTGGCTTCACTCCTCGCCGCGGAGCGCCGCGCCATCGCCGGCGACACCCCGGCGCAGGCAAGTGCAGCGAAGGGCACGCCCGCCGCCACGGAGCCACGGGCCGGCGGGTCGATCTACCGGTCCCCAACCGGGGGGGGGTTCCGCTCGTCGAGCACGCCGTCGCCCACGTCGGATACGTCGGCACTCGCGACGGTTTCGGTGAAGTCGCTCATCGACTCGTCACCCGCGCTGCCCGATACGAGCGAGTTCACGTTCAAGCCGTATCACACCCGCTTCACACCGGATTATGTCGCCCAGCCGACGATCGGCTACGAGCGTGACAATTTCGGCCGCGGCTTCTTCGGCGGCACCGCCATCGCGCTATCCGACATGCTGGGGAACCACACGCTGCTGTTCTCGGGCGCCGTGAACGGGCGATTGAGTGAGGCGCAGGTCCTCGCGGCCTATGTCAACCAGACGCATCGCATGAACTGGGCGATCGGTGGGTCGCAGCAACCGCTCTACTTCTATCTGCCGACCACCGTGCAGCAGACGTGCTACTCCAACTGCCCCCCCCCCAACGGGCCTCCCAACCCCCTAGAGCAGGATTCGCTCGTGCAAACGAATCAGCTTGTCCGATTCGTGATTCGGGACGTCTTTGCGCAGAGCTACTATCCGTTCAGCCGGTTCACGCGTGTCGAGTTCGGTGGCCACTTCTCAAACATCGCCGTGGACACGTTGAAGCAGAGCATCATCTTCGGAAGCCCTACGCAAGGGAGCTACTTCACGGATCCGTTCACTGTGGGTGGCCCGTCCGTCAGCTACTACGGACCGCAGGTAGCGCTCGTGCATGACAACTCGCTGTTCGGCTGGGTGGGACCGTTCGCAGGCTCGCGTTGGCGGTTCCAAATCTCGCCCACGTTCGGCTCGTGGCGCTTCACCGAAGGCCTGGCCGATTGGCGCCGTTATTTCTTTGCGCGGCCATTTACGCTCGCCGTGCGCGGTGTTTTTTATGGACGCTACGGGAGAGACGCCAACCTGTTCCCCCAGTTCCTCGGCAGCCCGGACCTGATCCGCGGATATACGTCGGGCTCGCTGATCAACCACGAGTGCCTCAACCCAACGAGTAACACGAACTCTGGATTCACAGGCTGCACCGCGCTCGACCAGCTCATCGGCTCGAAGATCGCGGTTGCGAACGTGGAACTGCGCTTCCCGTTGACGCGAAGTCTGGTGCTCGGCTTCCTGCCGGTCGGGTTCCCTCCGCTCGAGGCCGCCCTTTTCTACGACGTGGGGCTCGCCTGGAACGGCACGTCCTGCGACGGAACGCCCGGATCATGCGTTGTCTTGCAGCGGAACGGTCAGGACCCGGAGATTTATCGTGAACCACTCCGCAGCTGGGGTGCATCGATGCGGATGAATGTTTTCGGATTCGTCGTGTTGCGGCTCGACTACACCAAGCCGCTCAACCGGCCCGACTTCAATACCTCGTACTGGACACTGAGCCTCGGCCCAACGTTCTAACTCCGCATCGCTTAAACACTTGTCTTGGCCTCGCCGGTTGCCTATCTTGTCCGGCGAGGCCATTTGCTTACCCGCGGATCGTACGTGCTGCTCACCAGCCTGGCGCTCTGGGGCTGTCGGTCCCGGGCGCCCGCGGAATCGTCATCTCCGTCGTCCTCGGCGCAACCACCAGCAAAGCAATCGGTTAGCAAGGCCGCAGGCGCGGCCGCACGCACCACCGGCGTGGCGATTCGCATCCCGGCAAAGGGGGGCGTGCCCCGCGCGTACAAACTCCCGGCCCTGACGGAGCTCCCGACCGCGCTGCGGGGCAAGCTCCCGCCGGTCGGACGCGTGATCGGACTCGACCCCGAAGCCGAGTTCCTCTACGTCACCACGCCCACCAAAGACACCACTGTTCAGAAGGGCAAGAAAGGCAAGACCCCCAAGACGGATTCGATTCCCAAGTACGACGTGCTCGGCCTCGACTTGGGAAGCGCGCGCGTGGACACGGTGGCGAGCGGTATCGAAGAGGCCACGCTCGGGCCGGACGGCACGCTGTACACGGTCGATGAAAAACGGCACGTCGTGTCGGTGGCGCGGCGCATCCGCGTGGCGTGGCCACAGCCGTTGCCCGGCACACCCCTGCAGCTGTTCGGCGCCGCCGATCAGCGCCTGGTAGTGGCCGAACCGCCCAACCTCGTCACCGCCGCCGCCGATCAGCCGCCCACGAGTCGGCCGCTCCCCACCGGGAGCGACGTCGCCGCGACGCGCTGGGGCGATCTGGTGGCGGTCGCGGCCGACTCGGGCGTCGTACTGATGGATCCTCTCGGTCGACGGGACGCATCGTTTATCAGGCTGCCCGACCACCCGCGCGCACTGGTATTCTCGCCCTCGGGTCACCGCATTTACGTCGCGCGCCGCACCGAGCCCGGCCTCGCGGCCATCGACCGCTACGAGCGTGAGGAAATCGACGGGGTGGCCCTGCCCCTCCCCGCCACCGCCATCCGCCTGGACCCGCTGGGGCGGTGGCTCCTGGCCAAGCCGAGCTCGGGCGATTCGGTGTGGGTGGTGGACCTGCCCGTGAAGCGATTGGTCGGCGCGGTCGCGTGCCAGTGGCGCGTGGATCTTCCCGCCGTCGCGCCGGAGGGCATGCTCCTCGTCCGCCAGGGCGACGACGTGGTAGCCTACCGGCCCGACTCGCTGGTCGAGACCGGCCGTGTGAAGGGCGGCGCCGCCGACCTGTGGACGCTGACCGCGTGGCGGCCGCGGGGCGCGTATCGCGGGGCGTTCGCCGACGCCGACGCGTCGGGGGGCGGGGCCGGAGCGCCTGGCGGGCCGGCCGCGTCAGACACGGCGGGGCCCGAAGGACCAATGTACGTGCAGGTCTCGACATCGCAGAACGAAGCGTGGTCGTCCGAGATGGCGCAGCAGCTCACGCGGGCGGGCCTCGCGGCGCGAGTGCTCGACCCCAAGAATCCGGACGAAGGGTATCGCGTGGTGTTGGGTCCCTACCCCACGCGCGCGCAGGCCGAAGCGATCGGCCGGAAGCTCGGCCGCCCCTTCTGGATCTACCAGCCCACCCAGTGACCGGTCGACCCCTGCCCCGGTCGCGGCTCGACGCTCTGGTGCCGTCGCTCGTCACCGGCCAGGCGCTGATCGCGCTCGTCCCCGCGACGGGCGATCTCAAGTGGGCTGCCGGCGCGGCGTGGGACGTGGCGCGAGCCGCCGCGGTGAACGATCGGCGCGTGGCGCTGGTGGACTTGTGGCTCGAGCATCCGATGCTGCATGAGACCGTCGGCCTGGCGCCCACGGAGGGTATCGTCGATGCCTTCGAGTACGACGTGTCGCTCACCAAGGCGGCGCACGAGATCGACCACGTGTTCTTCATCGCCGCGGGAGCCGTAACCGCCCACGCCGGCGATTTGTTCGCGAATCCACGATGGCAAAAGTTGCATGGCGGATTCAAGGTGGAAGGGGCGCTCCTGGTCCTGTTCTTATCCGCCGGCGCGCTCGCCCGACTTTCGACCGTTCCCGACGGCCTGATCGTCCTGTCGCCCGACGGCTATGAGCCCGAGTCGTCGATCGGCCAGGGGATCGCCGCGGTCATGGAGCGCGGCGTCCCGCTGCTCGGCGTCGTGCGCGAACGGTGGACACCCGGGCCGACGGCCGTTCCCGCGCCGGACGCCCGCTCGGTCGCCCCGCCGCCCGGCCGCATCTCGGCGTCCGTAGCGCGGCGGCCCGCTCGGCGGCGAACGCGTCCCGTCGTAGTCGCCGCGACGCTCGTGGCCGGCGCCGCGGGCGGCTGGGGATTGTTGGCGCGCGGAGCCGAGCACGGCCCTACACCGGCGCGAACCGCCCCGGCCCACATGCCCCGCGCGCGCCCGGTCGCCGCCGCACCCGCGCCGCGAGCCGACTCACTGGCCTGGACGGTCCAGCTGGCGGCTTACGCCGGCCTCGACAAGGCGCTCGCCCTGGCGGACCGGCTGAGCGCGGAGGGTGTCACGCCGTTCGTCACGCCGGTCGCGCTCGAGGGGCGCGCCGGGGGTGGGGGGGGGGGCGCGGGCAGCCTGTGGTACCGTGTGTTCGCGGGTGCATATCCGACGCGCGATTCGGCCCTGAGCGCCCGTTCAGGGCTGTGGGCGCGCCGGCTGGCTGATCGCGGGCAGGGCGATGTTCTGCGCGCTCCGTATTCCCTCGCGCTGCGGCAGGCAGGAAGAACCTCAAGGGACGGCCTTCGGGCGCGCGGGATCGCGGCGGTCTCGTGGGACGCGGGACGGCTGCTGGCGGGTGCTTTCGAAACTCCCGAGCAGGCCACGATTCTCGAAGGCCAACTCAAGCGCGCTGGCGTTTCGGCCACTCTCGTCACCCGGATGACGACCACACCATGAGATTGACCCGGCTGGAGCTGGCGGGATTCAAGTCCTTTGCGGGCACGGTGGAGCTGCCGTTCGAGGCGGGAGTCACCGCCATCGTCGGGCCGAACGGATGCGGCAAGTCGAATATCTCCGACGCCGTGCGCTGGGTGCTGGGCGAGCAATCGCCTCGCTTGTTGCGTGGCGGCAAGATGGAAGACGTGATCTTCCAGGGCTCGACCGGGCGCCGTCCGCTGAACGTGGCCGAGGTATCACTCGTCTTCGACAACTCGGACGGGACGCTCCCGGTGGCTTACCAGGAAGTAGTCGTCACGCGACGACTCTCGCGTTCAGGTCAGAGCGAATATTTGCTCAACCGATCGCCGGTGCGGCTGCGCGACGTGCAGGATCTGTTGCGCGGCACCGGCCTCGGGGCGGACGCCGCGGTCGTGATGGAAGCGAAGATGATCGACGCGCTCCTCTCCGAGAAAGCCGAAGAGCGTCGTGCGCTGTTCGAGGAGGCGGCAGGGATCGGCCTGTACCGCGACCGCAAGAAGAGCACCGAGCGTCGCCTCGAGGAGACGGCGGCGGACCTGGCCCGGCTCGACGACCTGGTCAGCGAGGTGCAGACGCAGGTCCGGAGCCTGGCGCGACAGCGCGGCAAGGCCGAACGCTACGAGAAGATGATCGAAGAGCGCTTCGGCGTTGCGCTGACCTTGGTGCGCCGCGAGCTCGAGGATTTCGATCTCGCGCTGGGTGGCCTCGGCCAGCGCGCGGAGCAGTTGGCGACCGCCCTACCCGCCGAGCGCGGGCGACTCTCGGAGGCGGAGCGCGAGCGGGAGGCACGGGCGCAGGCACGGCACACGGGCGAGGCCCGTCGCACGGAAGTCGAGCGGCGCCTGGCGGATGCCAAGCTGGAAGTGGGGCGGCTCGAGGGCGATCTCGCCTTGGCGGCGGAGCGGCTACGCAACGCCGGGCAACGCCGAGCCACGGCGGGGCAACGGCGCGAGCAGGAGGAGGCGCGCGCCGTGCAGGCGGAGCGAGAACGCGAGGCCGCGGCCGCCGAGCACGGGGCGGCCGAGCGGGACCTGGCGTCCGTCAGTCGGGAGCTCGCCGGGCGCACCGCGCTCGAGCAGGCCGGCCGTGACGGGCTGCTCGCGCAGCGCAACGCCGTTCGTGAGCTCGAAGAAGACCTGCAGCGCCGGGCCGAGGGGTACCGGGCGCTCGAGGGCGAGCGCGCGGCGCTCGAACGGGAGCGGGCCGAGCTCCGCCAGCAGGTGGCGCAGGCGGCGCAGGAGCGGTTGACGCGCGACGCGGCGGAGCGGGCAGCCACGATGGAAGTGCGCACGCTCGCGCATCGCGCCGCAACGCAAGCGCACGAGGCGGTCCAGGCCGTCGAAGCGCTCGAGGGCGCGCGCCGGCGCGTGGCGGAGCTCAAGGAGCAAGAGACGCATGAGCGGACGGCTCGCCGCCAGGCGGAGGAGACACTGGCGCAGGTGGCGGCACGGCGCGACGCGCTCGCCGAGCTCGAGCGTGAGCGCGTCGGCCTCGCGCCCGCTGCCCGCGCGCTGCTCAAGGCCAAGCCGCAGTTCGGCGACGCAGTGATCGGCCCGCTGTCGGACTTCGTGCGCACGAGCCGGAGCGACGCGACGCTCGCCGAGCAGCTGCTGGGCGAGTGGCTGCATGCGGTGCTCGTCCGCGACGCCGCGGCGGTCGATGCCATCCGCCAGTGGCACACGAGCGCCAAACCGGGTCCGCTGGTTCTGTTACCGGCCGTCCCGGGCCCCCGGCTTGCCGCCGACGGGCATCCGCTGCAGGACTCCCTGCGCGTGGACGGACCGGCGGCCGCCTGGGTGCGCGCGTTGCTCGCGGGGCACGAAGTGCTCGAGGGCGGGAATGCGCTGCGCCGGGCAAACGGCGCGGTGTTCCTCGCGGGAACGAACGGCGCCGGCGGCGGTGGGCCCCTGGAGCGGCGCGCCGAGCTCGAGACGCTCAACCAGGACGCCCGCGAGGCGGAGACCCGCCGTGGCGCGACCGCCGCGGCGCTCGAGCGGACGGTGGGCGAGCTCTCCGCGGCCGAAGCCACGTTCGTCGAGGCGGGAGCGCGCGCCGAGCGGGCCCGCCAGGAGGAGCTCGAGGCCGGCGCCGTGAAAGGCGACGCGGAACGTGCGGCGGCGCACGCGCAGCGGGAAGCGGCGGATGTCACGATGCAAGTCGAGCGTCTCTCGGCGCGGCTCGAGCAGGTCGAGGCTCGCCTCGCGACCCTGCACGAAGGACTCGAGCAACACGAGGTCGACCGCGTCCGTCTGGATGAGCGGCTCGGCGGCGAGCGGGCGCGGCTGGCGGATCTCGAAGCGCAACAGGAAGCGGCACGCGAGCAGCGTGTGCAATGGCAAGTGGACGCCGCCCAAGTCGAAGCACGGCTGGCGGCCGCCCAGGAGCGCTCGAGCCGGGCGGCAGCGATGGCGCAGGAGGCCCGGGACCAGGCGGCCGCGCTCGCGCGGGAGATGGACGAGCTCGAGCGCGAGGCCGCGACCCTCACGGCGCAACGGGCGCAATGGGAAGACACGCTCAAGGAGCGGCGCCACGCACTCGGCGCCCTCGAACGGGCGGCGCGGGACGCGGAAGCTCAGGTCGAGCAGTCGGAGGCGAGCCTGGCCCAGGCGGAGTCGGTGCTCGACGAAGTCCGACGGGCCCTCGATGCGCGGGGCGCGGAGGAGCACAAGCTCGAGCTCGAGCGGACCGAAGTGCTCGGCCGTCGCGCGGGGGTGGTCGCGCGCGTGGAAGCCGAGTGGCGCAAGCCGCTCGAGCGGTTGCTCGCGGACGCACCGGAGGTCGAGGGCGATCTCGAGTGGCTGCGTCAGGAGGATGAGCGACTGCGGGCCGCGATCGACGGGGTCGGCCCGGTGAACGCGCTCGCGATGGACGAGCACGCCGAAGAAACCAAGCGCCTCGAGTTCCTCATGACCCAACGCGACGATCTCGTGGCGGCGCGGCAGTCGCTCCAGCAAGCCGCGCGGGAAATCGATCAGACCGCCAAGACCATGTTTCTCGAATCGTTCGGTAAGGTGCGCGAGAACTTCCGCACCGTGTTCCAGACGCTGTTCGGCGGGGGCGAATGCGACGTGCGCCTCGCCAACGAAGACGAGCCGCTCGAGAGCGAGATCGAAATTCATGCCGCACCACGCGGCAAGCGCACGCAGCGGATCCACCTCCTGTCGTCCGGCGAGCGGACGCTGGTGGCCGTGTCGCTCCTGTTCGCGATCTTTCTCACCAAGCCGAGCCCCTTCTGCCTGCTCGACGAGGTGGACGCCCCGCTCGACGACGCCAACGTGGGTCGCTACGTGCGGCTGCTGGCGGAGTTCAAGGACCAGACGCAGTTCATCGTTATTACTCACAATCCGCGCACCATGCAGGCGGCCGACGCGGTATACGGCGTCACGATGCAGGAACCCGGTGTTTCCACCATCGTGGGCGTCCGCCTCGGCCAGATGGAACCCGCGTAAGTGGACCTGGTCACCGTCGGCACGGGGACGGTCGCGCCCTCGGCAACGCGTACGTCGGCGTGCCATTGGGTGGCACGAGGGAGCCTCAAGATCCTCCTGGACTGCGGCGCGGGCACCCTGCACCGGCTCGCCCAGTTCGATCTGCCCTGGCAGCAGGTGAGCCACGTCATCGTGTCCCATTTCCATCCGGACCATTGGGGCGAGCTCCCGATGCTCGTCTACGCCCTCAAGTACGTCGCGCAGCCCCCGCGCCAGGAACCGCTCGTAATCCTCGGCCCGCGCGGCGTCGTGCGGCTCATCAAGCAGCTCGCCGAGGGGTACGGGCCCTGGCTGCTCGACCCGGGATTCCCGATCGGGATTCTCGACGTGCAAGACGGCGAGCCGTTCCCGCTCGACAAGGACGTGAGCCTCGAGACGTTTCCCGTGCCGCACACGCCCGAGAGCGTCGCGCTGTCGCTCGTCGCGCCCGAAGGCCGGCTGGTCTATACTGGCGATACAGGGCCGTCGAGCGAGCTCGCGCGGTGGGCGGGCGGAGCGGACGTGCTGCTCGCGGAGTGCTCGCTCCCCAAGGAGATGGCGCTCGACATCCATCTCACGCCGGAGCAGGCGGGTGACCTGGCCAAAGAGGCCGGCGCGCGGCACCTCGTCTTGACGCACTTCTATCCCCCGGTAGAAACTTCGGACCCGGCCCGAGCGGCCGGGACGCGGTTCACGGGCCGGATCACGGCGGCCCGGGATGGCGATCGGTTCACCATCGGAGGCGAAGGGGGAGGCAAGTAGCGGTGCTCATCGTGATGCGACACGGCGCCACGGAAGCCGAAGTCCGCCGTGTCATCGCCGTAATCGAGGAGATGGGCTACAAGGCGCGCCCCATGCCCGGCGCGCAGCGCACCGCCGTGGGCCTCGTGGGCAACGACGGGCGCGTCGACGCCTCGCGGCTCGAAGGCCTGCCCGGCGTGCAGGACGTCATCCACGTCACGAAGCCGTACAAGCAGGTGAGCCGGGAATGGAAGGCGGAGAACACCGTCGTCCGGCTGCCGGGCGGCGTGTCGGTCGGGGGGACCGAGGTCGTGACGATCGCCGGGCCCTGCTCCGTCGAGAGCGAACGGCAGATCATCGAAGCGGCGCGCCAGGTGAAGGAAGCGGGTGCGGTGATCCTGCGCGGCGGCGCCTGGAAGCCGCGGACGTCTCCCTACGCGTTCCAGGGACTGGGCCGGCCGGGACTCAAGCTGCTCGCCAAGGCGCGCGAGGAGACGGGCCTCTTGATCTGCACGGAGGCGATGGACCCCGAGGGCGTGAGCTACGTGGCGGAAGTGGCCGATATCATCCAGATCGGCGCCCGCAACATGCAAAACTCCACCCTCCTCAAGGCCGCCGGCCGAGCGAAGAAAGCGGTGCTCCTGAAGCGGGGCATGGCCGCGACGATCGAGGAGCTGCTGCTCTCCGCCGAGTATGTGCTCGCGGAAGGGAACCACGACGTGATCCTGTGCGAACGCGGCATCCGTGGGTTCGATACCGCGACGCGAAACGTCTTCGACCTCACCGCGATTCCCGTCGTGCACAAGCTGTCGCACCTGCCCATCATCGCGGACCCGTCCCACGGAACCGGGCTGCGCGACAAGGTGATCCCGATGGCCCGTGCCGCGGTGGCCGCGGGCGCGGACGGGATCATGGTCGAAGTGCACCCGAACCCGGAGCAAGCGCTTTCCGACGGCGCGCAGACACTGTTCCCCGAGCAGTTCGCGCAACTGATGCGTGAGATCCGGGTGATCGCGGATGTGATCGGCCGCCGCGTCGCCGAGCCGGCGATGGTAGGCGGCTAGACGGCTAGACGGTTAGAGAGATCGTGAAAGACCAGCACTGCGCGGTGCCGCTCGCCCTCGGCGCGATACTACTAGCCGTCTATCCGTCTAGCCGTCTAGTCGCCCAGGATCCATGGCCCGCCCTCGATCACGCGAGCCAGACCTACCAGACCATCGCGACCTTCTCCGCCGAGTTCGTACAGGTGATCACGAATCCGATGATCGGCGCGCCGGACACGACTCACGGCCGGCTCTATCAGATGCGCCCCAGCCGGTTCGCGATGCGGTTCACCGACCCGAAAGGCGATCGCATCGTGGCGGATGGGCGCTTCTTGTGGCTGTACACGCCGAGCACCACGCCCGGGCAGGTGATCCGCTCCCGCATCCCCGAGTACGGCACGACCGGGCCGAATCTGATCGGCCAGTTCGTGGAGGAGCCGCACGAGCGGTACACCGCGCACTACGTCAGGGTGGACTCCCTCGACCACCACGTCGTGGACGTCATCCGGCTCGTGCCGAAGAAACCCGACCAACCCTACAGCGCGGCGGTGATCTGGGTGGGGAAGGACGACGGGCTGGTGCATCGCCTGGACATCAGCGAGGCGTCTGGTCAGGAGCGCACGGTGATCCTGACGGACCTCAAGGTGAACGGGGGCGTCCCCGGACGCGAGCTCACGTTTTCCCCCCCGGCCGGAGTACGGGTGGTAGATCAGTAGCCAACGCCGCGGCCACGCGCGCCGCGGTCGCCGCATCCATCCCCCGCTTCTGTGCGAGCTCGAGCGCGGCCCGCCCCAGCACGCGATACAGCGCCGCATCGTCGGACGTCAGCGCCTCGAGGTGCCGGCGCACGGTCGCCTCGTCGCCGCGCGCGACCGGTCCCGTGAGGGCGGCCATCGGTGGCTGATGCGCGAGATTCTCGAGGGTGCCCTCCACGAGGGGGCGGAGCGCCTCCCACGCGTCTCTGTCGGACAGTCCCGCGTGTCGGAGCAGACGCTGAGCCACCGCCTCGACCACGACGAAATAGTTCGACGCGAACACCGCGCCCGCGTGGTAGATCGCCTTGGCGTTTGACGGAAGTCGAAACGGTCGCATGCCCAGATCTCGCGCCAGCCCTTCGGCGACCTCCACGGCGCGGGGCATGCCTTCAACGGCGGCCCACGTCCCCTTGAGCCGTTCCGCCGCCCCCTCCGGCTCGGAGATTGTCTGGAGCAGGTGGAACGACCCCAGCGCGGCACGCGATCCCACGAGGGGCGTGAGCGCCTCCTGTCCCTGTGACCCGGACAGGTGCAGCACCACGTGGTCCGGCCGGACCACCCCGGTGCGCGCCAACATGCCGGCGAGGGGCGTGATCGCATCGTCCTTGACCGCGAGAATGAGAACGCCCGCCTGGGCGATCCAGGCGGGCGGCTCGTTTTCCGGCCCAACGGTGAGGGTGAGCGGCTGAGGCACCGCTTTCTTGCTGCGGCCGTGCAACCGGACGTCGTGCCCGCTCTTGGCGAGCGCGAGGGCCAATCCCACCCCCGCACGCCCCGGTCCAACGATGCCGACCACGGGGCGGGGGGCCCCGGTCCGCCTCAGCGGGGGGCGCCGCCGCCCCGTCATGCGCCTTAGTTCCGGTTCGTCGCCGCGGGCTGTGCCATGGCGATGGCGAGCAGATCCTGGGGCGTCTTGGCACGGCGGGCCAGCCCCAAGGCCGCGCGCACCTGCCGATCCTCGTCCCGCTGGCGCCGCACTTCTGTCGAGCGGCCGAACACATAGCGCGCGATTTCGAAGCCCAGGTCCTGCGAAATCACCTCACGCGCTCCCGCCAGCACGCTGTCGGGCACGGCGACCCCGCGCGCGCGGACACGCTTGATCACCTCATCCGCCATGTCGGGGGTGACCGCGAACGTCGGGCTCTTGATCCGACCCGACGTCTTGACCTCGAGCGCGTAGCCCGTCCGAACATCCTGATAAGTGGTGATCTTGTTGCCCAGCGCCCTGATGAACGAGCGCTCGGCCGTGTCGAACGTATCGGGCGTTACGAACAGGTCCGGGCGAATGCCGCCGCCGCCCAAGAGGACGCGCCCGCGATCCGTGTGGAAGACCTGCGTGGAATCGGTCTTGGTCGTGTCGCGCCCCAACTCGGCGGCTTCGGCCTGCGCCACCTGGTCCTCCTCGTTCTTGCTCTTCCGCTGAATCGTGCGCCCGCTGGGCGTATACCAGCGCGCCGTCGTGATCTTCAAGGCCGTCTCAGGCGTGAGCTGCCAGAGGGACTGGACCAGTCCCTTTCCGAACGTCGGCGTGCCCACTACCACTGCCCGGTCGTGATCCTGGAGCGCGCCGGCAATGATCTCCGCAGCGCTGGCGCTGAACCCGTTCACGAGCACGACGATCGGGAGGTTCGGCCACGGCTGCGGCTTCGAGTCGCGGTAGGTCCTCGAGATGTTGGGCGCGCGCCCGCGCGTCTCCACCACTTCCTGGCCGGGGTCGAGGAACAGCTCGCTCACCGCGACGCCCTGATCGAGCACGCCACCAGGATTGCTCCGCAGATCGAGAATCAGCGACTTCATGCCCTGCTTGGCGAGGTCCGCGATGGCCTGTGTCAACTCCGGCGCCGACGTCTCACTCACCGTCGTGAGCAGGACGTAGCCGACTTTGTCGTCCAGCATCATGGCGACCTGCACCGAGCGCACGTGGATCGTCGCCCGGGTGAGCTTGAAGGTGAGCGGCTGCTCGATGCCGACGCGGCGAACGCGAAGCTCGACGGGGCTGCCCGCGGGGCCACGCAGCTCCTTCACGGCCTGGTCCTGCTTCCAGCCCTCCGTCGACCGGGCGTCCAGCGCGGTGATCTGGTCGCCAGACTGAATGCCGGCGCGCTCGGCGGGCGTATCGGGCAAGGGGGCCACGACCGTAATCCAACCGTCCCGCACTTCGATCTGGATGCCCAGGCCGCCGTAGTTGCCGGTGGTCTGCTCATTGAGCGCGCGGAAATCGTCCCGCTTGAGGAACACCGAATACGGGTCGTGCAGCTGGTCCAGCATTCCGTCGATCGCCATCTGGTACAGCCGCCGCTCGTCGATCGAGTCGACGTAGAAATCGGCGACGTGGGCGAGCACGTCCTCGAACAGGCGCGCCTGCTGGTAGACGGAACCCGTGGGCTCGGCCTCGTGCTGGAGGAACCACCCACCCGTCGCCAGCGCCAGACCGGCCGCCGCGGTGACCACGATGACGTTGCGCAGCTTCATGAGATGCCTCGCGTTGAGAGCGCGGTTGCCGCGGTGACCTCGCGCCACGCGGCGTCTTGCACGACCTTCTTCGGTTGCGTCGCGTCGAGGTGCACCACACCCGGCCCCACGGCCCGGCGGTACGCCTCGCGCACGCGTTCATGGAACGCGTCGTCCTGCCGTTCGATGCGGTCCTGCGTCTTCCGGGCCGCCCGTTGCCGGGCGCGCCCCAACTCGACCGGGACATCCAGCACGAGCGTCACGTCCGGCACCAACCCGCCCGTGGCGAGCCGGATCGCCTGCGAAACCTGCGCCGCGGGCAAGCCCGCCCCCGCCACCTGGTACGCCATCGTCGACAGGTCGAAGCGGTCAGCCACAACGACCTGCCCCGCATCGAGCGCCGGCCGGATCACGCGCTCGACCAAGTCCGCACGGGCCGCGAGAAAGAGAAACAGCTCCGCGACCGGAGACATCGCGTGCGGAAACTTGAGCGCCACTTTGCGCGCCGCCTCCGCGACGGGCGTCCCCCCGGGCTGCCGGACCGTCACCACCGAGAGGCCTTCGGCCAACAAGCGCGTCCCCAGCCAGCGTGCCAGGGTCGATTTCCCCGCCCCCTCGGGGCCTTCCACCACGATGAACATCTAGCCCAGGGTGATGATGGGGCTCGCCGCCCCCTGCTTCATCCCCTCGTAGATGCGCGCGTTGACCTTGGCCATCATCTTCTCGAAGTTCGCCTGCGCCGCCACGACCTGCTGATACACCGGATTTCCCTGGACGCTCTGAAGCGCGCGGTCGTACTGCTCCACCTGGTCCTTTGTGGGTTCTTTACCTTCCTGCGACGCCTTCTCGATCGTCCCCGCGATGCGCTCGACCTCGGCGAGCAGTCCCCGGCACGTCGCGTCCTCTTTCATGCGGTCGCTCGCCCGAAGCAGGGCCTTGTACTCCTCGCTCTGACCCAGGAGCCGTCCGAGTTCCTGCGCCTTCTGGTCGATCACGCGTCCTCCTCGAGGGCGGCCAGCAGGTAGCGTGGCCGGCCGAATAGATCGTCGTACACCGCCACATGGGGCCAGCGACAGGCCTGCGCGAGCGCGCGCACGGCATCCGCGCGTCGCTCGTCGATCTCGAGCGCGAGGAACCCGCCAGGCTCGAGGAACGGCCGCGCGCCTGCGAGCAGCGCGCGCGTCGCGTTGAGTCCATCCGGGCCGCTGGCCAGGGCGTCCCGCGGCTCCCAGGAACGTACCGCCGGATCGAGGTCCCCGTATTCCGCCTCGGTCAGATAGGGTGGGTTGGAGACAATCGCGCGCAGCCGTTCACCTGTGAGGGGCGCGAGCAGGTCGCCCTCGCGGATCTCGACCGGGACGAGCGGCCGCACCCGCGCGACGTTCTCTCGCGCAAGCGCGGCGGCGGCAGGTGAACGCTCCACCGCAATGACCCGGTCGAACGCTCCCTCCACGGCGAGCGAGAGTGCGATGCAACCGGAGCCCGCACCGATATCCGCGACGGTACCCCCGGGTTTCCGGGGTCCGGTGTTCGGTGTCCGCAGGGTCCGCAGGACCAGGTCGACGAGGCCCTCGGTCTCGGGACGCGGAATCAGGGCGCGGGAATCGATCGCGAGATCGAGCGTCCGGAAGTCCGTCTTCCCGACGGCGTACGCGAACGGAGCTCCCCCCGCACGGCGCGCGACCACGTCTTGAAAGCGGGAAGCCACATCGGGAGTGGGCGCGCCGCCACGCGCGAGCCACACGTCTCCGGGCGTCATCTGCGCGCCGGCGACGGCGGCCCAGAGCGCGCGCGCCTCGCGCCGCGCGTCCGCGATTCCCGAGGACGCGAGTCGCGGGGCCGCGTCGCCCAGCGCGTCCGCGAGGGTGACTTCAAGCACTGAGCCGCTCCTTCTCGCCCGCGAGCCGCAGCGCGCCGATCAGGTCATCGAGATCGCCGTCCAGCACTTCTGAAAGGTTGTGCACCGTATAGTGGATGCGGTGATCAGTGACCCGGTTCTGCGGAAAGTTGTATGTCCGGATCTTCGCGGAGCGGTCCCCGGTGCCGACCTGGGCCCGGCGGTCGCGCGCGCGGGCCGCCTCCTGCTCTGCCAGCATCTTGTCCAAGAGTCGCGAGCGCAACACCTCCAGCGCCTTGATCTTGTTCTGCAACTGGCTTTTCTGGTCCTGGCACTGCACCACGAGATTGGTCGGCAGGTGCGTAATGCGGACGGCGCTGTCGGTGGTGTTGACGCTCTGGCCCCCGGGCCCCTGCGAGCGGAACACGTCGATCCGGAGGTCCTTATCCTCGAGCTTCACGTCGACCTCCTCCGCCTCGGGGAGCACCGCGACGGTAGCCGCAGACGTATGGATGCGCCCTTGCGCCTCGGTCACGGGGACGCGCTGGACGCGATGCACGCCCGATTCGTAGCGCAGCGTGCCGTAGACGCCGGGGCCCCGCGCCGTGAAGATGGCCTCCTTGAGACCCCCGAGGCTTCCCTCGGAGAGCGAAACGACCTCCACCTTCCAGCCACGCCGCTCGCAGAACCGGGTGTACATGCGGAACAAGTCGGCGGCGAACAGGGCGGCTTCGTCGCCCCCCGTGCCGGCGCGGATCTCCACGATGGCGTCGCGATCAGCCAGGGGATCCGCGGGGGTGAGGAGCTCGGTGAGGCGCCGCTCGAGCTGACCGATCTCCGGGCGCAGGCGCTCGACATCGGCGCGCGCTAGCTGCGACAGCTCGGGATCACGGTCCTGGAGCACCTCGCGCGCCTGGGCCAGCTCACCCTGGAGCCGCTCGAGCCGGTCGTGGGTCAGGCGGATCTGGTCGAGTCGGGCGTGCTCGCGGCCCAGTTGCTTCAGCCTGGCCGGTTGCCGCGCGGTCTCGGGGTCGGCCAGCTCGCGGGCGACCTCCTCCGCCCGCGCGAGCGCCTGGCGGAGTCGGGCCTCCATGGGTCAGCCTGAGACCTTGTCGGCCCGGTATTTCTGGCGGAACCGCTCCACCCGCCCGGCCGTATCCATGAGCTTCTGCTTGCCGGTGAAGTACGGGTGGCACTTGGCACAGACCTCGACGTGGATCACGGGCACGGTGGAGCTCGTGACGAAGGTATTTCCGCAGGCGCATTGTACGGTCGCCCGCCGATATTTGGGGTGAATCCCGGGTTTCACTGGACTCGATCCTTGACTAAAAGTCGAACGACACGAAGAGCGGAAATATAACTGGCACCACGAGTTGGCAGCAAGCGGCGACCCCTGCTCCGAATTGACACCGGCGCCGCCAGGACGTAAGCTTGCCCCACCACAAACCAGCCGCCAACCCCAAGCTCGAGCCCCAGGGCCCGCTATCGTGTCGGTTACCGCCATCCTCCAGAAGGTCCCGCTCTTCAGCCAACTGGCGCCCGCCGAGCTCGAACGGGTCGCCGACATCACGCGCGAACGCAGCTACCCACGCAACTCCGTCATTCTGTTCGAGGACGACCCGGGGGATGCCCTGTACGTCGTCGCCAAAGGACAGGTGAAGGTGGTGCTCATCGGCGAGGATGGACGCGAAGTGATCCTCTCGGTGCTGGGTGAAGGCGACTTCTTCGGCGAGATGTCCCTCATTGACGAGGAGCCACGCTCGGCCCACGTGATCGCGATGGAAGACTCGAACCTGCTCGTGATTCGGCGCGAGGACTTTCAGGCGATCCTGCAGCAATCCCCGGGCATCGCTATGGGGCTCCTGCGCGAGCTGTCGCGCCGGCTCCGGCGCGTGGACGAGAAGGTCGGGAGCCTCGTGCTGCTGGATGTGAACGGCCGGGTGGCCCAGCTCCTCCTCGAGCTGGCCGACGAGGCAGGCTCGGAGCGCATCACGCGTCGCCTGACGCACCACACCATCGCCCAGATGATCGGCTCCTCGCGTGAGACCGTCAGCCGAACGATGCGGGAGCTGGTGGAGAAGGGGTACATCGAGATCAGTCGCCGCGAGATCTTGATCCGCGACCGCGCCGCGCTGGAAGCATCCGCCGGCCGGTCGTGAGGTGGGTCACGAGGGCCGGGTGAGGCGGCGGCTTGTTCTACGTCCATAATTTTCCATAACTTAGCGCAAGGGTAAACGGCGTTGCCGGCACGGATGGCCTACACGGTGACCTTCTGGGGGACACGCGGCTCCATCCCCACCCCCGGAGCCCACACCGCGCGCTACGGGGGCAACACGCCGTGCGTCGCGGTCGAGGGCTCGGCCGGGGGAGGTGCGCGACGGGAGGGGGGCGGACAGCTGGTCATCCTCGATGCCGGCACGGGGATCCGGGCCCTGGGACGCGAGCTCGTGGAAGGTCAGAACGGAGCCGTACACGCCGAGATCCTCCTGTCGCACGCGCACTGGGACCACATCCAGGGGCTGCCACACTTCAAGCCGTTCTTCGCACCGGGCAACGCCGTGCGCATCTGGGGCTCGCGTCAAGGAACGACATCGCTCGAGGCGATTCTGCGTCAGCAAATGGATCCGGCCGTCTTCCCGGTCCCCCTCGACGCGCTGTCGGCGAAGCTCACCGTGCAACAAGTCGAACCCGGGGAGTTCACCGTGGGCCCGTTCCGGGTGCAGTCGATGCAGCTGCGTCACCCGGGCACGACGCTGGGCTACCGGCTCACGCCCACTGCGGGCGGACCGAGCATGGCGTACGTCACGGACAACGAGCTGGGGCCGGGCGGTCATTACAACACGGGACCGTCGTGGCGTAAGGATCTCGTTGGGTTTTTGAAGGGCGTGGAGCTCCTGATTCATGACGCGATGTACACGCCCGAGGAGCTGGAAGAGCACCGGGGGTGGGGCCATTCGACCTTCGAGGAGGCCGTGGCGCTCGCGGGAGATGCCGGGGTAAAACGGCTGGTGCTGTTCCACCACGAGCCCGAGCACGGCGACGAAGCGATCGACGCGTTGCTCGCGGCGGCGCGGCGCCAGGCGAGATCGAAGGGCCTGCCCGCCGAAGTGCTGGCGGCGCAAGAAGGCACGACACTGACTCTCTGAGGTAAGGAGTGACTCATATGCGTTCGCGTTGGCTTGCGATGGGCGTGTCGCTCACGCTGGCCGCGTCAGGAGGATGGCGCGGGCTGGGCGCGCAGGGTCGGGGGGGGCAGGACAGCCGGCCGGGCATCGCCGTGATGCCCTTCGACAACAGCGGGTCGTACGGGCAGGACAAGGAGAACTTCGACGCGCTCCAGAAGGGCATCGCAGGAATGCTCATTTCGGAGCTGGCGGCCAATCCCGCCGCGCGCGTCGTGGAGCGCGCCGAGATCCAGAAGCTCCTCGACGAGCAGAACCTCGGCGCCACCGGCCGGGTGGACCCGCAGACGGCGGCGAAGGTCGGCAAGCTCGTGGGCGCGCGCTACGTGATCACCGGCACGTTCATCGATTTCTACGGCGACTTCCGCCTCGACGCGCGTCTCGTGAACGTCGAGACGAGCGAGATCGTGAAGGTCGAGTCGGACCGGATGCAACGGGATCACCTCTTCGACATCATCCGAAACGTGGCGGCGCGGCTCATGAAGGACACCAACCTGCCGCCGCTGCCCAAGCAGGCGTCCGACCAGCGAATGAGCCGCCAGATCCCGACGGAGGCGCTGACGTTCTACTCCAAGGCGCTGCTCTATCAGGACCGCGGGCAGAAGGACAAGGCGGTCGAGATGTACCAGCGGGCGCTGGCGGTCTTCCCGGAGTACGCCGAGGCACAACAGGGACTCCAACGCGTCAAGAACTCGTGAGGTGACGCGGGCGCAGGCGTCCGCGTCGCGCATCTCGTCGTGAAATACCTGCTCCTCCACTCGCCCGCCTGGGATCCGGCGGGCGTTCGACCGGTCCTCGAAACGGCGCAGATCGAGGCCCGGGCCGCTCGAGTGCCGCGAGACCTCGCGGTGGACGAGCGGCCCACGGTGTTCGTGCTCGACTCCGAATGCCGCTCGATCTTTCCGCTCGACGTGCTTCGGGCCTTCGTGGATGCCGGCGGGGCGATCGTGGCGCTGGGCCGCGCCGGGGAAGAGGATCTCCCGTCGGCCATGCCGGCCGAGCTCTTGTCTGGATTCGTCCCCCATCCGCTCGGCCCGCGCCAGCTGCTCGTGGCCGTGCGGGCGGGCTATCGGGAAGCGGCCGCCAGGATGGAGACGGCGCGCGCGCGGGGCGAGGCAGCCAGCCGCAGCCGCGAGATCGGCGAGCTCACCCGCATCGGCGTGGCGCTCGGGACCGAGCGGGATCTGAAGGCCCTCCTGGACCTGATTCTCACCCAGGCCCGGCGCATCACCTCGTCCGACGCCGGCAGCCTCTACCTCGTTGAAACGAGTGAACAGGGCCCGAAGCGCCTGCGCTTCCGGCTGGCACAGACCTTCTCCAAGCCCGAAGCGCCCTTCATCGAGTTCACGATTCCGGTCGACCGCACCAGCCTGGCGGGGTACACGGCGGTCACCGGCGAGCCACTCGTGATCGATGATGCCTACTTCCTGCCGCCGGACGTGGAATACGGCATCAACCGATCCTTTGACGAGCGCTACGGCTACCGCAGTAAGTCCATGCTGGTCATCCCGATGAAAGATCACAAAGAGGAAGTGCTCGGCGTCCTCCAGCTGATCAATCGCAAGCGCGACCCGGAGGCCGTGCTCGCCGATCCGGCCGACGTGGAACGACAGGTCGTGCCCTACTCGAAGCGCACCGTGGAGCTCGTGACGGCGCTGGCCGGTCAGGCCGCGGTGGCCATGGAGAACAGCCGGCTGTACGACGACATCGAGCGCCTGTTCGAGGGGTTCGTGAAGGCGGCGGTGCACGCGATCGAGCAGCGCGATCCGACCACGTTCGGCCACTCCGGCCGGGTGGCCAGCATGACGGTCAGCCTCGCGACGGTCGTCGACCGCGCGCAGGACGGCGCCTACGGCGCGGTGCGATTCACGCGAGAGCAGATACGCGAGATCCGGTACGCCGGGCTGCTCCACGATTTCGGCAAGGTCGGCGTGCGCGAGCAGGTGCTGGTCAAGGCCAAGAAGCTGTATCCCCTCCAATACGACCTGATCAAGCACCGCTACGACTTCGTGCGCCGGACCGCGGAGCGACAGTTCTGGAAACGGCGCGCGGAGTTCCTGGAGACGCACGGGCGGGAGGGATACGATGCGTTTCTCAGAGAGCTCGAGGCCGCGCACCGCCAGGAGCTTCAGGGCCTGGAGCGCTTTCTCGACGTCGTGCTGGAGGCGAACGAGCCGACCGTGCTCCCGGCCGGCAAGTTCGAGGAGCTGCTGCAGCTGGCGCGTTCCACCTACGAGGA